>JBPCLO010000053.1:0-90675 GCA_051003155.1 Fimbriimonadales bacterium | reverse complement strand
CAATCAGTTGTGGGTTGCTCGCTACAACGGCCCAGGAAACGCCGATGACGCCGCCAACGCGCTGGCCGTGGACGCAGCGGGGAACGTGTACGTCACGGGCCTCTCCTACGCCGTGGGAACCGGCTACGACTACGCAACGATCAAGTACAATTCCAACGGCAATCAGTTGTGGGTTGCTCGCTACACCGGCCCAGGAATCGCCGATGACGGGGCCAACGCGCTGGCCGTGGACGCAGGGGGCAGCGTTTACGTCACGGGTTGGTCCGCCGGCGCGGGAACGTTCCCCCTCGACTACGCAACGATCAAGTACGATTCCAACGGCAATCAATTGTGGCTTGCTCGCTACAACGGCCCACTAAACTCTACTGACGTTGCCAGCGAGTTGGCCGTGGACGCGGCGGGGAACGTTTACGTCACCGGGCAATCCGAGGGCGACTACGCAACGATCAAGTATTCCCAGACAACTACGGTTCTGCCATCGTCCTTTAGCCTTTTCCGCGGTTCGGTCATCAGCGGAAACCTACTTAGCCTACTCGCGAGCGACAATAACCGCCTCGTCATGAGGCCAGGAGTTGTCTTCTCGTCGCAGGAGCCGCCGATTCAACTGATAGTGAACGCGACCTCGCCTAACGCCACGCCGTCAAGACTCGAGTTCTCGGTTGAGGCGCATTGCAGCGTGCCGAACATCTCGCAAAGAATCGCGCTGTACAACTTCGACACGCAAGCCTACGAGACGCTGAACACGAGCACCGCCATGACGTCCGACTGGAGGACCACCGTCGTCGTAACGTCGAACCCGGAGCGGTTCATCGGCCCCAATTTGGAACTGCGATCGAGGGTCGCCTACAAAACGCAAGGCCCCGTTTTCGTCTACCCGTGGTTTGCGCGGGTCGATCAAGTGAAGTGGACTCTGGCCGACTAATCCCGAATCGGCGGGGCGGCGTACAGCTTTACGGAAAAGCCCTTATAAGGCTTCGAAGATCGCTTATCGCCCGCCCGGAAGATGAGCGCGGCTGGAAGCGCGTGATGGCAGCGGCTGGCGGTGGGGCCGCAGTGGAGGTAGAGCCTGCCGGTGGGCCTACTTCGCTTTACCGTCAGCAGTCGAGCCGATAGGCACCGCAGAGCCGGCCTCGAATCAGCTAAAATGCTAACTCGCCGGGACGATTTATTATTATGCCGAACATCGCCTTCTTACCCTTCAACGTCGCCGAACCTGTGCGCCCGGCACTGGGCCGCCAACTCTGTCAGTTCCTCTCCGAGGCCCTGAAGGTCCAGCCCGAGGTCGGCACGAACTTCGTGAGCTACGTCGCCCGGGTGGGTACGCCCGCTGAGCCGGAAGCAGCTTTCGTAAACCTAACCGAAGAACTCAACGCCGACGACTTTGTCAAGCAGGTTCAAGAGCAGTCGGGAGCGGATGTGGTCGTCGACGGCTCGATCAAACAAGCTGAAGACAAGTACGAGTTGACTCTCCGTCTCTCGAAGTCCGGAGTCATCGGCTCCAGCACCTCCACGAAAACCTTCGGCGTTCCCGAAATTTTCGATACGGTGCGTTGGATGGTATCAGAGCTCGCCAAGGGCGTCGAGATAACCCTCCTGCCCGAGTTCGCCGAAAAAATGGAGTTCGGCACCGACGATCCGCAGGCGTTTTACGATTTTCTGCTGGGATTCGACGCCATTTCATATATCGGCCAGGCGGGCAGCCAGGTTTCGAAGAGCTTCGACTTACCGGCGGCATTCGACGAGCTTTTGAGCGCCGTGGAGCGAGACAAGGACTTCCTCGGCCCATACGAGGCGGTTCTCCAGCTAAGCCAGCTCTGCGCACAAAGCGGGGTCGGCACCCTCGAGGTCGTCGAGAGCAAGCTCAAGAGGCTCCTGGAAATGATTCCCTTTGACTGGCGCGGCTACTACGCCACGGCGGGCATCTACCAAGGCTCGGGCAAGCCTAACGAGGCGGCGGACATGTACGAGAAGGCGATCCGCGTCCTGGATGAAGAGCGGGCCAAGATGCTCACGAAGAAGTCGGCCGGCGAGGACGTGGACGTTCCCGACCTCGAGCCTGCGCTCTTCACACGCCTCGGCCTCGTACAGCAGCAGCTCAACATGGTTGCGAACGCCGAGCGCTCGTTCAAGAAGGCTCTCGATCTGGAAGGCCCCGACAAGCCGACCATGGACTTCCTTGCAGGTTTGATGGTCGGCACGGGACGCGGCCACGAAGTCCCGGCAATGTGGAAAGCGGTTATCGACCAAAATCCAAACTCGCCCGTTGCTTGGGCCAAGTACGGCTTGTCGCTGCTTCAGGCAGAGCGCCATGCCGACGCTCAAAAGGCCTTCGATGAAGGTCTCGAGAAGACCGACAATAGCCTGAAGGTTAAGCGGTACTACGCGCCCTACCTCGTGGGTAAAGGGGAATTCGACCGGGCCATGGATTTCTATGAGGATTGCCTCGAAGAGACCCCGCAAGACGTCGGCCTGCTCCTCGAGTACGCGCAAACCCTCGGGAAGGCCGGAAGGGAACACGAGATTACGGACGTTCTGAAGACCATTCTCGCGGGAGAGATCGACCAAGACACAAAGGCGAACACGCAGGCTTGGCTCTATGAACTCGAGCAGCCGAAAAGAATCGAAGCTCTGCAGCGCGCACAGCAGCATATGGAAAAGGAAGAGTTCAAGCGCGCCATCGACGAGCTCGAGCCTATGAAAGACTGGATGCAGGACTACTGGAAGCTCTGGGCGCTGCTGAGCACGTTGTATAACCGCGTTCAACGGTTCGAAGATGCCGAGGCCGCGGCGCGGAAAGTAATCGAAATCTTCCCGGGATGCGAGCCCGCCTACGGAGAGTTGGCCGGGTCGCTTGTTGGCCAGGATAAGGCCGAGGACGCCTACAATATGCTGGCGGTGGTGCTCCGCGCGCGCCCGACATCTCTTCCTATCGCCCTTAACCTGGCCATGGCGGCAAAGCAAACCGGACGAAGAGACGAGGCCTCGCGGCTGGCCAAGCAGTTGCGTGAGGCTGCCGGCCCGGGCAACGTCGAGTTGGAGAAGGTTCTTTCCGAGATCGAACGCGCATGACACGACGCCCGCCGACGAGCGGTCTCTCTTAGTCAGATGCTTTGCTTGATTCCTGCGGTGGCGGCATTGGCGCTCGGCCATGGGCAAACGGGCTCGGAAGACCTTTCTCGACTGGTGCCCATTCTTGCGTCGTCCGGAGCGTTCAATCCTGAACAGGGCCAAGCCCTACGATTGGCAAGCTTCGTCCCGCCGGCGGAATCCCTCGGCTTTCTGGTGGCGAGCGGCGTCGACCTATTCGTTTCCGAAACGGACAAGCTCACCGCCCCGGACTCGGGAGCAGGCATATACGATCTGTCGAACTTGGCCGCGCAACGTGCCGCCATTGCCCAGGCTGGAGGCGGATGGGCGGTCAGCGTATTTTCGACCTTCCTGCCGTTTGAGAACGGTCTCGCCGTCGGAAACGGCAGCATCGACGTGTCGACGGGCGAGCGCGTACCTGCCTGGTCTCCGTGGAATCCTGAGCGGGTCCGATGGACCGCTAACCGCTACGGAGCAATGAATAGAAGGTTTCCTAAGCCCGGCTTCGTTTCGCTGGGAGTGTACGGCGAGTACGGAGACGCATCCATGTTTACCGGGCTAGCCAAGCTGTCCGAAACATACGCTGTGAGATGGAAAGAGCAGCTGAAGGTCGATCCACCGGCTTCCGGATACTGGTGCGGCGACGACTTTGCGAAGGCCTCTTGGCAGAAGAACCTGGTTGCGGAGCACGGCTCCGTCGAGTCTGCTTACAAAAACTGGGGCATGGAGCCCGTTGATCCGAAACAGGCCCCGATCCCGCTCGGACCAACGTATCCATACCCCGCGCGCTTGCAGTTCATGGACTGGTATCGGGCAGCCATACCGGCCCTCGTTCGGAGTCTCGGCGACATTGGCCGCAACATCTTCAAAGAGTCGCCGATCGTGGTGCCGATAGGGCCGCCCGACGATCATCCGGGCTTGGGGCTGGACATCTATCGTGTGGCCGAGGCGGTCAAGGTCAATGCAGACGCAATGCTGGTGTCCAACGTGGGCTATTTCGATTTTGCGAACAACTGGGCGATGTCGCTCGGCAGAATTCGCGGCGCAGCGCGGGCACAAACCCTCCCGATCTGGACTCAAGCCTCTACGCTCAAGACTGGCGATTTCGGACAACAGTTCTTCGAAGCCCTGTCACTCGGGTCACATGGCTACGTCGGTTGGCCCACTCTATACCGAGCGAATGCCGCCGAACTCGACGCCCTTGCCGCCAACTTGCTGGTCGGTAGCCCCGCCGTCGACGTCGCCGTAATGCACCCCACCAGTTCGCACCTGCTCGCGCATCCCCAACCCGCCCCGCCGCTTACGTACCGAGCCATGGTGGAACTGCGCGACTACGCCGATTTCGACGTCCTGGAAGAATCCGCCGTAATCGCAGGCGCGCTCAAGCCCTATCGTGTCGCCATCGTTTTCGAGGGCACGGTTTGGAAAGCCGAGACCTTGCAAGAACTTTCCGAATGGGTGGAGGCCGGAGGGGTCGTGGTTGCCTACGACTTCGGGAAGATGGCCGATCCGCAGGGCAATACGGCGGTCTATCAACGGCTTTTCGGCTTTGCCTCCGGGTTGCACGTCGCCGCGGATACTTCGCGCTGGGTCGGCGAGTTGCCCGCCAGCTACACGATCGACCTGGGAACGAAATGGGACACGGAGTATCTCCTCGGCGGATGGGGACCGGCAGCGGAAGGCGTGCGCCTCGCCAAAAACGGCGCGGTGTTGCGCGTTCCCGTGAGCCGCGAAAAAAACTCGATTCTCACCATCTCGTTCCGCAACTTCCGCTGGGAAGGACAGACCCTCGAAGTGCGTTCCCAAGGCAAGGTCCTCGCCGGAGTGAGCGCCGAGGGCGGACTCCAACAGTTTCGGTTCAGCGCCGACAAGGACCTGGCGCCAAACGGCGTACTGGCTTTGGAGATGAGCGGGCTATCGGCCGACACCCACGTCCCCATCGATCGCATAACGGTCGCCGAATCCGACACCCAAGCCGAGCCGGTTCCCCTCAAAGGCAGGTTCGAGGCGCCGGTAGAGATCGATGCCGCGAAGGCATGGTCCAATCGGCACGGCAAGGGCCTCATACTCTTCCTGCCGGCGAAGCGCGATGCCTGGAAGCAGTTCATCAGCCTCGCCAGGCACGCCATCTACAGGCTATCGCTCATCCAAGAGGGCCGCGCGGACGCGAAGCTCTTCGACGACAGGAACGACGGCGTCTTTATGGCCAACCTGGGACGGCGCATAGCGATCTTGAACGAGAGCGGAGCGGAAGTCGAGCGGCGCTCACAAACTATTCCCAACGGCGCCATAAGGGTCGTCTCACTCGACTCGCCATCCTTCACAAAGACCTATCAACTCGAAGACCTGCCCATCGATAACCTGTCCGCGGTCCAGGCGCCGGAAGCCAGCCCCGGGAAAGGCACGACCGCCCTTCGAGTCTCCCCCGGCCAAGTCCTGCCCTTCACGATCGCCGTGGAAGACGCCGGCCGGCACAAGATATTCGCGCGGACCCTTCGCAACGGCCAACTGGCCCCGGTTCGGTTCAAGGTCGGCGAAATCGACGCGGCGCCGCAGGCGGGAAAGCGAGCCGCATATCTCGTCGGCGAGTTCGCACTTCCGAAGGGCGCCACCACAATTGAAATGAGCTCCGACGAGCCGTTCCTCGCAGACCTGGTCATAGTTACAAACCATCCATCCATCGCCGGATATCGATTTGCCGTCAATCCGAACTAGCCGCCTGGCGAACCCCGTCCTTGCAAAGGACTTCCCCATGGGTACAATAGCCCGCAACGGGGATAACCTTTCTCGCTAACCACTACCCGGAGGGTGCATGCAAATGGGAATGACAGTCAAGCGCTTTTTGGCCGCCGCAGGGGCAACTCTGCTCGCTGCCGCCGCCTTTAGTTTCGTCTACGTCGACGCCACGATCAGGTTCATTAGGAGCAGCGAATCGCCGTCGCTCGGAGTTCAGTACTCGGGCGCCAAAGCCGCCAAGATCTCTCTGCGAATCAACGGAGTCAACATCGGCAGCAAGAACCTGAACGCCAACAGGTCGAAGGGCCTCGTCGCATTCAAGATCGAGGCCGGTACGCTCGGCCAAGGCGACAACATCATCGAAGCCTTCCTGTACGACGTGAAGGGCAAGCTTCTCGGAACCGAGAAGGCCACCGTCTTTGCTCAAACCAAAGACAAGCAGCCCGTTTACGTGCGCATGCCGAAGGGCGGTGCGACCGTCCAGGGCACTGTCGAAATCTCGGTCGGCCTGGGCGTAGAGATGCGCGAAGCCTACGTTTCGTTCTTCGTCGACAAGCAGTTCAAATCGCTCAAGAATTACCCGCCGTTTTCGTACCACTGGGATACCACCCAGGAGTCCAACGGCTGGCACGAGATCGAGGCTTGGACCTTCGACCGGAGCCAGACCACCCGCAAGTCGCAGCCCGTCCGAGTTTTGGTCAATAACCCCGGTGGCCGCACCGAGCGCCAAGACCCCGAAGTAGCGCCGAAGCCCGAGCCGGCAACGAAGCCCGTACCGGCAACGAAGCCCGTACCGGCAACGAAGCCCGCACCGGCAACGAAGCCCGCACCTAAACCGGCCCCCAAGCCCGTCGTAGCGCCGGCACCTAAACCGGCCCTCAAGCCCGTACCGGTAGCCCCGGCTTCCAAGCCGGCCCCGAAGCCCGCACCCAAGCCCGTCACGAAGACGGCGCCCAACGCCGCGCCGGCAGTAGCCCCCACGCCCAAGCCGGCAACAAAACCCGCGACGAAGCCGGCACCCAAGCCTGTAGTAACGCGGAAGCCGGCTGGCGAGCCCATCCTTCCCGACGTAACTCCGAAGGCCAAGCCGACGAACCCGCCGGTCTACGCCGAGGCTGCCCCGAAGCCGGTCACCAAGCCGGCCCCCGCGATCACCATCAAGCCCGCCGCCCCCGGCGCGAAGCCCGAAGTGATCAAGCCTGCGCCCAAGCCGGAGGTTGTTAAACCCGCGCCCGCGCCAAAGCCCGCCACGATGAAGATCGCCCCGGGTATGCGCCTCGAGAACGGCGCGGTCACGATTTCGGTTGACGGCAAGCCGGTCGAGTTCGACGTCGTGCCCCGGGTCGACGGCGGCGTGCCGCTCAGCCCCTTCCGCCACCTCTTCGAGGGCGCCGGCGGCGAGGTGGACTGGCAGAAGTTCGAAAAAATCTGCACGGCCAAGGGCCTCGGCAAGGAAGTCTGGATCAAGATCGGCGGCCTCTACGCGAAGGTCAACGGCAAAGAGTTCAAGCTCGAAGTCGTCCCGTTCCTGGAGAAAGGCCGCACGATCGTGCCGCTCAGCTTCATCAGTGAAGCGCTAAACTTCAACGTAGACTTCGACCCCGCCACACGACACGTCCTAATCACCAAGAAGTAGTGAAAACAGATCCCCTCTCCGGCGCTTCAGCGGCGGGGAGGGGCCGGTCCGCGGCTCCGTCTCCAGTCTTGTGCGTCTCCTCTCCCCTTGGGAGAGGACCGTCCCGAGCTTGCTCGTGGACGAGGTGAGGGAGATAGACGAGATGCCCGATCAGAGCGACCAACAAACTAGTCGTGCAAGGGCGTTGCGCAAGCAGATGCCGCCATCGCAGCGGCGTCTTTGGAACGCGTTGCGGCGGATGCAGAAGCCTGGTCTGCGCTTTAGGCGCGAGACTCCGATCCATGGCAACTACGTTGACATTTATTGCCACGCAGCAAGGCTCGCAATTGAAGTCGATGGCGAGACGCATCGATTTATCGGCGATAGGGATCAGGCGAGAGATCGACGCCTAGCTGATAATGGAATCGAAACCATACGCATTCCTGCGGCGGCCATTCAGCGAGATGTCGACGCCATTGCGAGCTGGATCGTCGAAGTTTGCGAGTCGCGAATTGCCAATGGTGCAGGATTGTCTCCCTCACCCCTCGCTCGGCAGCGCCGGCCAGGGCCTCTCCCTCAGGGAGAGGAAACTCCAACACCCTTCGCCCATTGGGAGAAGGTGGCCGAAGGCCGGATGAGGGCGAGAACCAAGAATGAGACTCCAATTCGATCCCAACCTTGAGTACCAGCATGACGCCGTTGTCGCCGTTGTCGATCGCGGATCTTCGTTTGGCTCGCATCCTTTATAAGGCCGCCAGTCACCTTCGAAGGCCTCGTCGCCACGCGCCATATACTGCTCGAGCCACCTTTCCAAGGTCGCATTTCCGAGGTTATGCTCGCGCTTTACTTGGCTCTTGCTGACGAGGCCGTACGCCTTGCGGCACACCCCAGCTTGAACTCTTTGGTAAACACTCTTCGCACCCCTGTATTCTCCCTCGCGGAGAACCACAGTCTCTAACGAAAAGGGCGCTGTTCAAAACGGAGTCGAATGTAAAGAAACCCGGCCACCCTGACGAATGCACGTCACAGCGAATTACGTCACGACAACCGTCTCAACCGGCCGACTTCGTTGACGGTCAGCATGATGGTTTCGCTATCGGATAGAAGACGAAGATGGGATGATGGACCAGTTCTGGGATCGGTACCCGGGGCTGTTAAGACTGCCGCAGGGGGACCCTCTCCATTCGAATCCGGCCGTCGGCTCCATCCTTAACTTGATGAGCTTTCCGTATCTAACTGGTGAGACTCGTCGCCAAGTTTTTTCGGCGACCCCTTGACTCGCAACCCTACTTCACAGTTCACACTATCCAATGTGAAGATTGGCGAACTCGCGAAAGCGGCCGGAATCAGCGTCAGCACCGTGCGTTTCTACGAAGCGCAAGGGCTCATGCCGAAGCCCCGAACACGCGAGTCCGGCTACCGAGAGTACGAACAGACCGACCTTGAACGCATTCGCCTGATCATCGCCGCCAAAAGACAGCGCTTCCCGCTCAAGCTCATTCGCACTGCGCTCGACGCTCTCGATCAAGAGCCCGAGCCGTGCGCCGAGATCGCGAGCCTCGTGAAGGAGCGCATCAAGACCATCGGTCGTGAAATCCACGACCTCCAACGCCTGCAAGCCCATTTAGAGGCCCAACTCATGGCTTGGGAACGGGGCACCCTCCCGAAAGCCGAATGCCTTTGCGCAATCCTGCAAACCGATGCCCTTAAGGAGCATAAATGAACCTCAAGCTCACCATGGTAAGCGTGCTCGTCGCCCTGACGATACGCGTCCAAGCTCAAACCACCTCCGGGTGACCGATATGACCCGCGAGCGGATTCGCCGCTCAAGGCGGAGACCCGGCCGGTTCGATCGGGACACTCACGAGAAAAGGCACGCTCTTCCTTTCGGGGATGCATTCCGAAGGGCTGGCCGGCAAAACCGAAATCTTTCTGCGCTATGGCGTGGACGAGAGATTGGAAGTCGGCATGGGCTATCTCAAGAAGCAAGAGATCGTCCGACCGCTCATCAGCTACGTCCTCTCGCCCGAAAAGCGGGGCCGGCCTTCGCTGGCGACAGGCGCGATGGTGGATTCGCTGGAGGACGGACGCCAAATGGTGTTCCTCACGGCGGGCAAAAGCTTTCCCACAAAGCTCGGAGTTCCTGTGAACGTCTATGCCGGGATTGCCCAGGTCACCACGAGGAGCGAAACGAGGTTCATCGGTGGCGTGGTTGCGCCTTTGGCAAAAGGGCTGAATGCGTCGGTCCAGTTCGACGGGAGATACGCGAATGTCGCGCTCATCGCCCATGTCGGCACGGTCAGCGGAGCCCGCGTCTATCTCGGGATCGCGGCGGCGAGAGGGGACCGATTCGGCCCGCTCTTTGCCGCCAGCCTCCCCACAAAACGATAGGAGAAAACAGAAATGGCAAAGATTGAAGTATTTATCGCCGGATGCCCCCTCTGCGACGAGGCCGTCCGCACCGTCAACGAGACCGCGTGCCCTAACTGCACCGTCACCGTCTACGACCTCCGCGAAGGGTGCGAGACGATGGAGTGCCGCGAAAAGGCGATGGCCTACGGCGTCACGCGCGTCCCCGCCGTCGTGGTGGACGGCAAGCTGTGCTCGTGTTGCGAGGGGAAAGGCGTCAACGCCGCCGATCTCCGCGCCGCCGGCGTTGGCCGGGGCTAAGAATAGGCTCCCTCTCTCCAACTCCGGTTGGGGAGGGGGAGGGGGAGGGAGAACGACTAGGCCGGAGAAATCGACGACCGGACGTGCCAGCCGTTCTTCTCAATCGCCCCTGGCACCATGGAGAATCGGGCCGAGCAAGATGATCATCCCTCAGGGCCTGGATTAGGGCGGCGAGCCGATGTTTCTATCGCATGATGAAGAAAGCAGAAGAGCCGGCTCTGTAGGCAAGGGCGTTCGACATGTAGACTCCACCGTGTCTATGCTCGACAATCCGATCTGGCATTCCCTGAACACGAGGCACGCGCACCTGGCGATCGAAAACAGCATGGCCCGCCGCTACCCGCCGCAGGTGACGCCGTTCATCGCCGTCAGAGAGGCGAGCAAGCGCGCGGCCGCCGACCTAAATGCAATTGTCGAAGACGGTGAGCGCGTCGGCATCCTCGGCGTCATCCCTCCTCTGGGCTGGAGCATCGTCCGCGAGATCGAGATCCATCAATATGTGCGGCCGGAGAGCCTGCCCGCCGAGCCTGACCCGGAAGCGATCTTGCTCACCGAGGAGCACATCCCAGCCATGCTGGAGCTGACCGCGCTCGTCTACCCCGCCTACTTCCGCCCCGAAACGGCAAGGCTCGGAGACTACTTCGGATTCCTCGAGGGCGGCCGCCTCTACGCCATGGCCGGCATCCGCATGGCGATGGACGGCCACCAGGAGCTGAGCGCCATCTGCACACATCCGCAGTTCCGCGGCCAGGGCCTCGCTGGCCGCCTAACCCGCCACCTTGTCCACCAGGTGCAGAACCAGGGCGACGTTGCCTTCCTGCACACCGAGTCCGACAATCCTGCGAAGGGGATGTACGAGAAATTGGGATTCGCCCTGCACCAGGCACTTCCATTCCTGGTGCTGGAGCGTCAAGCATTGGAGCGTTGAGGGTTTTCAGTCGGTGCCCATGAAAATGGAGTGAACTAGGGTGGCGTAGGTAACCGCTCGCCGCGCTTTCGCCATTACCTACTCCCGCGCGGTTACCCGTGAGACGTACGGCGGGACGTGCCGTGCAGAAAGTCATGAGACCCACGCTCACTATCCCTGGCTCGGCCGAATCACCGGGCTTGTGGGCGTTCCCGGGATAGCAGCAAGCGAGATCGCTGAGGGACTATCCCATTGCCTGTTGTTTTTACTAGGCTCACGTTATCCCTTCACTTCAACCATTGCCGCTAAGTCGGAACATTTGATCTGATCGGCCGGACCATCCAACAATCTGGTCTGGCAGCACACCTGCATGATCCTCCTGCCTAACGTACGACTTTCGCATCCGACCTCCCTCGCGCCAAAAGCGGTAGCGATAAAGGACCGCAAAGTTTGACTCTTCTCCGGACGAATTGCTTGCAGATTCACCCGGGCAGCATGTTAGGTAACGCTTTTTCAGTTTTAATTCTTACCCCACCCTCTGCCGGTTTGAGGGTGTACATCGGCTCGATGGCTAAAGCCCGAACCTGCTTGCATAAATCGCCAGGCTTCCTTCGATCGCCCGCATGGGCCAGCATCTGGGCAAAACCCTTTTTATAGTGTTCAAGGCCCTTTGGTATAAGTAGCCGGCGAGTTCGGCCGCGTTGATTTTGGGCCGGCGGGATTCGTGCGCTGCGGTGGATCGGGTTTCCATTTTCTGAATAGGGCGACTTTGAGGAGTTGGACCGTCATCCCGATCCCCGTCGACAGTCGACAGTCGACAGTCGGCAGTCGTGATATAATGAGGTTGCCCTGCGATGCGCGGGATTGCTCTAAGATGTTCGGAGCCGACAAGCATATGCTTGGAGAACACGCTCGACGCCCATAAAACGGCGAAGGCTGGTCTCACTTTTCAGTTCGGGGTTCCGGAACTCTGTCGGCACTCGGCACTCGCGGGGCTCCTTTTTTAGGCTGCAGACTGGAAACTGCGGACTGCCGACGGGAAACAGGGACGCATTCTGCCGCCAGCGATTACGGTTTCGACTCTGCCGACTCGAGTGCCGCCGCTTCGGCAGTCGGCAGTCGGCAGTCGGCAGTCGCGCCCCGCAGCGCCGCCTGCACCAAGCCCGCGAACAGCGGATGCGGGCGGTTGGGGCGGCTTCGGAACTCGGGGTGGGCTTGGGTGCCCATGAAGAATGGGTGCGTCGGCAGCTCGATCATCTCCACGAGGCGGTAATCGGGTGAGACCCCGCAGCAGACGAGGCCTTCGGCGGCCATGCGCTCGCGGTAGTCGTTGTTGACTTCGTAACGGTGGCGGTGCCGGTCGATGATGCGGTTCGTCCCGAAGAACTTCTCGGCAGCGCTGCCGTGCATGATGTTGCAGGGATAGCTGCCCAGGCGCATCGTCGCGCCCTTGGCCGAGACGCCTTTTTGCTCGGGCAAGAGGTGTACGACGAGGTGGGGCGAGTCGGGGTTGCTTTCCTCGCTATTCGCGCCCTCGAGGCCGCAGACGTTGCGGGCGAACTCGACGACGGCGAGCTGCATCCCCAGGCAGATGCCTAGGAATGGTAGCCCGCCCTCCCGAGCGATCTGGATGGCGCGGATTTTGCCCTCGACCCCGCGCTCGCCGAAGCCCGGCGCGACGATCAGCCCGTCGAGACCTTCGAGGAGCTTTTCGGGCGACCCCCTTTCGAGGAGTGAGGATTCGATCCAGGCGATCTCCACCCGCGCCTCGCTCGCTATCCCACCGTGGACCAGCGCCTCCTGGATGGACTTGTAGGCGTCGCCGTTCTCCGTGTATTTGCCGACGACGCCGATTCGGACGTGGCCGACCGGGTTCTTGATCCGCGAGACGATTTCCTCCCACTCCGCGAGGTCGGGCTTGTTGGGCGGAAGCTCCAGGCGGCCGGTGACGAATTCGCCCACGCCGGAGGCCTCATAGATGCCCGGTATCTCGTAGATCGTATCGACGTTCATCGACTCCACGACGGCCTCGGCGCGCACGTCGCAGAAGAGCGAGATCTTGTCCTTCAGGTCTTGTGACATCGGGAGCTCGGTCCGGCAGATCAGGAGGTCGGGCGCGATTCCGATCTCCCGGAGCTTGATGACGCTGTGCTGGGTGGGCTTGGTTTTGATTTCTCCCCAGGGTCCGACCTGCGGGATCAGGGTCACGTGAACGTACATCACGTTCTCCTGGCCGACGTCCTTGCGGAATTGCCTGACGGCTTCGAGGAAAGGTAGGCTCTCGATGTCGCCCACCGTGCCGCCGATTTCGGCGAGGACCACGTCGACCCCGTCCTTCTCGCCGACCGAGAGAATGCGGTCCTTGATTTCCTTGGTGATGTGCGGAATAACCTGGACGGTTGCGCCGAGGTAATCACCGCGCCGTTCGTTTTCGATAACGGATCGGTAGACCGAGCCGGTTGTTACGCTGCTTAGGCCGGAGCAGAAAACGTCCATGAAGCGCTCGTAGTGGCCGAGGTCGAGGTCTGTTTCCGCGCCGTCTTCGGTGACGAATACCTCGCCATGCTGGAATGGATTCATCGTGCCCGCGTCGACGTTGATGTAGGGATCGAGCTTTACAGGGGCGACAGTGAAGCCGCGGTTTCGGAGGAGCCTACCGATGCTGGCGGCGGCGATGCCTTTGCCGATTCCGCTAACAACGCCGCCCGTAACAAAAATATACTTTCGTTCTGCCAATCTACAGCCCGGCGATATTATACCGGACGGTCGGCGGCCGGACAATGAACCACGAAACAAGAGGTACCCGTAGCGGCGCTACTTCGGCCACACAAGGTATTCGTTATGCGGGCCCTTGGAAATGAGAAGCACGCGACCGGAATTCGAAGCGCCTGAGAGCCTAAAGGGGCCGAGGTTCAACCACAGCTGAGAGTTTTCATCGAGTCTGTAAAGCACGTACGCCGCTTTCGAATCGCCGGGCGTCGGCGACTTCTCTCTCTCAAACGAGGCCAGCAATGCTCGGTTCGGAAGCAAGGCGGTTTGTCGGATGTAAAGAGGCGCTCCCTCAATGGTCGGCGGGGAGACCGCGAACAGTTTCTTGTCGTCCTTTATAGACCATATTTCTAACATCTTCGGATAATCGACGCGACTTTTGAAAAGAACAAGGATGTCGGCAGCTACGTCCATGTGAATCGGAACAAAGTTAGGATCGATCGGGCCAACTCCTTGCTCGTTGCCCGCGCCAACGATGTCATAGCGGTTTTCGGCGCCCGACTTGATCATGATCGCGTTTGTAGCTCTATCCTTTATTGCCGACAGTGCGCGAAAGTTGTTATAAAGTAACTTGTTCGAGCGGATTCCCAAGTCGTCGACGTCGATTTCGGACACGCCGCCGTATCGCCGCATGCCTTCTTCGGTGTGCGTCGGCTGATCGAGATGTGCCAACGTCACCCGGTCGTAGCTTGGGCTTGAGAGGACTTTACCCATTGCTCGCTCGGGACCCGCCCCGAGCCCGGGTATCTCGTTGTGAAAGCCGTCTAGATCGCGCCATTGCCAGTGGGTCACGACTAACGGCGATGCGGGCCGGTTGTATTGGAAGACCGGCACCCACCATTGGCGGCCAGATCCGAACTCAGTGATACTGAATCCAGTTGCCCAAGTAAGCGCCCCACTAACTGCCCAGGACGTAAATCCCCTCTTACCGTCCTCAGATAACAGCATGTGATTCGTAGGAAGGCGCATTCCACCGTCCGTGTCTTCAATCAATAAGCAGCGGGAGACATTAATGGCGAGTCCATTAGGCGGTTCAACGGCTCTGACTTCCGGCGCGTGACATAGGGCAATTGTGAGTAATGCAGCGATCATATTGGACTCCAAGCAAACGTAATGTCGACGGGCGTTCCACACGAACCTGCGGTCGCATTGTCTAATAAAAAGACTGGAATAAGTCGGCTTGCCGATTCCGCTAACAACGCCGCCTGTAACAAAAATGTACTTTCGTTCTGCCAATCTACAGCCCGCGCGATATTATACCGGACGGGTTATCTCTCGAAAACGGATCGGGAGTGCTTGAACACCGCCTCGGTCAGCGGGTCCCACATATAGTAGCAGTCGGGCAATTTCTGCGCTTCGACCAGCTGCCGGTCCTGAGACTCACTACCTTCCGGGATGTCGATCAACTCTTTGATGTTTGCAGTGTAGGCCTCCGTCCACATCGTTGTCCTTGGTGAGATGATTTCATAGCAGCCCAGGTAGCACAGGTTGTCGATAATCGCGCCGCCTTCTTCGAGCGTCTCCCTGCGGGCGGCTTCGATGGAATCTTCGCAGGCTTCCACACGGCCGCTGGGGACACACCAGCCTCGATCAGGAATGTTGCAAAGCAGCACCTTCCCGTCTAACCACGCAAAGACCATCGCCGCGAACGGCCTGAACGGCGCTCGCAACGGGGCCGGGTGGAAGCGCATTGTCATGCGTCCCCAACGGCCGGTCGGGAACCTCTTCAATACCTGACCACCTTGCCCAGGACGTCGCTTACGAGCACGGGTCCGAAGGTGCGGCTATCTTCGCTTCCGTCCAGATTGTCCCCGACAATGTAGACCTTCCCCTCCGGCACCCGGTAATCGCCCTGCCCCACGTTCCATCCCATGGGTGCGAGCATGGCGGGGACGATGGTGCCGGCGACGCCGATGACGCGCTTGACAATGAACTCCTCGGTCGTGCCCGTTCTGACAACGACGATGTCGCTTTCGCGCGGCGGCCCCACCAGCCAAAGCGCTTTGCAAACAAGGAGCCGCTCTCGATCACGGAGTGTGGGGAGCATGGAGTTGCCTGCTACGATAACGGTCTGAAAGTTGAAGGCAAAGACTGCGAGAAGGACGAAGATGGACAAAAGGGAGAAGCGCACGATCGCACGCAGAGTGGGAGACGGGCGGGGTCTTTCGGCCTCGACGACAGTTTGTGGGAGTTCGACTTCCATGGCTCGGTAGAATAGTGTGGAAGGATGTACAGGCAGGGGAATCTGGAATGATATTAGCTCAATTGGGTCAGCCACAGCTCGGGATAGGCATCGGCGCAGTAGTTATCACATGGCTTGCGCTTTTCTTTCTTTGGAGGCGGCAGGCCAAGGAGCTTGCGTCCTTGCGAGAGGCCCTCAAAGGGAGTGGCGGCCAGAGCCTCGAGCAGTTGCTCCAAGACCACTTGCGTTCCAGGTCGAGGCTGGAAGGCCAGTACGAGCAGGCCAATCGCCGGCTTTCCTTCGCTGAAGAGTGGATGGGTCACGCATACGCCCGCGTTGGTTTCGTAAAGTTCGACGCGTTCGACGACACCGGTGGCAGGCAGAGCTTTGCACTGGCTCTCCAGAATGAGAAGGGTCACGGAGTCGTAGTATCTAGCGTCGCGGGGCGCGAGTCGACGAGGGTTTACGGCAAAGGCCTCTTGTCCGGCAAGTGCGAACAGACGCTGACACCCGAAGAGCAGGAGGCGATAAGCATCGCGGCGGGACTCGATGGTGACGCAGCCGGACGTTAGCGATGCTCGCCTTGTCGAGCGCGCACAATCCGGCGACCGAGAGGCTATGGACGAGATCGTGGCGCGGTATCAAACGCGGGCGTATCAATTCGCATATAGGCTGGCAGGTAATGCGGACGATGCGTCCGATCTGGTTGCAGAAGCGTTCGTTCGCGTGTACACCGCGATCCAGCGCTTCAGAAGAGAAAGCCAGTTCAGCACTTGGCTCTTTCGCATCATTACGAATTGTTTCCTAGACCGAAGAAAGAAAGAGCAGAGGCGGCAGACCCAAACCCTGGACGATGCCTTAGTCGTCGATGACGAGCGGGTGAGCACATCCGTCGACGTCGAGTCGCCCACGGAGAGCTCCGAACGCAACGAGCGGCAGCGTGTCATGGAGGACGCGATCGCGAAGTTGCCTGAGTACCAACGAGCAATGATCGTGATGTTCCACGTGGAGATGCTCAGCTACGAGGAGATCGCCCACCTCCTGGACACGCCGATCGGAACTGTCAAGAGCCGGCTCAACCGGGCACGGCTGGGCCTTAGAGAACTTCTCGAACCTCATGAGGAACTTTTCGTAAAGTGACGCAGTCAGAGTTCGTAACCAACAAGGCGGGGTTGTATGACCTGCGATAAAGCACAAGAACTATTTAGCGAACTACACGAGGAGTCGATCAGCGAGGGGCTCAGGCAAGCTGTCGAGCGGCACATTGCGGAGTGCCCTTCCTGCGAACATACCTTTGGCGTTTTCAGCTCGACCTATCGGGCCATTGCGGATCTGCCCGCCATGGAGGTTCCCAGCGACGTTCGGGAGCACATCGCTCGCCGGCTCGATCACGTGGATTGGGAGCGAAAGCAAACGGCTTCGCCCGGTAAAGGGTTTCGGTTCGTTCTCTTGGGCGCGGCCGCTGCCCTCTTGGTTGGAGCGATCGTTTTCCGTGGACCTTGGTCGAATTCGGGTTCGAACGGCGTAGGCGCCAACATCACGGGTGCCCCGGGAACGCTGTTCAAACCACTCGAAACGCAATTGGTCGAAGGCAGCCTTCACATCCAAATGGTGCCCAAGGAAGACGTTCGCATACAGGTGCTTCATGGCGGATCCGACTTTGAAACTCTACCGCCGAGAGACGCGAAAGGCACGCGGGTGGACATCGTGAAAGCGTCCGAACTCTACGATGCTCCGCTGAATGTTATCGGCGGCACTCCGCCGGCTCTTTGGCTCAAGGCGGACACGGAGACGTCGACAATGGCGATTTTCTTCCCGCAGCCGGCCGTTAGTAGGCGGGACAACGTATTTGAAGGAAACCTGGTCCAAACTCTGCAAGCCCTCGCGACGCGGCACAACGTGACGATCGAAGCTAGACTCGAAGATGCTGGGCCCGTAACGGAACGGCGAATCGATGGCGCTTCGCTGTTGGGTAACCTCGACGATGCTCTCGCCGGGACGGGCCTAGCCGCGAAGATGGTTTCGGATTCGCTCGTCCGAATCCGTTAGGCCGACGCCCGACGGCGGTAGGAGGGAAGCACCTCTAGCTTCGCTCTCGCGGCCAGTTCCTCGGCTAGGAGTTCGAACGATACTTCCATTCCGTTTCTCTCCCAGCCGAGCGGCACTTTCACTCCCGACACCACCAGCCAAGCGTACGGCCGCAGGGTCAACTTGCCGCCTTCGTGAACGACTTGGAAGGTTCGCTTCGAACTCGTTACCGAACTGATCTCGGAGTAGAGGATGCTCTTGGGTGGTCCTGCCCCAAGCATCTCCAAACGGTCTTCGTGAAATCGGTATTCGAGCCGGTCGATTGCCCAGCCTCCTGCGCTTGCGACCGTGCCCTTGCCGATGTCAAGCGCCTTGCCCAAGGCAGCTCCCACAAGGCCCTTTAGCGAAATTTCGTCCCGCTTCACGGGTTTGAGGTCGACCGATCTTAGGGATTGAGAACCGATCTTTAGCCATCGCAAGATGTCGGCGGGCTTATACACAACGAGCTCGGGCACGAACGCCATACGGGACGCATGTTGGTTTCGTTGCGTTCGAGCGCCGATTTTTTATGTGTACAATGAACTGTCCAATATGGACAAGGGAGTCTAGAGATGAACCTGATCGAGTTACTAAAGAGTCAGTTGAGTGGAGGCTTGGTGCAGAAGTTGGCCTCGTTGCTGGGTATCGATGAAAGCGCGGTTTCCAAACTCCTCGATGGCGCGTTGCCCGCAATTCTGGGCGGCATCGGCGCGAAAGCTCAGACCTCCGGCGGGGCCGAAATGCTTTCCAGCATGATCCGAGACCGAAACCTGCCTGCCGACGCGGACAGCCTGTCGTCGCGTTTTGAAGAGGGCGATCCCGACGGTAGTCCAGCAATCGCGGGCGAGAGCCTTCTGGGCGGCCTCTTCGGTGAGAAGCTCGACCGAATAACCTCCTTTCTCGGCAATTTCGCCGGAATCGACAAGACGACCGCGGCTGGCCTCTTGGCCACCGTCGCGCCGATGATCCTCGGATTTCTGGGCAAACAGGCGCCTGGCGGCGGAACCGACCCCTCTCAGTTCGCCGGATTTCTCAACCAGAACCTGCCCGATCCCAAGAGCCTCATGCCCGCTGGCTTAGGCGACATGGTCGACCTGCCGGACGTGCCGGATATGGACCGAGTCGCAGCCGGCGCGGCGACCGTTGGCCCTTCCGTTTCGAAGGCCGCTACGACGGCATCGGGCCGGAGCGCCGAGGCATCGGGCGGCGGGATGAATTGGCTTGCTTGGCTCATCGGGATTTTGGCCGTGGGAGGACTTATCTGGTGGTTCATGAACCGAAAGCCGGAGAATAAGGTCCCGGAAACGCCTGCGGTGACCAGCCCCGATGCCGTGACGAATGCGCCTGAAACCCCGGGCGTGACGGAGAAGGAACTTCCGAGCGGCGTTAAGATCCGGTTCCCGGACGACAGCGTGGAAGCCAAGCTGATCGAGTTCATCGAGAACGCCGACAAGCCGGTCGATCAGACTAGTTGGTTCACGTTCGAGCGGCTCGAATTCGACACCGGGAAGGCAACGCTGCGGCCGGCGAGCGATGCACAGCTGGACAATGTCGCTGCGATCCTCGACGCGTATCCCAATGTGCACCTGAAGATCGGCGGCTATACCGACAACACGGGTGGTGCCGATGCCAACATGAAGCTCTCCGCGGAGCGTGCCACGAACACCATGCATGCGCTCGTTGGCCGCGGAATCGGCGTCGAGCGTGTTGAAGCGGAGGGCTATGGGCAAGAGCATCCGATTGCTGACAACACAACGGAGGAAGGCAAGCAGCGCAACCGACGCATCGACGCTCGGGTGACTGCTAAGTAAGACTGGTCACCCTCTTCTTGAAGGGATAAGGTACTTTCACGCCTCAAAGTAGTTACCCTCACCGCTCCGCCGGTGAGGGTAAATCCGCCGGTGGGGGTTCATCCTTGGTGGCCGCCTTGTTTTTTCCGCCGGTCTTCCGCGGGTTTGCTCAGGGTGTCCGCAACTGCCGGTGTACAGTTCGGGCGTGGACGAGGGGCCTGATGAGCGGGCGCACCGGCCCCAGCAGCATTCATCACCTCGGCGAGTCCGCATTCGTTGAGAATCCACCATAATTCCAGCGTGCCCGATGCGCGCGACCTGATTCAATCGGCATTCGAATGCCTGTCGGCAAAGCCGGGCTTCGTGGCGCGGGACGATCAGCAGCAGCTTGCCATGCTCATCGGCGACTGCATCGAGGGCGGGCAGCGGGGGCTTTTCGAGGCGCCGACGGGGCTCGGAAAATCGCTCGCCGCGCTGATTCCCGCGATCGCACATGCCGTCGCAACGGGCAAGCGGATCGTCATCGCCACCTATACGAACGTCCTGTCAGAGCAGTACTGGCGGCAAGACCTCCCGTTGGCTCTCTCTCTGTTTACCGACGAGCCGCCGAAGTGCAGCTTCCTGATCGGCAGGCAGAGGTATGCATGCCGGGTGGGGGTGAAGGAGAACGCGCCCGAGCTTATGGAGGCCTTCGTTTCGAAAGCACAGCTCGGCATCGAGACCGAGTTTCGCAAGCTGGTGAGTCGTGGACCAAGAGAAATGGCGCCCGCGTGGATGCAGATCGCCACTCCGCCCGTCTGTCCTGCGCGGCTCTGTCCCGAGTACGACAAGTGCTTCTATTACAAGGCGCGGCGGCAGGCCGAGAGTGCGCAAGTGCTGATCACCAACCACAGCGTTGTGATGCAGGACGCGATTCTGCGGCGCGCTTCGCAAGGGGATTCTTCGCTGATCGGCGACTTCGACTTCCTGGTGATCGATGAGGGCCACGACTTCGCGAACGCGGCCGAGGGGGCGCTGGAGTTTGAGCTGAGCGAAAATCGGCTGGGCGTGCTGTTGGGAGTTGCCAACAAGTTGGAGCAGGCAGTCTTGCGGATGGCTTCGGAGGCAGGCGCCGCGCGGGAGTGGATGGAGACTTGCGAGTCGTTCCGGGTGGCGATCGGCAGGTGCGCGTCGGATTTGAAGGCGTACGCACTGGGCGTGCAGCGGACCGGGCTTCTGGCGGCGTCGCCACCGGAGGTTTGGGACAGCCCGCAGGTTAGGCGCTTTGAACAGGATTCGCGCGAGGGCGCGCAATTGCTGGCGACCTCGGTCTCGCAAGAGGTCGAAGCGTTCTTGAAGGGAATTCGATCGGCGTTGAAGGGATGGAAGGGCGAGGAGGGCAAAGAACTTGCAGGCGACGCGAGAGAGGCCATCCGAAGCTACGAGCTGTACTTGCGCGAGTTCGGTTGGGGCTGCGAAGCGCTGTTCAAGCCTCAGGGAGTTTCGGTTAGCTATGCGAATCGCGGTTTTGGGACTGACAATGGACACACGTCATTGCGCCACGACACCGTGGGCATCGCTGAGCCGCTCAAAGAAATGCTTTGGGACGAAACCCCGTTCGTATGCATGTCGGCCACACTCGCGCTCGACGGCGACTTCGATTTCTTCAAGCGAACCGTTGGGGCGGAGGCGGACTTCGAGGAGGTGCTCCCGTCACCATTCGATTTTCATGCTCAGGCGGCCCTCTACCTGCCTCCTGTCGGCGCCATTCCCGACCCAAGCCAGGCGCGAAAGGACGGTATGGAAGACGTTTACTACAACGCGTTGGGCAAGGAGATCGGGGCTCTGATTCGCGCTGCCGGCGGGCGGACGCTGGCGCTCTTTCACAGCCGAAAGGAGATGGAGGCCGTGTTGGAGCGGACGTCGCTGCCTGATGAACTGCCGATTTACGTGCAGCGTAAGACCGGCGTCGCCGCGGTCGGCGAGCGGTTTCGGGAGAACGTGCATGCCTCGCTGTTTGCCTTGCGTTCGTTCTGGACTGGGTTCGATGCTCCAGGCGAGACGCTGTCCTGCGTGATTCTTGTGCGTGTGCCGTTCGAAGTGCCGGTCGATCCGCCGCAGATTGTCCGGCAGGCGTGGCTATTGACGAAAGGTCTCGACCCGTTCGGGGCGCATTCGTTACCTTTGGCGAAGATGATCATGCGGCAGGGGGCGGGCCGGCTGATCCGGCGCTCGGACGACCGGGGCGTGATCGCAATTCTCGACCCGCGGCTTCGAAGCAAACGGTATGGCGAGGAGATCCTGCGCAACCTACCCGAGAACATGCGGACCTTCAACGACCCAGTCGAGGCATTCGCGAGCCTCGGGATCGGTGGACTCGAGTCCCCTCCGACCTACCGGGGCTTCGGAAGGGGCGAGTAGAATACGCTCAGGTGGAATTGCATGACAGCGTCGAGAGCACCTTGCGACGTCTCCAAGAGGCGGCGGCGGGTGTTCCTGTGCTGGCGCTCGGCCAGACCGTTTTCTGGGATGAGCCGTTGAAGGCAGCCCTGCCGATCTTGGCGGAAGAAGTCGGCGCGGATTTAGGTTTGATTGCGGGTGTCCATGACACAGACTATTTCGCGAAGCTGCCGGGCGGAGTTCATTCGCGGGAGCCGTTTGTCGCGCTCGCGAAGAATGATGGCTCGACCAAAGAATTCTGGTCGGCCGCCGGCGAGTTCAGCGCACTGTTCGGGAGCGAGACGCCGGTTACCAGGGAGGTGCTAGCGGAGGCCGGCGTCTCGCTGGAGCGAATCCTGAGGGGTGACCATGGGGCCATGGACTCGGCGACCGAGGCGTGGGGCTGGCGAGGTGTGGCGGGCAACTACGAAACGCCGCGAGTTACAGCCGAGATACCCATGGTCGAAGCGTTTGAGACGCTCCAGGCGACGTTCATTTGGGCGCTCAATGAGACGCTGGCGACACTGTCCGAACCTGAGCAGAAGGCTGCCGCCGAAGATGTTATCAACGCGCTTCGCACGATGACCTGCGACGCTCGCGAGATGTGTCCGAACAAGACGCTTTCCGCCTACTATGAGTGTTTGCTTCCTCAGTTTCATCAAATCGTAACCGGCCTCCCTTCCAAAGCCTCCTTCACCCGCACCACCAACCTCCTCACTTTCAACCGATCCACCGCCAGCCTTCCGCGGTTCCGTTTCGTGGACCTTTTCCTTTGCCCGAAGACCGCCGATCTCGCGCGAACTGTTTACGACGACAGCGTTCGTGGAACCGAGGTCTACACGCTCGACCGCTTCGGCACCGGGGCGATTCCGTTCGACCTGGTGATTCCCGGCCAAGGCCGCGGCACAGTCCGGCTGACCAGCCAAATGTTGGTTGTAATGACGCCGGAGCCGAAGTTCGTCAAGCTTCCGAAGCCTATTGAGAGCGCCGAGGAACTTGCTGCCGTTGTGGAGGATGCGTTTGGGCCGTGCACGCTTGTCGGCAAGGCGATCACATTCATTAGCATGCTTGCCGCGGAGTTCGTCTTCGCGTTCCACGAGGGTGCTTCGATGTACGTTTCGCAGACGCGCGAAATCCATAATGCCCTGCGCAAGGCCGGGGTCGGTGTGCAAGCGCATCCGATTCTGCGGATCGGCCATGAGGCGTGGGACGCCCTTTGCAGCACGTCCCTTTGGTTTCGGCTTCCCGAGCCGCTTCGCTCGCCGTTCGGAGCCGAAGTCGTCTCCGGACCGACGATCGGCAAGGCGTGGCGGTGTGTGGTCGAGCAGCAGCGGACTGCACTCACCATGGTCGGCGAAGCAAGAAATATTGCGGCGCTGATCCGCGCCTTGCACAAGGTGAAGGGCGGTAGGTGGGAGACACTTGCGGGCGAGTACGAGTCTCTGCGCGAGTCGCTGGCGCCCTTGGATGACGAGGTTCACCGAGTGCGTGGCGTCGTTCAAGAAACGCACGAAAGGCTGCGGTCGATCAAGAGAGAATGGGTCCAGGCCGAGGTCGGCCGCGGAAAGGCTTTCAGGGCGGGCGATGAGGAACACCGAGCGGCGCTGGGGGATAAGATCTCGGCCTTGCGCGTCGAAAGTCACGAACTTCGCGAGTTTCTCGAGAGGTTGCGTGAGCAGCAGGCTGTGGCTCCTGCGGTTCCAGCGATGCAGGCTGCGCGCTCGCGGCGGAAGGAAATCGAACGGGAAGCCGAATTGGCGCGGCTACGTCTGGTTCAAGAAGCCGTAATGGCGACCGCCGGCCTCGAGAAGACTAACCGTCGTCCTGCGGCGTGGTGGTTTCCGGTTGTCTCGCCCGACGGCGACTGGTTTAGGGACTTGCTCCCCAGGATACAGCTTCGCTTAGAGCCTCTTGTGGACGCATAATCTTGTCCCTCTCCCGCCCATGAACGGTCTGCCTTTCTCAAAATACGTCAGCATCGGCAACGACTTCGTCCTTGTCGAGGAGAAGGATCTGCCAATTGGCGCCGATTTGGCCGAGTTGTCCCAAAAGATGTGTGCTCGAAACTTCGGAATTGGCTCCGACGGGCTTTTGACTTGGGCCCAGGAGGGCGATGGAGTAAGGATGCGGATGTTCAATCCTGACGGCACCGAGGATTTTTGCGGGAACGGGCTGAGGTGCGCTGCCCTGCACACAGAGCGCAAGGGTCTGGCGGACCAGGGGCTCACGATCGTTCACCTCGGCCGCGATGTCGAAGTAGCGTTTGGTCTCGGCGGATGGATTGACGTTGGTTTGCCCCAACCGAGTTTCGAGCCTGCCGATGTGCCGTTGGCCGGCGGCGTGGATGAGGTTTTCGATCGGGAGGTGGTGATCGAGGGTGTTCCTTTACGACTTTGCGCAACGATCGTCGGTTCTACGCATACGGTGATCCTCGGCGATGGACCACCGAGCGAGGGTGACTATCAGAAGGTGAGCCCGGTTTTGGAGCATCACGAATGGTTTCCGGAGCGAACCAGCGTGATCTGGTCGTGGCCCTTGGCCCATAACAAGCTGAGGATTCGAATCTGGGAGAGGGGTGCGGGTGAGACGCTTGGCTGCGGTACGGGCAGCGCGGCGACGGCGGCTTGTTGGTTTCGAATGCATCCGATCCTTGCTGTCGAAGTTCATAACCCGGGAGGTGAGTGCGCCGTTGCGATTGGGCCCGGGGGGACGCTAGTAGCTAGCGCGAAGGCACGGCACGTGTATTCCGGCAAGTGGCTGAGGATATGAGGCGGTATACTTGAATCGTATCCGCGGCAGAGTCGCAGAACGTTAAAAATGGAAGATCAGTCTCAGATGCCCCCTCCTCATAACGGCCCTGCTGTAGAGGTGGCCACGGGAGCGGAAAGCCTTATTCGAGACATTGAATCAATTTCACCTCAGGAGGAATCTTTAGATATGGCTGGTGGCAATTTCGACGCCGACGTTGTTGTAATCGGGGCCGGGCCTGGAGGATATGTGGCCGCGATCCACGCTGCTCAGCTAGGTGGAAAAGTGATGTGCGTCGAAAAGGAATTTCTTGGCGGCACATGCCTTAACTTGGGGTGTATTCCTTCGAAAGTTTGGATCGCCAGCGTCGAAAGATTGAATCTCGTGAAGCACGCTGGAGATCTTGGTGTGAAGGTTTCGG
Source organism: Fimbriimonadales bacterium (assembly GCA_051003155.1). GTDB lineage: Bacteria > Armatimonadota > Fimbriimonadia > Fimbriimonadales > ATM1 > JACDEQ01. The sequence goes on along the minus strand of JBPCLO010000053.1, from coordinate 65,265 downwards.
GGACTCCTGAAGCGGACTTCGATGCGATGAAAGCACGGGTCGATAAAATTGTTAAAACGCAGCGTGGGGGCGTTGGAATGCTGTTCAAAAAAAACGGTGTCGAGCACGTCGAGGGATTTGCGAGCTTTGTTGATAAAAATACGATCGAGGTCGAGAAAGACGGAAAGAAACGCAAAATCGCTGCTAAGAATTTTATTATTGCCGGTGGTTCCAGTGTAATTCATTTGCCGATCGATGGCCTCGGTAAGAGTGCCGAAGAAAATGTTTGGACGAGTGACGACGCCGTTTTCGCACCGTTTGCTCCGAAGAGTATCTTGGTGGTCGGCGGAGGCGCCGTCGGCGTGGAATTTGCCTACGTGTTTAATGGCTTGGGTGCAAAGACCACCGTTGTCGAAATGATGCCGAACTTGATACCGATGTTCGACGAAGACCTCGGCGTCGAACTTGGAAAGCAGTTCAAAAAGCAAGGTATCGACGTAGTGCTCGGGGCGACGGTGGAGAGGGCCGCGAAGACGAAAAATGGCTGGAAATGCACGGTTAAAGGTGCGGCAGGCACGCAGGTGATCGAGGCGCAGGTAGTCCTCTTGGGCGTCGGCAGAAAATCGAATACCGACGGCATGAACCTCGAAGAAATCGGCGTTAAGCTGCACAAGCGCGGCATCGAGGTCGTCAACGAGAAGATGCAGACCAACGTGCCTAATATTTATGCGATCGGTGACGTGATCGGGAAAATTCAGCTCGCGCACGTCGCAAGCATGGAAGGGATTATTGCTTCCGAGAACTGCATGGGCAGAGACAAGCTGATGGATTATAAGGCCGTGCCGAATTGCGTTTATACTATTCCCGAGATTGCGAGCGTCGGCCTCAGCGAAGGGGAAGCCAAAGCGCAGGGTTACGATGTGACCATCGGAAAGTTCAATTTCCGGCCGAACGGAAAGGCAATGGCCGCTGCCGAGCAGGACGGTTTCGTGAAGATCGTCGCGGAAAAGAAATATGGCGAGGTCCTCGGCATGAGCATCGTTGGCCCGCACGCTACCGACCTAATTCACGAAGGGGTTGCGGCTGTGAAGCTCGAGGCAACTCTCGATTACATGACCGACACCATTCATGCGCATCCGACTTTCGCGGAGGTTATCCTCGAAGCCTTCGAGACTGCTGCTCACGGCAAGAGTATTCATACGCTGTAGCGCCGCCTTCTAGGCGGCAAGAGAGCTGTCCGGATGCCGTCAGGATGGTGGCTCTACCTATCGCAAGAACTCGTCCACTTCGCCCGGGGACAGCAGAACCTCCCTGGGCCGAGGCCCGTCGCGCTGGCCGACGATGCCGCGCTCTTCCATCAAATCCAGCAAGCGGGATGCACGCTGGAAACCGATGCTAAACCGCCGTTGCAGCATCGACGTCGACGCCTGCCCACGGTCGACCACCCATCGGACGGCGTCTTCCCAGAACGGGTCGCTCTCCTCCATGTCCATCTTTGTTTCTTCGCGCTCGACGACGGCTGCGATCGGGTCGATTTGGTAGTGCGGCTCGGCCTGGTTTTTCCAATGGCCGCAGATAGCTGCGATTTCAGCCTCGGAAACGTAGCAGCCCTGGATTCTGGTCGGCTTATTAGCGTCGATGGGCAGGAAGAGCATGTCGCCCTGTCCGATAAGCTGGTCGGCGCCGCCCGCGTCCAAAATAGTCCGCGAGTCGACCTGCGATGAAACTGAAAACGCAATGCGGCTGCTGATATTGGCTTTGATCGTGCCGGTTATCACGTCGACGCTCGGCCTCTGGGTGGCGATGACCAGGTGTATTCCGGTTGCGCGCGCGAGTTGGGCGAGTCTACAGATGCTCGTTTCGACCTCCGCTGCCGCTTGAATCATTAGATCGGCGAGTTCGTCGATCACCACGACGATGTAGGGAAGTCTATCAGCGAACGAGGCCTTTGAGTTGTAGACTTCGATATTGCGAGCTTGCACCTCGGAGAAGGTGTCGTATCGGCAGTCCATTTCGCGCCAAACCTGCCTGAGAACTCCCGCCATCTGCTTGACGTCCTTGACGACCGGACACATAAGGTGTGGGATGTCATCGAATAAGGTCAGCTCGACGCGCTTCGGGTCGAGGAGAACGAGTTGCACGTCTTTCGGTGTGTTGCGCAGAAGCAAGCTCGTAATGATCGACGCAAGCCCGATCGATTTTCCGCTGTTCGTTGCCCCGCCCACGAGAAGGTGCGGCATCTTCGCCAGGTCTGCGTACTGGTTGCGCCCGCTCACATCCTGTCCGAGGCAGACGACGACTCTGCTCGCGCCCTTCATGAACTCGTCGGAGTCGGCGACCCCGCGAAGAGTGACCATGCTTCGCTTCAGGTTGGGGACCTCGATGCCGATCGCGGCCTTTCCAGGGATCGGTGCTTCCACGCGAACATGGTTGGCTGCGAGGCTCATGGCGATGTTATCGGCAAGATTCTTGATCCTCGACACGCGGATGCCTGGCCCGAGCTGGATTTCGTAACGCGTGATAGTAGGGCCGTGGGCGATCTCGACGACGTTGGCTTCGATGCCGAATTCTTCCAGCGTCGACTCGAGGATGTCGATGTTTTCTTGGACTTCGCTTTGCGTTCGCTTAGGTTTCGGATCAGGCTCACGAAGCAGGCTCAGCGGGGGCAGGGTATAGCCTTCCTTCGGGATCGGAGAGATCGTAGCAGGCGATGCCTTCAGGGTGTCTCGCGACATAGGCTTCGGACGCTCGCGCTCTCGCGACGCTTCCGGATGTTCATACTCGGGCTCACGGTCGATGACCGGGGAAGCGTTTCGTATGGGTCGGACAGTCGTCGGCTTCGCCCAGGAAGTCTGCTTCCGCGCGGCGAGATGCTTTGCTCGCTCCCGGAGGGCGGCAAAAATGACTTGCGCGGGGACATTTATGCATAGGATCAGCCCCACGATCGCGACGGCGCCTAGCCCCACACCCATTGCAGATCCGAAGAGGCTCTGAAAGCTCCAGCCCATCACCGAACCGATGTACCCACCGCTTTGCTCGACATGTTCCGGGTCGAAGTAGTCGCCGCCCGTTCTGGACATGAAGCCAAGAATAGCCAAGCAAACTAGCACTAAGCCCCATGTCAGAATGCCGATCTTGATCGACCGTCGGCCAAGCAGTATCGCTCCGCCAATTAGAATGAGGATCACCGGGACCGCCGTGGCCCCTTGGCCGAAGAGCATTTCCAGAGATCCGCCGGCTGCTCCTCCAAGCACACCAGTGTCGGGGAGCAAGAGACTGAGTATGGCGATAATGCCCGCGGCGATTAAGACCACCCCGGCGATGTCGTACCAGCGATGCTCGGAATCCTGCCGAGCCTTGCGAACTGTGCGCCTTTGCCTCATTCGTACGTTCATGCCATCCTCCATGACGGCAATTTTGCCCCTGAAGGGGCAGTTAGATTATAGCCAAGTTACGGGTCGGTCCCGGGCTTCTTCCGCCGGACGGGACCCCCGGCCGAGCCGGCTCCGCCAATTTCCTTCTGCAAGTCTTCAACCGTTGGCGGCGCCTTGTCGGGCGTGGCCGCCGTGGGTGTGGCTTCATGCTCGTGCCCATCCTCTTCGATGCCCGTATTTCGCGATTGAATGAATATGAGCGCCGCGAGAAGCAGGAAGAGTACGGTTCCGATTACGAATCTGTTCGATCGTTTCAAGTGTCCTTACCTACCCACATTAAACAAGATTTAGCCCGTGGTCTGCAATCCGGGCACGCAGGAGCCGATACAAACGGGTAGTTTTCCTACGGTTCCATGTATCACTTTATTCGTACCGGCCATAGGTGGGTTGGCATCATCGCGGCCCTGTTTCTGGCGACGATCGCCGTGACCGGGTTCCTACTTGCCACCAAAGACACGTTCGGTTGGGTCAAGCCTCCCACGCACGACGGGCAAAAAATCCAGGGCCTTGCCGACGTGGTTTCCGTCGACAAGGCTGCGTCCGCCGCGTTTGCCTTGAACATTCCTGAGCTGAAGACGTGTGACGATATAGATAGGATCGACTACCGGCCCAACAAAAACGTTTTCAAGATCGTCAGCGTCCGTGGCTACCACGAGGTGCAAGTCGACGGGAAGACCGGCAAGGTCCTGAACGTCGCCCACCGAATCGACCAGTTGGCGGAGGACATTCACGACCTGAGCTATTTCGCCGATTGGATGCACCTTTATTGGCTTCCTGTAGTCGCTATTGGCCTAATAACATTATCCATTACGGGGGTTGCCATCTTCGTCACGCCGATCGTTCGGCGGTGGCGTTATCATAGGTCGAAGCGCGAATAGATACTCGTGACGCCGCATTGGAGTTGTCCCGCGGGCTTGAACCATCCGCGTCGGCGATCGCTCGCGTAGCGATAGCGACCTCGGCAGAGGATGCTGCATGGGCGTTTACGCAGTGGAAGCTGCGCGGGGCAGCCCGGGCCAAGTTCGAGAAAGCCGACGCAATGCTCTTCGTGCGCGAAGCGATGGAGCAGGCGTCCCATATGAAGATCGCCCGATATAGGGCTGCGAAGTTTCCGCACGGCGAGTTGGTTGGCGATCTCACCGCAGGAATAGGGGCGGACTTGATCGCGTTGGCGGAGCGGGGTCCCGTCTTGGGCTTCGAAATCGTACTGGAGCGCCAGCGCTACGCGGAGCACAATCTTGGGGTCTACGGACTGTCCGCTCCGGTTCACGTTGCCGATTGCTTGTTCGCGAGTTGGCCCTTTTCATATGCATTCGCCGACCCGTCGCGCCGTTCAGGGGGCCGGCGCGAGCGCGACCCGGGACATTTCAGCCCGGATCCGTTCACCCTAGCCAAGAGGATGGCTTCATTGAAGTTGGCGGGCCTAAAGCTGAGCCCAATGATCAGTGATGACGCGTTCGCGGAACTGGGTGCCAGCTTGGAGTTTCTGTCGTTAGGGGGCGAGTGCCGCGAGGCGACAGTCTGGCTGGGCCAGGACTCGGAGTCGGGAAGGTGGGCGGTTTTGGTCGAGAGCGGCGATCGGTTGGAAGCGCTGGGCGCCGGTGCATCGGTTGCCGAACCAGTGGAATATTTCTACGAAGCTGACCCGGCTGCAATCCGAGCGCATTGCCTCGGCACGCTTGCCGAACGGCACGGTCTGGCGCTCCTGGGAGATTCGAACGGTTACGTGACCGCACGGCGGCTTGTGCAATCACCCTGGCTCACTGCATATAGAACTGTGGCGAGCGGAGCCTTCCACGAGCGATCCATCCGCAAGGACCTGTCCGCGCAAGGCGGCGCCACCCCGGACATCAAGACCAGAGGAGTTGCCATCGACGTCCGCCGACTTAGACAGTCTTTGCGAAGTGAAGGAAGACAGCCGTGCTGGGTCGCGATCTACCCGGTCGGCAGTCGCCACCGGTATGCAATTCTTGTGAAAGACTAACGGGGCAAGGCGGGGAAGAATTTTCGCGTTAGCGAAGCCAGATCGACCTTCCACTGGCCGTCTCGTTTAAGCAGGGGGATCTCGTATGGCTCTGACTCCTTTGGATCCGGCCCGCGGAATTCTAAGATGGTGAGCCTAACCACTGCCTCCTCAGGGCTCGGCTGACGGCTGCTCTCGAAAAGCCAGATAAACACGAAATTCTTGGCGCGTTCGTTCACAGCGACGTCCCACTGCTCTTTTAACGGCGTCTTCGGACTTTCGAGGTAGCTCATCTCCGCCAGCCTGTTCACGTCCTTCGTAGCGAGAGCCTCCATAAACTCGTTTGCTGCTTCCTGTGGAGATTGCTGGGTTAGGGTAAGCAGCAACAAGATCGCTGCTAAACCGGCAATGCCGAGTACGACGATGAGGTTCATGCGGGTCGAGCCGCGCTGTAAGGATCTGTATTTCATGATTGCCGAATTGGCGCGGGCAGGCTCCAGCCGCGCATATTCACTCGCCAGTCCTTGCCAATGCGTCGAAGCGAAATGATGAGAGGAAGCTCTTGCCCGCTCGGTGAAATGAGGATCACGCCGGCTCGAGCATTTTCTCGGCTGCGCCTAACATCCACGATTTGGTATCTGGCGCTAGCGGTGAACGCGTTGCTGAAAAAGCGCGACCATTTTATAAACTCCGAAGTAGGTCCGATGGCTAATGCAGCCGCCCGCCGCGCATCCTTCGCCTGCACAGCCATAAAATAGCGGTGAATCGTTCCCTCGGGCCCTCTAAGCTCACTTCGGGCGAACACGCTGATGGTGAATGTCGCCAAAATCGCCGAAGCGAGGATACCCATCATTGGCGAGTAGGACGGCCGCATCGCGTGAAGGATACCTAACGGGGAATCTGGACGACGCTCGAGATGCCGTCGCGATCCATGCACTGCAAGAGCTCGTTCAGTATGAGCGCGGCAGCCGAGCGGCCTCGATAAACGAAAGAAGTGTAAATCTGGCAAACGGTTGCCCCGGCTTGGAGTCGCCGGTAAAGGTCTTCGCCGGTGAAGATCCCGCCGACGCCGACGATCTCCAAGCCATCGCCAACTTGTCGCACGAGGCGGCACACTTCTTCCGCCCGCTCTCTCAGAGGCTTGCCCGATAATCCGCCGGCTTCTTCCGTTGGAAAAACTCGGCGTATAGTTGTGTTCGTTGCGATAATTCCGGAAAGCGCCAAGCGGATTGCCATTTCGGTGATTTTTACAATTTCGTCGGCCGATTGATCGGGGCTGATCTTTACAAACAATCGTTCGTTCGATATTTCTCGAACTGCGGCGACGATTTCTTCGAGCCGGTGGACTTGCTGAAGGTCTCTCAAGCCCGGTGTGTTCGGCGAACTGACGTTAATTACGTAGTAGTTTGCGATGCCCTGTAGCTTCTTCACCCCGCGCTTGTAATCGTCTGCGGCGTCTTCTAGCGGAGTATCGATTCCTTTGCCAAGATTTATGCCGATTGGAAACCTGGTAGCCGCAGCGAGCAGATTTTTCACCACTTCGCGCGCTCCACTGTTGTTGAAGCCCAGCCGGTTGATAATGGCGCCGTTCTCGGGAAATCGAAACATGCGGGGCTTTGGGTTGCCGGGTTGAGCTTCGGGCGTGACGGTTCCGATTTCGGCGAATCCAAAGCCCAGATCTTGCCAGTGGGCGGCCGCGACTCCATTCTTATCGAAGCCCGCAGCCAGGCCGAGCGGGTTCGACAGTTGTGTGCCAAAGGCAGTGCATGAGAGACGTGGGTTATCGACGATTTCCCCACCGACAAAACCGGACCCAACTGCCCATAGTCCGAGATTGTGGGCCGTTTCCGCATCCATTCTGAAAAGAAGCGGCCGGATAATGTTGTCGTAAACTATAGGTATCCCCCCGCAGAACCGAGATTGTTCAAAATGCGGCTTCCTTCGCAATCCGCGATGATGATATTGGCTTCGACATTATTGTGAATCGTGTTGCCTTCAATTTTGCTATGGTCTGAATCGACCAGTTCGATTCCCACCCTGTTATTTTGGATGCAGTTGTTGGTGATCGAGTGGTGGTGGGGCCTCTGGGCACCGACTTTTCCAGGTCGGATTCCGTGATCTTGGTCGGCTGCGATTCGGATGGCCTTTCCGTTGCTAAGGAAAGAGTTGTTTTCGATCGACCACTCGCGGCTCGTGTCACGATCCGGAAATGCTACACGGAAATCCTCCGAATAACTGCTCCATAGCAAAATGCCGTGCCCGTTCGATTGGAATTGATTGTCGAGCACGTGGAAGCCGACGCCGTTCTCCACCGCGATTCCGGCTTGCCCATTGAACAGCATTCTATTCTTCTCGATCCGGAAATCTTTGCTGTATCCGCACCAAAATCCGTAATTGCAGCGATCGGCAATGTTATTGCGGAAAGTGTTGCACTCGCAAAAGGTCGATTCAAACCCTATGTTCGGGCTGAGCGAAGCGTCGTTCCCTTCGAACAAGTTGTCATTGCATCCGCACGGAGTGCCATCGGGCAAGAGCCCCGCCAAAAAGAACCCGTCGCCGCCCATTCTCGCCGTGTTGCCAATGAACTTGTTTCGGGAGGAACCTTTAACCACAAGGAACCCGGCCGCGTCGGCGCCCATGTGGCCAAAGTGCGGACCACCTTCTCGCGGCTCGAAGCGACAGCAGTAATCACACGAATTAGCTTCGAAAAGGGAATCGACTGTTTCACAAAGGTGGATTCCCCAGCCGCTGTTGTAGCTACACTGATTGCCGACCACTGAGAGCCGCACGCAACGAAATGTGAGGATGCCGTTCATTTGGTGTTGGAACGAATTTCCCTCGACGCGGCAGTCCTCGCAGTCGATCAGGCAAATCGCGCCTCCAGGCGATTGTTCGGGCGGTTGCCAAATATTCAGAAACTCCGTATTGGGTTTTGCCTCATGAGTGCCTTCGATCACAGCGCCAATTAATTCGATGCCAGTTGAATTAGAAATGTGAATTCCCTGAAAGTAGTTGCGGATCGAGATGCCGTGGACAGCGACACCCTGGCGCGATCGCACCGTGATTCCAATGAGGTCTTGCTTCTGTCCGATCAAGGTGACGTCCGCAGCCTCGATTCGTATTCCGTCGGCAACCACCTCGATCCCGTGCGGCAAAACGTAGACCCCCGGCTCTAACCGTACGCTTTCGGATATTTTCATGCCGTCTGTCGGCCGTGCCGTCTTCACTTGGAGCAAACGTACCCTAAGGTAGACTTTCAGGCTCGATGCCCTTCCGAAAACGCACCCACTCGTGTGGCCGGCTAAGGTCCGAACACGTCGGCGAAACCGTCACGCTCAACGGCTGGTGTCACCGAATTCGCGACTTGGGTGGGTTGTTTTTTCTCGATATCAGGGACCGATATGGTCTGACCCAGCTTTTTTTCGACGTGGAGAAATTTCCGGAACTGAGAAATCTGCGCAACGAGTTTGTGATCACTGCGACCGGCGTGGTTCGTGAGCGGACTCCAGAGACGGTTAACCCGCAGTTGGCGACGGGTGAGATCGAGGTCGTAGTCGATGAACTCACGGTTCTCAACTCCGCAGCCGTCCTTCCGTTTCCGGTGTCCGATGAGGACCAAATGCGCGGCGTTTCGGAAGAACTGCGTATCAAGTATCGGTATCTCGACCTTCGCCGCCCGAGCATGCAGGCAAAGCTGATGATCCGCGCAGAGTGCGTTCGGCTTATCCGTGAATACCTCGATCAGCGAGAGTTCGTCGAGATTGAAACACCGATATTCACGAAGACGACCCCGGAAGGCGCGAGAGACTATCTCGTTCCGTATCGGCTGGAGCCAGGCCTCTTCTACGCCCTTCCACAAAGTCCGCAACAGTACAAACAGTTATTGATGGTCGCAGGCATGGAGTGTTACTATCAGATCGCAAAATGCTTCCGCGACGAGGCACAGAGGGCGGATCGCCAACCGGAATTCACGCAGCTCGACCTCGAAATGAGCTTTGTGCACCAGGAGGACGTGCTGGAACTCGCCGAGGGGCTCACGCGATTCGTCTGCAACAGCGTCATCGAGAAATTCGACCTCGATCTCGAGCCGGTCGCTCCATTTACGCGTGTGACCTTCGACGAATCGATGCGGCGGTTCGGGACCGACAAGCCCGACCTGCGTTTCGGCCTCGAACTCTTCGATATCACGGATATCAGTGCTCGATCAGATTTCGCCGTATTTCGGTCTGTGGCGGAGGCCGGGGGCGTCGTGCGCGGAGTCCGCTACCCTGGCGGCGCCGAACTTTCTCGCAAGCAGGTAGGCGAGTTGGAGGAGTTCGTCAAGGGATTCGGAGCGAAGGGCCTGGCGCAATTTCCGATCAAGGAGGGCTTCGGCGGAATCGCGAAGTTCTTCGACGAAGGCACGATTCAGGAGATCGTCGGGCGAGCGGGCGCTGAAGAGAGCGATCTGCTCTTATTCGTCGCCGACACCGGGGTTAAAGCTCTCGATCCTCTATCGCGTCTTCGCAATGAGATCGGGAACCGGACCGACCTGCGCGATCCGCGCAAGCTGGCGTTCTGCTGGGTGCTCGACTTTCCGCTCGTTATGTGGGATGCCGACGAGTTGCGCTGGGAAGCCTCGCACCACCCGTTCACAAGCCCCAAGGCTGACGATATCCAATACCTGGAGAGTGATCCGAGCCGAATTCGCGCGGACTGCTACGACATCGTCTGCAACGGAACCGAATGGGCAAGCGGCAGCATTCGAATCCACCGCGCCGACGTCCAGGCGAAGGTCTTCAGCCTGCTCGGTGTCGACGAAGCAACGCAGAAGGAGCGGTTTGGGCATATCCTGGAAGCCTTCAGAATGGGCGCTCCGCCGCACGGCGGCATCGCGCCAGGCATCGACCGGCTCGTCATGCTCCTGACGGGCGACGAGAACATCCGCGAGGTGATGGCGTTTCCCAAGATCGCGGGCGGATATGATCCGATGATGGCCGCGCCGGGCCCGATCGACTCCAAGCAATGGGAGGAGATGGGCTTGCTCTTACGCGAGAAGCCTAAACCCTGACGTTGTCGATGAGGCGCACGCCCTCGATCCGAGCTGCCGCTATGACCCGGTCCTGTCCCGTTGGCCTGTCTACGAGTTCGAGCGTATCTTCTTTGACGATTGCCACATAGTCCACCGATTCGAACCCGCCTTGGAGGAGGATCGTCGACGTGCTCGCTTCGATCGCCCTGGGCTGGCCGCCCAACCTGAACTGGTCGGCAGCTTTCCGAATGGCTGTGTAGAGGACGGCTGCACGCCGTCGCGCATCAGCGGCCAGCCGTTCGTTTCTTGAGGACATGGCCAAACCGTGTGGCTCTCGCACTGTCTCTTCGAATTTGAGTTCAATCGGATAACCGAGGTCGCGAACCATTTTTGCGACGACCACGCACTGCTGCCAATCCTTCTGGCCGAAGAAGGCTTTCGCAGGCCGCGCCACATTGAACAAGGCCGAGACTACCGTGGCCACGCCGGCGAAATGGCCCGGCCGATGTTCACCTTCCCATTTGTCGGTTACCTCAGGCACGTGAACCCCCGTGGCCTCGGTGCCACCGGGGTACATCTGTTCGACCGAAGGCGCGAAGATCACGTCGCACCCTGCGCCCTCAGCGAGCTCGCCGTCGCGGTCCAAATCGCGCTGGTAGGCGTCGAAGTCCGCCCGGTCGTCGAACTGCGTCGGGTTGACGAAAATACTCGCGACGGCGGTCCCGCCGTGCCGCTTTGCCGCACGAATCAGGCTCAGGTGCCCTTCGTGCAGCCCACCCATGGTTGGCACCAACATGACGGGCTGAGGCAAGCTCCGCAGGTCGGCGGCAAATCGCAGGATCGTCACGAGGGAATCATGACACCGAAGGCGCCAATTCAAAAGGGAGCCGGACCAGGCACCGGGGGGATAGGCCCGGGTCGGCAACTAAAATACGAGGTGTGTCGAACAATCAGGAGGGCTCAAAGGGATGCTTCCAGGCCCTTGAAGGGATGATTACCAGGACGCAAGCTCGCCGCAGTGAGTGCGAACGTCTTCCGCGACCGAGGGCGGTGGCTGGTCGGATTCGGGGCAGGCGTAGCGAAGGACGACGAGCTGCCCGCCGTGCCATGAATCGTGATGGATCATCGTTCTGATCAATTGCCAAACGGGCCACTTCCTTCCCGAGAAATGGTCGACCTCCCGCGTCAGTTCGTCGTCGGTGAGCGACTCCCAGGTTTCCAGCCAATAGCGTTGAGACTCGGCGAGGAAATCGAGGGCCGCCTGCCAGTTCGGTTCGAACTTCTCGATGCGCTCGGTGCAATCGCGCCATCGTATCTCAGTGTTGCGAAATGACATGCTGGCATACATGATTTTGCAGCTCGCCATGTGCAGCGTAATACCGTGGATCGAGCCATCTGAGTGCAGGTAGTCCGAGCCTCGTTGGGGAAGCACTGCCCAGGCTCGCTTTTCAGTCACTCCATCGAGCGCCTCGACCACTTCGTTGTGCGCGAACTGTGACAAGTGACGGAGGTATTCGACTGTTGTCACGCGCTTCGCACCGGAGTTGCCGTTGCCAAGCTCTCTGCGAATGGTGGCGAGTGAACGCCCGCCTCGGTGACGATATGCGAGATGAGTTGGGCCGGGGTGACATCGAAGGCGGGGTTCCAGACCTCCGTTCCCTCGGGGGCGATTGCAACGCCTTCCGCGACAGTGATCTCCGTACCGTCGCGCTCCTCGATCTGAATGTCGAGTCCGGAGTCCGTGCCGAAATCGACGGTGCTGCGGGGCGCCGCGATCACGAACGGAATGCCGTGGTGTTTCGCAAGGACCGCGAGCGAATAGGTACCAATCTTGTTTGCCGTGTCGCCGTTGGCTGCGATGCGATCCGCGCCGGTGACGATAAATTGCACTTCGCCCTTCGCCATGAGCGCGCCGGCGGCGCCGTCGACGATGGATCGGAACGGAATCCCGTCGCGGGTCAATTCCCAGGCGGTGAGCCGTAGCCCCTGCATCCTGGGCCGGGATTCACAACTGAAGACGTTCGAGACTTTGCCAAGCCGATATGCCTCGCGAATGATACCGAGAGCCGTACCCGCACCCGGCGTCGCGAGGCTGCCCGTGTTGCAAATCGTAAGCACACAGGCGCCATGCGGCATTAGTGATGCGCCGTGCCGAGCGATTGCGTCATTATTGGCCCTTTCCTCTGATTCGATGCGCAGCGCTTCTTGCAATGCGTTGCCCTTGGCGCCCGAAACCCTGTCGAGCGCCCAACGCAAATTAACGGCCGTTGGCCTCGTTGCCAGAAGACCTTGGTATGCAGCGGGCATATCGCCGGCACTTTCGGCCAGCGCGAGCCCATACGCCGCAGCGACCCCGATCAGCGGCGCTCCACGAACGGCCATGCTCGTTATGGCGTTTGCGACGTCTCGCCACCCCTCGGCGGCGATCCAAACTTCGTCCGACGGCAGCTGCCGCTGGTCGAGAATCACCAGGGTGTCGCCCTGCCACTTTATGGCGTCGAAACTCACCTTCGAAGGATACCGCCCTTGAGGTAAGTTACCGCCGTGCCCCTCATCTCGAAGGTCGGCCGAAACACGAGCCGAACGCGAATCGCCCTCGCGGTCGTGTACCTGTTGCTAACACTCGGCGGTTTGACCATGGTTTACCCATTCCTGCTCATGGTGGCAACGGCGATGAAGGGTGCGACTGACCAGAACGATAACCGCGTGATTCCGGTCTATTGGAAGCAGGATTACGAGCTGTTCCGAAAGTACGTAGACGACAAGTACGCCGGAATGGTCGACACGGCCGCCTGGTTTTATGGTCATGAAGACGCGACCGCATTGATGTCATCGACGCAGACCGAGGAACCCGTCCCGGTGAATCCGATGACAGATTCCGAGGTCTGGCGATACGAGAAGTTCTTGAGCGAGATGCCGCTCGATTGGTGGCAGGTGGGCTTCCGCATTGGTCCGGGCAGGATTTCGTCCAAGGTTAACGGCAAGTACCAGGACTTCCTGCGAGAGCGCTACAAAACGGTCGCGGCGATCAACGAGATTTATATCGAGCAGAACATAGTCTTCCAAACCGTTGAGCCGCCTGCGGAACGGTTCACGAGCGGCAAGTGGAGGTCTGCCGGTGACCGAAAATGGAAGGATTGGCTGGAATTTAAGGCACGGTTGGGTCCGCAATATCGGATTCCGATCACTGTCCAAGGGCAGTGGCGACAGTACTTGCGCTCCACCTACAACAATCAGTTCAACAGGGTGCCGGCCGAGACTCGCGGAACGGCCGAAACGTTCGAGCAGATCGCGCCCGATTCCGAGTTGCCGGAGTTCCGCAAGTTTTACGCTAACAAGCTTCCTCTCCGCTATCGAGGCAACAATCCTGACAAGAAGTGGCGGGCCATGACCGGAGAAAAGACGCTTCCGCAGGCCAGGTACGACGCCGCGCACGTCCAGCGAGAAGCATCGCCGATGCGCAAAGAGTACAGCATCAAGAACTATGCCTTCGTGCTGGATTACATTTTGCTGCATGGCCGAGCAGTTTGGAACACGTTCTTGTTTTGCCTGCTCGCAGTGCTGACGCACCTCATCGTCAACCCGCTCGCCGCTTACGCCCTGTCTCGGTACAACTTGCCGGCGGCAGGAAAGATTCTGCTGTTCCTGCTGGCTACCATGGCCTTCCCGGCCGAGGTCACGATGATCCCTGGGTTCCTGCTTTTGCGCGATCTCGGATTGCTCAACACGTTCGCTGCCCTGGTGTTGCCCGCCGCGGCCTCGGGGTACTCGATCTACTTGTTGAAAGGCTTTTTCGATAGCTTGCCGCGCGACCTCTACGAAAACGCGGAAATCGAAGGAGCACGGGAAACGACGATGCTGTTTAGGATCACCCTGCCACTCAGCAAGCCCGTCTTGGCGGTAATCGCCCTTACGTCCTTCATGGCGGCCTACAGCGCCTTCATGTTCGCGTTCCTCGTTGCCCAAGACGAACGGATGTGGACCATAACGGTTTGGATATATCAGCTTCAGAGCCGAGCTCCGAAAGGGGTCCTTATGGCAGCACTGACCTTGGCCGCGATTCCGACACTGATTGTCTTCCTCGCGGCGCAGAGGGTGATCCTGCGTGGCATTATTCTTCCGGGCGAAAAGTGACAACTGTCTAAATTTATCCAGGAAACTTGCATTTCCGGCACCCGTTGTGTCAAATAGATGCCGTGGGAGACATGGGCCGACTTCTACTGCTTGCCGGGCTCGGCATAGCCGGGCTAGGACTCCTGTTGATGCTCGGCCAAGCGGCCCCCGGGCTCAGAATTGGTCGACTTCCCGGAGATTTTCGCATCGAACGGGAAGGATTCAGCTTCTATTTTCCCTTGACCACGATGATTTTGGCAAGTCTTGCTCTTTCGGGGGTGCTTTGGCTGTTCGGACGTTTCCGCCGATGATCACGCTCGTTACCTTCGATGCTGCAGGCACACTGATCGATCATCGATGGGATCCCGGTGCTATTGCCCGAGACGCTGTCACTGATTTGGGCATTGTGGTGGATCTGGAGGAAGCCCGAGACCGATATGAGCGCGTGGCTGCCGAATTTCGGACAGAGCAGGTCGCTCTCGAAAAAATCGGAGATCGGCAGGGCATACATGAGCTTTGGAGCCGGCAAATGGCAGCTTGGCTCGACGCCGTTGGCGCCGACCCGGCTATCGCCTGCGATGCTCTAAGCATTTTTCGAGAGCGAGCCTTTGGGCCGAGCAGCCACGTGTGGTCGGTTTATCCAGATGTTTTTCCTGCCGTCGAAGCGCTTAGAGACAAAGGGATTATTATAGGAATAATCAGCAACTGGGATCACACGCTTTTCGAAGTGCTGGATAATTTGGAGATGAGCGATTTATTTGATTTTGCAATTGCATCTCTCGAGTTCGGATACGAAAAACCCGATCGCAGGATATTCAACGAAGCTCTTGCCCAGGGTGGCGCAGCGGCTGAAGAGACCGTTCATGTCGGCGACAGTTTGGAGGACGATTTTATCGGCGCGACTGATGCCGGAATGGGCGCGCTTCTGTTGGATCGCGAAGGGTCGGCAGATTTTTCGGCCGGCAGGATTTCTTCGCTTGTACAAGTTAGTGAGGTGATCGTATAAACTCGCTCCAAGATTTCGACTATGTGCTCCCGGAATCTGCAATCGCTCAGACGCCGCTCGAGCCGCGGGACGCAAGCCGGCTGCTTGTTATGGATAACGGGGAACTAACCCATTCGCATTTCAGCCGGTTGCTGGATTTCCTTGAGCCTGGTGATCTGCTAGTTCTGAACAACACTCGTGTCAGCGCCCTGCGTGTGCTTGGCGAAAAGGCGACGGGTGGGAAGTTCGAGGCGCTCCTATTGCGTGAGGTCGGCGATGGCGAATATGAAGCGCTGGTGAAGCCAGGTCGGCGGTTACCGCAAGGCGCCCGAGTCGTGTTCGACGGGGGACTGGCCGCAACAATCAAGGCTACGCTCGACTATGGGGGCAAGCTGCTGCAATTCGAGCAGGGACGACACCGGGAAAGACTGGCGGAAATTGGCAAGACGCCGCTGCCGCCATACATTCGGTCGGAGGTTCCTATTCCAGATCGGTATCAGACCGTTTATTGTGAGCACGACGGCAGCTCCGCGGCGCCGACGGCTGGACTGCATTTCACCGCCGCTCTTTTGGAATCTGTGCGGAGAGCCGGGGTGAACGTCGCTTACATTACTCTCGCTGTCGGCATCGATACCTTTAGGCCCATCAATAACAATGACTTAGCTCTGCACAAAATGCACGGTGAAAGCTACTTGATCCCACCCGAAACGGCACGGCTGATTCGCAATGCTAAAGGCAGAATTATCGCAGTGGGCACTACGTCGGTGCGGGCGTTGGAGACCGCGGCAGTCGGTGATCGGCTGGTTCAAGCCGGCTCGGGCTGCAGCTCGCTATTTATCACTCCCGGATATCCGTTCAAAGTTATCGACGCGATGATCACGAATTTTCACTTGCCGAAGACGACGATGATGCTCCTGGTTTCGGCGTTGTCCGGCCGCGACAACTTGGTGCGGGCATACGAGGAGGCTCTGCTGGCCGGATATCGTTTTTTAAGTTTTGGAGACAGTATGCTAGTAATAGGAGAAACTAAATGAGAAAAGATAATCTTGATGCGATGCGTTATATCGAGAGCGCATTTCTCGACGTGAAGAAAACCGAAGACCCGCCGGATGTCCAGGATATCGGTGTCGATGTCAACTCGCTGCCTTCTTTTACGCGTTCCTACACGGGCAAACCCGCGCCCAAGCCCGCTCAGCGATCTTTGGAAATCGTTACGGAAGAAAACGGCAAGCCCGTGAAGCTCAAGCCGACCAAAATGAAAGCTCCCCGCCCGAGACGTCGAAGAACGCCCGCTGTAATTGCTGTCATTGAGCCGGACCTCGAGCAGATATGGCAGCAGATGCCAAAGAACATCAAGTTTCTCGCGAGTGTTTACGACGACAACGTGACGCAGAAATACTATTCAACGGAGTTTCGGGAGTCGCGAGAGGACCTCATTATGCGCATGGTCGACCCGCAGCTTAATCTCGAAGAAGCGGCGAGACTTTTGGGCGTTTGCCCTGCGACGGTACGCCGCTATACTAATCGTGGTTGGCTCGAGCATCACCGAACGGTGGGGAACCAGCGCAGATTCAGGCTCTCCGGCATC
The DNA here is from genome assembly GCA_051003155.1 of Fimbriimonadales bacterium. Classification (GTDB taxonomy): domain Bacteria; phylum Armatimonadota; class Fimbriimonadia; order Fimbriimonadales; family ATM1; genus JACDEQ01. The sequence continues at coordinate 48,192 of JBPCLO010000053.1, read as the reverse complement.
GTGAACTTTGTCGAGGGGTATGGCCGCAATCCAGACTAAAACTAATTGAGAATCGCGATATTTTCGGATAGTTACGGTCCAATCGTCAACGGCGTTTCGGTGAGCATCGAAGCGCTCGTGGAAGAATTGCGAACTCAGGGGCATTCGGTGCATACTTTTACTGCCGCCTTCAGCAAGCATAAGGACGCCGACCCGAATATCTACCGGTTTCCATCGGTTCAGCTGCCGTTTATTCCGGAGTATCCGCTCGCCGTGCCGCCGTTCTATCCGATGCTACGCCACTTTCGGAAGCATTCGTTCGATATTGTGCACACTCATACGCCGTATACCCTCGGCTTCGTCGGCTTGCGTTGGGCAGAATCGCACGGGATTCCTGTCGTGAGCACGTACCACACGCTTTATGAAAGATACGTCCACTACGTGCCGTATGTGCCAAAGGTGTACACGCGATATAAAATCGCCAGGCACACCAACTATTATTACAATCGGTGCAGCCAGGTTATCGCGCCGAGCGAGCCTGCGAGAAATTCGCTGCGAAGGCATTCGGTCAGGACGCCGATTACGGTGATACCGACGGGTAATCCGGAGCGGCGTAAAATGCCGAAAGAGCAAGCACGGCAAGAAATCGGCGCCCGCCCCGGTGAAAAGGTGCTTCTTTATGTGGGGCGCGTTGCAAAAGAAAAGAATATCGCCGTCCTTCTAGAGGCCGCAAAGGAAATTCTCGAAAGACGCGACGACGTGCGTTTGTGGATCGTAGGAGACGGGGCCTATAGGAAGGAATCTCAACGCCTCGCGCGAGAATTTGGGATCGGCGACCGAGTCAAGTACACTGGGGCCGTTCCCCGGGCCGAGGTGGACAAGTTCTATCTCGGCGCGGACCTTTTCATGTTCGCGAGTACCACGGAAACACAAGGGTTGGTCATCGGTGAGGCCATGACTTATGGCTTGCCGGCCGTCGCAGTCCGCGGCGGGGGGGCTAGCGAATCCATTAGAAACAATGAAAATGGACTTGTGGTGGGCAACAGCGCCTTGCAACTATCCGAGACCGTACTGGACGTGCTTGGAAATCCCGCCCTGCTCGGGCGTCTATCGGAAAATGCGCGCAGGTCCGTCACGTCTTGGACGCACTCCGACGCGTGCGAAAAAGTTCTGGAAGTCTACCGGCTGGCAGCGGGGGCGATAGAATCTCCTGTCCCGGAAGTGGTTGAGGATGCACGTACGAGAGCAGACTGAGGATCGTGAGCGAAGCGGCCTGTCCGGCCACGCCTCGCTCGCAAAGGACAGCCACGGCCGCGAGATCGACGAGGAGCAGGATCCGGTTCGAACCTGCTTCCAGCGGGATCGCGACCGCATCCTGCACAGTAAGTCGTTTCGTCGCCTGATGCATAAAACACAAGTCTTTATCGCGCCTGCGGGAGACCACTACCGAACCCGGCTAACGCATACACTGGAGGTCTCACAGATATCGCGGACGATTGCGCGCGCGCTAAGCTTGAACGAGGACCTGGCCGAAGCAATTTCGCTCGGCCACGACGTTGGACACACGCCATTCGGCCATGCCGGTGAGGCCGCGTTGGATGACGCGCTCAGAGCAAGGGACCAGGCGCAACGATTCCGGCATTACCAGCAGAGCCTAAGGGTCTTGGCCGTTCTCGAAAGGCTGAATCTCACGCAAGAGACGCTTGAAGGCATCGGCGGGCACAGCAAAGGGCGATTGGACTTGGTTGCATACGACGGCGAAAACTGCCCCTCGCTCGAAGCCGCCGTGGTTCGGGTGGCCGATAGGATTGCCTACCTCAATCATGACCTCGACGATGCTTTGCGAGCGGGATGGCTCCGAATCGAAGATCTGCCTTCAGAAATTGTCGAAATTGGCGAAACACACAGCACGCGCATCGGTCGAATGGTGATCGACCTGATCGAGAACAGCGCCGGAAAGCCCATAGTCGGGTTTGGGACGAGGATGCTGGACATGACCAACTTCATGAAGGAGTACCTTTTCGAGAGCTTCTATCTGGACTATCCGAGCAGGCTGCCCCATGTTGTCGAGGCGCAGGGTTTGGTGCGCGCGCTGTTCGACCATTACGCGGACAGTCCAATGTCGCTTCCGGACGGATATAGCGGCCTTCAGGGTGTGGTCGATTACGTGTCGGGAATGACGGACCGATATGCCGCGCGGCTTCATGGCGAACTGTTTCCGGACGCAGCAGCTCTTTCGATCGCCTATGTTTGATTACGCACGGAATTCTCAGCGGTGTGGGAGATCGACTGAGCGCTATACGGCCTTATCTTTCCAGCGTCCGGCTTTGAACAGCCGTATCATCATGAGGCCGTTGATCGCTTGCGACACGGACATCGCGATCCAAGCCGCCGTGCTTCCAAAGCCCATGTGGACCGCGAAGAACCACACCGCAGGAACGCGAATGAGCCACGACGAGATGAAGTTTGCCCAGGTTGGACTTCCGGTGTCCCCTGCGCCCTGGTGAGCACCGGTCAGTACCATGGCGTAGCCGAACAGAGGCTCGGTGATGGCAACGATCCTAAGATAGTCGATCGCGATCGCTCGCTGAGCCGGGTCGTCCACGAAAATCGCGGAAAACTGTGGCGCGAAAACCAGAAAGATAACCGACATGACCGATATCAAGAGCACCGCTTGATTGGTCGCGGACCAGGCGAGTGATTCGGCCCGATCGGGCTTTTTCATGCCAAGGGATTGGCCCACGAGCGCCGAAGCCGCCACCATGTAGCCGAAGGCAGGCATGAATGCGATAGCCTCCATGGAGATGCCCACCCGCATCGCGCCGAGCGCCGCCTCTCCTTCGGCAGTGTGCTTCAACGCCATGGAAAAAACCGCGAAGGACGTTACGCGGATGATCGTCATGAGCGAAGCGGGCAGAGAGATGTTCAGAATACGCTTGGCCCACTGGCCCTCGATGACCTGCAGGCGCCAGGTCGAGCCGAGAACCGTGCGGCCGGACGCCGGAAAGTAAAGAAAGGCCGAAACCCATGCGCTGATCGAAAACGCCCAACCCGCCCCGGCGATTCCTAAATCAGCGCCGGGCAGCGCCATCGTCGTCCCGAGGAAGTGAAGCTCTCGGCTCGGGAAGATGAGAATGTAGTTCAGGACGATGTGGATCAGGATTTGCACGCCCGAAACGTACATTGGCGTCTTCGTATCACCCACCGCGCGCAAGCAGGATGCAAGCGCGTTGAACACGTACAGCGCCGGGATGCCCGCCATAAGCGGGTAGAGATACCGAAGCATCTCGCCGTAGGCCGGGCTATCACGGTCGACGAACAGCGCCGATATCTGCGGAATGAGAGCCGCGGCGATTCCGGAGAGGCAGATGCCGATGACTAGGCTGAGGGAAACGGATTGGCGGCTTGCTTTGAGCAGGTCCTCGCGCTGCTCAGCGCCATGGAACCGGCTAACGAGCGCGGTCGCGCCGATCCCCAAGGCGAACGCGAGGCTCACGATGAGGAAGACGAAGCTTTGAGAAGCTCCCGATGCGTTTAGGGAGGCGGGGCCCAGCGCAGACACGAACTTCGCGTCCAAGAGGCTGTTAACGACTTGGAGCGAGTTGAGGGCAATGATCGGCCATGCGAGGTGCCAGACGACTCGGGCCGACGACTCTGGAACCCGTGGCGCCTCTACGTCGAGCACCTCCGCCATCTAGGCCGGGCTGATTTCCTTGGGTGAATGGGTGAGGACCTCGCAGCCGTTTTCAGTAACCACGATGTCGTCTTCGATTCGGACTCCGCCGAAGCCCTCGATGTAAACGCCCGGCTCGACGGTCCAAACTTGGCCCTCTTCGAGTAAGTCTTTCGACACGGCATTCATTCCGCCGATGTCGTGCACGAGGCGTCCGAGTCCGTGGCCGAGGCCGTGGCCAAAATACTTGGCCAAGTCGTACTTTGCCAAGACCTCGCGGCTGAGGGCGTCGACTTCTTGTGCGCCCTTGCCGGGCCGGATCGCGTCGATAGCGGCGAGTTGCGCTTCGAGAACGGCGTTCCATATCTCGCGGTGCCTCTCCGTCGGCTCTCCGATGACTATGGTGCGCGTAATGTCGCTGTTGTAGCCGTCGACGTTTGCCCCGAAGTCCATGGTCACGAAGTCGCCGTCTTCGAGCTTGCGCTCGCTCGGGTCTCCGTGCGGCCGGGCGCTTCGCGGCCCGCTGACGACGATCGGCGAGAAGGCGAGCTGCGCTCCCTGGCGCCTGATAAAAAACTCTATGTCCAAACCGATGTCGTACTCGGTGACTCCCGGCTGAAGCATGCGCTGAACATGGGACCAGCATGAATCGGCAACGCCGCACGCGGCCCGGATCTTCTCGATCTCGTCAGGCGTTTTTACCATACGCAAGCGATCGGCGATATTGGATGCCGCTTCGAGAACGACGCCGTTGAACCGTTCCTTCCATGAGTTGAACGTCGCCACCGAAACGTGCTCGGCTTCGAAGGACAGCTTCTGAATCCCGAGACCCTTCGCCGCGTGGGCCATCGTTTCAGCTAGCGACTTCGGGCTCTGGTAAATCTCGACCGGAAAACCCTGAACTTCTTCGCCGGCTTGCTCGCGGTAGCGGCTGTCGGAGATAAAGACGCCGTCTTTCTGTGTGACCAGGGCCGCTCCGGAGCTCCCGGAGAAGCCCGTGAGCCAGCGGACATTATCGATGGCCGTGACCAGCATTGCGTCGATTCCGGCTTCCGACATTCGAGTACGAAGTTTGCTGATTGATCGACTCATACGGTCGCCTCCATCACATCAGCGACCGCCTCGAGCGCCAAAAGATAGCCAAAGCCGCCGAAGCCGCTGATAATTCCAATGCATACGGGAGAAACCACGGACGTGTGCCTGAATTGCTCCCGGCTGAAGATATTGGTCACGTGGACCTCCACAACGGGCATCCTCACAGCCGCGAGCGCGTCTCTCAGCGAGATCGAATAGTGGCTGAGGCCGCCCGGGTTGATGATAATGCCGCCCGCCCAGGTTCGGTGCTCGTGGATGGTGTCGATGAGTTGGCCTTCGCTGTTGGATTGCAGAATCCGGACCTCGATTCCCATGTCGCCGGCGCGCTTCTTGATATCCTCGTCGATATCCTCCAGCGGCTTCGCGCCGTACACGTTCATCTCGCGAAATCCGAGCAGGTTTAGGTTAGGCCCGTGGAGGACGAGCACGCGTTTAGGCTCAGCCATTCTCTTTCTCGACCTCCTCCGGCGGGATGGCGTCCTCGGGAAGCATCTGCGGAATTTCGTCGATGATGCGGTAGCCATATCCGCACTCTGTGCACACGAGCAAACTGCCCCGCAGCTTTACCGGCGGGCGGCTTTCGCATCGAGGACAAGCAAGCACTTCAAGAAGAAAATCGTCGATCATTGGCAAACCTCGCGGTATACGTCGAGGGTGCGGCGCGCGGTCTCCTGCCAAGAAAACTGCGCGGCCCGGGCAAAGCCCCGGTCCCTCATTTCGGCAAGCTTACTCGAATCGGCGAGCAGTTCCTGTATCTTCGCGGCCCAAGCGCCGGGAGTCGCCTCGTTCATGATTTCGGCAGCGCCGGCTGACACCTCGGGCAGCGCGCCGCCGCTCGACGAGAGCACGGGGGTGCCGCAGGCGAATGCCTCCAGCATCGGTAATCCGAAGCCCTCGTAGTGGCTGGGTAAAAGATAGATAGATGCTCCCGAATACAGGGCGGGCAGCTGTTCGTTCGCCAAGTAACCGGTCGAGACGACGCGCGGGCTTTCGCCTTCGTCGCCCCAACCCTCTTTGCCAGTCACGATCAGTTTATGGGAGAGTCGTTCGGGAAGCAATGCCGCGGCTTGGATCGCAAGGGCTATGTTCTTTCGTGGCCAGCGTGCCCCGATTGTCAACAGGTAGGGGCTATCGATACCGAGCGATTTCAGCACCGGCCCTGGCTCGGTCGGCCGGAAGTACGGTTGAGCGGCGTTGTATGTAACTGCCACCTTGCCCGGAGGAACCCTCAAGTAGCTCACTATGTCGCGCTTGCTGGTTTCGCTTACGGTGATCACCTTCACCGCGCGCATCGCAGATGCCGGGACTGATCTCCGGAGGAGAAAGCGGTCCTTCGGCTTGAACCATTCAGGGCCTATGAAGAAGCTCACGTCGTGGATCGTCGTTATCCCGTTTCGGGCGAGCGGGCTGAGCGAGTACTGGGTATGAAAGGCACCGGCGCCCAGCTTTCTTGCTGCCACGGGCAACGTGACGCGGCTGAACCAGCGGCTCCGGCGCTTCGGCAGCATGGTCCAGGTGAACCGTTCTTCGGGCAGATCTAGATTCGGTGGCTTGTCCTGATCGGAAAGCAGCACAAAGTCGAACTCCGATTCGATGTCCGCGAGCCCTGAGAGCAACCCGGTCCAGTACGTCGAGTCTCCGGTGTTTTCCCCGAGAACGAGCGTCGCGTCGATCGCGATCAGGGTTCGCGGCACTTAGAAGTCGCCCATGGCGTAATTCGGCGCGTTTCCGGGCTTCCACTTGATACTGCAGCCTATGCTCGGAGCCTGCTCTTCATTCGGCATTTCGCCTTCGAGAACGGCTTCTAGCGCGTGCCTAAGGTCGGCCCCGGTTACCGGCTGCCCGTTGCCGGGTCGGCTGCCGTCGAGCTGCCCTCTATACGCAAGCTTCCGGTCCGAGTCGAAGAGGAAAAAGTCGGGTGTGCAAGCGGCTCGGAAGGCCTTTGCGGCGGCTTGCTGCTCGTCGTAGAGGTAAGCAAACGTCCAGCCCCAGTCCTCGGCCCGCTGCCGCATGGCGTCCGGCGAGTCTTCCGGATACTCGTCAGCATCGTTGGGGTTGATCGCTACAATGCCGACTACGAGCGGCGCGTAGTCGTCGTACAGCCGCGTAAGTTCGTCCTTGACATGCACCACGAACGGGCAGTGATTGCAAACGAACATCACGAGGAGCGCGCGGGCATCCTTGAAGTCCCCGGGGCTCACCATCTTCCCATCTAAATCGGGAAGGCTAAAGTCAGGGGCGGGCGTGCCCAGCGGAAGCATTTGCGAAGAAGTGGACGGCATTTGGTGATTATAGCAACCGAAGGACCGGAGTTGACTTTGATCTGCCCCCATCCAACCTCCCCCCGGTCCATCCACATAGCCGCGATTGGGAGTCCGCGGGCCGGCCGGGTGGCCCTGACTCCACCGGGAGTACGACAAGAAGCGGAGCGAGGAAGAGCTCGAGCGCGACAAGAAGCGATTCGAGAGCGCTAGAAAGTAGAAAGAAGAGGGGCGGCGGTGGCGGGCTGGGTGGCCCTGATTCCCAATCTTGACCAAGGTGGGTGGCACGGACACGCGACCTCTCGTTGTCGTGGGCAGAGCTGTTCTATCAGTGTGTCCGCGAACGAATACCTTCGGGTGCAGGCCCACATCGCATCGATCCACCTCGAAGCTCGCTTCGAAGTCAGCGTACCACCTCGCACTCGACCATTCCAATCGACAACCTTCTCGCATAGCCAGCGCGGTACCACGAGAATGCCAATTCTTGCTTGTGCCCGGGCTCGGCGTACGCGGTGCGCGTCCATTATCTACTACGAGGCAATCTTACTTGTGCGCCGGCGAAAGGATGTCGTTCACGGACGCGCTGGTCGCTAGGTTGGCCCGCCCGGGATCAGGAGTCGCGTGTCCTTGCCACCCACGTTCGTTGACCATGGAGAGATCAAGTCCACCCAGCCCGCCGCATTTTGCCTGTCTTCTCATGGCGATGAGTGTATACGAGTTTTTGATACCACGCCATCACAAACACGCCATCACAAAAAGGACGTAAGGCGGTGGGGCCATCAGTGGGAGAGCCGGTGGCGGAGGTGAATACCTCGTGGCATGCCTCCAGGGTTGAGTGAGTTGACTACCGGGTTGGGGTCTCGGCGCACCATCGAGGCACACGCTTCAATCATTGAGGGGTTCTACCGCGGGGTCTTCCGCGGCCTTTGCGCTCGGTCGATAAGCGTGATCAGCGCCGTGCGAGCGTGCAGCTCCGCGTGGTACCGGTCCACCTCATCGAGATACGGAGCCTGGCGGCGGTCGAGCGCATCTAAGAACTTGAACGACACCGGATGCCCAATGTCGACGAGGGTTTGACCGGCCATCGCTCTCACCTCGGCCGATTTATCGCGGAGCGCACGCGTTACTGCCCTGATCGAAGGCGCAGCGCCAATCTGTTCAATGGCGGCTATGGCATACGTGCGCACGTGCCTATCTTCGTCTCTCTCTACCGCGCGCTCCAAATCGCCACGCAGTAACGCCTGCTTAGCAGTGCCGGCGTAAAGGACAGCGGCGCGTCGCACATCAGGGTCCCGGTCCTTCATGAGCAGGCGCGCCAAGTCCGGCCGTGCCGATACCGCCTCCTCCAACGACAAGCGTGCAGCAGAGGCTTGATCTCCCGTGCACGTCCCACAGCCGGGATGCACGTAGTTGGACGCTTCGACTTGCGAGGCTATCGCGAGATTGGGGACTTGGCCGAGAGGGTCGGAGTGACCGGAAGCAGCTTCTCCGGATGTCAAGCGGGATCGAGAGGGCTGGCCGGAGCGGTGCTGACATCCTCCCACGGAAAGACCCGCGACTATAACTATCAGAAGGTACGTTCTCTGAGGTCGTCCTCGTGTCATCTTTCTTGGATTGTACCGCTGGGACCTGGGCAACCCATCGCCTGGACGCAGTGGCAAAGCCCCCGGCGCGCGGTCTTGCCGCTTGATCTTTTCGATCCTCGCGGTAGGCGCGGGCGCGCCGCCGGTTGACGATATTGGCTTCCTCGCGGACGACACGAATACGCCGAACAACGCGACCTTCGACGAGGCGGACATCGGGAAGACGCTCTGGGTCCGCGGCGCCTGAGTCTCTCCGAAGGAGGGGGAGGGAGGTGGATGTCGTTTGCCGAAGAGCCGCTGGTTATCGATAGCTTTCTCGATGCTCGGCTTTGCTTTGGTTGCGCGCGCGGGCATCATTCTGGTTCTCGAAGGCCTACCCATATTCGGCTGGTTCGCCATAGTTATTGCCATCTGCGGATTCGCACTTGGGATCAACGAAGCCGTTCGCAAACGTCCACCCACGCCCTAGCCCGTCCCTCAAGCTAGGGGAATCCGGAGGGCTCTTCATCTGCAGGTGCTCGACGATCGGGCCGAGGGGCGAAGGCGGGGAGGAAAGCTCAGGCCGCCGACGATTAATCGCGGCGGGTGCCACCCGCCATGCTACAAGTCCCGTGATTCCTTCCTCCCGACTGCCATAATCGGGCATGCCTGTGCTATCGACGGCGATCGGGGCGATTCTCGATGCGAAGGAGCCGATTCTCGTGTCCGCGCCCCGTGGGACGGAGCTGAACTGCAAGGGGTGGGTTCAGGAGGCTGCGCTGAGGATGCTCCTCAACAACCTCGATCCCGAAGTCGCCGAGAGGCCGCTCGACTTGGTCGTTTACGGGGGAATCGGGAAGGCGGCGCGCAACTGGTACTCGCTCAAGGCGATCGTCCGGGCACTACTTGTTCTAGATGGTGATGAGACACTGCTCGTTCAAAGCGGCAAGCCGGTGGGCGTGCTCGGGAGCCACGGTGACGCGCCTCGAGTGCTGATCGCGAACTCGAACCTTGTACCAAACTGGGCTACGTGGGAGGTATTCCGCGAGCTCGACAAGAAGGGCCTGATCATGTACGGCCAGATGACTGCCGGCTCGTGGATATACATCGGCTCGCAGGGCATTTTGCAAGGCACCTACGAGACGTTCGCGGCGCTTGCTAGGAAGCGGTTCGGAGGCTCGCTCGCCGGGAAGCTGACGGTGACCGCCGGCCTCGGGGGCATGGGAGGCGCCCAGCCACTCGCCGTGACGATGAACGGCGGCGTGGCACTGTGCATCGAGGTCGATCCTGCTCGGATCGAGAAGCGGCTCCAAACAAAGTACTTGGACGCGACCGCGGAAAGCCTCGATGACGCGCTCGCCATGTGCCGGGCGGCAATTGATGAAGAGAATCCGCTCAGCGTGGGTCTTTGCGCGAACGCCGCGGACGTGCTGCCCGAACTCGTTCGCCGCGGCACTGTTCCCGATGTACTGACCGACCAAACCAGCGCCCACGACGTCCTGAACGGCTATATTTCGTCCGGCTACTCCTTGGAAGAAGCCGACGCTTTGCGCAAGAACGACCCCGAAAAGTACATCTCGCAAGCGAACAGGTCCATCTGCGAACACGTGAAGGCTATGCTCGAACTTCAGAAGCGGGGCGCAGAGACTTTCGACTACGGCAACAATATCCGCCAGGTCGCAAAGGACAACGGAGTCGAGAACGCCTTCGACTTTCCCGGGTTCGTCCCTGCGTACATCAGACCGCTTTTCTGCGAAGGGAAGGGGCCGTTCAGGTGGGCGGCGCTCTCGGGCGATCCCAACGATATTCGCGTGATCGACGAGGCCATTATAGAGAGCTTCGCCGACGACAAGTCGCTCTGCCGCTGGATTCGGATGGCGTCCGAGCAAGTGAAGTTCCAGGGCCTGCCGGCTCGGATATGCTGGCTGGGGCTGGGCGATCGCACGCGGCTGGGTCTCATCATCAACGACCTCGTGGCGAGCGGCCGAATCAAAGCGCCCATCGTCATAGGACGGGACCACCTGGATACAGGCTCCGTCGCATCGCCGAACCGCGAAACGGAGGCGATGAAGGACGGCAGTGACGCGATCAGCGACTGGGTGTTCCTGAACGCGCTCATCAACGCCGTCAATGGGGCGTCGTGGATCTCAGTTCACCACGGGGGCGGTGTGGGGATGGGCTATTCGCAGCACGCGGGCATGGTGATCGTGGCCGACGGCACGCCGGAAGCCGCACAGCGCCTCCGCCGCGTGCTCGATTCCGACCCGGCGACAGGAGTCCTCCGCCACGCCGATGCGGGCTATGAATTGGCCTTTGAAACGGCTCGCAAGAGCGGACTCAATATTCCGATGGCCTGAGTGGCGCAGTGAATATTGATGGCCATCGCCACCGATCCGGCCGAGTCTGCCAAAGCGCACGGACTGCTGTACTTCGCGGACATCAAACCGTACATCCGCCGCCAAGGATCGCCCGGCAAGTTCCGTTACGTCGACCTGGACGGCAAACGCGTTTCGGATCATGACGATCGGGCCCGAATCAAGGCGTTCGCAGTACCTCCTGCTTGGATCGACAGTCACCGAACACCTGCGCTAAATTTCAGGTGAAGATGTCACCGCGAAGGACGTTTCGAACCTGGGCAGGTGCGGAGGCCGTGGGCGAAATCGGCCCCGGCGAGTTGGATCGGGAAGCTAAATCGAACGTCGTTAGGGCCATCGAAATCGTTGCTGAGCGGCTCGGCAACACGATGGCGGTTTACCGAAAGTGCTACATCCATCTCAATGTACTGTACGCCTATCTCTCCGGCTCGACGGCAAAGGGAGAGAACGGAGTGCTGCGGCTGCTGGCCCGATGAGGGCGCATAATCGTTGCGCCCTGGCGTACACTATCGGTACAAGAGGAAACCGTTGATATGGCCGCAAGACCGATTTGGAAAGGGGTAGTTAGCTTCGGAATGGTGAGCATTCCGGTCGAGCTGTTTACCGGCGTGGTGGAGAACGACATTTCGTTTAACCAGCTTCACGATGAATGCAAGAGCCGCATCAAGTACGTGAAGTGGTGTCCGGTGCATGAGCGCGCGGTGGAGCAGGATGAGATCGTGAAGGGCTACGAATATTCGAAAGGCCAATACGTCGTCTTGGAGGAAAAGGACCTCGAGGACCTCCCGGTGCCTTCCAAACACACAATAGAGGTGACCCGCTTCGTCCCCGCCGGCAGCGTCGACCCGGTTTATTTCGACCGAACCTACACGATCGACCCCGACGAAAAGGGGGTCAAGCCATACGCGCTCTTTATTAAGGCGCTGGAGGAAAAGGGAATGGTCGGAATTGGCAAATTCTCGATTCGGCAAAAGGAGCACATATGCATGCTGCGCCCCGTGAAGGGAACGTTGGTGCTGGAGACTCTGTATTATGCGGACGAGGTCCGCGTCGACCTCGACAAGGCGCTACCAAAGGTCCAGGTTAGCGATCAGGAAATGCAAATGGCTAACACGCTCATCGACTTATTGAAAGGTGATTTCGACGCGAAAGAATTTCAGGATGAATATCGCAGCACGTTAATGGAGCGCATCGAGGCGAAGGCCAAAGGGCAGGAGCTTGTGGAAGCGCCGCTTCCCAAGGAAGCTCAGATTACCGACCTGATGGAGGCGCTGAAGAGAAGCGTGGAGGCCGCCAAACAGCCCGCAAAGGAAAGCAAGAAAGCCGCGAGCTGATAATGCATGCCGAAGAAATATGACGAGAAACGGCAGTTCGCAAAAACTCCTGAACCCAAGATGGTTCGGAAGGCGGACGGCTCCGGCCCTCTAACGTTTGTCATTCAAAAGCACGACGCCACAGCTTTGCATTATGATTTGCGGCTCGAATTAGACGGCGTTCTCAAGTCCTGGGCGGTGCCCAAAGGCCCTTCTTACAACCCTAAGGATAAGCGCCTCGCCATGTTGGTGGAGGACCATCCGCTCGCCTACGCATCGTTCGAAGGCGTTATTCCGAAGGGCAATTACGGCGCCGGAGAGGTGATCGTGTGGGACAATGGGACCTACTCTCCTGACGAGGACGGCAGAATCCTGCTGTACGACCGAGACGAGGCTGAGAGGGAAATGCGGAAGGGGCTCGAAAAGGGCAAGCTCTCGGTGTTTCTTCAAGGTTCGAAGCTCAAAGGATCGTTCGCACTCGTTCGGATGAAAAAAGCGAGTGAGTGGCTTTTCTTCAAGCACAACGACGAATTCGCAAATCCGGAGAGGGATATTCTCCTCGAAGAGGCTTCGGTAATTTCCGGGCTCACACTGGGCGACCTTAAGAAAGGCGTAAGACCCGACGCCGTGCCTCACGTTTCTTCCGGTGTCAAGCCGGAAGACCTCGTGGGTTCGCGAAAGGCAGCGTTTCCGAAGTCCTTGGAGCCGATGACCGCGTCGCTCGCCGATGCCCCCTTCAGCCATCCCGATTGGATTTTCGAGCCGAAAATGGATGGAATTCGCGCAATAGCGTTTAAGAACGGAGATCAAATTCGGCTTGAAACGAGAAAAGGCAACGACATTTCAAAGCGCTATCCGAACCTCATGGAACAGATCGCGAAACAATTGGCCGAGCAGTTGGTTATCGACGGCGAGATCGTCGCGCTCGACGATAAAGGCGTCCCGTCGTTCCACCGGCTGCAACAGCGAATGAATCTCAACGGCGGGGCGGATATTCTCGCCGCAGAAATTAAGGTGCCCGTTTTCTACAATGTTTTCGACATTCTGTATTTGGACGGCTACGACGTTACCGGTTGCCCATTAGTGGATAGAAAAACGCTCTTGAAGAAGGTGCTGCTCCCGACAGAAGCGGTTAGCGTTCTGGACGGCTTTGAAGAGCACGGTGAAATAGCTTACAAGGCTATCGTCGACAACGGCCTGGAAGGGGTCGTGGCTAAAAGGAGAAGTAGCCGATACGAGGCGGGGAAACGCAGCGCGAACTGGCTGAAAATAAAGTCGACAATGAGCGACGAGTTCCTAATCGGCGGCTATAGCAAGGGGCTCGGCAGTCGCTCGGGAACATTCGGCGCGCTGCTCCTGGGTACGCGCGACGAGGACGGCAAGCTGATTTACGTTGGCCATGTCGGCTCGGGATTCAATGACAAATCCTTGTCCGCCTACAAGACCATTTTCGAAGAAATGAAGACCGACAACAACCCGTTTACATCAAAGCCTCCCCTTAAAACACCGGCGACGTGGATGGAACCCAAGCTGATCGCGGAGGTGAAGTTTAATCAATGGACCCCGGATGGACACCTCAGGGCTCCAGTATTTTTACGCATGCGAGAAGACCTCTCGCCGGAAGACGTCCACAAGACTGAAGTTGTGCAAATCTCAGATGCTTTTTCGCCCACGCGCGCCACGGCCGGCGTCAATCAGGAGGATATTGAAAATGTTGTCGAACAAATCAAGAATGGCAAGAAGGACTTTTCAATGTTTTGTGGCGGCAACGAGATACCGATAACGAATTCCGACAAGCTGCTGTGGCCGGCTGCGGACGGCCACAGGGGTTTCTCGAAGCGCGATCTATTGATTTACTATGCCAAGGTTTCGCGATACCTCCTTCCGCACCTGCTCGATCGCCCGCTGACGCTGTCGAGATATCCGAACGGAATCGACGGTGGTATGTTTTACCAAAAACACTGGGAACATAAGCTCCCTCCCTTCGTCGAGATCGTTCGACTCTATTCGGAACATAACAAGGATGACCAGGAGTACCTGGCATGTAATAATCTGCCGACGCTCCTATGGCTGGCCCAGCTTGCGGATATCGAGCTTCATCCATGGACGTCGCGCACCAACCCCGAGCCGGATGCCCACGAGCTGTCGATCGAATTCACGGGTTCGGAGGAAGCCATCGACGAGTCCGTATTGAACTATCCGGATTTCCTTTTATTTGACATCGATCCATATATTTATTCCGGGAAGGAAGCAAAGGGTGCTGAGCCGGAATATAACAAGCGGGCATTCGACAAGGGCCGGGAGGCGGCTTTTTGGGTGAAGGAACTCCTCGATTCGCTTAGTCTACAGTCCTTCATTAAGACGTCGGGCAAAACCGGCTTGCATATTTATGTGCCGATCCTCAGGCATTTCACATACGACGAGGTTCGTTCCGCCGCGGCAACCGTTTGCAATTTCGTTCTTCGTGCGCATCCAGAGGATATCACGACGCAATGGGCAGTCACCAAACGAACTGGAAAGATCTTTATGGACTACAACCAAAATTCTCGCGGAAAGACCCTCTCGGCGATTTACTCGCCGCGGGCGCTTCCTAACGCCACGGTTTCGACACCCATTAGCTGGGAAGAACTGCCGAAGACGGACCCTGCAGATTTCACCGTGGCCACGGTTCCGGTCAGGCTGGAAAAACATGGCGATCCTTGGGCCGAGATACTCAAAGCCAAGAATGACTTGAAGAGCCTTCTCGGCTAGTGCTGATCGCGCTCATGACTGGACTTAAATTTCAAAAAAATCGGCGTACCCTCCATCGGATAGGCTTTACGGATCGAATTTTCGAGATACCTGGCATAGCTGAAGTGCACTCGCTTCGGATCGTTGCAAAAAATTAGGAAGCATGGGGGCGCCGTCGATGTTTGTGTGGCGTAATAAACGCGAAACGGTTTGCCCTTTGAGGAGTACGGCCGCTCGTACACCGCGTCGCGCAAAATAGTATTCAATGATGCGGTCGAAATTCTAAAGTTGTAGCTCTCGAGGGCCTCGTTGCAAGTTTCGAGCGCGGCTTCGAGGCCAGTGGAATGGGTTGCGCTCGTATAAGCGATCGGTGCGTAGGATAACTCGGGAAACTCGTCCCTCAATATTTGGGCAAACTCTTTCTTGGGCAGCGAGCGCTGGCGAGGCCTTCCATCCGGCGGCTCGACCATGTCCCACTTGTTGACCCCAAAGACGCAAGCCTTATGAGCTAGATGAGCCGATTTTGCGATTCGCTTGTCGCCGTCAGTTAGGCCTTCGTATCCGTCCACCACCACAAGCGCGAGCTGCGCTCTCTCCATGGCTCTTGTCGCACGCAGAGCCATGTAGTATTCCACGGTCCCTTGTACCTTACCGCGACGGCGTAAACCGGCGGTGTCCACCAGAATTATTTTGTCCCCTTTGTAGGTGATTTCCGTATCCACCGCATCGCGCGTCGTGCCGGGGATATCGCTCACGATTGCCCGCTTTTCACCGGTAAACGCATTGAGAAGTGATGATTTACCGACGTTGGGGCGGCCGATGATGGCGATTCGTACGCGGTGATCTTCCACTTCTTCGGCAGGCGCGGATTCCGGGAATGCCTCCACGGCTTTATCCAAAACATCGGCCACGCCACGCCCGTGGAGCGCGCTAACCGGAAATACATCGCCAATGCCGAGTGCGTAAAAGTCGGTCGCCCAAGTGTCGCGAGTCGCATTGTCGGCCTTGTTCACTGCAACGATGATCGGCTTTCCTGCGCCGCGCAGCTCGTCCGCTAGCTCCTGGTCGGCCGGCGTCACTCCGTCTACTGCGTCGGCCATAAAGACCACCACATCGGCCTCTTCAACGGCGACGTTCGCCTGGAGGCGGATTTGTTCGATCAAGGGATCTTCGTCGAAGAACAAGATGCCTCCCGTGTCGATCAGTTCGAATTTGACGCCCTGCCACTCACACTCATGGTACAAACGATCACGGGTGATTCCAGGCTTATGCTGGACAACGGCCACTCGCCGCCCGATTAAGCGATTGAAAAGAGTCGATTTGCCGACATTTGGCCGGCCGACAATGACAATCTTAGGAAGGTTCTTGGAGCGAATCGGCGCGGCGGGCGCGGTCGGGACGTTGTTTTCGCTTCTCTTCGACATAATTATTCCCTGGCCGCATACTAACCCCTCATTATGGCTCGCACAGACGCCTTCGGAACTGATAGACTAATTCCGTAGGAAAAGACGCGTCGAGTTGTGGAAGATTTCTGGTACCAAATTAGTCATTTAGGCAAGCCCACTGCGCTGCAGATCATCGATCTCACGGTCGTGGCGTACCTCGTCTATCGGCTTCTCCTAATGGTTCGCGGCTCGCGGGCATGGAGGATCATCGGAGGGATCGTCATCTATCTCGTCCTTTGGTTTGCCAGCGACCTATTGGGGCTTCGCACTATTCATTTTATTTTGGACAGGGCTCTTATTCTCGGCCCAGTCGCGCTTGTCATCCTCTTGCTTCCAGAGCTTAGGAGCGCCCTCGAGGGATTCGGCAAGCTTGGCTTCTGGCCGGAGCGGCTGGGTGGCGGCGAGGAACACGTGGGCGCCAAAACGGTCGAAGAGATCGTCGAGGCTGTCGCCGAGTTAAGCGCATCCGCGACAGGCGCGCTTATCGTGGTAGAACGTAGCAGGAAGATGCCCGAGGTCGAAAGCAATGGCGTGCAGCTCAACGCCGAGGTGACCGCGGCTTTGTTAGGCTCGATCTTCTACGGCGCCGGCCCCTTGCACGATGGCGCCGTGATGGTTCGCGGAAACTCGGTCGTAGCGGCGGCTTGCCAGCTGCCTCTCACCGACGGCCCGCTCAAGCCGCACATGCATATGCGCCACCGCGCGGCCGTCGGTGCCACCGACGGAACCGATGCGGTATCGATCGTCGTGTCTGAAGAAAGGGGCATCATTTCGGTGGCTCTAGACGGAAGGATACGTGAGGACCTTTCGCCAGCCAAGCTACGCGATTTGCTCAACTCATTGCTCCGAGCGGAAATCAAGCCGTCACCACTCTCACGCATGAACAAGAAGAAGGTTCAAGAAGATGAAAGGGCTTCTGTCGGCTAACCTGCCTGAAAAGATCGCCGCTGTCGCGATTGCGGCACTGCTATGGCAGGTTGTGCTCAGGATCGAGCAGCCAACTAGTTCCATCGCGTTTGAAAACGTCCAGGTCACGTATCGCGAACCCAAAGGAACTTTGGTGGCGACGGAGAGAATCAGCCGCGTGCATGTCGACGCAAGGGTTCTCATGCCCAGCATGGGCCGCGTAGACAAGAGCGACATATCGGTTGTGGTGGATTTGACGAACGCTAAGCCGGGTCGTTGGACCTTCCCCGTAAGAACCCTCTACACGGGTCCGGCCGAGACGCGTGTAGAACTGACCGCAAGGCCGCGCCAAGTAGAAGTGCTCATCGAAGAATGGCAGCAGCGGGAGCTGGAGGTGGTCCCCAACGCAACCGGCGCGTGGGACTTGTACCGCCCGGGTCCGATCACTGTCACTCCCACGGACGTCAAGATCTCCGGGCCCGAGAGCCGCCTAGCACTGGCGGCCTCGGCGCGTGTCGAAGTGAATCTCAACGACATCGAGCCGGGCTCTTCGACTGAGGCGCCTGTGCAGATTCTTACCGAAAGCGGCAAGCCACTGGAGCTAACTGTAGATCCCGTGTCTGTGACCGTTCGCGTCAAGCCTGTTTCGTTGCCGCCATCAAAGAATGTGCTCGTGCAGCCCAGCTGGATCGGCAACCCGGCCTTCGGCTACACAATCGTGGACTACGAAATCACGCCGAACCAAATCCGAGTCGAAGGGCCCGCCGACGCTCTTGCGAACCTCTTGTCGGTCGAGACCACGAGCATCGATATAACCGGAATCAGCGCCAACAGGTCGATCCTATCGAAGCTGCGCCTGGCGCCTGGCGTTACATCTTCTGTGAGCGAGGTCGATGTGCGAATTACGGTAGCTAGGACCCCACCAGAACGGCCTTCCTATCCATGATCGAGATTCGCACAATCCAGATGGGGGAATGCGAGGAGTTCCTGCGACTGCTGTGCAAGGTGTTCTCGCTCGACTTTCGGCGAGCCTACGATGTCTTCTTCAAGGAGCCTATGTTCGACCTGAACCGCAAGTGGGCAGTATTCGAAGACGGAGTCATCGTGAGCACACTCACAACGGTGTCGGCGCTGTTCGGAGATGGGCGCGGGATCGGAATCGCGGGTGTTGCGACCGAACCCGAAAAGCAGGGAATGAGTCTTGCGACAATGCTCTTGCAGGAGGTTCTGCGCCAGAGCGAATCGAGGGGCGAACCGCGCGCATTATTGTTCGCCGCTAACGAAAACCTGTACGTTCGTTGCGGTTTTCGAGTCTTGGACGCCATTGTCACGCAGCCGCTCCCAAAGGCGAAGTCCGGGTCGGATCCGGATTTAATCAGCCGGGAGCAAGTTCGGTCGATATTCGATGCTTGGTCCGAGGAGAAGCCATATCGTCTCCGGCGCGACGATCGCCGCTGGGACCACTGGAGGTGGAATTTGAAAACCGTTTACGGTCAAATGAGCGGTTATGTCTGCCACGAGCTTGGCCGCGTTAGGGAAGTCCTGCCGGCGTACGAAGGGCTCCCCTCTGTTGAGCGGGCGGAATGGTACGGCCAACGAAGCCTTGCGGAAGACCTCGGTATCGAGCTCACGGATCCGCGCAAGGAAATGAACTTGATGGGCCGCGGCTTCGATCGCACACCCCATATGTTCTTGACGGACCAGTTCTAGTTGGCTGGTAACATTCGTGAACCCACGAGTGCCCCAATCCGACCGCCTAGCCAATCTCCGCGCGCTGCGAACCGCCAACTTGGATTTGGCGTTCGCGACCGCATTTGCAGCCTTGGTGGGTGGCAACTTCCAGCAGGCCTTTGCGCTCGAACTGGGCGCGACGCCACGAATTCTGGCTCTTCTCGCCGCCCTCCCGGCGATCATTGGCATTCTTCAGATTCCCGGCAGCGCGATCGGCGAGTATTTTCGCGGATATAAGAAATTCGGCGCCGTCGGTGGGTTTTTCTACCGGTTCGCTTGGGTACCCATCGTTTTCCTTCCTTTGGCCCCTGTGTACTTCCCGCGCCTCGCGATTCTGATCACAGCAGCCGTCTTCTCCGCAGCAGCCTTGTTTTTGGTGCAAGCCACTTATAACGCGTGGCTCAGCTTCCTGGTCCCCGAGTCGCACCGCGGATGGTATTTCTCCCGCCGTATCGCAATCGCGACTGTCGTGAGCGCGATAATCGGTTTTCCCGCGAGTCTCGCGTTGGACTGGATGGATCGGAACGACGATTTCACGCTCGGCCTGTCGCTGATCTTCGGCGTCGCGATCCTATTTGCGGTTGTTAGCTACTACTTCTATTTGCGGATGCCAAACACTCAGAAGGTCGACGGAGCGAAGCTGTCGGCGGGAGAAAGCCTGCGTTCGTTATGTAAGCCCTTGCGCGACCGGCGGTTTGTTTGGCTCTTGGCCTTCCTCGCCTTTTTCGTCTTTGCTCAAAGCCTCGCTGCTCCATTTTTCTTTCCTTACGGCCGGCAGGTGCTGAAGCTCGACTTCGTCCAGTTTCAAATCTATGGAGCATTTCATGCCGCGGCTACGCTTCTATCTGCTGGAATGTGGGGTTATTTCAGCGACAAGTACGGCAATAAGCCAGTGCTTTTCATCGCAGGTTCTCTGCTGTGCATCGGCCCGTTCAGTTGGGCGCTCTGCGACGCCGGTCTTGGCAATTGGAACCTGCTCATCCTCGCCGTCGGCCACATTGCCGCCGGATTTTCTTGGACCGGAGTCGCGGTTGGACAGGGCAACATCATCCTCGCCAATTCCCCTCCCGCACTGCGTGCCCAGGCCATCGGACTTTCGCAAGCGGTAATCGCCGGAATCAGTTTTCTCGCCCAAATGTCGGGCGGAGAATTCATGCAGCGAACGATGGGCACAATGCCCGACGAAAGCCGGTACGAGTTGCTTTTCCTAGTTAACGGTCTGCTCAGAATCGGCGCCGTTGGCATGCTCTTTTTTGTTCATGACGCCACGCCAACGAGCATACGCGGATTCCTCCGACAGGTGGTCAAGGTGCGCCCAAAGGGGGTCCTCGCGATGCGCAGGCTCGCCAGCGCCGGCAGCGTGGGCCAGAAGGAGCAGGCAATCCGCGACTTGGGAGAGAGCGGCATGGTCATGGCCGAAACCGAGGTGTCTCATCTCTTGACCGACCCTTCTCCGAGGATTCGGCGCGAGGCGGCGGAAGCATTGGGCCAAATGGGGCAAGAAGAAGCCGTCGATGCGCTCGTTAGCCTGATTGAAAACCACCCGCTGATGGTCGAAGAGGAGATGGTGGAAGCGCTCGCTTCGATCGGCAAGCGAAAGGCGGTCGCACCGTTGGTCGCGCTCCTCGAAAACCCATCTTCGTCGCTTCGACGGGCCAGTGCGAAGGCGCTGGGTAAGCTCCGGTCTCGGGATGCCCTACAAGCGCTCATCACAGCGGCGGCAAACCAAGATGATGCGGAGCTTCGCCGGGCGGCGATCCAAGCCTTGCGGCTTATCGGCGATCCGTTGTGCCAGCCCGTTATCGCGAATGCTTTGCTCGATCCCTACCCGTCCGTTCGCGTGGCAGCTGCCGAAGCATGCGCAGACATGGAGCTTGCCGCTTGCGCCCCGATTTTGAGGCAATTGTTGGTAGAGGGCCCCGACGAGACAGCCGCGGAAATTGCTTACGCCTTGGCAACGGTTGGCGACGCGGGCGACGTCGGTCTGATTCTGAACACTGCGAACCGGACGACAACCTCGGTGGCCAGACGCCGGTGCCTTCTTGGCGTCGCGCGATTGTATGGCGTCGAGGAGAGCTTCTATCGGCTGCTCGTGCTGGATTCGATCGGACGAGACCAAGCTTTAATCCACTGGGCGAAAGACGACAAAAAATTGCGCCGATCCCTCGCCCTTTACCACAAGGACGACGAAGCCGGAGCGATCCGCTACCTCCACGGGCACTTTCAAGACCAGCAACTGGTTACCCTTGCCGACCACCACCCCAAGGACGCCTACTTGCTGGCAGTTACCATGAGGATGGACCAAGATCATGCCTCGCGGCGTAGAAATTGGCAATGAGAATTCGACCTATTTACGTGTTTGGACTGGCCGCGGCCCTGTCAAGTGGATGTTCGAAGCCAACGTCGACACAGGTTGCTCGCCGTGACGTGATCGGATACGAGGTCCTGAAAGGTGATCTCGTTACCCCGCCGACCGCGCAAGTATCGGTTCTACCGCCTTACCGTGCCCCTGTCGAGAAGGTGATGGTCACGGTTGGGGCTCAAGTGAAGCGCGGAGACGTTTTGATGCAACTGTCCTTACCTTCGGCCGAGGCGGCCTATTCGCAGGCGAGGGGCCGCGTCAAAGCCGCCGAGGCTGCCTTGAGCCAAGCCAAAACTCAGTACGGGGCTGAGGTTCGCGCAGCGGAACAAGCCCTTGCCCAGGCGCGAACTTCAGAAAGGGAAGCGCGGGCCCTAGTTGCAGAAGGGGCCACAGGCGTGAGCCTGCCCGAGGTGACGCGGGCCCGGATGGCTGCTGAGCAGAATCTGCAGGCCGCAAAGGCTGACTTGAGCGCCAACCTGGTTCCGTTTCAGCAGCAGCTCGAGGATGCCCGCGAATATCTGAGAGCAGCTCAATCAGGCGCAAAGCAGGCATCGATCCGCGCACCCATTGCAGGTACCGTGCTCGAGCTCAACGCCCAATCCGGACAAGAGGTCGGCGCGGACGCAAAACAGCCCGTCGCCAAAATTGTCGACCTCGGCGCCCTGATGGTATACGCAAACCTATCCGCGGAGCAGTTTGGTTTCATCAAGCAGCGCGCCGAAGTCAAGCTTACATTCAAGGGCCTCGATCGAGAGTTCGAGGGTCGCGTGCGCCGGGTTACTACAACTTCGGTGGAAGGGGAAATGGACCCCATTGCGCACATTGAGTTTGACAACGACCAAGGGCTAGTCAAGCCGGGGGCCGAAGTAGCGGGCGTGGCAGTGAAAACAGGCGAAGCCAAGGATGTTCTGGCAGTGCCCACTGCCTCGGTAGAGAAGGACAGCTCAGGCAAGCCCTTCGTAAACGTGCTCATAAACGGCGATTGGGTTGCAAACCCGGTGGAAGTTGGACTTAGCGGCACGGGATTCACGGAAATTAAGTCCGGTCTGAACGACGGACAGACGGTTCAAGTGACGCCTTAGGGGTGTTCTTCAACAACCAGTCGACAATGTCTCCGAGCCTCGTAATCGCAATGGTGTGGCCGACGTCGTCCCAGTAAATGGTCTTGGGCTCCTTCGCCGCAGAGACAAGCGACATGGCGGCTGCGTTCGGCACGACTTCGTCCTGCTTTCCGTTCACGATATGAACCGGCCTCGGCGAGATCGATCCGATCCAATTCTTAGGATCGACATCTCCGAGCAAGCGCTCCAACTCGTGAAGGCCGGAGCGCGCGATTGCCCGCCGCAGCGGCTCTAACTCCTTTAGCGAGCTCTTCGCCAACTCTCCGAAGTCGCCTCCCGCGATGATGAGTGCTGCAGCATCGACTCGGGGGTCAGCCGCTGTGACGAGAGTCCCCAGTATCCCGCCGAAACTAGCGCCCATAAGAACAACGCGATCCGTGTCGACGTCTACGCGGGAGGTTAAGTAATCGAGTCCGCGCAGATAATCCACCGTCGCCTGGACAAGCAAGGCACGCGTCTCGGCCAAGTCGTCCGAGATCAACTGTTCGCCGGACACTCTACGGGTTCCGTGGCGCGGTGCATCGAGAGCGAAAGTTGCATAACCGTATGCCAACAGGAATGCCCCCGTCCGAGACGCCGTCGCCGCATCGCTGTCCAGCCCGTGGAGCAGAAGCACAATCGGGAGATTGTATGCATTCGACGGAAGGTTGAGGATTCCGGGTACGCGTCCGCGTTGGCCATTGAAGCTGACCTTGACCGTTTCGATGCCGGAACTTACGGAACTGGTCGTGACAGCGTCGAGCGGAAGCGTTCGGTCATAGCAGAAGATCTCCCCGACGGTTCGTGCCTTGCGCTCGACTATCTGCGGCGCACATCCGAACAAAAGCAGTGCTGGCAGCAGCGAAGCGGCGCGGGCAAGCATGACCCCAGTATGGCGGTATCCTTTGGCATGCGCGCTTGGTGGCGCCGGGTCCGCCCAGCGGTTATCGCCTCCCTCATCTACGGCTTAGCCCGTTGCATAGGCGCGACTCTGCGCATTCGGGCAAAAGGCGAGGAACGTTTGACTGCCAATCCGAAAGGCAAGATCGTAGCAGGATGGCACGGGCGCTCGTTTCTCGCAGCCTTGCGGTGGGCCAATCGGGGCTGGTGGGTCCTGGTTAGCCACTCTCGAGACGGCGAAATCATGACACGAGTGTTTCAGAAGCTCGGATTCAAAGTGGTGCGAGGTAGCACCGGAAAGGGCGGTGCGCGGGCCGCAGTGGAATGTGCACGATTGCTGCGAAACGGCGAGATTTTAGTGTATTCGCCAGACGGGCCACAAGGGCCGACACATGTCGTTCAGCCGGGTCTTCTCTGGCTTGCACAAAACGGAAATGCCGAAATACTCCCCACGACAGCGGTTGCAAGGCCGAGGAAACTCGTCAATAGTTGGGATTCTTATCAAGTGCCTTTGCCTTTCGGGAAAGGGCTTCTAATTCTGTCAGATCCGATTTCTGTTCCCAAGGAAATATCCGAAGAAGAAGTCGAGAAAAAAAAGGTGGAGATCCAGAATGCGATCGACAGGGTCGAACTCCAAGGCGAAAAGGAGATGGATTACATTTGATCTGGCTCCTCTACAATATCGCCCTAATTGGCCTTGCGCCCATTTGGGTCCCTTGGATGCTCTGGCGGGCAAGCAAGAGAAAGGACAAGCCGAACTGGAAGGAGCGTGCCGGCGAATACGTGATTCCGAGGAGAATCGATCGCCAGAGAATTTGGTTGCATGCGGTTAGCGTGGGAGAGGTGTTCGCGGCCAGACCGATAATAACGGAGCTCAAGACACGATTGCCAGACCATGAAATAGTATTGACTTGTACGACGAGCACAGGAAGATCGGTGGCTGAGCCGATGGTCGGAAAGCAAGTCGACTACCTATTTTATTTACCGATCGATATTCCTAGATTCTGTATGGCTGCCATGACCCGGGTCGAACCAGCCGTCGTCGTCATTATGGAGACGGAACTATGGCTCAATTTTCTTTGGGCGGCCAAATTGACGAATGCAAAAACGTGTCTGGCGAACGGACGAATTTCCGAAAAGAGCTTCCGTGGTGCATCGAAAATTGCATTCTTTTACCGCGAGATTTTCTCCAAATTGGATCTGTGCTTGATGCAAACACTTTCGGATCGGATTCGTGCTTCCGAACTCGGGGCGAGTGAAACGAAGGACCTGGGAAACAGCAAGTACGACGAAGCCGTCGAAATAGTCAATGCGAACTGGAGAGCCAAGTTAGCAGTTTCGCCTACTGAGAAGCTCATCGTTGTGGGCAGTGCGAGGGGCGAAGAGGAGGAAGACCTCATCATCGCCGCCCTGAAGGGTCTCGATGCCAGAGTCGTCTTTGCCCCCAGACACGTCGAGCGGGGCGACGGCGTTCAGGCAAAAGCGACCGCTGCGGGTTTCAAGACCGGCCTTAGGTCGAAAGGTGAAAACGAGGCGGACTTTCTTGTCCTCGACACTTTTGGCGAATTAGCATTTATTTATCCCGAGGCAGACATCGCGATCATCGGTGGCGGCTTCGCGGACCTGGGTGGCCAAAACATCATCCAGCCCATGGCATCCGGCTGCCCGGTGATCTGCGGACCCCATATGAAAAACTTCCGAGAGCCGTTCGAATCGGGTCTCGAAAGGGGCGCGCTCAAAGTCGCTTCGACCGCCGAGGAACTAAGGGCCGCCATCGATTTGTTGCTGAATGATGAAGGTTTGCGAAAGTCGATGTCGGAAGCCGGTAAGAAACTCGTCGCCGAGAATCTGGGAGCGTCGTCGCGGTACGCTAGTGAGATAGTTAAGCTTGCGGAAGCATTCCACGCGTCTCGGACGCAAAACAGATGACCGATACCACCAAGTACCCGCTTCTCGAAGGGATCACTCATCCGTCGGACGTCCACAAAATTACCCGCCCTCAGCTTCATGAGCTTTGCACGGAAGTGCGCCAGGCCATCCTGGACAATGTCAGCAAAACCGGCGGGCACTTTGCCAGCAACTTAGGAACGGTGGAGTTGACCGTCGCCCTGTACGCGACTTTCAGCCTACCGCCCGACAAGGTCTGCTGGGATACCGGCCACCAGGCCTATCCCCACAAAATGCTCAGTGGCCGCTTGTCGCAATTCGACTCGCTTCGCCAGACCGGGGGCATTGGCGGCTTCCTCAGGTTGACCGAGAGCGAGCACGATCACTGGGGCGCGGGGCACGCTTGCACGGCCATCTCGGCCGCCCTCGGCTATGCGGTGGCCAGAGACAAGCGCGGCACGGGCGAGCGCGTGGTCGCGATTACCGGCGATGCCGCTATGACGGGTGGCATGGCATGGGAAGCGCTGAACAATGCCGCGGCGCTGGAGACCGACCTCACGGTGGTTCTGAACGACAACAACATGTCGATTGCGAACAGCGTCGGCTCGCTTTCCAACCACTTTGCCAAGCTCCGCAGCCGTCCGTGGTTCCAGGAAGCCGAGAATCGCGTCAAGCGCGCCGTGGAGAAGCTGCCAAGGCCGATGGTCAAGGCTGCGGCGGGGCTCAAGCATGGAGTTACGCATTACTTTGCACCCGAAGACACGGGCGCCATCTTCGAAGAGCTCGGCTTCGAATACATCGGGCCGATCGACGGGCATGACCTCGACGTGCTGCTCGACGTATTCGCGAACGTTCGCGAATTGAAAGGGCCCGTTTTTGTCCACGCAATAACGGTGAAAGGCAAAGGCTATGAGGTCGCCGAAGGCGATGCCCGGAAGTGGCATGGAGTGGTACCGTTCGACCCCGATAAGTGTGAAATGGTGAGTAGCTCCGGGCCGATAAGTTATACAAATCAATTTGGGGAAACAATTCTCGCTCTTGCCAAAGAGGATCCGGAAATCGTCGCCATCACCGCTGCAATGCCCGATGGGACGGGACTGACCAAGTTCAGCAAGGAACTGCCGGGGCAGTACTTCGACGTGGGCATCGCCGAGCAGCATGCCGTTACGTTTGCTGCCGGGCTCGCAGCCGGGGGCCTCAAGCCTGCCTGCACCATCTATTCGACCTTCCTCCAACGAGGATGGGATCAGGTTTTGCACGATGTAGCTGTACAAAACCTACCCGTACGATTCTTTATGGACCGCGGCGGCTTGGTGGGCGCTGACGGCGCGACGCACCACGGCGCGTTCGACATCAGCTATCTGATGATGATTCCGAATTTCGTGCTTCTCGCTCCGAGGGATACGACGGAGCTGGCCGAAATGATTCGGTTTGCCATGGCTTACGACAGGGGCCCGATCGCGATTCGGTATCCCCGCGGATCAGCGGACGATTCGCTGCCCGAACGCCGAACTCCGATCGCTTTCGGCAAAGCGGAGACGTTGCGCGAAGGCAAAGATGTCGGCCTTGTCGGTTATGGCAGCACCGTGGCGCTTATGAACCGTGCTGCGCAAGTTCTCATTGAGCAAGGCATCGAGGCGGAGGTCGTGAACGCCCGCTTCGCAAAGCCGCTCGACGAAGAAGCAATCGTGGCGCTCGCCAGGAAGACCGGCCGTCTCGTAATGGCAGAGGAGAACGTCGCCCCCGGCGGCATCGGCGAAGCGGTTTTGAAGCTCCTTCATAAGAGGGGCATGTCGCATGTGCAGGTCAGCCTCCACGCTCTCCCCGACCGTTTCATCGAGCACGGCTCGCAATCCGACCTCCTCCGCGAGGCAGGGCTGACCGTGGCGGTCTTCGCAGAGGCTGCTCAAAACCTCGTGCGAATGTCCGCCCGCCCGCAATAACCATGCTTTTCGAGGGCCTTCGCAATGGCCATGCCCTGCTGTAGGCGTCATCACGACAGTTGGGTGCCAGGCAGATCGACGAAGACAACCGCCGACTGACGACCGTCGCTGAGGCGCTGGCCAGGTTCGCAAATCGTCATCACGACAGCTGTGTGTTTGGGAATGTGACGTGATGACGCCTTCTTTGGCTCCTCGTTTGTGCTAGGTTGACCGTCTTGCGGATGTTCCGTGCCCAAGCGTCTCTGTCCGTTTGCCGATATAATGAGGTTATGTTATGGATCGCGTTTCTTCCGATAATCGCGAGCCAACCTAAAATTGAGCTCGCAGAGCCATTCCTCGCGAAAGCAGGCGATGAGATCATCAAGGTCGAAGTCGGCCACGCAGCTCCCATTCTCGCCGATTTCGACGGCGACCAACTCCCCGACTTGCTCGTTGGCCAGTTCGGCCAGGGCAGGCTCCGCGTCTACAAGAACGTCGGCACGCGCATCGAGCCCAAGTTCGACAAGTTCGAATGGTTCCAGGCTGGCGGCAAGATCGCCCAAATCGACGCTGGGTGATGCATCGGCTTCGGTCCGCGGTTCGCGGACTTCGATGCCGACGGCAAGCCCGACATGATCTCCGGCTCCTACACTAAGAGCCTCACTTTCTTCAAGGGACTGGGCGACGGTAAGTTCGCCGAAGGCAAGCCGATCACTAAGAAAGACGGCAAGCCCCTCTCAGCGGATTACGCGCAAACGCCTTGCCTGGGCGACTGGGACGGTGACGGCGATTACGATATCGCTATGGGCGTCATCATGGGCCCGGTCAAGCTGTTCCGCAACAACGGCGACATGACGTTTGGCGACGGCGAGGAGTTCAAGCTCGACGGCAAGCCCATCCACGCTCCTGACGGCGGCCCGTGCATCGTCGATTGGGACGGTGACGGAATCCTCGACTTGCTCCTAGGTGACGACACCGGCAACGTGAGCTTCTACAAGGGCACGGCCAACGGTTCTATCGACCTCGCCGTGGACAAAGACAATGCCCTCGTCATTCCGATGCAAAAGCAAGCGGATGCCTGGAAGTCGCGAAAATTGGACCCGAGTTCGCCGACGGGGTTCTCACCTGCCAAACCCGGAGCCAGAACCAAGCCATACGCGGCGGACTGGAACGGCGACGGCAAGCTCGACCTGCTCGTAGGCGATTACATTCAGCTCGAAAAGCCGGCGCCGAAACTCTCGGCGGATGAGCAGAAGAAGCTGAAGAGGCTCGAAGCTCAGCAAGAGGAGCTCAAGCGCAAAATGTCGATCTGCCAGCAGCGGCTCGGCAATGCCGCGCTGAAATCGCTTGATAAGAAGAAGTTCAGTGAACTCGAGCAGTCTCAGATGGGCGCCTACGGGAAGGCCTATCAGAAAGAAGCACAAAGGGATAAGGAGTATCAGAGGGTC
Source organism: Fimbriimonadales bacterium (assembly GCA_051003155.1). Taxonomy (GTDB): domain Bacteria; phylum Armatimonadota; class Fimbriimonadia; order Fimbriimonadales; family ATM1; genus JACDEQ01. The sequence continues at coordinate 19,503 of JBPCLO010000053.1, read as the reverse complement.
ATTAAGAAGTCCTCCTCGCTGTATCCCGAGATCGCGAAGCTCAAACCACCGGCGGAAGGCACCGGCGTAGTCTGGGTCTACCTACGAAAGTAGCGCAACTGAATACCCTCATCCTCGGAGGGATGAGGGTATCTTTCTTGGGCTGCTACTTCTCCCCTTGCCGCTACGACGGCGAGGGGCCCAACTTCCACCCCGTAAATCCGGCCAAAACGAGGCCGGGAATGAAATCGGCCGTCGGAATCGCCTTCAGGTCGAGCAGGTTGAGCCCGATGGCGATGAGGATGAGTCCGCCGGTTGCGGTTACTTCGTGGAGAATGTGCCGCCGCTCGGCCAAGAACCTGAGGCGGCGGGCCCACAGGGTCAGTGGAGTCTGGACAGCAAGAACGGTTCCGGCGGATAGCAACACCCCGGGTCCGGAGGCCGCCGCGAAAAACACCGACGACACGCCGTCCAAGGCCGACTTGATCCCCAGCAGGTGAATCTTGCCTTCAAGGCCATCCTCCAGGCAACCCAGAATCGTCATCGGCCCGACGCAAAAGAGGATGCTCGTGGCGACAAACACGGCGGAGAAGGCTTCACCGCCGCCGATCGCCGCTTGCGCCCAATCTCCGAACGCTTCGATCCCCGCTTGGAAACCGACAAGATGGCCGATGAGCCCGCCGACGATCAAGGAGCCTACGGGTACCAACGGATTGCGGGTCGAGAGGAACATCTTGACGCCCATGGCCAGTGTTCCGATTCCGATCGCAACCAGCGACAGGTCCTTGTATGGACTCGGCAGATGTTCGCGCCCGGCAAGCCCCAACAGCCCGCCGGCCACGACGGCGCCAGCATTGAGTAAAGTCCCTCTTATGACAGAGAGTTTACAATGCATACTGCGATCTTAGTGGCCGCTTGCCTAGCGTCGACGGTTCAAACGACCGAAATGGCCCTTACAGTCGACGGCGCCGACGTAGGCCGCGTTTGGATCACCGAGAAGCTGACTGAGTCCGGTGGCAAGGTCGGCCAGTTCAAGATGCAACTCATCAAGGGTCCTCAGAGCGTTACGATCATCGAGGAAGCCGAATACAACAAGGACGCCCGGCCGGTGCGCAAGACATTCTCACAGGAAGGGGCGGGTTCACGGGTTGCCACGTTTAGCGCGGGCGTCGTGACGGTCGTGATGGAAGCGGAGGGTCAGACCGAAACAAAGGCCATTCCGATTCCCACGAGTGCCGACGTCCGCGCTCAAAGCGAGTTTTGGTTCCTGCGCGACAAGCCCAAGCCCGGCGCGAAGAGCATTTACCACCGTTTCGACATGAAGGAACTCGCCTGGGTAAAGACGCAGGTGGCGTACGTGGGATCGGGGACGCTGAAGATCCGTGGCAAAGCCGTGAAGGCGCACCTAACCAAGTCCGGGCCTGGAAAGGCATGGGTCGACGACCATGGCCGGCCGCTCAGAATAGAGGCCGGCAAGCTGGTGATGCTTAGGGATGGATGAGATACTGCGGGTCGGGGTGGTCGGCTGCGCCGGTAAAATGGGGCGCGAAGTCTGCAGAACAGTCGACGCGGCACCGGACATGGAGCTTGCCTTGGCGATCGATCGGGAAGGGGTCGGTGAATCGGTTAGGGAGTTCACGAGCCCGCACGCGCCGGATTTGAAGATCAGCGATAAGCTTTCGGAATCCCTGGACAAGGCCGGCAAGGTCCACGCGATCGTGGAGTTCACCCACCCGAAGTTCGCTGCTCATCACGGCATGGTCGCGCTGAAGCACGGGGTTACGCCGATCATCGGCACCAGCGGACTCAGCGCGCCGGAGCTTTCCCAACTTCGTACATCCTCCGAGGAGCGGGGCGTGCCTGCCCTATACATCCCGAACTTCGCAATCGGCGCGGTCCTCATGATGAAGTTCGCCTCGGAAGCTGCCAAGTACATGCCCGAGTGCGAGATCATCGAGCTGCATCACGAGAAGAAGGCGGACGCCCCGAGCGGCACGGCAACTCGGACCGCCGAGCTAATCGCCACCAACCGTTTGAGGAGGCCCGACAAGGGCCGAACCGACATGATAAGAGTCGAGGGCGTGCGAGGCGGCGCGATCGGCGAGACTCCCATTCACTCTGTGCGCCTTCCCGGGTTGCTTGCTCACCAGATGGTGATCTTCGGCGGCACCGGCGAGGTTCTCACGATCCGTCACGACAGCATGGACCGCAGCAGCTTCATGGGCGGCGTCCTATTCGCCCTTCGGGCATTTCCAGGCCGCGGGGGCCTGATCGTCGGACTCGAGAATCTCTTGGACTGACGGTAGAAGACCGGAGACTGGAGTCTGGAGAAATTACGCTCATCAACGTAATCCGGAGCCTGCGCGAAGTGGCTTGCGCGGAGTCGGAATCAAGTACGGCGCCTATTGGCATCATGCAGTGCGCTTGTCGGCTTCGTCGATCCCATTGTCTACAGCCTGCAGGCTCTGGTTCCAGTCTAAAAAAGGACCCCGGCCCTCCGAAGAGAACCGGGGCTTCCGGGATTGGTTCTTACTGGAGGTCCCAGAGGAACGCGTCGTGATCGAAGATTCGGCCACTGGACTGGGGCCGCACCTCGCAGCCTGCTGATAGTTGGTCAACCTTTAGAGCCTTGCTGTGGCCGTCGATAAAGGTTGTGCAGACAACGCCTTCGTTGCGGCGCTTCTGCGTATCCAAACCGCGGTTCTTGCCCATGTGCCACGGCCAAGCTCGTCCGAAGACGATGAAGGATAGTGGCTGGTCAGGGCGCCAACCGCCGTGATACCAAAAGGTAGTGGTACCGGGCGGGTACGGAATGGCGGTAGAGCCGTCAGGGTTGTAGAGGCTGGGCGGATCGGCGGAGCGGCTGCCGCCACCAATTACGTTGCCCGCGGCGTCTCTTTGCCAAACCGACTCGACGCAAAGGATCGTTGCTCCTGTCTGCCCGATCCGGGACTCGTTAATCGGATACGGCCGGCCGTATCCAGTGTCGGGCGGGACGACGCACATCGGCGACATGAACTGGTAGTTGTAGGCGTAGTTCGCCCTCATCGCCCAGCAGAACTCCTTCGCCTGGATGTTTGTAGGATCGATAGGCAGATCCGTCTCAGGGTTAACCGTAAGCGCCCTGTCGTTAGCGTTCGGATCGGATGGGCATCGCAGGGCCTGCCAGCTATTCCGATACCCCTTGGTTGCCACATGCCACACGCTGTTCGTTGGATCCAGGGCGTTGTTGTTGCCTGTCCCGAACTTGTACATCATTGGGGGCAGGTACGTGTCGTTGTCGCCGATGTACATGAGCACTGCCTTGGCGACTTGATTCGACTGGGCCAAGCAGTGAGTCTTCTTAGCGGCCTCTTTAGCTTGGGCGAAAACGGGAAACAGGATCGCTGCCAGGATCGCGATGATCGCGATAACGACGAGCAGCTCGATGAGCGTAAAAGCTCGGTTGCGCATTCTCATAATTGAACACCTCTGCAGTAGATAGTATTGCCGCGCATCGACAGAGGTTGTCGACGCCGCGACTTTCAGTATGACAGGCAAACGCGTGAACATGCGCAAGGTTAAGAAGAAAAGAGACCGGACTTTTCGTCTGGTCTCTTTTCAATTACACGGTCGTTACTTGGGCCTGCTGCCCATGTCTATCGGCGTAGGTTCGCCGGGTTTCGGCGCGGCCGGTTCGAGACCGACCGGAACCGGAGGAACTCCGCCGACCTTCTCCTCTGCGCCGCCGCCGCCCATATTTTTCGCGAACATGATCGCGCCGATTACGGCGACCACGATGAGCGCGATGAGCAGCGGCTTGGAGACGGACTGTTGTTGTTGCTTGCCGTATGACATGTTTCTAACCTAGCTCAGGTCCCAAAGGTAGGCGTCGAGGTCGAACGCGCGGCCACCAGAGTTCTGTAGAACTTGGCAACCGGCTGAGACCGCGTCCATCTTAAGGGCCTTGGTGTGGCCATCGATGAAGCTGGTCACGACGATGCCTTCGTTTCGTCGTCGATAGGTGTCCACGCCTCGGTTCTTGCCCATGTGCCAGGGCCAAGCACCACCGAAGACGTTCCATACGAGGGGCGTGTCCGGGTCCCAACCGCCGAACCAATAGAAGTTAGTGGTCCCCTGCGGGAAGGGTCGGAGTTCGTTGTTGTTGGCATCCTTGAAACAAGGAGCGTCGTCGCCATAATTGCCGCCGCCCTGCACTTGGCCACTGGCGTTTCGATCCCAAACCGCTTCCGTGAAGAGGATGGTCTGGCCGGGGGAGCCGACGCGGGAGCTATTGATAACGACTTGGATCGTCTCGCTGCCGACGATGACTAGGGGATGAAGGAACTGGAAGTTCGTGCCGTAGTCGGTACGATAGGACCAAGCGCGGTGCTTCTGGTCAGCTGACGTGTTTGGGGGCAGAGGATTGCCGTTGAGGTCGACGCTAAGTGCGCGGTCGTTTGCGTTGGGGTCGGACGGGCAGCGGACAACCTGCCAACTGTTGATGTAACCCGAGATGAGGTAGGGCCATGCCGCCGAGGTCATTGGGGTCGTGGTGTCGACGGGGCTCTCCATCATGGGTACGTAGTCGTCGTTGTCACCCATGTACATGAGGACGGCTTTGCCAAGCTGGTTCGAGTTCGCAATGCAGGAAGTCTTCTTTGCAGCTTCCTTCGCCTGTGCGAAAACGGGGAACAGGATGGCGGCCAAGATCGCGATGATTGCGATGACCACCAAGAGTTCAATGAGGGTAAAACCCTTTCGTAATTTAGTCAATTTTTAGAAAGACCTCCTAATATTGCTGCTTGCCCAGCGATACTCCGGGCCAAGCCGGAAAACTATACACCCGTTAGACACGCTTTTCGCCCGATTTGTTCGAGAAAACGGCGACATATTTTTGCGGGCCGTAACGTTCCTGGAATTCGAGCCTGGAGCGGGCCGCTCCGTCGCAAGACACCGCGTAGGTGGAAGAAGGCGGTCGTCTCCAGTCGGCAGTCCGCAGTCGTCGGTCGAGTCGGTGGCGCCCCGGACAGGACTCGAACCTGTGGCCTACTGCTTAGAAGAAAGTAGGTATGGCGTTTTACGCTGCCCGCTAATGTCACCATTTACATACGTTTTGAACTTGCTCTGCTGGCAACTTTTCGCTCGTGTGTGTTATAATCACCCACAGCGGTAACCCACACCGCGAAGTCGGTAACCCACACTTAGAAGGCAGGGAGACATGAGCATAAAACGGGCGAACACCACAGGATCGATCTATCCAATTGCAGGCGGCGGGTACATGGCTCAAATCTATACACCCCACGGCAAGAAAAAGCGGGCACGCGCTGCAAACCACAAGGATGCAATAGCCGCCTTGAAGAGGCTTCAGCAGGAAGCCGACTTTGGAAGGTTCGACCATGTCAGGAGCGGCAAGCTGTCGGACTTCGTCGAAACATGGCTACAAGCCAAGGCCGCAATGTTGGAACCCAAGACGCTGACAACCTACGCGTGGGTTCTTCGTGATCACGTCTTGCCAACGCTTGGGAAAAAGCAGTTGGACAAAGTGAAGAGGCACGACGTACAAGCGTTGGTGTCGGCCCTGTCCGTCAGGACGGTAAAGCCGAGGGGCAAGCAACCGAATCAAAGTGCGCCTGCCAAGCTTCTCAATCGCCGAACTATGGCGATGGCCGTTTCGGTTCTTCACAACGTATACCAAGACGCCATAAAGGGAGAATATTGCTCGGTGAATCCTGCGGCCATGATCGACCTGCCGAGGCAGACAAAGAAGGCGGACACACAGAGCCCCATGTTCCTCAACCCCGAGCAAGCTCGCGCGCTGCTCGGAGCCCTCGCCGATTCGCCGGTCCGATCGATCGTCCTCTTTATGTTGAGCACGGGTGCCCGGCAGTCGGAAGCGCGTGGCATTCGCTGGCATGACGTAGACATTCAAGCTGGAACCGTCAGGATCGCCGGACAATTGAAGCGGGTCGATGGAGTCCTGCAATACGTTGCGGGAACTAAGACGAACCAGGACCGCGTCCTGCCCATATCCGCGGCCGTGCGCCAAGATCTCGAAGACCTGAACGCACGGCGGTTGGTCGAAGGAATCGACGATCCTGACGGCCTCGTGTTCCTGAATCCGTACGGCAGAAGGATCGACCAGAAGTACTTATACGAGCACCTAGGCAAAGCCTGCGATGGTGCCGGCATCCCCCGTGTCAGCCCTCACAAAACGCGCCACACGGCGGCCACCCTTGCACTAATGGACGGGGCAAGTCTACACGCCGTCCAGAAGATGCTCGGACACCAGCAGCAAAGCCTCACCGCCGATTTGTACGGACACTTGGTAACCGAGGGACTGCGCCCCGTTGCCGACGCGCTGGGAAGAATCTACGCGCCGCTGGACGACGAAGGATAGACAACGGGCTCACAATGCAATTTTGAAAAGCCAGCCCGAAGTACGAGATGTACGAATTGCCCGAACCCGGTTGCCGTTTAGGTTCGAATAGAGCCGACCGCCTTCGTACGTCGCCTGCATTTGCGCTTCGTACTTTCAAATTCGTAAAGTCGGCGCGAATCAACCCGCCTCGATCAGCACTCGGAGAGTTCTCAAGCAAGGCATCTTTGTTCAAAGACAGAAGCGTGGTTCAAGGATCAGCATCCATAGCCCTCTGCCTCGAAAAAGGCAGTGAGACACTGTATAATATCGAGATATCCCGAAATCACGTCATGAAAGACCTCGTAAACTTCGGCAAAGCAATCGCTGACCCCACGCGTGCACGGATACTCAAAGCCCTTCAGCAAGCCGATCTGTGTGTGTGTGAACTAGTAGACGCTCTCGAAATCAGCCAATCCACCTTGAGCACGCACTTGCAGACCCTCCGGAATGCGGCAGTTGTCCAGACGAAGAGACGGCGATCCTGGATAATTTACAGCATCGAGCCTTCAGTGCGCCCCGCATTGCAAGAGATTTTCGAGCATTTCCCATCTACGGACGGACGGGCAATACGCGACCTGGAACGCCTTTCTATGAGAATGCTGCTTCGCGTGGACGGATGCTGCGTTGTGGGAGCGGGGAAATTGTCCAAGGAATTGACCCATGTCATGTAACTTCGCAATTGCGCTCCTCTTCATGAGCGCAACCCTGGCCCAACCGGATGACTCCACCAAGTTCAGCGCAGTCAGGAACTCTATCCCCTTTGTGAAGCAGGCTGTATCGGAACTGACCTTAGACGAGGCGGTGCGACTGGCTCTTGCAAACAATCCGCGAGTCAAGGCGCTGGTTTTCGACATCTCTGCCGCCGAGCTCGGGCTGGCAGCAGCTCAAGCGTTGCCTAATCCCAATGTCACCCTGACCCCTGGATTTACACGGGCGGGTTCGGACGAAGAGCTTATGATCTCGCAGCCCCTGGAGATAAACGGTAGCCGTTCTGCCCGCGCGGGGATGGCAAGCGCCCAGCTGCGCGTAGCCGAATCAGAGGCACTCATTGAATTGCGCGAAATTGTGTACGAAACGAAGTCTGCTTACTTGCAGCTCGCAAGAGCGCAAGAACGAAACACGCTCGCCAACGACGTTGTGGGAAACTCCGAAGAGCTTGACCGAATTGCGCAGCGGCAAGTCGAGTTGGGGAGCCGGCCGGGCATAGACCGGACTCAGACCTCGATCGAGCTCACTCGTGCTCGACAACAAGCGACATTGTCGGGAGCTGAGTTCGCCGCAGCTCGCGCGGAGCTCAATACGATCATCGGGCGCCCTGTTGACGAAATCGCCGTCTTGCCTCTTCTGCAGTTCAGTCCGCAAACGATCGATGAGTCTTTGATCCTTCAACAGGCAATGGGGGCTCGTGCAGAGATCGCGGCGTCTGCGGCGACCAGGGAGGCCTTTCTGCAGGAGGCCCGGCTTGCACGTGCAGAAGGGATTCCCGACATTGCCCCACACTTTCGAGCAACGAGCCTGACGCGCAGCCCTCACGAGAACGGATTTGGAATTGGGATCACAATCCCGCTGCTCGATTACGGCAGCCGAAGAAATCGAATTCGCCAGGCCGAGGAATCCGCAAGGGCCCACGAGCAGCGCGGCGCTGCTGTCCGCAACCGAGTATTACGAGAGGTTTCGCAAGCCGTGGCACGTCTCCGCGCTGCCGGCGCGGTTCTTAGGATATTTCAAGGCGGCATGCTGGACGAGGCTCGGAAAGTATTGGAAGCGACACGCAATGGATTTCGGATCGGTGGGGTAAGCCTGTTGGCAGTATTAGAGGCCCAGCGGACATACCGAACCGTGCAGGCGGAATACATCGACGCGCTCGCATCGCACGAGCAGGCGCGAGCCCAGTTGGAACGCGCGACCGGCGCTGTCCCGGCATCTGTGCTTAAAGAACTCCGGTCAATGGAGTCGAAAAAGCAATGAGCACCCAAACCGTAGGTTCCCGAACCATCCGCTGGATTCCGATCGGAATCGTGGCGATTGTCGCTTTGGCGGGGTCTCTGATGTACTTCGCGTTTCGCTCCTCACCGTCCTCGACGGTGGCCAAGGAAGCTGACACGACGCTAACCGTGCCGGAGGGCCAAGCTGGAAAGGCCGGCGAGCTTGTCTTAAGCCAAGAGGCGATGCATTTGGCTGACATCCAAGTCGAGCCGGCAACGGCCCGGCTGATTACAGAAAGGCTCTCCGTGAGCGGGGTGGTTCAGGTTGGAGGTGACCAGCTCGTCAAGGTAACGCCTCGCGTAGCGGGCAAGGTCATCAAGCTTTTCGTCGGCGCGGGCGACACAGTGCTTGCCGGTCAAACGCTGGCGCTGCTCGAAAGCGCCGAGCTAGGACAATCGCAAGCTGCATATCGGCAAGCGGCGGCGAAAGTAACGGCAGCGAGCAAGAACTTGAAAAGGCAGCGCCAGCTCGCAAAGCTCGGTCAGTTCGGCAAACCGCAGGTCGAGGAGGCTCGCTCCAAAGCGATCGAAGCCGAGCGCGATGTTCAACTGGCCGAGCGCAACTTGGGAGAAGATCGCACCAAGCTCGCCGAGGCCCAGAGCGAGCAGCAAGGCCTTGTAAGCAAGGTGACGCAAGCACGCGCAGAGATGGATGTTACACAGGCAAGATTCGACCGCGCCGAGACGCTCTTTAAAGAAGAGTTGATTTCAAAGCAGGAGTTGGAGCGAGTTAGCGCCGACTACAAGAAAGCGGCCGCGGATGTCAGCGTTGCTATGGCTGCGGTGGCGCAAGGTGTGGCTCGAATAGAGGGGGCAAAGGTCCGTGTCGATGCGTCGTTGAGGGAGCTAATGCTCGCAAAGCGCCGAGCGCTGATTGTCTCGCAAGCGCATCAACGCGAGGAAAGTGTCTACAAGGGGCAATTCTCGACCAACCGCGAGCTTGTCGAAGCCGAGTCGGCTCTGCGGCTGGTTCAAGTCGAAATGCGAGGTGCAGTCGATGCAGTCCGACTGTTAGGCGGAAAGCTCGGGGGCCACAACACTATAGCCTTGATCACCCCCATTTCCGGCAAGGTCCAGGAACGCTTGGCGACGCTCGGCGAGACCATCGACCCTGAACACGCGGCCTTCACGGTTGTGAACCTCGATCTCGTTTGGGCTCAGCTCGCGGTGGCGCCAGGCGACCTTGCAGCAGTGCGGGTAGGCCAATTGGTCGAGCTCAGTTCAGAGGCCGCGCCAGGCAGTTCGTTCCGAGGGAGGGTTCTCTCGGTCGGCACCGCAGCCGATGAGACCACTCGGGCGGTTTCCGTCAGGACGACTCTTGGGAATCGGAGCAACGTTCTCAGGCCAGGATCGTTCGTGAAGGGCACGATCGTGACCGACCTACGCAAACATCGGGTCACCGTGCCCGAGGGAGCTCTTCAGGAGCACACGGGCCGGGCGACCGTGTACATCGCTACACGCGCCAGGCCAGGAGCGTTCGAAATACGGCACGTCACCCTCGGCATTCGGGACCAAGGTTGGCGTGAGATCACAGCGGGGCTCGCGCCAGGAGAGCCCATCGCGGTAAACGGCACTTTCTACCTCAAGTCAGAAGCTCTGAAAAGCTCCTTATCGGATGGTTGCTGCGCCCCAAGTGGATAGCCAATGTTGAACCGAATCGTCGATTGGTCCATCCACAACCGGCTCTTCGTGGTGTTCGCGGCCATCGCCCTAATCCTGGCTGGTGTCTACTCGGCGATAACACTCCCAATCGACGCGGTGCCCGATATCTCGGGCAAGCAGGTGGTGGTCAACACGGCCGCGCCCGCTCTCGGACCCCAAGAGGTCGAGCTGCAAATCACGCAGCCACTGGAGACGGTGCTGTCGGGGATACCGGAGTCAACCGGTATGCGTTCCATCTCGCAGTTCGGGCTCTCACAGATCACAGTTCTTTTTGAAGACAGCACGGACGTGTATTGGGCGAGGCAGCAGGTCAACGAACGTCTCAGCGAGGCAAAGGAAGCGCTGCCGCCGGGCATCGAGTCGCCGACCTTGGCGCCCATCGCCACGGGCCTGGGCGAGATCTATTACGTCTTCGTCGAGGGAGAGAAGTTCTCGCTCATGGAGCGGCGATCGATCCTGGATTGGCAGGTGAAGCCCCGTCTCCGAACCGTGCGCGGCATCATCGAGATCAACAGCTTCGGCGGCCATGTAAAGCAATATCAGGTCCTAGCGGACCCGGAGAAGCTGCGTGCCCACAACCTTCAGTTGGCGGACGTGCGCGACGCTCTTCAAAAGAATAATCGCAACGCCGGCGGAGCTTACATCCGAAAGGAGGACGAGCAACAGATCGTTCAGGGCGTGGGCACGGTCAAGAGTCTCGACGACATCAGGAACATCGTGCTCTCCTCTGAGCGGGGCGTTCCCGTTCTAGTCCGCGATGTCGCGCACGTCGAGTTCGGGCCGGGCATCAGGCAAGGAACAATAACCAAGGACGGCAAAGGCGAGGCGGTCGCCGCCATCGCGGTCATGCTGATGGGCGAGAACACTCGCATCGCCACCGAGCGAGTGAAAGAGCGGGTCGCCGAAATCCAAATGGAGATGCCCAAGGGCATCCAGCTAGTGGGCTTTCTCGACCGCACGACCCTGGTCGACGAGACCCTACACACGGCCGGGACGAACCTGGTCGAGGGCGGCGTGCTGGTCATCCTCATTCTCTTCCTCTTCCTGCTACAACTGCGGGCGGGCCTCATCGTCAGCTCCGCCATTCCGCTCGCGATGCTGTTCGCCATTGTCGGAATGAAGTATTTCGGCGTGTCGGCGAACCTGATGTCGCTTGGCGCGATCGACTTCGGGCTCATCGTGGACGCTGCCGTCATCATCGTCGAGAACTGCGTGCGAAGACTTGCCATTCGCCGGCACGAGCTGGACCGCGATCTCACCCAGCCCGAGCGGCTCGAGACCATCCGCAGTGGAACCGTCGAGGTCCGGCAGGCGAGCCAATTCGGTGAGATGATCATCATCGCCGCCTACCTGCCGGTTCTCAGCTTGATCGGGGTCGAGGGCAAGATGTTCAGGCCGATGGGGCTGACCGTCGTCTTCGCGCTGGCCGGCGCTCTGCTTCTGTCCGCGACGCTGATCCCCGCGCTCTGCGCCTACTATCTTCGGACCAAGGTAGACAAGCCGAACCCGGTCGTCGAGTGGCTCCTGCGGCAATACCTTCCCATCGTGCGTTGGGCGATCCGGTGGCGGACCGCGGTCGTCATCGGCGCAGCCGCGTTCTTCGTGGCTTGCGCGTCGCTCTTTCCGATGCTCGGCTCAGAGTTCTTGCCTAAGCTCGACGAGGGGGCCATCTGCATAAACCCCGGCTATCTGCCCGGTATCTCGGTCGAGACCGCAATGGAGCGCGCGACCCTGGTCGAACAGCTGCTCCTTCGCAAGTTCCCGAACGAGATCGAGGGCGTGGCCACGAGGATCGGCCGACCCGACGTGGCCACCGATCCCATGCTCCTCTCCCAACACGATATTTACATGCCCTTGAAGCCGATGTCGCAATGGAAAGAGGCCCGCACCAAGGCCGAGCTGATCGACAAAATGACGCTCGCCCTTGCCGACATACCGGGCATGAAGGTCTCCTTCACCCAGCCGATCGAGATGCGCATGACCGAAATGTCCGAAGGGATCGGCGTCCGCTCCGAGGTCGGCGCGAAGGTGTTCGGCCCGGACATGGCAATCCTGCAGCAAAAAGCCGCGGACGTCGCGGGCGTCATGCGGGAGATCAAGGGCGGCCAGGACATCATCGTGGAGGCCACGGCGGGCTTGCCCGTGCTGCAGATCAGGATCAGGCGGGACGATATCGCCCGATACGGGATTAACGTCGGGGACGTGCAGGACGTCATCGAGACCGCGATAGGAGGAACGGCGGTCGGCCAGGTGCTCGAGGGCGCTGCCCGCTACGACATCGTTTTGCGCTTCCGAGAGTCATATCGCGGCGACCCCGACGCCATCCGACGGCTCCCCGTTGGGGGAAAGAACGGTCAGCGCGTACCCCTTGGACTGCTCGCCGACATCGAGAGCCTCGAAGGGCCGGTGCAGATCAGCCGTGAGAGCGGGCAGCGACGTATCGCAGTCCAGGCCAACGTCAGGGGCCGCGACCTCGGCGGCTTCGTCGAGGAGGCCAAGCAAAGGGTAGATGAAAAGGTCAAGCTCCCGGCCGGATACCACATCGAGTGGGGCGGCCAATACGAGCATCTCCAATCCGCTCAGGCGCGTCTGAAGGTCGTCGTGCCGATCACGTTCGCCGTGGTTTTCATGCTCCTGTTCATCACCTTTCGGTCGGCCAAGTACGCTGCCCTCGTGTTCACCGGCGTCCCGTTCGCCATCACTGGCGGCATCCTCTCCCTATACTTGCGCGGGATGCCTTTTTCGATCTCGGCCGGTATCGGCTTTATCGCCCTGTTCGGCGTCGCCGTGCTCAACGGCGTCGTCCTCGTGACGTTCATCAACCAGCTGCGCAATGAGCGATACTCCCCGATGGAGGCTGTCTTGGGGGCCTGCCGCACGAGGCTGCGTCCCGTGCTCATGACCGCCACCGTCGCCAGCATCGGATTCCTGCCCATGGCCCTGTCGACCGGCAAGGGCGCGGAGGTGCAAAAGCCCCTCGCCACCGTTGTCATCGGCGGCATCATCACCTCGACCATATTGACCCTGCTCGTCCTACCCGCGCTCTACATGCTGGTTTCGGGCAAGAAGGGCCAACCGCCAGGGCAGGAGGACGTCGCGACAAGCGATCTGCCCAAGTTCATCGCTCCCGAAGAGGAGCCGGAGCACATCCACCGAATGGAACCCAAGGAGGCAACCTGATAATGAAGAACATCGCAATCATCGCCGCGTTTGCGGCACTAGCTATCGCCGGATGCGGCAACAAGGACGAGGGCGCGGCGAACACCGAAACGCCCGCGACAACGACCCCCGTTGCCATGAGCTACGACCAGGGCAGCAAGAAGGTCGGCGACCAGGGCGTGTGCGCCGTGTGCATGATCAAGGAGGGTAAGACGCCCGCCGAGGAGGAGGTCAAGGCCATTCTCGACTACGGTGGAAAGACTTACGTCTTCTGTGACGAGGCGGAGAAGGCCGAGTTCATCTCCGACCCGAAGAAGTACGTCGGCAAGTAGGTACGCACGGGAGGGCAGCGCTCTCCCGCAGCGCGGTTGCGATGGTACCCAGAACCGGCAAGGCCGTGGTGCCACCCTTGTCGTCGAGAATTATCGCGTAGCCGAGCCCACTGCTTGCGGATTCGTTGCGCAGGAGTAGTTTGTTGCTTCCCCTCCGCCTAGCAGGTCATCGGAAACAAGGGGTAAACACGGTTCAAACGCATGAGAATCACATCGCGCCGCGCCGCGCAAGGATCAGGTCCTTGCCTGTTATCCGCAGTTTCCCGACTTCCTCGCAAAGAAGCTCCAGTACGATCCGGATGAGCGGTTCCAGAGCGACTGGTATCGCCACTACAAGGGCATGTTTGCCTGAGAAGTGCCACCCCACAGGCGTGTGAGCATAGAGGATCGCGGGGTCGTGAAACATGAGCCCCTGACCCCGGCTCCATCGAGATCACGCAGGGCGAGTACGACGATGTGTTGACGCTGTTTGCCGACCACGACGGGGTTCAGCGCGCAGTGCAAGGGGAAGCCCTTGCGGGGAAGGCGACGAATCTTGCTCGCCATAAAAGGGCGTCCGTGTTCGTCCGCGAAACCCAATAGGCTATATCGCAAGGGCAAGGCACCATAATGAGATTCCAAGCCACCGTCTCTTTGGCAACGGATCATGATAACTAAGGATGGCCAGGCGAAATTGCATTGCTGGCCATCCGACTTTAGGGTGTCTTAGGCTTTTTAGCCGCCCCATCCACCCCATCCACCGCCCGCTTGGGTCACGATCGTGCCGGGTCCGCCGGGAGCTCTGGTGGCTTGAAGGACAACTGGACCTTGGTCGCCGCCAAGACGAAGGCGCGCAACCCCAAGTCGGGCCAGACCGGCAAATTGGAACCAGATTCGGCTATTTCCACTCGAGTCGGTAACGAAGGTGACAATGCCTGACTCTGCTGGGGGTGGCGCGTCAAAACGCCCTGGCACGGTGATGGTGTACATTCGTCTGGACCTCAGGCCCGAGAATTGGAACGATGCTCGCCATACATCTGTTCCATCGTCCACTCCGTTGTTAAGCGCGGTGTCGATCCGCCCGCCCGTTATCTGGGTCTCGCCGCTACCTCTTGCATTTGGCGACTCTGAACCAACGACCGGTGCGAAGGTCAGAATGTTGTTTCCAGTGTCATGCACCGCGTATGCGACGAGCGAAAGTCCGGCAACTAGGCCGAGGCCGAGAATTAATTTGAGTCCTTTCCGATTGTTCATTTTCTTTTTCTCCTAACTAAGGTGCCTGACGCCAGCATTATCAGATCCGCGCGATGACCTTATTATCTGCGACATTGGACACGAAACAAATTTAATCGCATGAAACTGTCGGTCGGATGTCGAATACCTGAATATTCGATGAGCATCGAGGCGAGGTCTGTTATGTGGCGCCGTAATTGACGAATCGAACGAAGGATAATCGATGCCGCGGGCGTGCCCGGGACAGGGCCGAAGGTTTTGTCCCTAATTCACTGAAGAGAAACCTGGAGAGACTTTTCGAGCTGACCGGGCCGCCCGTCGCCCAACCAGCTTAGGAGCAGAAAGCGGTAGACACTGTTCGCTGACCACGAGTGGGTTCAGCGCGCCATGCCCAAGGGGAAGCCCTGCGGGGAAAGCGACGAATCCTTGCACACCGTAAAAGGGCGTCCGTGTTCGTCCGCGAAATCCAATAGGCTACATCGGCAAGGTCCGGGCAGCTAAACGCCGGCTACGGCCCGTGTAGCTGCCCCTGCTGGCTGAATATCTCAGCAAGAAGGATTGTGACTATGGTCGGTGCGGTGGTTTCTTACTGCCTTTTTCGAGGCAGAGGACTCGCGTTTATCGTCGATGCGCTCGTCAAAACGTCGTCCGTCTGCGTCCGCGCGGCCGGGTCATTGTCCTATGGGCAAAGACCCTAAACGCGTCCTACGGGCCGCCTAGTGCCCGCTTTGGGCGATAATGGAAGAACGTAAGGACGAGGGCGAACTGAGTGATACGCTATAAAAAGGAGCGCTTTGATGCGTCCCTATAAAAAGGAGCGTCGTGCTCAACTTTCGTACAAAGTCCCTCGCTTGATCCTATGACCGTGCCGATGACTAGAGAGGCTCTGGTTAGTCTAATTGACAGCGCTTCGCCACCAACCGGGCCGAATCCATACGAATCCCTATCAACGCAAGACATCGAAGAGGAAATGGACGACCCGTGGTCACTCCAGGCAATGAGTGTTTGTCAGTTGCTCCCAGTTTCGCTCAAGGCGATTCTTTCCAAACCGACGCGGCTCAGAAACGGACCAGATGATCCGTATTGGTCGTTCTATTTGTTCCTCTATCCCGACGATTTAGAAAGCGCGAAAACACATGGGTACTTCTCCAAGTTCACGATCGCGCAATGCAAAGCAATAGCGGCTTTCTTCCGATTCTTGGATGCCACGGGGGTTGATCCGGACAACACCTTCGGTTTCCTAGACGCGGCGGATCGATGGTCACGGCCAACATGGCTCTTCGATGAATAGGCGTCGTGACCGAGGGGTCCCTACAGTTACGACCCAAGGCGGGGCGCTGACATTCGGCTACGACTCGAAAGACAGGCTCACGCTCGATAACTCCACGCGAAACGGCGGCTACAACTTCGGTTCATATACGACGATTCGTTCAACCCTACGACTTGGAAGAACACTTCTGGTCTCACCTGCAACTCGAACAACCAGCAGAACTCCGGGAACCTGGTAGTCGTCGAGGAGAACCGGGACAAGCTTCCTGTCGCCGTGTTTCTGCTCGTGCTCGATTGCTTCGATGATCTCGTCAACAACGTTCCTTCGAACGAGCGATTGCATCGAGCACACCACGATGGTCTTCACCGAACCCCATGAAGATGACAAACGCCTACCTCAGCAAGAAGGGCCCGCCATCGAGACTCGAGTTTTCGTAAATGTCTGTGGCGAGGATCTTCGAACGCGGCGTCGTGTCCGACGGGCAGAAGAATATCTGGCGGCTGGCAGTATAGGGCATAAAGAAAATCGCCCACGGCTTCTCGGCTTGGCTGTTGCCGAAGCCGCCTCCGACGCACCCGTCAGGACTACCGGGAAGTTGTTCGGTCAGAGTCCCGTCATCCAGAACCCAATCTTCGTGGTGGTGGAAGAGGGCGCCATCCTCAGCGTCGATATAGAGTTGGGCGGCCGTCGCGATCTGCCGCATGTTCGAAAGGCAGGTGGACTTCTTAGCGGTCTCCTTTGCCTTTGCGAGTACCGGAAAGAGCACGGTTGCCAAGATTCCGATGATGGCGATGACGACGAGCAACTCGATGAGAGTGAAACCTTTGCGCTCCATGCTAACAATGAGTGAAACCTTTGCGCTCCATGCTAACAATTAGACGCCAAGCAGCTTCCGCAGGAATGTCGTACGGATTAATTGAGGAATGAGCTTGGCCGTATTAGTAACAGTCACGGCGATGGCCCAAGCGGCGATTACCGTTTACGTAAACGGCAATATTGTCAACTTTCCTGACGTCGCCCCGACGATTAGCCACGGCCGCGTTTTGGTGCCTTTGCGTGGGGTCTTCGAAGAGATGGGCGCGAAAGTTCGATGGCAAGCCGCCACCCGCACGGTTGTGGCAGCTAACGCAGGGCACAACGTAAGTCTTCAGATCGGCAAGCGCAATGCAATGGTGAACGGGCGGGGTGTCGTCCTCATGGGTTGCTGAAGAAGCGCTGGCGATCGCCGCATACTGCGCTCTAAAGTCGGAAGGCGGCATTGAAATGGGTGTTCGATTGGCGGTCAACCACGATGGTGACACCGACAGTACAGGCGCCATTTGCGGAAACCTCCTTGGTGCGTTTTTAGGTATGGACTCACTTCCCACGAGATCGTTGGAGAACTTGGAACTTCGTGAGGTGATCGAACGGATTGCAAATTGATCTGGTTGCAGAAGTTGCAGTCGCGCCAACGGAAACGCATCGGTCGAAGAGTTGAGGCTCGAGGCGGAATTCTGGAATCGGTATCCAGGATGTTGATCAACGTCACAACGCTATGAAGGCAGCATCAATTTTGAATTCTGCTCATTTGTGCGCTCAGACGTTCTAGTAATTCACCGACTACGCCCGTGACATCAGCAAAGCACTGTTTGGTTCCGTCCCGTTCATCCATGTAGAGCCTTCGATTGACTTCGACCATGATTGAGGCAACACGAACGTCTTTCTGGTAGCGCGACAAAGGAACGATGCTTCCGGCGTAGGGCTTGTTCACCCACAATGATTGGCCAGCCTTGGCCAGGAAGTCCACGGCGCAAATTGTTAGGACATCTGGCGTGTGAAACGCATCAGTTCCGATACAGAAATCGGGCCGATTTGGGGATTGATCGAGATCGCAAGTGAGCGCTTTATTTGGGAAGCTGTGACAGTCGATGATGAAACACGCTCCATGCTGGGTCAAAGCCGCGTCTACCCAATTCTCCAATGCCTCATGGTGTGGATCATAGAATTGGCGAAGAATCGCTTCGCGATCATAGACGAGCTTGAACTCCTGTCCGTCGTGCGTCTTTGTGTAGGCGGCACCCATGCCTTTTTCAGCCATTGGCTCAAGAGCATCGTCCCTGAAGCGCTCAACGTCCACTACGAGCCGCGAAACGTTTGCGACCAATCGATCGGTCCGTGGCGATTCAAATAGCTCGTCCGTGAAGTGATCAGTCATGACCTGAACTTCGCACTGAAGCGCAGCTTTGTCGACGAGCCATTCCCAGCCGTCCGCTTCTGGAATGTGCACCGAAGAATGTGGAATATGCAGGAGAATTGGCTTGGACGCTTGATTCATGGATGAGCCGGTTTATGGAGCTGATTTGTCAAATTATTGAGCCCACTGGTTGAAAATCTGTTGCCTTGCCAAAGTGTCGACCAGCTTCGACGCCTCGTCGGAGCAGTATCGACTCATTCTTACGAAGATTGAGTTGGTTTGGTTGAAATACAGTTCTGGCGATTAGACCATTTGATCACGTTATGTCGGTTGCGCCATAGTTTTACATGGCAGACCCAGATACAAATAAGACGCTCAACAAGATGAGCCGCGAGGAGCTCTACTGACAGGTTCCCCTTAGAGTTTCCACACCTGGAATATAGGGTTCTGCTGCAGAATAGGAGAACGGACATGACAGGAAGGAAACGATATCCGGAAGCGGTAGACCCGCGGCAGTGAGGGCGGTCTTTAGAACACCCAACCCCATGAAGATGACAAACGCCTATCTCAGCAAGAAGGATCGTGACTATGGTCGGCGCGGCGGTTTCTCACTGCCTTTTTCGAGGCAGAGGACTCGCGTTTATCGCGATGCGCCCGCCAAAACGTCGTCCGTCTGCGTCCGCATCGGGTTCGCTGGTATCTCACTGGCTTTTCGAGGGAGAGGACTCGCGTTTAGCGCGATGCGCTCGCCAATAGGCTCGTCCGTCTTCGTCCGCAGACGTAAACGTTGCCCGCAGCGTCCACGGCCAGCGCGCTGGCATTGTCAAGGTCGTTTCCTGGGCCGTTGTAGCGTGCGACCCAGGCCTCCGTCGTGACCTGCCCCACGACGACACCGATCAAGCGATGCGCGAATCCCGTCTTCACTCTTCTCTCGCCACGGGCCACCGCCGCTGTCGAATTCATCAAGAATCGTTTCATTGTTCTCTCCCGAGCCCGCTTTGAAGCGGGCCTGCCCATGCTCATTATGTAGGAATAGGGGCGAACGTCTATGAACGCCACTTTTGGCCCTTGAGAGGCGAGAGGTACAGAATATCGTATTCTGCCTCGGACGAGCCTCTCCGTTGATCGTGAGCCCCTGCCTGTCCAATTCCATGAAGTTTTCACAACGCAAAAACGGAACGTGATGTAGAGTGCGATTACACTCTGGAGGTGAACCCATGCGCCGATTGATGCTTTTTTTCGTAAGCGTGCTCTTGATGGGCGGCGCATTAGCGACCGACTACGCGAAGGAGTTGGAAAAACTCAAGGCCTCGTTCGCCGCGGACCAAAAC
>JBPCLO010000052.1:0-66918 GCA_051003155.1 Fimbriimonadales bacterium | reverse complement strand
CGACCAAACCCAGGAAACCTTGGGGTGTCGAGCCCACCAAAAACCACGTTTGGAGCGAGGGGACAGCCCCCAGCGGGGGGCCCTCGACATGATTCATACTTCCTAATCTATGGCGGTTGCCGAGGTCAATTCCCTCACGGTCAAGTATGGCGACAAGGTCGCCGTTTCCAACTTGACGTGCACCGTCCCCGAGGGTTGCGTTGGGCTGTTGGGCCCGAACGGCGCAGGGAAATCCACCCTCATTAAGGCCCTCCTTGGCTTCATCGAGCCCGCTTCGGGGGGCGGCACCGTCTTCGGGCGCGATATTTCTACCGACGGATTGTCGATCCGCATGGACGTCGGGCTGATGCCCGAGTTGGAGTGCTACATTCCCGGGTTGACGGCTGTCGAGTACACGGCTTTTGCGGGCGAATTGGCTGGGATGCCGCGGGAGCAGGCGATGCGGAGGGCGCACGAGGTTCTCGAATATTGCGGGCTGGGAGAGGCTCGGTACCGGAACCTGGAGACGTATTCCACGGGGATGAAGCAGAAGGCGAAGCTCGCTCAGGCGATCGTGCACGGACCGAAGCTGCTTTTCTTGGACGAGCCTACGAACGGTTTGGACCCGGCGGGGCGGGATGAAATGCTGGCTCTCGTGAAAGACATTTCGCACGGCAAGGGAGTCAACGTCGTCGTCTCGTCGCACCTGCTTCCCGACATCGAGCGAGCGTGCGATTTTGTGATCGTAATGCAACAAGGTGAAGTTCGCTCGCAAGACACGGTCGAGCGATTCAAGTCGATCAGTCAGGTGCAGTGGGACGTGGAGTTGAAGATTCCCGCCGACGGGTTTGCCGCGGCCTTGGCTAAGCAGAGCGGCGAGGTCGTTTCGAGTTTGTCGTACCGATACAGGGTTCAGTTTCCCGAAGGGTTTTCGCAGGCGACGCGGGCGGTCTTTGCGGCGGCGTTGGAGAGCGGCGCACAGGTTAGGGTGTTTCAGCCTGCCCAGCGAACTTTGGAGGACGCGTTCTTGGAGGCGTTGTTATGAGCGGGCAGCAGACAGGGCCGATCGCCGACCTTAGTTACCGCAACTACGACGGGCCGAAGGGTTTGTCCAAAGCTCGTTGGTGGCCTATTGCGAAGAGCGGCCTGAAGACGAGCTTTAAGAAAAAAGGGTTCTGGGTACTTGCAGCGGTTTCTTTGCTGCCCTATGTGCTAGTCATCTTCATGCTTTTCGCTTCCACGTTCGGCGGAGGAAGGACGCAAAGTTTCCTGCCACCTTTTTCAAGTTTGCTTGCCGGAGTTTACGGCGGCGGGTTTTGGCCGTTTATGCTTGCGTTACTCGTCGGCGCGGGGAGCATCGCTGCAGACAATCGCGCGAATGCGCTCCAGGTTTATTTGGCGAAGCCCATCACAAAGCGCGATTATCTGATCGGGAAATGGTTCTACATTTTCGCAATTGTTTTCACGGTGTACTTTGCGCCTCTGCTCTTGCTCACGTCGTTCCAGGCGCTGACTCTGGGTTTTGGTGACTTCTTTAGGAGCTACCCCTTGATGTACCCGCAGCTCGTGCTGCTATCGGTAATTCCTGCGTTTGTGCACGCTTCTGTGCTTGTGGGGCTTTCGGCGTGGAACAGGACGCCCTGGCTCGTGGGCGTAATCTACGCAGGCATTTTCATTTTTGCGAACTTCTTCGCGATGATCATGCGCGAGGCGATCGAGAGTTCCAGTGAGAAAGCTGCCGCCACCATTGGGTCGCTGAGCATTGAGGGAGCGATTTCGGGAATCGGCGCAAATCTCCTCGGAGCAGCCCCCCGGTCCGTCCTACCTGGAGACGGTGGGGGTGCGATCCCGCATGTATTCCCGCTCATATTGATTCTTGTGATCGTTTCCGGAGTTGGGCTGCTGCTTGCATCGATGAGGATCCGTGCGGTCGAGGTCGTGAAGGGATGATCCAGGTCGAGCAAGCGTCGAGATGGTACGGCCAGGTCATCGGCCTTAACGACGTTACGTGCAGCTTCGGACCGGGGGTGACAGCTCTCCTTGGCCAAAACGGCGCCGGAAAGTCGACGCTAATCAAACTGATCACCGGGCAGCTGCGGCCAACGACCGGCCACGTAAAGGTTTTCGGCGAACAACCTTTTGCTAATGCCAACGTAGCGAGACACCTCGGGTATTGCCCCGAGACCGACAGCTTCTACGAGGAGATGACAGGACGGCAGTTCGTAACGCTCATGGCGCGGATGTCGGGTGTCGAGGCTCCGAAAGCCGGCTCCGTGGCGGGAGCCGCAATCGAGACAGTGGGCATGGCAGATCGGGCCGATACCAGGATCGCGGGCTACTCGAAGGGCATGCGGCAAAGGATAAAGCTGGCCCAAGCCATGGCGCACGGGCCGAGAGCCCTGGTCCTCGATGAGCCCCTGAACGGCCTCGATCCGGTGGGGCGCCGGCAAATGCAGGATCTGCTCCGGGATATAGGCGCCCGCGGCACGTGCGTTATTATCAGCAGCCATATTCTCCACGAGGTCGAACAGATGACGCACAACATCGTTTTGCTCCACCGGGGGCGGTTGATGGCGGTGGGCGATATTCAAAAGATCCGATCCCTCATCGATCGTCACCCGCATCGAATTAGGATTAAGATGGGCAACGCGAGGACGTTCGCCCAGCGGATTCTCACCTTGCCGTCGGTTTTGTCGCTCCAGTTCAATCGTCAAGATGCGGACCAAATGGAGGTCGAAACAGTGTCACCGGACGAGTTCTACTCGCAGGTTTCAGAATTGGTGTTGGAGACCGGCACAGAGTTCGGCGAATTCTCGTCACCCGACAACAACCTCGAAGCAGTCTTCAACTACTTGGTGAAGGGATGAACTTCGTAGAACTGCTCGCGTGGTCGGTTTGGGACCTTCTGCGGCCCCGCAAAATGGTGACCATGCTGCTTGTCGGGCTTGCCGGACCCGCGTTCGCGATGCTGATTCGCTCCGTGAGCGGGACCGACTACACTCCGAATGTCGCTTACGGCCTCTCCGTGCCCTTGGCCGTGTATTCGTTTACGATGATCCTTCTCAGCGTGATTTTCGCAAGCGGCATAGTATCGGCGGAAATGGTTGGGAAGACAATTCCTTATTTGTTAACGCGACCGATACCGCGATGGAAGATATTGCTCGCAAAATGGCTCGCCGCAACGCTGGTCGTTTCTATTGCCGTTATGGCTTCGTGCGCACTGACGGCCGTTATCACCTACGGAATTGCAGGTTTAGGAAGCTCGCCGTTACAACGCGACCTGATTATCATTCCGGTCGGCGTGGTGAGCTATTGCAGCCTGTTTACAATGCTGTCTGTGCTTTCAACGAAGCCTTGGCTGTTTGCGATTTCGTTCGGCTTCTTGTGGGAATCTTGGATTCCATTCCTTCCCGGGGATTTCAAGAAGCTATCGATCATGTCGCAGTTGCGTGCTCTGTCTCCGCATTCGGGCACTGGCCCGGCGCCTTCGGGGCCGATGGAGATCCTGCGTCTTCTTAGCCCCGAGAACATCGAGCCTTCGGCTGCGTGGAATGCGCTCATCGTCATCAACGTGGTGGCGCTGGCCGTTGCGGCCGCGGTGTTCTCTTCGGGGGAATTTGTTCCGAAGGATGAAACGACCTAAATTAAAGTGGAAGGGAGCGCCGAAGCCGCACGACGCCCCCATGGTCCATCCGGGGGTAAAAGTCCTAGTTCATGTACTTGACGACAGAGCATGGCAAATCGCCGCTCGCGTCTTGTCAGAAGTTGATTAACTTTCCGTCAAACCCGACCTCGATAGCGTCCGGGCTGAGGCGCTCTTCTAGCTGGGCGTGTGTCGCCATGCCCGTGTGGGCGTGGTGCGTGGTGCAAACAACGCTCGAACCATCGAGGCAGCCCATATTCCGAAGGCGATCGACGACCTGGACTAGCTCGTCGCAAGAGAGGTGGCCCCAGTAATCAGCCGGCAGAAATCCGTCGGCGCACTCGATGACCGCGACGTCGAATCGCCTTCCGGCAAGAAACTCCCAGGTCTCCTCCTGGTAAACTCCGGTATCGACCGCGTAGAGGAGGGATTTGCCGTCTTTCTCGATGATCAGGTTGAGACTGTCTTCGTCTAGTTTGTGGTAGGCGCGGATTGGAGTGACACGATAGCCGTCTATATCGACGGGGGCGAAGCTCTTCAAGAGGCGCTTTTCGAGCTTGTCTTGATCTTCGAACGCATTGGAAAAACCGCTCAAAATGGCCTGATTACCCCACATAATCGGCGTGGTTGAACTTTCCTCGGTGAATGGCGGGAAAGCGTATTGGAAAAGTCCCGGTGCGTAATGGTCGAAATGCGAGTGAGTGAAGAGCACGTGCTTCCAATCACTCGCCTTCAATCCCAAATTGCTGCACTGGGCGTACGTGTCTGGCCCAAAATCGATCTTAATTGCATTGTCGACAATGGCTGCTGCTCGCGAACGGACGTCTTTTCCGCCGTGATCTCGTGCGTAACGCGAAACCTCGGAGTCCGAGAAAAAACTCGGAATTCCGTCGGCGCCGCCGCTACCCGTAATTAGAATATTCACTTAAAATCAGAGTGAGACCAGAATACCAATCCGCTTAGTAATTTTGGATAGTAGAAAGTCGATTTTTGTGGCATTTTTTCGCCGCCCAAGGCGATTCGCCTCATGTCCTTGACGGACGGCGGATTCATGAGGAATGCAACCTCACCATTGCTCATGGCGACGCGTTCGACGGCCTCTTGTGAACTCCTTGTATAATCGATTTGCTCGAGGCCCTCGATGCCGAAGACATCTTTGAGAATTATTTCGTGTAAAATTGTGACGTCGAGCATTTTTAGGAGATCGCTCGAGCGGCCTTCCACGATCGAAAGAGCGTCTCGTGGCTCCTCCATAGTCATGATGAACCCGCTTCCACCGGGCATCGCCATTCCAAAAACTCGACAGTCGTTATTATGTAGGCGTCTTAACTCATCGGGAATTTCGACGTTGGGGATTGTCCGCGTATTGAAGCGTGTTTGCAGTTTGGATTCGACCTGGCCGAGCGGTGTCTGGAAATTCTTCACGATTCTATGGGTCGGCAAGAGAAGCAAACCTGGGTCGCTCATGCTGGAGAGTGCGATCATCATGAAATCTTCCGCGATAATTCCCGGTTTGTCTCGCAGGGCCTGCCTGAACGTAACCGCGGTTTCGTAACGATGATGGCCGTCGGCGATCCAGATCCGTTCGAGATCGAAGGACCGGCATATGGCAGCGGTTTCCGCCTCGCTGTCGCATTTGGCAAGTTCGTGGGCAATACCGTCTTCGGTTTGGACCGCGGCGATGGCCTCGAATGAAGCTCGGTGGATCGCCGGCCCGACCGCGTGGCCGGCATCCTCGTACAGTCCGTAGATACATTCGAGGTGCGCGCCGGTCGCTTCGAGGAGTCTTAGGCGATCCTCCTTGTGCTTTGGGAAGGTCTGTTCGTGCGGAAGCACAACACCTCTTTCATAGGGCTCCACTTTGATGAGACAAATGAGCGATTCGCGGATCAGGAGTTTGCCGTCGACGGGGTTGGTGAAGGTTTGCCGGTAGCGATAGAGACAGGGTCTCTCGTCGACCTGCAAGATGCCTTCCCTCCTCCACTCCGTGAGACGGGATGCGCTTCTTGCGTACTTTACAAACTTGCTGCGATCGTCGGTAGATTGTTCCGGTAGCGTCAGCCAAACGGTGTTGCTTGCGCTTTGGGCGGCGAATTCTTCCCGCTCCTCGACCGAGATGACATCGTAGGGCGGGGCGACTAAGTCTTCGAGCGGGCCGGCGGCCGTTGAGTATCTTTGGCCAGAAAGGGGTCGAACTGTCGCCATGACTCGCGAATATACGCGTTTGGTGGTCCGGGGCGCAATGGTGGACGGATAATCGGGACTTTTAGACCGTCCGTTCGGATGCGAAAGCTGCGAGCGCGGCGAGGCCCTTTGTGTCGCCGTCGAATGATCCAAGCTCTGCGAGGGCAGCTTGCTGGGCCTCGAGAGCGAGGGTTCTGGAGGCTTCTACACCGATGAGGGCGGGAAAAGTGGCCTTGTATCGCGCCTTGTCAGCCCGGGTGCGTTTGCCGAGGGATTCGACGTCGCCGGTTTCATCGAGCACGTCGTCTGCGATCTGAAATGCGAGGCCGATCTGATCCCCGAATCTTGCGCAAGTGGCGACTTGAACTTCTGCGGCCCCGACCAATACCGCGGCGATCGTACAGCTTGCCGTAATGAGTGCCCCGGTCTTGCGGGCGTGGATCCACTTGACGGTGTCCAGATCGGTCTGCGCATTTTCGGACTCGATATCCACGGTCTGCCCGCCGACCATGCCTTGCGTGCCCGAAGCTGCTGCCAAAGCGCCGGCCGCACGGCACGTGCGTTCGGATGGCGCGTCCATGCCCAGCAGGGTTTCGAATGCAAGGGCGAAGAGGGCGTCGCCGGCGAGCAGCGCGATCGCCTCGCCGAATTGGATATGGGTAGCAGGCCTCCCACGACGCAAGTCGTCGTTGTCGACGCACGGAAGGTCGTCGTGAACGAGCGAAAAGCAATGGATCAGTTCCAGCGCACATGCTGCGTCGAGCACGCATTCGATGCTCCCTCGATTCGATTCGGCGGCGGCTATGCACAACAGAGGGCGGAAGCGTTTTCCGCCTCCGAGCACCGCGTAGTGCATCGCTTCGTGGAGCCTTTCGAGCCGCGGACCCGTCCCTGGTATGAGTTCCTCCAAGCGTCGCTCGATGTCGGGCCCGTGTATGGCGGCATACTCTTCGAATTGCACAGCTAAGTGTAGCCGCAGCAAGGTCTCAATCTAAGGTGGAATACGACGTTATCGTTTGTGGAGGCGGGACGGCTGGAGCCACCGCAGCCATCAAAGCCTGCCGGCTGGGTGCGAAAACCCTCGTGGTCGAGCAGATGAACGGCCTGGGCGGGACGCAGTCGATGGGTTGGGTGACCCCGATGATGCCGAACTACCTGGGAGACGAGCAGCTCGTGGGAGGTGTCAACCGGGACATCCAACTTGAGCACGCGGGGCTTTCACCCGAGACGAATTTCCCCAATGCGCAGGTTTGGTACAACCCGGTGATACTTGCACTTGCGCTCGATCGGCTGGCGGATGAGGCGGGGGTCGAACGCTTGTATGGGTCGTTTCTTGTCCGCGCATTCATGATGAACGAATCGATCACTGGCATCGACGTGACGGCCAAGGGGTCGCCTGGGTTGCTTCGCCTCACCGCGAAGGTCTTCATCGACGCGACGGGCGACGCAGATTTGGCCTTTCTGGCAGGGGCGCCGACCGATTCAGGCGATGAAACCGGAACGAATCAGCCGATGACGCTGCGGTTCGCCGTTGGGAACGTCGATATCGGCAAGGTCGGGTCTTTTTTTGGGGACGATGCCCGTCCGAACATGCCGGATTTCCTGAGCGTAGGGTTCGCGGATGCCAAGGCAAGTGTGATCGGAGAGGCGGTGAAGGATGCGATCGAAACAGGGATGTTGGCCCAGGACGATATCGGCTATTTTCAATTCTTCACGATGCTGGGACGGCCGAGGGAGCTAGCGTTCAATTGTCCGAGAATCACCGGTTTCGATCCTCTCGACGCCTTTAGTCTTTCGAAGGCGATGTCCGTCGGGCGGGAGAAGATATTTCGAATTCACGCTTTCTGTAAGGCTTACCTGCCGGGGCTTGAGGACAGCTACGTGAGCGTGGTCGCGCCGCTGATGGGAATTCGGGAGAGCCGGAGGATCGTGGGGCGGTACGTGCTGACGGAGGAGGACCACCAATCGTGCCGGAAGTTTCCCGATGCGATCGCCCGCAACCGGTACCCGATCGATATACATTTGGCCTCCGGTGGCGTGGATCTAAAAAAGCTGCCGCCAGACGACTACCACGAGATACCGTATCGGTGCTTGCTTCCCGTCGGGGTTTCGAATCTGCTGGTTGCCGGGCGGTGTTTGAGCGCAACGTTCGCGGCGCAGAGCAGCGTGCGGATTCAGCCTGTTTGTCGGGCCATGGGTGAGGCTGCGGGGGCGGCAGCGGCGCTCTGTGCCCGCGACGGCGTTGCGCCGGGTGATCTGGCGTATTCGCTCTTGCGGGGCCAGCTGGATTTTCGGGTTGGTTGATGGCAGTTAAGCTGCCTCCGGTTTGGCTCGTCCTCAGCGGCCGATGAGCTTTTCTTTGAGGGCCTTCATTGCCGCTTCGGTTCGGCTGTTGACGTGCATCGCCTTCAGGATGTTGCTCACGTGGTTCTTGACCGTTTTCTCTGCCAAGCACAACCTCGCAGCGATTTCGCGGTTTCGCAAGCCATCGGCGACGAGCTGGAGGATTTCGAGCTCGCGGTCGCTGAGTTCGTACAGATGCTGATCGTCGATTTCTTCGTCTTCGGTTTGGCGGCGGAACTCGGCGAGCACTTTGGTCGCGATTGCGGGCGTCATGCTCGCTTCGCCGTCGTGAGCCCTGCGGATCGCGTCCACAACGTCTTTGGGCGTGCTCGTCTTGAGGAGGTATCCCGTCGCTCCGGCGCGCAGGGCGTCGAAGATTCTTTCGTTTTCCTCATGGATGGTCAGAACGACGAATGCGATGTCTCGCTTTCGCTTGACCAGCGCACGGATGCACTGGACGCCGTCCATTTTCGGCATGCTCATGTCGGTGAGTAGGACATCCGCGTCGGTTTCAAGGCAAATGGCAAGGGCCTCCTCCCCGTTGGCGGCCGTTCCGGCAACCATGATGTCTTCAGCCGTGGCGAGCACCTGCTTGAGGGCTTTCCGGTACCCCTCCTCGTCGTCCGCGATAACGACACGAATTGTTTCCGCCATGCCGGCAGTTTAGCCGATGAGGTCGCTCAGGTAGTCATTTTTGTCGAAGTGCGCCGACAATCGTCCGAGGGCGAGATTCTCGAACAAGCGCCAAACACGTGGGGTGCCGGGGCGCGATTGCGCCAGGGAGACCTGCTCGGCGGCAGCCATTTCCTTTCCCGCATCGAGGAGCGCCGCCGCGAGGAGCAGGTTGATCATCGGGTTCGGTGCGCGTACGTCCGCCTCGTGCAGCCACCTGCCAAGTTCTTCGGTTAGGCCCGCGAGCCACAGAATTTCTGCGACGGCGAGAAAGGGCTGTGGGTCATTTCCGAGCGTGGCGAGAAGCCGGCCCTCGCCGGGGAGTTCCGCAGGCGACTGCAAAAATGCGTCAGCACGCAGGGCAGGTTCGAGCGGTGCAAGGAAGTGAGCGTTCGGCAGGTCGTCGGGGTTTTCGGAATCGGCCATGCGTAGGCACCAGTGCTTGAGCCACCACGCCAACGGGTCGTCGCCGCTAAATAGCAGCGCCTCCTCGAAATCGTGGGCGCCGAGGCCCCATCGCCGCTGCCGCATCGCCGAAAGTCCGAGTGCAAACCATGCGGGGCAGGCGTATTCGCCGTCAGCGATGGCTGCTAAGAGGTGGCCGTCGGCAAGGGCGGTATCGCCCAGTGCCAGCTCAGCAAGGCCGGAATAGTAGCGGGCAGCCAACACGGCTGGCCGCCGCTTCGTGGCTTCCGAGGCGTGCTCGCGGGCCCTCGCGGGATCGTGTTGGACGATAAATGCTGCAAGGAGAAGTTGCACGTCGGTCGCCCGCATGCGTCGTTCCAACTTCTGCAAATCCTGGCTGATATCCGGTTCGACAAAAGGGATTTCGTCCAGCGGCGGCTCGTTTTCGGACCATTCGGCAGATAGGTCGGCTCGCAGGATTTCCTGTTTTGACGCGTCCCGAACGACTGCGAGCACCGGCTTGCACGCGAGATTGTCGAGCGTCAGCCTAGTCGGGTGTTCGGGGTACGCATCGACCGGGGCTTCGACCGTGTCCCCGTTCTCGAGGCCTAGCAAGATGGCGTGGCCGGCCCGCGGTTTGCTAACCCAAAGGCCGAGGCCGCTCTCGCCTATCGAAATTACGGCTCGATTCGAGGCATGCGACACCCCATCGCATTCCGGAAGAGGCGTGAGTCGTGCGCTGAGCTTGTCGGTTCGGTGCGGCGGCAGCGTATGGACCCCGTCGGGCGTAAGTGCCCGCCCTATCACCAGGGCTTGCTCTGTAGCGTACGGTTTTGCCAATCGAGCATCCACCACCGCGGCGAGCATGGTCCCCTTCGCCGGCAGGCAGCCGACGTTTCCCGACGCAGACGCACCGTTACCGAACATCGTTATCCTGGGCATCACCTGCTCGGGCCACAGGTGGCGATTGAAGACGCGCAGCTCGATGTTCATCGCTGCAGATTCGGCTCCCAGGGAGATTTCCGCTGTGTAGGAAAGTCCGCACGACCAATCCGTGCTTCCAACCGCGACAGCGGCGCGATCTTCCGAGTCTTGGACCACGGTCGCGAACCCAGCCGAGTACCTGGCGTCGTTTGATCCAAAGGCTGGGCAGAACTCGATGCCACCTTCAAGGTTGTCGTTCAAGGGGCGGAGCGTCTCGACTCCGGATCGTTTGTCGAAGAGAGATAACACGCGCCCGCCGAACTCGTTTGTAGCAGCGAGTCGGGTGTACTGGTTCTCTAAAATCAGTGCTCGCAGCGATCGCTGAGTGTTTCCCGTTCGCTCGTATCGCCGGTGGGGCGGAGAATCGAATGGTTCCTGACGCGGCGCGGCGACCTCTTGGAAGACCGGAATGGTGAGTTCAACCTGATCTTCGAATACGCTAACGGCCACGGGTAGCCATTCTACCGGTGGGCGGTAGAATCGACGACGTGAGTTCCGGCATCACAAGGCTTCTCCTTCGCGTGGTCAAATTCGTGGTCGTGCCCATCGGCCTCCTGCTGGCGGGTTACCTCATCGTCGGCCCGATGGTTTCGGATTATTTGAACGAGAGCGATGCGGCTAATTCGCCGAGGGGCAAGGCCATTGAAAATCCTGATTCTGGAGGATAACCTGATCTGGTCCGGTCGCCTACGCCAAGCGCTTCGCGCCCTGGGTCACGATTTCGAGTTCGTTTCGGAAATGCCCATCGAGCCATCTGGAGACGTTGCGATCATCAACTTGTCGAGTCGCCGGTTGAGCCCTTTCGACGCGATTAGGAAGCTCCGCGAGGAGGGCATACTGGTGGTAGGCCATGCAGGACACAAGGAGAAGGAACTTTGGGAGAGAGGCCGCGAGGCGGGCTGCTCGCGGATTGTGAGCAATAGCGAAATGACCTTCAAGCTGGAGAGCGTCCTCGCGGAGTTGGCCCCGTGAAGGACGGCTTCGGGCGGACGATCGATTACTTGCGTGTCAGCATCACCGATCGGTGTAATTTTCGTTGCGTTTACTGCATGCCCGAGGAGGGTTACCCGGTTTCGCCCAAGGACGAGATTCTCACGTTCATTGAAATCGCCCGTCTCGTTCACATCGCGGCCGAGTTGGGGATGGTAAAGATTCGTCTAACAGGTGGAGAGCCGCTGGTTCGGAAGGACCTCCCGGACCTGATCGCGCAGATATCTAAGCACCCGGCGCTTACGGACTTGAGCTGCACGACGAACGGCTTCTTGCTCCCGGAAATGGCGGATAGGCTTGCCGGCGCCGGGCTGCAGAGGGTGAACGTCAGCCTCGATACGTTAGACGAGGAGAAATTCGTCCGAATCGCCCGACGAGGTTCGCTCGGGAAGGTCCTTGAAGGGATCGACGCGGCGCACAAGGCCGGCTTGTCACCACTCAAAATCAACTGCGTCTTGATGAAGGGTGTGAACGACGGTGAGGTGGCGGATTTCGCACGTTGGACGCTTCGCGAGGAGGTCCACGTTCGCTTCATTGAGGTCATGCCGATTCGCTGGAACCTCGACGAGACCGACTCTTACGACCCGATGAACGCCCTGAACGGTGGCAGCGATCTGATTCGGCTTCGGCCACCTGGGGAAAGCGGGATGCTGAGCGATGTCGACATGCGAAAAGTGGTGGTCCCGTACTTGAAGGCGAAGGACTCCATCGAGGCCGAACTCGGACCGCTACGGCCGACCAAACTGCCCACGAACGGGCCCGCGCACACCTATCGGTTAGAGGGCGCCCCAGGTACCGTCGGTTTCATCAGCCAGATCAGCTCGGACCTCTGTTCTCGCTGCAATCGCTTGCGCCTAACCGCCGACGGCCAGCTGCGGCCGTGCCTTATGTCGGACGGGGAAGTGGATTTGCGCGGCCCGCTCCGCTCGGGGGCGAGCGACGATGACATCGCCGCGATATTCCTCCACGTTGTCGAGCACAAGCCGGAGCGGCATTACTTAGCGGAGGGCCAAAAGGTCCTCAGCCGAGGCATGAGCCAGATCGGGGGGTAAGCATTCCGTGCAGCCTACCCGTCGCTGATCGTCGGACGCGCCGATTGCTCGTGTCCACGGAAAGTTAACGCGAATCGCAAGCTGTCATGGGCAAGCTAGCGACGGCCACGCGAACAAAAGCCGGTATACGCTTTGCCTGAGCACCCAAATGTCACTCCCAAAAGCGGTTTCTAGTCCCCAGTGGAGCCGCCGGGACGAACCAACCGGCGCCCTCACTGATTCTATCTTGTTTTATACTGCCTCCGCCGGCCCGCTGGTGGAGGTTGATTCGGGGCTGGGATCGCGTAACGCATCTTCTTCACGCGCCAGCCCGGCATCATCGGCGGCTCCCCCTCGTGCTGACCGACCGTCTCCGCGCCCATGCGGAGGTAGAAGGGCTCGGCATTGGGGTCGGCGTCGAGCGTGATGGCCGTAACGCCCAGGCGGGAGGCCGTCTCGACGGCGTGGTCCCACATCCGCCGGCCGCAGCCGGTGCCGATGGCGTCCGGCTCAACCATCATCCGGGACAGTTCCATCTCCGGCGGCACGCCCATCAGAACGTAGAAGCCGAGCAGCCGGCCGGCCTCCCCTTGGAGCGCAGCGAGAGGGGGAGGGGTGTGAGCGCATCGAACTCGGTGGGGGCCAGCGAAGCTGACGAGCACGTTCGTGATCGCGCCACTGATATGCTCGGGCTCGACGGTGATCGCCTCCGGCTCCCAGGCCATGAACTCCTGGGGGTAGCCCCAGCCCTGCTGCACCGACCGCAGCGCCAGCTCCGTCAGCGCCACGTGCTCGCCCACCTGGGCGGGAAGGATGATCATGAGGAGATCTAGACGCATGCCCGGTAGGATAGCGGAATGGACCTACGATCCGCCCTGAAAGAGCAATACCACGCCGGACTCGCCATGCTCGGCCGAATGCGTCGAGCGGTGCCCGGGCGATCTCTGGACCTCGGGGAAACATCCGCGACCCTTCTGGCGGATCGGCTTCCATGCGGCTTTTTTCACCCACAACTACCTAGTTCAAAACGAGGCGGCTTTCAACGAGTCGTTTGTCGTCGGCCGCCCGCCATCAGCCGTGGTGAGGGCGCTCGAAGCGGTGCGTTGGACGCAGTGCGGCGAGGTTGAGCCCCATGAGCTGCCGGAGGGCGCCCCGCCCGTGTCCCCACCCCGCTTCATCGCCCTTGCCCGCCCGATTCTGGAAGGTGCCAGAGGCGATTGATAAGAACGGCTTGCCCTCCGTGGTAGGCCTCGTGCTGGATCACGTGCCCGAGCACCCAGCGCATGGTGCGTTGGCGCCCGTCGTGCTCCTTGGCCGTGTCCGCGGGCGGCCACCTCTTGATCGATTCCAGCATTCGGGTGCGGATGCGATCTTGCAATTCGAAATACCACGAGATCGGCTGGCGGGGCGGCACGGGCCAGCGCCACTCGTCCACGTCGATTTCCTCCGCCATGAGGAGGTTGACTTCTTCGGGGTCCCAGGGGATGTCGAGGGCAAACCGCTCGAACCAGAAGACCTCCGTGATCGCAATGTGGAGGATGATTCCCCCGATGCTGTGCCCGCCGGGAACCGGCTGCCAGACCACCGCCTCCTCGCTCAGGTCCTGGTCGAGCTCCCATCGCCATTCGTTCGTTCCGTCCTGAAGGATCGCGCAGAGGAGGCCGTACGGCTCCTGATATCCGGGCAATGGTTCCGCGTCGATGAGCATTCTTGTGATTCCTCTATATGCCTCCACAGCCTCGCTGTTGAGGCGGTCTTTGGTTAGCGATTATGGAAGGTTGGGGCGACGTTGAACCTGTCCCAACCGCCTGCCGACCCACGTGCACTGCAGCGCAGATCCACCCAGGCTCGGGCCTTCCAAAGGTCACCCAAGGGAGAGGGCACCCGGCGATGCCGGGAATAGGGGGACTCCCATAGAAGCGCCCGACACTCTGGAGCGTTCATTTCATGTACGGTGGCCGTACATTGGCTGCCGGACTCTGGAGGGTCTCATGAATCGTTTTCTTCCTGTTTTGCTCATCACATCCGTTTTCTTGGCCGCCCTGGGTTTCTCCGGCGGATCGTCCGTGCGGGAGAAGACTCTTGTCAAGCCCGATTTGCCGGTCGGCAAGTGGAGGGTCGAATTCGCCAACGGCGTGATCGAGACTTGCGAAGTCAATCACGGCGGGGAGGCTTCGGTGGCCGAACCAGCGCGCAGCTCGCCCGGCATGGCCGAGCCCCAGGGGCGGGCGGCCGTGATCACGTACAGCGACGACAGGGTCGAGCGCTGGACCAAGGTCGGCGAGCGCTACGTGGTCGAGCACTGGTTTCCGGGCTCTCGAATTCCGACCATGGACCCGGTCCTGGGGATCGCCGAGCGGGCGAGGTGAGAACGTAGGACGCGGGGCGCGGGGGTAGCCAGCCCGGCTCGCGCCATACAAAGGCCACCCAAGAAAGAGGGCACCTGCGGCCAGCGTAGGCGAGTGGAATTCTACCAAACCTCGGTGCGCCACTCGCCCCAGACCTTCTCATCCTCCCATTCCTCGGGCGGCTCTTGCCCCGCCAGCCGCAGCCCCAGGAAGATCAGCCCCACGTGCCAGCCCTCATGCCAGACCATGTGCTGCAGAAACATGACCGGATGGTCGTAGGTGACATTCGGGCTCGAGACCTTCTCGACCCCCTTCTCCAGGAGCTCACTCACGGCCTCGCGGACAGCCTTGCCGCTCTGCTCCAGATGCGCCTTGATCGCATTCAGGTCCGGCAGCGGCTTATCGTCCTCGGTTGCCCGCTCCAGCGCCGCCCCGTGCTCGGGCGCGACATGCGACAGCCAAAACCGCCTAGTGTTATGAATATGCGCTAGCTGATAGTCGAGCGGCCAGCCGTCCTCCGAGGGCTTCACATGTCGGTTCGACTCGTCGACCCGGGAGGCGACCGCCTCGACGATCCGGCACTGCCGGTCCCATGAATCGAGCAGAGCTTCGGTGACATCCACTCTTGGATTGTACACCGGGCAGCTCCTCCTCTTGCGAGCGGCTGGGTGGCCCGACCTTGGAAGCTGTCGCACCCGGCGTTCCTTGCAACCAATTTCGTCGTCTGATAGGTGATGAAGGTGGGCATTGTTTTGGGATGTGTGTGCTTGGCATCAGCAGGTTTCACGCAAGAGTTGTCGACTCCGAGCAGAGTGCGGGACTTGCTCTTCAAGACCCAGAATCCAAAGCTTCGCAAAGAAGCATGGCGCAAGATCAACGCGATCACGGTTTCGCATTTGCCGAAAGCGATTCGCATGCTCCAATCACACTCTGAATCGGAGCGGCTGGTCGCGTTGGACTACGTCGCATTGCTCCGGCCGCCCACCGTGGAGTCCAGTGTTCACCACATCTATCTGAACGATCCGAGTGGTCGCGTCAAAGAAAGGGCTCTGTACGCCCTAATTCGGCTGGCGAGAGTCCACGGTGACCATCATGTTCTCAACCAGCATGCCGACGAGGCGATCAAACTTGTGGGCACGGCCTTGCGCGAGCCACCCGGCTGGGCAGCCGAAGGCTTAGCGGATTGGCTCGTTCAGCTAGATCACCCGGATGCGTTTTTTTGGATCGTCCAACTTCTGCGGCATAGGGACGATTCGGTGAGGCATCGAACGGTTATTCAGATTCGCGAGTACGCGAAGGACCCGCGTCTGTACGCGTTGGTACCGCGGCTGGCGAACGATCGTTCGCGCAGAGTCAAGCTGTCGGTGGCTTCGACGATTACCGCCCATTCGGGCAAGTTCATGCCGGATTTCATCCTGCCTTACTTGACGAAACTGGCTGCCGACGAAGATCACATGGTCCGGCTTGGAGCGGTTGATAGCTTGGCCAGAATTAGATGGCCGCAGGCAATCGAGGTACTGGGTCCGCTGTTAGCCGATCCCGACACGTGGGTGAAGGAAAGTGTCGCTATACATCTATGGCGAATGCTTGGCGAGGACCGATTGCGGGAGGCTGCGAAGCAGGTGCTCATCGATAACAAGATCGATCGAGTATCTGCCTCTGCTCTTTCGCTGATCGAAAGCGGGCCCGCGGTGGAAGCGGTACTCGCTGTAATTGCTGCCAACTCCATTGACGACGATGGCGCTCGACAGTTCAAGGAAAGAGTCGCCGAAGAAAGGATCAGCGATGCGCGAACGCTCGAACAAGCACCGCCGGCCGCGATAACCAGGACTCAGATCGTCGATCACGTGGACCAGTTCTTGGAAGTGGCGCGGCAATTCAACTACCGAGCCGACTTGGACGACACACAGATTCTAATAAGCAGCGAGGAGACGGCCATAGGGAAAGTCGTCTTGGTCGCTCCTTTTGGCGGCGGCAAGTTCGTTAGGTTCGTTGCGAAGCCGGGAAGCGATTGGAATACGGCAAACTACCCTCCGCATCGCGGCAAGACGTATGTTTACAGGGTCTATTACGAGGAAGAGCATATCCGCGCGGCGCTTGCTCTTCTGGAGCTCGGCCGAAGGACAACGGCCTTCGAGGTCATTCGCTATAGGTTCGACATGGGGCCGACGAACGATACGCCGCTCAATCTTCTGGCCATGTCCGCGTTTGCCTACCACGCGAACAAGATCGCCGATCCGGCCGTTCCTCTCGCGGACGCATACACAAATCTGAAACGGATAGCGGATTCAGGCTACTTGCCGCCTGAAGTTG
This sequence comes from Fimbriimonadales bacterium, assembly GCA_051003155.1. Classification (GTDB taxonomy): domain Bacteria; phylum Armatimonadota; class Fimbriimonadia; order Fimbriimonadales; family ATM1; genus JACDEQ01. Next base: position 50,026 of record JBPCLO010000052.1, on the reverse strand, counting down.
TTCAAGAGGAGACGGGGCACATCGACGTGAAGTACGAGTCCTTGGTCCATGCCCTGCGCAAGTCGCTCGAACCCAACCAGGCAGCCGCAGGAAGCATCGAGTGGCACATAAACGATCTTGTGAACTCCACGCTGTCCGGCTATCGTTTCGGCGCTCTGTACGACGATCGTTATCAGAAACTGCGTGACTTTGGATTGAAGGCTATTCCTGCCGCCATCGAACATTTGGGAGACAACCGGGTTTCCAGGGCCGCGTTCTCCGGGGGTGGTGCCGCCGGACCACGTTTCTATATGATACATGACATAATGGTCAACTTCCTCTGGGAGTTCACCGCCGGCAATATATTGCCGCACGAATCCTGGAAGGTTACACGCGAGGGCGCCCGCGCTTGGTGGTCGGCCCACGAGGATCTGTCCGAAGAGGAGTACCTGGTCCGAAATGCGGTCGTACGAAGCGATCTGCAAGGCGATTCGCGAACGCTCAACCGGATGCTCGGCGCAAAGTATCCGCGCCGTCTCGGCGAAGTCTACGCTCGTGCGCTCCGCGAGCGTTCGCCGGGTTCCGCAGCGCACCTTGCCAACGAGATTGCGGTTTCAGTTCTTCCGAAGCCGGTGAAAGTCGATCTGCTGAGAGCCGGTCTTGCGTCGTACGAGAGTCAGATGCGCGTATCCGCCATAAAGGCGCTTGCCAAGGTAGACGTCGCGATGTTCAAACGGGAGTTTCTTAGGGACATTGGGCGTGAACTGTCTCACGAGCACTTCCGCCTCGCCAACGCCTGGCCGGACGAGGATATCTGGCAAGAACTCGCCCGCCTCGTTGAAAAGTCTGAACTGAGTGTTCGGCTCGATTACGTCTCGATGGGAGTTACTTCACTGTCGGGACCCAGCCCCGCACAGCTTCGATTCCTGCTGCACTTTTTCGATGACGCGGAATGCGATCCTGAGAAGGTCGGGCAGCCTATCGAAAAGGTCGGGTACTTAGGCTACAGCGTCCAGAACCTCGCCGCCGCTCGAGCAGGCTACTATTTACTTAAGCCGGCGAAGCTGCCTGACGCCGGTGAGACGAAGGCGTTTTGGGAGCAGTACCGCAAGAAAGTCCGGGCTCTGATTAATCGGCGTCTCGGCTGACCCTTGGGTTGCCTATAGGTGGCGTGTCGACAGGATGTTGGCCCTACACCGGTGAGATGTGATGCCGACAAGATGCCGGCGCTACGGTGGGGATGGGGGTGCCGACGGGATGTCGGCGCCATGGTGCGGGCGAGCTCCGATTGTGGGCTTTAGGTACCGGCGGCTAGGCTGAACGCTAAGTCGGCATTGCCTTCAGCTCGGACCTCCGCTCCATTTCGGAGACGCATGTGGCGATCGTCATGTCGCCGGTGACGTTGAGGACTGTGCGGCTCATGTCGAGGATGCGGTCGATGCCGATGACGATACCGATGGCCTCCGCCGGGATGCCGAAGCGGACGAGGATGATCGCGATCATCGGCCACGAGCCGCCGGGGACGCCCGCTGTTCCGATCCCCGCCACAACGGAGAGGGCCATGATTCCAAACTGCTGGGCCGTCGTCAGCGGGATGTCGAAGAACTGCGCGAGAAACAGGACGGTTATGCCTTCGAAGAGCGCTGTGCCGTTTTGATTAGCCGTCGCGCCGACGGTGAGCACGAACGAGCTGATGTCGCGCGGGAGCTTCACGTCGTCGGTCGCCGATTTCAGAGCAGTGGGAAGCGTCGCGTTGCTGGAGCTGGTGGCGAACGCCGTGGCCATCACGCCCTTGATCTGTGAGAAGAACTCGAGTGGGCTGCGTCTCGCAATGAGCTTGATGGCAAGGCTGTAGACGATGAACTGGTGGAGGGCAAGCCCGAAAAGAACCAGGACCACATATTTTGCGAGCGCGGAAATCGCGTCGACCCCGAGCAGCGCCACGGCCCCGAAAACCAGCGCTGCCACACCGATGGGAGCAAGCTTCATCGCAAAATCGATGATCTTGAGGCAAACCTCGAAGAGGCCCTCCATAAAGGTCTTCACGCCGGCGACTTTGGCGGGGCCGGCGGCGACCATACCGAGGCCGAAGACGAGCGCGAAGAACATAAGCGGAAGCAGGCCGCCCTCGAGGGCGCGATTCGCTTCGACGACAGGATTCTTCGGGATGATTTCGAGAATGCTCTCGGCGACGCTTTTGGCCTCCTTCGACTGTTCGATGGTCCTTTGCGCTCCCGCGGCATCGGAGTACGTTGCGACCAAAGACGCGCGCCGCTCGGGGTCGATACCTTCACCGGGCTTGAATGTGTTCACGAGAAGGATGCCGAGGACCACGGCGATCGACGAGAGAATGATGGTGAGGATGAGCGCTCGGATGCCGATTCGTCCCACACGCTGCGCGTCGCCGATTTCGGAAACGCCGAGGACGAGCGCCGCGAAGAGGAGCGGAACGACGACCATAAAGATCATCCGCAGGAAGACCTGGCCGAGTGGATAGGAGTAGTTCTGGACGACGTTCTTGAGAACTTCGCTGTCGGAGCCAAGCCAGGCTTGTGCTATCAGGCCGAGTACGAGCCCTATGACGAGGCCGATCAAGACCTTGGTGTGCAGCTTCATCCCCGTCCTCTCTTGAATCATCGGAGTAGAGACGTTCTCGGCGTAGCCAAAAGCCGCGCCTCCGGGTTCAACGGAACTGGTAGACTCCTTGTGGTCGTTGGAACAATCGAACGTGGTAAACGCACAACTTTATACAAACGAACATGATTTCCCGATTAGCCTGACCGACCGGGCGGTGACGCAAACGCTTCGCGTCCGCGAGAAAGAAGGGAAGCTGGATCACTTTCTGCGCATCGGCGTGAAGGGCGGCGGCTGCTCAGGACTCGAGTACGTTTTGCGGCTCGATACGAAGCGGACTCCGCTCGACATGGAGAAGGAATTCGACGGGCTGACCGTAATCGTCGATGCCAAATCGGCAACCTATTTGTGGGGGACCACGTTGGACTTCACGGGAGACCTTTTGGGCGGCGGATACAAGTTCGAGAATCCGAACGCCCAGCGAAGCTGCGGCTGCGGAACGAGCTTCACGCCTCGTTAGCGCCTGATTTCGATGCGGCTGCGATAAGGCGTCACCTTCATGCCTTCACCTTTCCAAGTTGTCCTTTTGGCCCCTTGGATATCGACCTTGCCCCTTATGGGTAGCCAGACGTCACCATGGGCATTGGCAGGAACACCGATGACCCAGTCCGAGCGTTCATTGATTCCCTCCATGACGCCATTTAGAGCACTCGTCGCATCTTGTCCACCTGCCAAGAGCATGCAGCGGCCGAGTTGGTTCGGGAAGGCTTGCGCGACATAGAGAAATAGCCCGACATATTCGTCCAAGGCGCGCTGGCCCTTTCCAGCGAGGAGTCTCGTTTGCGGTCCCAAGCGCCAGATACTCCGTTCCAGAGGGGTAACGTTCCTTCGCACCCAGGCGTCGAGCTCGGCCCTAGTCGCACCCATCGCGTCTTCCTTTGCCAGCGCCTTGTCCGCGGCCATCCACTTTAGAAAAAGCTTTTCGCCGAGGTAGCCGTTGCCCCAATCTTCCGGATTTTGGAATCCGCCCACGGGAGGTAGCACTGCGTGCCCGTATTCATGAGCGATTTCGCGGGCCATTTCGGCGGGATTTGTGAAGTCCTGTAGGTGGTAGATGTAGATCGCATTGTATCGGTGGTAGTTATCGCGGGATGATTTGCTTACGAAGAACCCCTGCTCTCCGCCCGGCCTCCCGCCTTCGGCGAGATAGACGTCGACGATCCCGCCGTATTGGGCCGGGTGGTCGATGCCGATTTTCGAGTTGGTAAAGTCCCAGAGTCGGAGGAGCATTCGGCCTGCCGATTCCATGAGGCGAGCGTACTTGCGGCTTTGTGCATGCAATCGGAAGGCAAGATGCTTATCGTTATCCCGCCCTGGCCGTTTGACGTAGCCTTTCGCAGTGTACGGATACTCCCAACCGTACTTTGGGCAGAAGGCTGGGGCACCCGCGGCGAGGCTGGTATGCAGGGAAAGCCGGTCGCTTAGGGCTATTTCCGCCGGCCCTTGCGCCCAAACGCACCCTGCAATAAGGCTACACAGCATGGGCGACGTGCTGTTGAGCTTCCAGATACCTTTCGGCCTCGATCGCGGCCATGCATCCGGTGCCGGCGGCCGTGACGGCCTGGCGGTACACATGGTCCGCGGCATCGCCACATGCAAAAACGCCTGGTATCTTGGTGCGGGAGCTGAACGGCTCGACGATCAAGTAGCCAAGCTCATCCATCTCGAGCATGCCGGTGAAGAGGTCGCTGTTCGGCGTGTGGCCAATCGCGACGAATACGCCGTCGATCGGCATCTCCCAGGTCTTTTCCCCCAGCGTGCTTTTTAGCCGGGCTCCAGTCACCTTCTTGAGCGGATCGGTCTCGCCGAGGATTTCTTCCACCGTGGCGTTCCAAATGAACTCGATCTTCGGGTTGTCGAAGGCGCGCTTCTGCATGATCTTGCTGGCGCGGAGGTCGCTCCGGCGGTGGACCACGTAGACCTTCGAGGCGTGTCGTGTGAGGAAGTTTGCTTCCTCCATGGCGGTATCCCCTCCGCCGACCACGATGACCTCCTTGCCGCGGAAGAAAAAGCCGTCGCAGGTTGCGCAGGCGCTGACGCCGTAGCCGCTGAAAGTGACTTCGCTTGGCAGGCCGATCCATTTGGCTTCAGCGCCGGTAGCGATGATCACGGTTCGGGCCGAATACTCTTGCTCTCCCACCCAGACCTTATGAGTTTCGCCCGAGAAGTCGACCTTGGTCACATGCTGCTCGATCACTATTGTTCCGAATCGTTCTGCCTGAGCTCGGAAGAGGTGCATGAGCTCGGGGCCCATGATGCCGTCAGGGAAGCCGGGATAGTTCTCGACATCCGTCGTGATCATCAACTGGCCACCGGCAATTGCGCCGGTGAAAAGAGTCGGGCCGAGGTTGGCGCGAGCCGCGTAGAGGGCGGCGGTGTATCCGGCCGGACCAGAGCCGACAATGATGACGTCTTGAATCTGCTTCACTTCCTTAATTATGGGACATCGGGTGCATTTGGCTGCAGAGCCTGTGAAAGATATGTGATTTCGTCCAAAACCCGCCTTTACACCGGTCGGACGGAGAGGCTTTTTCGGCCTCGCGCGCATATTATTTAGTGAAGAGGTTTCTGTTGACCGGGGGGCGCTCTCATAGTGGAGTGGAAACGTGTGGGCCGCGGTTCTTCGTGCAAACGGTCGAACCAAGCCGCGCGAGCTGTTCAATCCAAGTTGAATCCTTTCTTTTCTGCGAACCCGTCGCTTCGGCACCGGGAGGTGACAGGCAAGGACCGGGATGGGGGCCTCTTCTTTGCCTTAGTGCCGAATCGGCATTTCCACAATTTCGCCGTGCACTTCGCCTTGGGCTGCGCTAATGATGATTTGGCCGCCTGGCGTTGCGGCCTCGGCCTTGATCATAGCCGCAGCCACGGGGCCAAACTCGGGCGACACGCCTGCGCTTGTTATGAGCCCGACCTGGCCGACTACGTCCGCCGTTGCGACTGGCGATTCGGCAACTATCCCAACCCAGCGCCGATTCGCATGGCCTCGGGACCGGATGCGCTCAACGATTTCCTGGCCCGTATAACAGCCTTTTTCGAAGCTGATTCGAGAATCGATAAACCTCGAGCCCATCTCCATCGCGAGGGTGCGTTCGTTCATGTCTTTGCCATAAATCGGAATGCCGCTTTCGATGCGAGCGACGTCCCAGGTTTCCTCACCGGCTTCGTGTATGCCTTCGAGCAGGGAGGCTACGCTCTCCTTCTTGTCGAGCGGGAAGACAATGTCCCATCCGCCCGAACCGGTGCGGTCGCTCCTAAGCAAACTTGTTTCCGATCCGCCGAGGTCGACATGGCTTGCGTTCAGGCGCGGCATGGCGATGCGGTCTCCCAGAATCTCCGTGGTATCGGGGCCTTGAACACTGATGAGGCCAAAGTCATCCGTCAGGTCCTCGATTAGTACATCTTCCAGGATGAGCATTCGCTCAAGGCGAATCACGGAGGCCCCACGAGCCACATCCGAAAACGTGATGAAGAACTCCTCCCCCAACGCCCAAATGTCGCAATCTGCGACAATCTGGCCGGTGGGTGAAAGTAGGCATAACTTGGCGAAGCCGCCAACGAATAGGTTCCTGAGGTCGCTTGTTACCTGCCCTTGGAGCCAGCCTTTACGGTCGGCGCCGGTGAGGCGCAATTTAGCAAGGTGCCCGAAATCGAACCAGCAGCACGTTTCGCGCAACCTTTTGTACTCATCGACGATCCGCTTGTCCTTAAGTTTTGTTGACGCCATGATCCCCTCCACCGGCACATTTGTATACGGATTTTATCCCCTGGGGGTGCCAGGTTGTCCGTTTGCTTCTTAGCTCTGGGCGCAGGCCTACTTGTGGGGGGTGGAATTGCCGATTTCGAGCTTCGCCGTTTCGAAAGGCTTGCTGCGGCAGATCTCGCTTCGCGTTTGCACGGGGAAGGCAAGCAAGTGAAGGTAGATGCTGAGGTAGATGGGATCGTGGGCGCGATCGCCGGCAGGCTCTCCTATGCGACGCTGACCGCCAGCAAGTTTACGGTCGACAGCATACCCGTTTTACTCGAAGCGGGAACGCAGCGAGGCTCCATTGGCACGCTGAAGCTAAGATTCACGGACTTCTCGATCCGAGGTTTGAGGGTAGAGAGCCTGGAGGCAGATATTCCGGGTTGCCGCTTCGACCTTGGGTCCGCCCAGCGAAAGCGCAAGATCAAGTTGACGCGGTCGGGCGTGGGCACGGCAACAGCGCGCATCACCGAAACGGCCCTGGCCGACTACATCCGGCTCAAGTATCCAGCGGTCAAGGAGGTAACAGTCGAACTGAAGAAGCACAGGGCTTTTGTGACGGGGCGTGCCGAGCTCCTGCTCCTCAAGACCGATTTCTTCGTCATAGCGAGCCTGGTTCCGCAAGCAGGGACGCAGCTTTGGCTGGAGGACGCCATCGTGTTCTTGAACGACAAGCGAGTGCGCGACGGTTCCGAGCGGAGGCTTCTCGACACACTAAACCCTGTCGTCGATGCTAACCGGGACCTGGGGCTTCGATCCGCCCTGATGGTCGACGAACTATCGGTCCGGCAGGGCTTTCTCGAACTGAGGGGAACGGCGACGATTCCGCCAGGGTCTCGCGAGGACGTCCGACCGTGAGGCTTGCGGACAATCTAGACCTTAAGCGTAACGAGTTGGGCGGTGGTTTGGTCTAGGCCCACATCGGTCATGCCGACACGGATGACGAACGCCGGCCAGCGCTGGCACATGTGGACCTCCGCTCCAGGGAGAAGCCCGAAGGAAACGAGTTTTCGCCAGTGCCCGTCCTTATCGTGTGCGATAGATTCGATGACCGCTGTTTGCCCGTTACGCAACTTGTCGAGCGTCATTTGACCTTGAGCCGGTTCTTCTTTCCGAAGAATCCCGACGCCTTCTCCAGCCATTTGGGAATTTTGGGCTGCTCGTAGCCGCATTTCGGGCACATAACGAGGTTGCACCCGCCGAAGCTGCCGCACTTGGAGCACGCAGCATTCGATTCGTCGATCGAGAATTCGGTTGAGCAATGTGTGCAGATCACGAGAGCCACCCCGTAGTTCGGAGGATTTGCGCAAGTCCTGCGCCGACCAAGGTCGCGAAAAAGAGCGTGAAACTCAGCATCCCCACCGCCATGCCAAAACCGCGTTCTTTCTTTACCACCAAGAATTGCGCTACGCAAGGCAGGAAGAGTGTGATGGTCACGGCGATAACGAGCAGTTGCGCGGGCGTAACCGGGTTGTTCTCGGTCATCTTGTCGAGGCCCGCGGCGCCGTAATCCCTTCTGAAGAAACCGAATAGGAACACTTCGGCGGCCTCTTTCGGGAGAGTCAGCAAATCGACCAATGGCTGCAGAGCCACAAGGGCAGCGTCGAATAGATTACGCCCACCGGCCGCAAGCATCGAGAGGTATCCCACCAGGGCGCCCGCAGCCCCAGCTATAAGTCTCCCGTGCTTCCAGCGTTTGCAGATCGCGAAACCGACCCATGCGATCAAGACAACCCACCCCATCGGCATCCTGCCAAGCCAAATAACGACGCTGGCAACTAGAAAAAGAGGCGCGACCTCGAGGAAATACCACTGCATACGCGCAATGGTTTTCACGAGGACGTTGGACAGGCTCGGCCATCGCATTGGTGGGAGTTCGAGATAGAACGGCGCGGTCTTTCCTGGAGTAAGTTTGGCCGCGAAGAAGCCTGCCAGGAGGAAGACCCCGGTCATGATCAACGCCCACGCAATCAAGAGCGGAGATATGGTCAGAAAGCCAACGGTGAGAGTGCTCATCGAGGCGAGCAACCCGGTGACGACGGCGAGCTGTGCCGTGCATGGAATTGCGAGGCTAAGCAGGAACGTAGCGATCACGCGTTCACGTTTTGTTTCGAGAATACGGGTCACAACGGTCGCCATCGTGTCACAGCCGAATCCGAGGACAATCGGAATTACCCCGCGGCCGTTGAGGCCGATCTTCTTGAACAACCGGTCCACCAGCAGCGCAAGCCTTGGCAGGTAGCCCGAGTCTTCCAGGACGCTGAATACCAGGAAAAAGGACGCGATGATGGGAAGTATCAGGGCGACGGCGTACGTGACACCGAGGGTCCAGACGCCATACTCACCAACCAATAGCTCGAAAACCGGCGAGCTCTCGGCAGCGAACGCGCTCACCAGGTTGGTAACGAACGGGTTGATAATGTTGCCGAATAGGTCCTCTTCGATCAGGCCAACCAGGGTCCCCGCCCCAAAAACGCCAACGAACTGGTAAAGACCAAGGTAAAGCACGATGAGTAGGATCGGAAACCCAGTGAACGGATTGCTGCAGAGCATGCCGAGCCTTGTCGACCAGGAAGACGTTTTTCGCGCCGCCTCTATGATGGTCGCAGTAGCAAGTTCGGTGGCCTTGTGTTGGCGGGCGAGGATCAGCTGATAGGCGAGGGGAACGGTAGGGCAAAAGGGGGCCTTGGCGATAAGGTCTCGCACGCGGCCTTCCGTTTCCTCTCCTTCTTGAAGTCCGACGCGATCGAGGATTTCTTGGTCCCCTTGAAGGCAAAGTAGCGCCACGCTTCGAGGGGCCAGCCCATAGTCCCCGGCTCTCAGCAAAGACTGGATCTCGCTTATTGCCGACTCGACTTCGTCGGAGTAGGAGAGTATGCCTTTAGCCACTTAACTGACCGTGAACCACGTCTCGCAGCACATCGATTCCGCGGCCATGGAGGCAGGCCGCAGGGACAACGGGGATGCCGAGCCGATTTTGCAGTTCAATGGCGTCGATACGCAGGCCGTGTTTTTCAGCCTCGTCCATCATATTCATTACCAACACGACCGCAAAGCCGGCCTCGATCAGCTGGAGCGTGAGGGGCAGCATCCGTTGCAGGTTTTTCGCATCCACAACGTGGATGACGAGGTCGGGGCGCTCTTCCATGAGAAGTTTCCGCGAAACCCGCTCCTCCTCCGTAATCGGCGACATCGAATACATTCCGGGCGTGTCGACCACGGTGAACCGCTTGCGATATGCGCTGGCTGTTCCTTTGGAAACTTCCACCGTTGTCCCGGGATAGTTCGAAACGGTAACGTATCGGCCAGTGAGCCTGTTAAAGAGAACGCTCTTGCCTACGTTCGGGTTGCCCACGATAGCGACAAGAGACGCCTTTTGAGAAGTGGCGATAACTGCCATACGCCTGGGTTATACCCAAGAGCAAAGAGTTTTGTCTGGCTAAGTATCTTTTTCTTTTTGGCGAGGCAAAATAATTGTTGAATGAGCCATAGTAAGCCTCGAAAACCCATTTGGCCGTCTACGCGGCGCAACCGTGGAGGCGAGCCGAGGAGCGACTTCGGCGAGCTGGAAGCCGACCTAAGGGCCGCCGAGCGCGCGTTGCGGGAGCACGATGCGGTCGTCGACGCCTTGGAACAGATCGCGCGGGTCTTCGAACTCAGAGAGCCGGGGCCTCAGGTGATGTTCGAGATTACCGAGATCGCCCGAAAGGTGACGAGGACGGACGCGGCTCAGATATTCATGCTCGATCCGGACGAGCAGACCCTGATCCTCGCTGCGGATACGTTCGCGCCCGAAAAGGCGGGCCGCGTTTCGGTGCGCGTTGGACAAGGGCTCACCGGATGGGCGGCCGAACATAAAAAAGCGGTCGAGGTCAGCCGAGACCCCTGGACTGATCCGAGGTACATCGATTATCCGGGTCTCGACGAACGAGACTTTCAAAGCCTTCTGTGCGTACCCCTAATCGCCGGCGGAGAGCTTGTGGGCGTCGTAAATGTCCGCACTCGGCGCGCCTACACGTACGCGAATAATGAGGCGCGGATTTTGGCCCGCATCGCAGAGGAGGTCGGCCGCGCGATTCGGCACCAGTCTCGGGTGGCATCTCTCGAAACCAAGGCGAGGCGGTACGAGGCGGTTACTGAAGTGTCGCAACTCATCGCCGGCAGCCCGTATTTGGAGGAAATTCTTCAGCTCCTTGTGAGCTTCACCGCGGAGAGGCTGAACTATAAGGTGGTCACCGTGCGGCTTCTCGACGAGGCGCGGGGCGAACTGGTGCTGCGAGCTACGCAGTCAGAAAGCTGGGCCTACCGTAGGAAGCCCAGCATTCGCGTTGGGGAAAGTTTTGCGGGCAAGGCAGTATTGGAAAAGAAGATATTGACTTCCGAGGACGTAACGGTGTCGCCCGACTACATCGGTGCAGACCTCGCGGTCGAGCAGGGTTTGATGTCTATGGTCTGCGTTCCCCTGATGATCCACGACAACGCCATCGGCGTGATGACCTGCTACACGGAGGACAAGCACCAGTTCTCGCGAGTGGAGCTTTCGGCCCTTGAAGCGCTTGCCAAACAGGCGGCGGTGGCGATCGAGCATGCGAAGCTACAGGTCCGGACGACCCTCATGCAAGAAATGCATCACCGAGTCAAGAACAGCCTTCAGCAGATCGTCAGCCTCCTGCGGCTGCAACTGTCGGAGACACCGCACAGAAGCGTCACGGAGGTAATCAACGATAGCCTGTCGAGGATTCTCGCCATCGCGAATGTTCACGACCTTCTTTCCAGGGAAGATCTAGATCGTGTGGGGATGCGAACTCTCGCCGAAACCTTGGCGGCGCACCACCAGCAGTCGCTGGGTCACCCGGACCGGAATATCCAAATCAGCGTCAGCGGAGCGAATTTCGCGCTCAGCGTTACGCAGGCCACGCAGGTGGCGCTCATTTTGAACGAGCTGATCCAGAACGCCGTGGATCATGGATTCTCGAAGCATGAAGAAGGGAATGTACAAGTCGAGGTGCTGTCCGAAAAAGACAACATGATCATTCGCGTTTCTAATTCCGGCGATAAACTGCCCGAAGATTTCGATCTCGCGGTGGACAGCCATTTAGGTCTCAAAATCGTCAACAATCTCGCAAAGGCGATCGGAGGCATTTTTATAATGGAAATGCGCTACAAATGGGTCGTCGCCGAAGTGATTTTTCCAAGAGACGTTGCAGAGCTCGGTTAGTCTACGACCTGAACTTCGGCGGGCGGCACGATGCCCGCATCCGATCCCATTTTCAGCAAAAGCTTGATCGCTTGGATGCCTTCGTCGCCCATATCGAGGGTGCGTTCGTTAACGTACATGCTAACGAATTCGTCGCTCGTCTCCACGTCCATTCCGCGCGCGAATTGCAGGGCATATTCGAGCGCGGTTTCTCTATTTTGGAGCCCCGCCTTGACGCTCTCACGCATGACCCGACTTAATTCCTTGACAGCACTTTCGCCGAGGTCTTTTCTCACAACATTAACGCCGAGAGGAAGCGGGAGGCCCGTTTTTTCTTTCCACCATTTACCGAAATCGGCGATTTGGACGAGCCCTTCCTTTTCCCATGTAAGTTGGCCTTCGTGGATGATTAAGCCGGCATCGTACTCGCGGGATATTACGGCTGGCATGATTTCGTCGAAAGGAACGACGGCAACCTTGGCCCCTGGCAAGAACAAATTGAGTTGAAGGTACGCACTGGTCAATTTACCTGGTACGGCAATGACGGTATTTCGCAACTGCTCCGTCGTGAGGAGCTCTCGCGCGATGATGATCGGGCCATAGTTTTCGCCGAAGCTCCCCCCATGTCGAAGGAGGGCGTACTTATCCGCGACGTGGGCGAACGTGTGAACCGAGATGGCGGTCGATTCGAGTTTGCCTTCGAGAGCCCATTCGTTCAGGGTTTGAATATCCCGCAGAATGTGCTCGAATTCGTAATCCGACTCGACCGTGCCGCTCGCCAGGCCCCAGAACATGAAAGCATCGTCGCTGTCGGGGCTGTGTCCGATCCGAATTTGCGTCTTCGTCATGTGCTATGAGGTTACCCTTGCGGGGCATACTTAGGGCGATGTCGGCCGTTCATGCCACCCAGCTTCAAGTGTCGACCCAAGGGCTCATCCTGCCCAACGGGTTGCGAATCGCATCGGCGAATATAGTGCTACCGATGCCGGTCCTGCAGATCAACCCTTTCTTCGTCCCTGAAGGAACGACGGTCGATCTCGACGCGGTTATCGAGGCAGCAGATATCGAGGCATACCTGAACAAGAGGCAGCCAAGCGGTATGACGAACTTCTCCGTGAAGGCCGAGAATGGCGTCCTTACCGTGGTGGCGATCGCGAAAGTGATTGTATCCGTGCAGGTCGGCGCCGAGGGAACGCTAGAATTTTCGGCCGGTAAGCTGAACTTTGTTCCCAAGCGGGCGGAGGTCGGCGGTGTAAAAATGCCGGACGGTATGATGCGCGACCAACTTAACAAGGTGAACCCAATAATCGACACCACCGGGTACGCCATCGACGCTACCGTGAAGTCCATCAAGGTGGGCGATGGGGTTGTCACGCTCTCCGGCAGGACAGTTGTAACCGCGCCAATCCCCAGGCGCGAGCCTTAGTTTCCGATAGCGTCTCGCAACAGCCGTTCCAGCCTTCGTTGTGAGGTGCCGTACTTCGCCCAGTCACCGGCCTTGAGGGCCGCCTTGCCTTCCTCCATGAGCTGGAGCGCTCTTTGGGCAACGCCACCGGACAGGACACCTTCCCTTTGCGGGGGCTCCTTCGCGGAATCGGGCTTCGGCGCTTCGTCGCCAATGAGCAGGTCGAGGGCGCGCGCATAGTTTTCGGCGAACACGATCTTGTTGCTGAACGCCAATACGATGAGCTTTAGCTCGGGCAGCGGCCGAATACCTTGTTGACTGGAGACCAGGAATAAGGTCTTGACATACATGACGCTCTGGCCGATCGGCACGACGAGCAGGTTTCCGTGGACGATTTCGCTGCCGACTTGGCCGATCAGGGTTGTCTTTTGGCTCAGGTCCAAATCCGTTTGGAAGCTGGCCTCTTGTTGCGCAGGGCCGTTGATGTTCTTGTCGCGCGGGAACCGAAACAAGTCGAGCTTCCCATAGTCCTCGGCGTCGCAATGGGCGGCGAGCCAACCGATCATGTTCGGCCGGTCCCTTGGAGTGAAAGGCAAGATGAGTAGGAAGCCATCCTTCGCTTCGTTCGGTAGGCGCATCTGGACGTAATAAGGGCTCATTTGGGCGGAGCCGCCCGATTGCGCGGATTGATCAGGTATCTGCCAGGCATCTTCGTTACGGAAGAACTTCTGCGCTTCTTTCGCGGGGTCCTTATCCAGCGGATGATAAAGCGTCAGCTGCAAGCTCTGCAGCGAAAATAGATCTTCCGGATATCGGAAATGCTCCCGAATGCCCGCAGGTGCTGCGGATGCCGGTTGCATCATTCCCGGATAGATCTTGTCGTAAGCCTTTATTATCGGATCATCTGCATCGGTTTGATAAGCATTCCACTCCCCGGTATATGCGTCGATCGTCAGCTTGATGCTATTCCGAACATAATTTAGCCTCTCTTGGCCCAGCATCGAAAGTGCGCTGTATGGAATAGCGTCGGTCGTCGCGTAACCATCCAGGATCCACACTAATCTTCCATCGACGATTGTGATATACGGGTCGTAGTCCCAGTGCAAATAGGGGAAGAGTTTTCGGGCCCTTTCACGGACGCTTCGATGGTAAAGGAGTCGTGTTTCGTTTGTAATCGCGTCGCTGAAGAGGATGTCTTTGTCCCCCAGAACAACGGAATACACAAGCTTGGGCCACGCCGCTGAAATCGGAATGCCACCGTTGTGGGTCCATCGGTGTTCCGCCTCGCCCGACTCAGAATAGTCGAACTCTGGGAGTTTGGAACGCACCAGAACGTATTGATCCGATGCCATTCCATCTGCGCCTTGTGGATCGCTGTAGTAGATCCTCGGTTCCTTGAGGAGCAGCTCTTTCGCGCCTTGAGGCGGGATGTCGCTTAACAAGAAAACAGGCTTACCGGATTGAGTAGATTCATTGACCGGGACAGCCACCGCGCCGTTTCCGTGTGTGTATTGCAAATGGGTATTTTGCCAATTGCGGCGGTTGGCGTCCAATTTACTAATTGTGAGGTCTCTTGCTCCAAGCATCAGCATCCGCTGGGCGCCATTTATCGTGTAGCGATCGACGTCGATATCTTGGAACGAATAGTAATCGCGGAGCGATTGCAAATTATTGACCGTTAGTTGCAATATGTGCGGATCCCACAAGCGCATATTTTGCAGGGTGACTTCCGCCGCCTTCATGGCACCCGGAGTTGGTTGGACTTCAATTGGGAACGGGAGGCTGCGTATCTTGTCGAGCCCGTACGCCCAGCGCGTCGCCTCTAGCGCACGCCGTATATAGGGCTCCTGAAGCGTTAGCGCATTTGGGTTGACTTTGTAGGATTGTATGAAATTCGGCCAGATCAGGACGCCGACCAAGTAGATGCCCGCCGTGATTCCTGCCGCGACAGCGATCGCCGCGTAAGGCTTCCAAAGCTTCAAATTCAACAGAGCTACCGTCGCAGAAATCAAAAGCGCGAAACAAACAATGGTTTGTGAACCGAGCTTTTGGAGGTCAGTGTAGCCCGCGCCCGTGAACTTATCGGAAATGGCGGTTGTTGCGTCGTACCGATTCAGCCATAGCATCGCACCCATGAGCACCAGAACAATCGAGGCCATGACCGTGAGATGTGCGCGAACCGTCGGCATTGCCACGGGCATCTTTGCTAACTTCGCCATAAGGGGCAGACCGAAATAGACGCCTACAGTAGCAAGTCCGCAGAGGATCGATAAACCGAGGAGCCATCCGACGACGGCTTTCAAAAGTGGAAGCTGAAACACAAAGAACGCGTAATCTCTGCCGAATATCGGATCGATTTTCCCGAATGGAACCGGATTCTGAAACAGGAGCCACAAGTTCCATTGTTCGGCCAAAGAAAAACCGAACATTATTCCGATTACCGGCGCGGCGATTTTTACGATGCTCGCGGTCCGTTGCTGCGTCCAACTCAGCATTCCGGCAACCGTTCTCTCGGAAAGTGAATCAGGCCGCCAGCCGAAAATCATCGAAGAGCCTAATGCGTATCGAATATTGAAATAGAGTGCGGCTGCGCTGACCAACAGTCCCGCTGCAAATAAAACCACCCTGGTCCGCAATGCGATCGAGAACACGGCCGGAGCCTTGCCATCATGCAGGTACCACCAATAGTCAGCCTGCAGTCGCAACAAAGAAGATCCGAATGTCAGCAGACCGAACAGCAGGCCCAGCACAATCGCCCAACGAATAAATCGTGCGCGCGCTTCTTCGGAAAGGCCGGTCTCGGGATATGACATCGATTGTCAGTCTACACGTTACTAACTGCTGGCGCTCGTGTAGTGCCTCAAAGCGAACCGCCAGAACAGTCGGCTGATGAGGAGAAATCCGAGCGCCCAGGCAACGGCATAAATGACGAAACCGGGCGGACGCCCTCCAAGCAGCGCCCGAGCCGGCTCGGTTGCAATCAAGGCCAGCGGAAGGCCGTAGGTCAGGAACTTGCGCACGGGCGCCGTGTAGATATCGGTAGGGAAGCGAGCAACCGTAAAGACCGTTTCGCCGAGAACCCAAAGGTTGTCGACGCGGACGAGCCAGATTCCGAGAGTCATCAGCATCAACTCGAACGAATAGAAAATCGCAATGGCGCAGGCGACAAACAGCACGTAGACCAAAACCTCCGTGAGGCTCGGGACATGTCTGCTCATTCTGAGCCCCACGAATACCATCGCGATTCCGACCAGAAACGTGCCGATTTCGTCGAAGTTGAATTTCCTGATGCTAACCAGCAGCTGGCTGTCGACGGGCTTCACGATGTCAAAATCCAAAGTGCCTTTCCTGACTTTCTCCGGCAGCTCCTGCAAGTTGCTCGAAAAGGTAGCGGCAACGAAAGCTGCCATCAGAAAGACCGTAGCAACGAGAACATAGCTGTTGCCTTCGGACCAGTTAGCTACGCTGTCGGTGTTCCGATAGATGACCTTCAGGATGAGGATGAAGAACATCATCCAGACGATGTTTTGTACAATTTTTGCGAAAAAATTAGTCCTAAACTCGAGTTCTCGTTGAAGGCTTGACCGGAAGAACTGCTTATAGATTCGCCAGTTTCGCACTTTAGAGTTCCCTTAAATCTTCCGGTACGTCGGCCCGAACGTCAATTTCTGCGCCGGTTACGGGGTGCCTTAAGATGAGCCTTGCTGCGTGCAGAGCTTGCCGCACAAGGCCGGGCCATCTGATCCCATACACTTGGTCGCCGAGCACAGGCAGTCCCACCGAGCTCAAATGTACTCTAATTTGGTGGGTTCGGCCGGTTTCTAGACGGCACTCCAATGCGGTTATGCCCCCCTTCGACCCCACGACGCTGCAGTGTGTGATCGCAAATCGGGCATCGGGGGCAGCCTCGTGAACCACTGCCATCTTCTTGCGGTTCTTAGGGTGACGGCCGAGGTAGGAGCGAATGCTGAATTCGGCCTGGTCGGGGATTCCATTAACCCAGACCAGGTAGATACGCGCGACCTGCCTGCTTTGAATCGCCTGTTGGAGTTTGCGGTGGACGGAATCGGACTTTGCAACCAGCAACAGCCCACTCGTGTCCTTGTCGAGCCGGTGCACGATGCCCGGCCTGAACTCGCCGCCAGCGTTGCTGAGTTCGCCAGAGCGAGCAAGGAGCGCGTGAACCAGGGTCGGAGCATTGGACGTGGCTGAAGGGTGCACGCTTAGGGAAGCAGGCTTATTTACGACAAGGAGATGTTCGTCCTCGTAAGCGAAGTCGAGTTCCATGGGAACCGGCGACAGGTCTTGCGAAGGAGCCGGTTCGATCGGACCGATATTTACCTTCATACCCCTTTCGAGAGGAAATCCCGGCTTTCGGGCGCTGCCGTCGACGCTGACGTGACCCGCGGCGATGTGTCCGGCTAGCTTGGTCCGGCTGTGTTTGGGCAAATGTCGTTTGAGGAAAAGGTCGAGCCTCTCCTTCCGATCCGCGACAAGCTCCACAGTCGTATTCTGACACGCGGCTAACGGTACACTCGGCTCCGATAAAGCCGTGCAAGACCTGAGCAAATCCAACTGGGGCGCGATGAAACGCTTCCGCCTCATTCTTCGAGAACAAGGAAAGGCCCGCGAAATGGGTGGCGAAGAGATGTCGATCGCCGTCCAAATCGTGGACAATATTTTCATGAACGCGCTCGAGGCCGGGGCGAGCGACATCCACCTGCAACCGGAGCGGGACCAGCTCAAGATTAGATTTCGCCTGGATGGGGAGCTAACGGATAATGGCCAGTTGCCACCTGAAACCGCGGCAAACGTTTTGGCGAGGATCAAACTGGCGGCCGGCATGCACATCGACGAACGTCGAGAGCCACAAGACGGCCGAGTGGACATGGAGTACGAGACTCGCAAATTAAGTGCAAGATGCTCGGTTATTCCTTCACTAAACGGAGAGAAAGTTGTCCTTAGGATTCTTGACCCTGCAGCGATGCGCGTCGACTTGGCGAAGCTTGGCATGTCGGTCGAGGTTATGGAGAAGTGGTCAAAGGCGCTCGAAAGCCCCTATGGAATGCTTCTGGTCACCGGTCCCACCGGAAGTGGGAAGACTTCAACTTTATACGCCAGCCTTCAAGGTTTCGACCGCCGCAGGCGCAACATTGTAACCGTGGAAGATCCGATCGAGTACGAGTTCGCGGATAGTGTCACCCAGGTTCAGGTCACGGAGAAGATGGGATTCCCGAAGGTTATGCGAACCTTCCTCAGGCAAGACCCGGATGTGATGATGGTGGGAGAAATCCGTGATCCAGAATCGCTGGACATCGCTATACAGGCCGCCCTCACCGGCCACCTGGTGCTCACCACCTTACACACCAATAACGCGGTCGAAACGGTCGGACGCATGTTCGACATGAACGCCCAGCCATACCTGGTGTCCGCTGTTACGGTGGCGATCATGGCTCAGAGGCTGGTTAGGTTGAACTGCCCGAACTGCCGCGAGCCATTGACACCGACCGACGATGAACTCGTCTCACTAGGCTTCGAGCCGGGCCAGAGGATCGACGGAACGTTTTTGCGTGGCGTCGGCTGTTCCGAGTGTAGGGGAACGGGATTCAAGGGCAGAATCGGTGTTTTTGAACTGATTCTGGGCTCGGGCGACATGCGGGCGGCAATAGCCCGCGGCGCTGAGCATGGGGAGATCGCGGGAGCGTCCCGCCGGCAAGGCATGACGACTATGCTCGAGGACGGCCGACAGAAGATTCTGCAAGGCTTCACCACGGCGTCGGAAGTGCTGCGCGCTGTCTACAGCGCCGCTGTCGACTAGCTTGCCACTAATCCGCCGAATTCCTGTCTAAATAACACTCTAGAGCAGGAAAATGAACAACAACGACATTTGGGATGAATTGGAGTTGTCGGGCCATGGCGAAAACCTTGACGAAGAGATGTTCGAGTTTGTTTCCGCATACGTCGACGGCGAGTGCACGCCGAAGGAACGGCGACTGGTCGAAGCGTATCTGGCGGAAAGCCGGGCAGCACGCGAAGCTCTCGCCAGTCTAAGAAGTCAGGCTGCACTTTTGGCTTCCGAAACTCCGGAGCCCCCGGCATGGCTCGGCGAAGCCATACTTACAAAAACCGTGGGGAGGCGGCGATTCGCATGGCAAGCAGCCGGCGCACTGGCGACCTGTGGCGCCGCAGCGGCGCTTCTTTTCGCGGTTTTCAATCCGACGCAGCTTCCGTCGCCGAAGCCAGACCTGCCACTTGTTGCAACTAATCTGGACCCTGGGCCAACAGTCGAGCTGCCCAAACTGTCGTCCCCTGCTGCCGCGCCGCTTGCGAGAAAAGTGACGGCTGGCACGCCCCGAATGAACCGGGGGGCGGAGGCGCCGCTTGCGAAAAAGCAGCCGCGAACGCTCGCAGTTCTGGCGACTAAACCAGTCGCACGACCGTCCGCCCGTAACAAGCCGACCGCGCAGCCGGTTTCACGCCAAGGGTCGATCAAGCCTCCGACGACATATGCGCACATCGACGACGGCCGCTTTGAGCGACCCGAGCCTAGACAGTTTGATGCAATACCCGGCACGGACGCGGAATGGTCTCTGGTTAACACCGCTCCCGCCGGCTCGCCGAAGGTGCTTCCGACGGCCGCGCAAAAGCTCAGGGATCGCATCCGCAAGCTTAACGAGCAGAACAGGGACATAAAGGAGGCGGTCGGCTCCAAGTAGGGCGCTGATTCGAATTTCGGAATGGGTAACCGCACGCGAAGCAAGGGAATGCTCGTGTCGGTCGCAATCGCGATTGGCATGCCTTTTTTTGCGCACGCACAGCTGCCACTTTTCGATCTGGATGGAGTCAAAGATGTCGGATCACCGCTCCGAGGCAAGGCAGCCGTCGACGTAATGCCTGGTGTGAAGCGGGGTTTGGGCTATCCTCTCCGTTACGGAAATGTGATTCGAGGAACGGTCGCGGTGGACATTAGCGGCCAGAGCCTAAAAGAAGGTACCGATTTCGAGGTCGATTTCGCATCTGGAGTCCTGTACGTTAAGATTGAAGTAAAGGACTCCGACTCGATTAGGGTGCGTTACCGGCATGATCCGGATGGCAAGGCGTCCTCAGGGGGGAGCGCCTTGCCACTCCTTACTCTAAATTTCGGCCGCCAGGGCTCGATGACGATGCTCATGGGGATGGGGGGCGCCGAGAGATTTGTCGATGGCCGCGTTATGCAGTCGCAAAACATCGGGATCAAGAACAACTTCCTGGTGGGGAACACGAACATAAGTGGCATGTACTTAGTAAGCAGCCGATCGAACGCACTCGTCGCGGCCGACGGGGCATCGCCGGATGGAGGGCAAGTCACCGCCGGCACAGAAGGGACGGACTCGCTGATAGTCCAAAAGGCGACGGTGGCGCTCGGTTCAGGTACGAGCTTCACCGCTGAATACCAAAGGGTGGATCAGGGCTTCGCGGGTTTCGACGCGCTTACGTCCGGAGGAGTCGCTGAGGAAACAATCAGCCAACTCGAAAAGGAAAAGGGCATTTACCGAATGGGCCTTGGTTTTAGCGGAGGAAGCCCGAAAGGCTTGTCTTTCACCAATAGTTTTCGTACCATCGATGATGGGCGCGGCAAAATCACGTTTCATGATTACGGCCTTAAATCGGCTGCTTTCGATTTATACTTTAATTCGCGGAAAATCGGAAACTCGTTCTCGCGCTTTGAAGACATAGCCGAAACGGACCGAGCTCAGTATCAAAAAGAGCGCGGAATCGAACGGACAGGATTTGGCGGAGCACTTCGCTTCGGGCAATCCTCCCTAAAGTTCGATCGCAGCAGCATTTCTCAAGAGGATCACAACGGTGTCTCGAAGAGCAACCTGTCGTTCGACACGCCGTGGCTTAATGCGGCGTACTCCACCCAAGAGATCGACGCACTGTTCGCGAGGGCGGGAGATCTGGCGGAAGGCGAGCGCGACCAGTGGGGCAAGGAACGCGGTTTTGGGCGCAAGGACATGAGTTTCGCCCTTCCAAGAGGGAAGGATAGGGTCTTTGCCTCCTACTCGCAAAAATCTGTCGAATTTGACGGCAACACACTTCGCTCCTCGGCACTTTCCTATGGCACCAAAAACATGGGCCTGGAATTCTGGAACCGATCCAGCGCCCCGGGGTTCTTGAGATTCGGCGACCTGACCGGACCCGAGCGCGACACGTTTGCTAATCAGGTACTCCGCATGTACGATCCGGCGGCTGCCGCCAACGACAACGACAAGACCTGGCTCGATCGCGAGGCAGGCCTCTCCCGGAGTTTCCTTCGATTCAAGGGCTCGCCTTCCAAGGCCTCCTCGGTTACGTTCGAGACCCTCGCAATCGTTGGGGCCAACGGCGGGATCAAGAACGATGTCTTGCGGGCGAGCTCGGGCTCGTTGAAATTCGATTATCGCCACATGAACATCGATCCAACGTTTTTGCGCGTTTTCGATCTTTTGGAGGCTGAGCGGAACTTCTATGGAAACCAGATAGGCTTCGACAAGCGCGAATGGTCTCTGGCAGGCAAGCTCGGCGCCAAGACAGATTTTTCGCTGAGCCAAATGGGTGTCGACACGGAAAATGGCGGGGTTCAGCGAATGAAGGCGTCGGTTAAAGGGCAGGGGTTCGAAGTGAGCGCCGGAGTTCGCAACATCGATGCCTCATTCGATAGAGTCTTTGACATCGGCGACCCGGAAAGAGACTTGTTGTCCCAGCTCGTAGGCTACCAGCAAAAGGACCTGCAGCTAAAGTTCCATTCCATAAAGAATTTCAAGATTGACGCGTTGCTATACGACGCGGATAACGGCGACGAGGAACTTCATCGATATAAGCATCAAGCGTCGATTTCGTATGCTCCCGACAAATTCACCCAACTCGCGTTCAACTTTAACAACCACAAGTTGAACGGGATGACCGGGCTTCTTTACCAGAACAATGTTTCGAGTTTTCGCGGGACGCGTAACTTCGGCAAAGCCGGCCAAGTGTCTTATATGCACGAGGAAGAGAAGTTCGCGGGCTTGGAAAAGGAAAAACCGGATCGGAAGACCGACGTGATCAAGTACGAAACCAATTTTATGAAGAGTTTGAGCTTCATGACGGAGCAAGTGCGCACCTTATTCGCCGACGGCGGCTACGAGAATGTTCAGTCTTATAAGCTGGGCTGGCAAGTCACCAAGAAGTTGGGGATCAACGTGGAGCAGGTGGAGGTCGCACGCGACAAGGACAAGCCGGATCAGGAAGCTACCAACCTCGGTTTTTCCTACGATTTCGGGAACAACCTGAAGCTGGGCTATACCTGGCATCACGATTTGGACACCGTGCTGGGCGGAAAGCACAATCTTAAGTGGGAGCTGACCAATGGCAGTATGGGCGGGTTCAATATGGGCGGCTCGTTCACCGAGAACGGCGTCGACGGCCAGAGAGCCAGTGAAATCGGTAATTTCACGCTTTCTAATCCGAAGCCGTTCAACCTCGGGATTTTCAAGGAGGTTAAAATCAACCTAGGCTACGACGGCGAAACCCAGCTCGGTGTACCGCAACGGGAACGTCGGTTGGGAGATTTCTCGACAAAGATTTTCGGAAGCCTGTTCGGACTCGGATATGGCCATGTCCTGCTTCCCGGGCAGATAATCGGCGCGGATCGATTCGTCACGTTCAAGCTCGACCCGACATGCAAGAAGCGACTGCAGGTGAATTTGGGCTACAAGGTCAGGACCCTGCCCAACGGCGGCAACCTCGTGATGCAGGATTTCGACCTGAGCTATAAAGTCGGGGATAATTTCAATCTCATCCACTCGACAGATAATTTCACCGAGCAAGCCGAAATCGGATCCCCACTGGGCACCTCGACGAAGCCTACGAGGGCACGAACCTGGGCGGTCGACTATATTCCTAACACCGATACGAATTTCAAGTTCGCGTTTAACGATTTGGAAGACGTTCAGCAACACACCCTTGCACGTCGAGCGAACGTTACGATGTCGATGTTCAACAAGTCAGGCAGCCCGATTAAACTGACCTATGGAGTGGAGCAAGGCGAAAATCCACTCGACGGCCGGAGGACGCGCCACCAATACGAATTCGCTTTCGACCAAAAGCCAGGACCGAACCAAACTTTCAGCTTCGCGTTCGGCAGCATTAACTGGGAGCACGGCATCGTCGAGGGACAGCTTTGGAACCGGATGATGCTCAACGTGGATTACCAGCTGCGCTTCTAATCGGTTAGAACCTCATTGATGGGAATCGTCCCATTTTGTGGGTCGATGCAAATGTGTTCGCCTGGCCGCCGCGAACTACGAGTTATTAATAACTGCCGCGGTTGGACCGCGCATCACTCGGTTCGGACTGCTGGGAGGCCGAACGAATTCTTCTTATATCCCGCTTAAATGGGGAACACCGGTGGCGGCCAATATCGGAGTTTCGGCGGCCATAGGTTGTAGATTGCGCCGGAGGCTCCAGGCTTTGCGGACTTGCCCGACAATTGGCCTGTGGAAATCTCGGTGGAGAAGGGGTGGACTATCTGTGCGGAGCCTGTTGAAAATGAATCCCTCTTGCAGCGCTAGGTCAGGGCGCGCGCTACGGGCCACGGCGTCCAACTCGAGCCTCGAATTTGCAACCGCGAGTAGGAACCGGCGAACCCGCGCCTGAGTGGCCAGGCGATCTTTTAAGGCCCGACGACGACGGAACCGCCCTGTGTCTACTCGAAAGCCCGATGTCAAAGATACCGCCCTTAGCGCTCGAGCCATAATCCGAGTGGATGAAAGAGATCATCGAGCCCTTTCGGATCAAGGTCGTGGAGCCCATTGGCTTTACGGATCAGGCTGAGCGCGAGAAAATTCTCGCCGAAGCTCATTACAATCCGTTCTTGATCCCGGCCGACAAGATCCTTATCGATCTGCTTACGGACAGCGGCACGAGCGCCATGTCCGCCGCCCAGTGGGGCGCGATGATGATGGGGGACGAAAGCTATGCGGGCAGCCGGAGTTTCTTCAGATTCGAAAGTGTTGTGCGCGACATCACGGGACTCAAGCACGTCATTCCGGTTCATCAGGGGCGCGCCGCCGAGCGACTTCTCTTTGGATTGATCGGCGGAGTGGGCAGGCACGTCCCGAATAACAACCACTTCGACACAACGCGCGCCAATGTGGAATTTAGCGGCGCCACGGCTGACGACCTTGTAATCGATGAAGCCAAGGATTTCGACAGCGACTATCCATTCAAGGGCAATTTGGATCCCCACAAGCTTCGGGCGTACATACGGACACATGCGGCTCGGTCGATTCCGGTGATCATGGTTACCGTTACAAACAACGCAGGTGGCGGCCAGCCGGCGAGCATGGCGAGTATTCGTGAAGTTTCCGAAATTGCTCGCGAAAATGCCATTCCGCTTTTCCTGGACGCATGTCGTTTCGCCGAGAACGCGTATTTTATCAAGCTGCGAGAGCCTGGATACGAGCATAAATCGGCCAAGGAAATAGCGCAGGAGATGTTCAGCCACGCCGACGGAGCGACGATGTCGCTAAAGAAGGACGGTTTTGGGAATATCGGCGGGTTTTTAGCTCTTAATGCCGATGTTCTTGCCGAAAAGGCACGCAACCTACTCATTCTGACCGAGGGATTTCCGACCTACGGCGGGCTTGCGGGGCGCGATCTAGAGGCCCTCGCGACGGGGTTGGAAGAGGTGCTCGACGAGCGGTACCTTGAATATAGACTGGCGTGCTCGAGGTACTTGGCAGACCACCTCACGGCAATCGGCATCCATGTTGTGCAGCCGCCGGGCGGACACGCCGTTTACGTCGATGCGAAGCGCTTTTACCCCCAAATCGATTCGCTGCAATTTCCGGCCCAGCGATTGGTCGCGGAGCTTTATTCGAAGGGCGGAGTTCGCGCAGTTGAAATCGGCACGGTGATGTTCGGCAAAAAGGATCAGACTACCGGTGCCGATATTCCGAGCGACAAAGAGCTTGTGCGGCTCGCCCTGCCCCGACGGGTTTACACCCAGGCGCATATTAATTACCTGATCGAAATATTCGCGGAAGTATTCGCCGAAAGGGAAATGGCGCGCGGTTTGAGAATTGTCAAAGAATCAGCGATGTTGCGCCACTTCACGGCGCACTTCAAGCCGATTACCTAGCCGGTAGGTCGCTTCGCTTCCAGAGCATCGGCGCGTAAGCCCAGTTAGCGGCGAGCTCGCGCTGGTCGGAGAAAAACGGAGATGTTGGATCTTCGGAGACCCCCGGCGGCGCGACAAACAATCCGCGCGGAGTGTCCCACAACTCGACGACCTGAGTATAGGTCCCGCGGTCATTGTAAAGAACGTCCGGCGGGCCTTTCCATTGGATCCGCGGAGCTCGGTACCGCCACGTCGCTACGTCGGCGCCTAAACGTTGCACCAGCGCGGAAACAGCTTTTCGAAAGGCCGTTACAATGACTTCGTCGGCAGGCTTATCTCCCAAGTAATCTATCTTCGTCTTGCCGTGTATGGCATTCCAAGCGAGCGTTGGCTGAACCACCAGTCGAAACGTGGTCGGGCTGAGCATCGTTCCAAGCGTCGGCGTGAAAATTTCCCCTTGCAAGGTGTTGAACCAGCCATCGTAAATAACGGACTGCACGGAGCCATCGAGCTCTGTACCATCCCAATTATCGAGAAATTGCTTTGCTTGAAGCTCCGCTGCGTTGAGCGGCTGCCCCTTTAGCGAATCGAGCAGGCCCGGCAAGAAGTGTTTATATTCGAACCCGTTCGTGGCGATTTCTCGCGCCACTTCCTGCAGATTCTGCGACGAGATTGTCTTCCGATGTTGCAAGCGGTCGACGATGGCTTCGTTACGGAAAATGCGGCCCCATGCCGGCGTATCCAAATTCGGCCACCAGCTAATGGGTTTGTTGTTCCAGTTGGCGATTACCCCGTTCTTTGGATTGATCACGAACGGCATCCGGTCGCCCGGGATGGTCCCTGACCAATCGAATTGGCCGGTGCCTGGAGTGGGGAAGCGCGGGTCGACATTTTCAGATCGCACGGGCATTAGGCCGCAGTAAAACCAGCCGATGTCGCCCTGTGTTGTTGCCACAAAGAAATTAAAGGTTGCGCTCAATCGCCGCGAGATTTTTTGAAAGTCCGCCATGGTCCTTGCCGTTGGAATGGATAACGCATAAGCCGAGTTCTCGACCTCCGACATCCAAAGAGTTGATTTGCGAACGTATGCAACACCGGTCGACGTGCTCTTGATCACGACCGGCCCGTATGCTGATACTTCTCGCTTGGCAGTGATCGATTCCGCGCCCTTCACCTTTATCGACGTTTCGGCCACTTCAAAATCTTTCCAGGCTCCTCCGTGTCTGTACTTACCAGGGTTATCGGGATTCAATTGCACAAAGAAAATGTCGTCGGTGTCCGCGATACCGCTTGTCAGACCCCAAGCCGCGTAGGGCGAATGCCCGACGAGGACGCCCGGCATCCCCGGCACATCTAGCCCTACCGCAGTGTAATGGGGGCACTCGATGCTCATTTGGTGGATAACGCTGGGACCACTAAAGCCCATTTGTGGCCCGTTCAGAAGGATAGGCACACCGAACGCGCTGCGATGCTTACCCACGACCATGGCATAGCTCCCCCATTTGTTGGGCACGCCGAGCTGCGCGGCGAGGTCTTTCATTTCGACCTGTTCCTCGATGCGAATTGCCGGCAACAATTCGAGCAGGTTCGCCTTGGGCAGGAGGGCCAGGTGTGAAGCCAGCGTCTTCTCGGAAGCCTTGGGAAACGGCGACACTCCCTTTAGCGGATTGTCGGAATCGGCCACCGTAGGAATCGAGGCGGAGTCGTTCTGCCAAAGGATGTCTTGAATTGCCGCCGGTGTTCGCTCCTTTAGGCGGTCGCGCAGGTAGGTGTAGAGGAGCAAATTTCTGATCTCGCCCGCTCCGCCGACGCCGAACTGGCGTATCAGATTGACGCTGATCGCCAAGGAATCGGTCACATCCCAAGGTCGAGGCTCTGCGCCAGCATAGGCCATCGGGAGTTTGCCCGACGTCGCTAGCTGTTCGATGCGGCGATTGATGCCCTTCGCATAGCTTCGGAATATAGCCTTTGCGCCCTCTGGAAGCTCGGCGAACATTGCGGCGTATTCGGAATTCGTATAGCCGAAGCGAAGGGCTTCCAGATCGCCCTTTACGGCGCCTTGCCCGAGGAGTTCGCTCAGTTGTCCGCGCGCAGAACGCCGGCTCATCTCCATCTGCCAAAGACGATCCTCAGCGACCGCGTATCCGGCTTGCTCGAACGCGCCCTTTACGTCTGGGGCGAAGATATGTGGAATGCCGTAGGAATCACGAAGAACGATGGCTTCCGCCTGAACGGTGTGAACCGTGGCGGCAGCCAATAGGGCGAGGAGCATGCGTCCCTAGTTCGGCGCTCCCCGTAAGTCTCCTGCCTTAGGCTACGGAAGGCGTCCGCGGCCGCCGCCAAGGGCCTTGTTCCCTGTTAGGAGGCCGTACACGACGAAGCCGACGGCCGCCAGCACAGCCAGTTTGAAGCTGAGGCTGATAACGGCTCCGAGAAGCCCCCACAGAACCGTGGCAACGATGGCGACGACAAAAATGGTGATACCGAGCTTTATGGGATTCAATTTTCTACTCCTGGTGGATGCTTTTTAGAATACTGTAGTCTAAGGCCGTTGGTTGCGCGCATTCAATAGGGCGTGGGCATTTCGCCTCATTCGCGCAGCTCCGGCACGCATAAACACGGTCCCCGCATACTCTTCGGCGAACTTTTCCTCGGAAATTTCGGCCACGCCAGCCAGCTCGGGCGTCTCGTTCATTGGCCGAGCTTTGAAGTCAGGCTCGGCAGTTGGCTGCGCCCGCATGGGTTGGTTCCGGCGGGTTTGGTTGAATGGACATACCTCCTGGCAAACGTCGCACCCGAAAAGCCAGCCGTGCAACATGTCACTTTCTTCTTGGCGGTAGGGGCCTTTGTGCTCGATGGTGAGGTAGCTGATGCATCGCGAGGAATCCAGAACGGCGACCGGGCGGCCATAACCAAGGACTAACGCGCCTGTAGGACATGCGTCGATGCACAAACGGCATGTTCCGCAAGAGCCTATCGCCGATGCATCCGGTTCAAATTCCTTATCGAGCAGGAGCAGCCCGATGAAGAACCAGCTTCCGCGCTTGCTGTCGATTAGGCAGGTGTTCTTTCCGAACCAGCCCAGGCCGGCGAGGTTCGCATAATCGCGCTCCAAAATCGGGGCTGAATCCACGCAGGGCCGCGCCTCGAGACCGGGGTACTGCTTCATGGCCCACAGGCCGATTCGTCTAAGCTTGGACCGGAGGACTTTGTGGTAGTCGCGGCCCAGCGCGTAACGGGCGACCTTGGCCCCGCCCCGCTTGGGTTCCTGATAGTAGTTGAGCCCAACCGCCAGGATCGACTTCGCTCCCTCCAGCAAGGATCCGGGATCGCTGCGCAAATCCTTCGACTTCGCCATGTACTCCATGCCTGCGTGCCTACCCTCGGCGAGCCACTGGAGATATGCGGCGAGATGCGGCGCCGACACGGCCGGACAGACGCCGGCGAGATCGAATCCTTCAGACAGGGCCGCCCCTTTGAGGGCTTCGTTCGCAATCGCCATACTCTACCATTGTATCTGCGGCTACAATTTGCCGGTGGTTATCGGCGTCGATCTGGGCGGGACGAATGTTAGGGCGGCGGCGGTATCCGCTGCGGGCGAAATCGTCGGCCCCAGAATCGAGAACCCATCACACGCTCGGGAAGGCGCGGACGCATGCTTGGCAGCCGTTGTCCGGACGATCCTGGAGGCCATGGCTGGGATCGGCGCGGAATCGATCGGCATTGCTATCCCGGGACACATCGACGCCATCAAGGGTGTCGTGCATTGGGCGCCGAATTTCGGCGAGACGGTCGAGGGCGATTTCCGAAATTGGGAGGACGTGACTTTTACCCCGGTACTTGCCAAACAGATAGACCTGCCCATCACCATCGGCAATGATGCAAACCTCGCAGCGCTTGGCGAATACCGATTCGGTTCAGGCAAAGCATGCGCGAACGGACTCGTTCTTCTCACCCTCGGGACCGGCGTCGGCAGCGGGATCGTGCTCTCCCCAGCCTGCCTGCAGGGTGGCTTGACGAGGCCATCGATGTTGATCGGCAACAAGGGCGGCGCGGCCGAGCTCGGCCATCTAACTATCGTAAAAGACGGCGCAACCTGCACCTGCGGTGCACGAGGCCATTTGGAGGCGTATTGCGGTGCCGAAGGACTGCTGAAGATCGCGGCTGCCCATGGGATCGTCTGCGAATCGCCACTACAGCTCTTCGAGGAAGCCCAAACAGGCAACGAATCGGCGATCGCCGCATGGGAAGTTTACGGCGGATATCTTGGAACGGCCATTGGCAGCGCCATCAACGCTTTCGCTCCCGAGATCGTGGCCATCGGTGGCCAGGTGGCGAACGCTTGGCGGTACTTCCTGCCGGAAGCCACGTTGGCCGCAGCCCAGACCAGCATTCCATCCTTATTCGATACGGTGCGAATCGTGCAGGCCGAGCAATTCGAGGACGCCGGCATCCTTGGTGCGGCGGCCCTGGCACTGGGAGAACTGTGAGGTTCGTCAGGGAGACCGTCGAGATCGAGGGTGGCAGGAAGCTCTATCTCTACACGTTTCCGGACGGTAGCCGCGCGAACGAGCGGCAAGCGAAGTTTTGGACGGCCGTGAGCGAGGGGTGGCGCGAGCGTGGCGGCCAGGTGGAGTCTTGGTTTGCACCGGTAACGGAGGCGATTCTCGACGGCCTTGCGTCCTGCCACGGAAGGCTTCTCGATGTCGGCTGCGGAGCGCAAACCATGGTCTACCCCCAGCAATGGGACATCGTCGGCGTCGACATTGCGAGGGCAATAATCAATCCGTCGAAGCGAGCGGCCGTCGCGGCGTCCGACGTGTTGCCCTTTGCGGACGATTCGTTCGATGGCGTGGTCTCGCGCATGGCGTTGATGCTGGCGGCCGACCCGGCCAAGGCTTTTCGAGAGATTGGACGCGTCCTCAAACCCGGAGGGCGGTTGTCCTTCGCAGTATGGGCTTCAGGAGAAAGCAACCGCTGGGCCACCGCTGCGCAGGAGGTGCTTGACCGGTACCTCGACCTGCGGCCCGCATCTGCCTATGAGCCCCACGGCTTTCGGCTCGCGGACGTTGGCGAGGTTCGCTCGATGCTCGAGGCAGCGCGACTTGAGCCGGCCCCTCCGAAGGAAATCGCCGTACCCTACCTTGCAGACCTCGATTCCGAAAGCGCGCTCGAACGGCTCATCGCCTTCGTAGGCCCGCTAAGATTGAGCGTCGACCGAATAGAAGCGAGCGACCGCGAGAAGGCGCTCGAAGAATTATCTGGTGCAATTTCGTCCGCCAACCGATCGGGAGTCGCATGGGTTTGGACTGCGATGGCTTGACAAATCAGTACCCGTGGCTGCCTAGACGGCCACAGGAATGAGAGGCTCTGGAGCCGACCTTGGGCCCCTCCCCTGACTCCAGTCTGAAGTCTGCAGCCTCCAGCCTAAAACGCGCTAGACTATCCCGTGAACACAGGCAGACTCGTGGTTTCCATAACCGGTGCGAGCGGGGCGATCTACGCGGTCCGCTTCCTCAGACAGGCCGCGAAGCACTACGCCGAAATCTTCCTGACCGCCAGCGACCAGGCGTTCCAGGTCGCGAGAACCGAACTCGGACTCGAAGTCTCACGCGAACAATACAGCGCGATGAAGCTCCTCGGTGAAGAATGCCCCAACATCCGCCTCCTCGACGAGCGCGACTACTTCACCCCGCCCGCGAGCGGCTCCTTCCGGCACGACGGAATGGTCATCGTTCCGTGCAGTATGGGAACGCTTGGCCGCATCGCCAACGGCATCAGCAACGACCTCGCGACGCGCGCCGCCGACGTCTGCCTCAAAGAGAGCCGCAAACTCATCTGCGTCGTCCGCGACACGCCGTACAACCTCATCCACCTGCGCAACATGTCCCAGCTTTGCGAAGCCGGCGCCACCATTTTGCCTGCCTCCCCAGCGTGGTACTACCGGCCAAACAGCGTCGAAGAACTCGCAGACACTGTCGTCGCGCGCATCCTGCAGAACCTCGGTATCGAGCAGGACCTCGCCCCCGAATGGCAAGCGGACTAACCGCCGTCTTGCTTCTTCAGGTGCGCCTCCAGTCTGGCAAGCTCCGCCTTCGTCATCCGCGGCGCCGTCTGCCTGAGCATTGTTATGAAGTGGGCGATCTCGTCGGGCTTCACGGGGCAGCCGATGTTCTGCGGCGCCTTGCCCTCGACGGGCGCCTTCGAGTCGATCAGGATTTTGCCCTTCGGGTCTTTGATGGCGAAGAAAGGGAGCCCGGACTTTTCGCCGCCCAACTCCTTCAGCACGTCCATGCCCCGGGGGTTCTCGAGGCCCCTCTCATCGGGAGATTCCATCACGGTCAGCCGAACGAAGACGTAGCTGTCCTCGAACAACTTCTTGAAGTCTTTGTGCTCTAATACGGCCTCCAGCCGCTTGCACCATCCTCACCACGAGGCATCGAAAACTACGAATACATTCTTCTTCTCGACGACGGCTTGCCTTTGCGCAGCCCCCACCATCTCGATCGCGTCCTTCGGAGCTTGTCCATTGGCCGTAAGCGCTCCCACTAGCGCGAGAAGAACCAGAGATACCCTTGCTTTCATAACGCGAGTATAGCCGTCTCGACCGGTATACTTCCCGCTCGCGCGCCGACGTAGCTCAGTGGTAGAGCAGCTGTTTCGTAAACAGCAGGTCGCCGGTTCGAATCCGGCTGTCGGCTCCATGTTTTTGAACCTAAATTACTAGGTATTGGTGGAACGGCGACAAATGATGTATGCCTTATTGTATGCCTTATGGGGTGAAAACGGGGCTGGTTCGACCAGGGCGGGACCCTTATTGCCCGCGGGCTCTATGCGCTCGAACACGACATCGATCCGAACAGTATTGACGCCTTCGGGTCGGCGGGCGGAAGTAGCTTCCACAAGATAGGCAGGGGCTCGGCGGGCGGCCATAACCTAAAACCTCGTCCGCGAACATGGCATATATGGCCCCGAGCAAGTTTGACGGATATAGGGAGATGTGTCCCCTTCCCTGACTTATGTAGGGTTTAGCGAGTTCGCCCAGCTTGGCGTTCAAAGTGGCGATTGTATAGACCTCAACCCTCTTTACCCAAGCGTCCGGCTGGAAAGACGAAAGCTGTCTCGATAGTCTTATTCCGTGCACTTCAGCCAGTTCTTCTATGAGGGGTCTGGCTATCGCCCGGGTCTTCGCGCTTTGGAGTTCTACGGCCAAGTCCCAGGGCCTAACAAGAGAACACAGATCATTCCGCGCAGACATCCACCAGGCTATCGGCTCATCACCCGCAGGGTTGAAGTTCGGGAACTCATCGCTAACGTACGCGTTTGGTCCGTCGTAGTGACCGAAGCCTAAAAGCCCATACTTGTCGGCAAACTCAATATAGCCATTTGGATCGCAGTAGGCGAAGGCCCTAACCACACGCTTCCGCCGATCGGGCTGGTAATATTTGATCAGTCCTTCCCCCTCGGCCCATTCGTTAGCGCGCCATACATCGTCCTGAGCGAGGAAGGAGGCCATTAGTTCCCCACCCGACTTGCCGCGTATGAATACGCCTGGTATCTGGACGAAACCGACCCCATCGACCCATTGGCGGGATTCGTAGGCGAACTCATACCCCGCAGACCAAACGGGCCACTTCCTGGAGTAGGGTGCGTCCTCGCGCTTCATGTTACGGAACTGTTACGAAACAGCCTCTTTACACAAGTCTACCCGAGTGCGACACTAGGTATGCGAACTGGAACGATCCCGTCCAATCCCGGGCGGGCTAGGGTGTTCGGTTCAAAGGACTAAGAAGGTGGACGGTAAAGATTTCTACACGGTAAACGAAGTGGCGGCGAAGCTGGCGCTTGGCAAGACGGCCACTTACCAACTGATCAACGCGGGACGGATTCGGACCGTAAGGTTTGGATCTGCGGTACGCGTCTCCGCTGCGGAACTCGAACGCTTCGAAAAGGAAGTGGTCGAGGTTGGCTCGGTGGAACTCGGGGGTAGGTAATGGCTCACGAAAACAACGGCCCCGGCCCGGATGTTCCGGGCGAGGGGCCGCCGCAAGATAAACAGCACTCTACCCCGAACGGGTGGCGGTTCTCAACGTTCAAGAACGTCAAGGACGTTACCCCCAAGGCTCGCGAGGTGTTCTCAGCAAAGGACCTCTATCGGTTCCTTGAAGACGCCATGTCGGCCCATGACGGCGATCCCGAAGAGGCTAAGCAGCGGCTCATTCCGCTTTGGAGCCCCGCCACGTACCACGAGGGAATGACGGCGGGAAGTGACGGGGTAGAGGAAGTTTACGCCTTCCTCCTGGACTTCGACGATGGGATGAGCCCCGAGTTCTTCGAGCAAGAATGGGAAGCGCTCACGCGAATCGAGCACTCGACCATCCGCCACTCGCCTCACCGCGCGAGATGGCGAGTTATCTTCCTCCTCGCGCGCCCAGTGCCCGCGAAGGATTGGCCAAAGGTATACCGGAAGCTCGCCCTTCGCTTCGGCGGCGGCCTTGCAGATGAAGCGCGCAAAGACGTGGGGCGGCGTTATTTCCTCCCCGCTTTCCAACCCGTTCACGAGGCGGCGGCGGACGTTCTCGGCATGTCGACGCCGGCGCTGAAGTCGCGGTTGTACCGGGGGCGAACGGCCTTGCGCGACAAACTGGGAGCGCTGGCACCATGAGTTTCGCCTTCTGCGTTTTCGCCCCGTCGGTTCAGGCCACAACGCCGAAGCCGCGATTACTTTCGACGTTCGAGACGTTCGCTGCGAGGCTGCATGTTATTCCAGCCGATGTGCGCGAGGGTAATATCGCCCTCTGGTCGCCGGCGACGTACAACACGCCGCATCGGAGCGCGAAGAATGTCGAATCCATCAGCTGCTTAGTGCTGGACTTCGACGACGGCGCGACGCCTGAACACTTCGAGGACGCTTGGGAAGGGCTCGAGCGCGTTTGCCACACGACATACAACCATACGGCCGATCACCCGCGTTGGCGCGTCATATTCCCTTTGTCCTCGCCTGTTCCTGCCTCCGAATGGCCGGCGGTGTGGCGCAAACTCGCCGTGGCTCTCGGTGGGAACGAGGGCGACGAAGCCTGTAAGGACGCCTCGAGGTTTTACTTCCTGCCGGGCTGTCCACCCGAACGGCTCGGTATCGCGCATTGCGACTATTACCCCGGAGAGCCCCTCGACCCCGCCACCTACCCCGATCTGCCCGACGAACCGCCAAGAGCGCCGTCCACAAAGGTGGGCACAGGGCGCCCTGGCGACGTGTACGAAGCGCAGGCGCAGTGGCAGGATATTCTTGCCCTGGACGGCTGGCAGCGTGTACGCATGCGCGGAGAGCGCGAATATTGGCGGCGTCCGGGCAAGGCGAAGGGCATCAGCGCGACGCTCGGCGGCAATGGTGTTACGGGGCTCTATGTGTTCTCGAGCAATGCGCCCGTCCCGCCTGGCTACTATTCGAAGTTCAGTTACTATGCTTTCTCTCGCCACGGTGGGAACTTCAAGACTGCGGCCAAGCAGTTGGTGGTCGAAGGCTACGTCGAAAGGACCGCTCCGGCTAACGGCCTGCCGGCGGAGGGCGCGGACTCCGACGAGTCTTATCACCTGACGGATATGGGCAACGCCTCGAGGTTCGCGGACCGCTGGCGGGGCAAGTGCCTCTATGTCCCCGGCTGGCCGAAGGATAACCTCTGGGGCATATTCGAGAGCGGCCGCTGGGAGGCCCATACCTTTACAGCTATCGAGCGCGGAAAGGAAACGGCGTTATCGATTTACGATGAGATCAAGTACGCATTATCCGACGACGCGAAAAAGGCGATGTTCAAGCACGCCTTGAAGTCGGAGTCGGCGGCGTCGCTTGCCCATATGCTTTCGCTTGCGGAATCGATCGGCGGGATGCACGCGCTGCCTGACGAGTTCAATAGGGACGATTTCCTGTTGGGCGTTCCGGGTGGTGTTTTGGACCTTCGCACAGGCGAAATCCGAGACGGCGAGCCCGGGGACATGATTACAAAGCAGTTGGCCCATTTGCCTGCTGACGATGCCGGCGAGTTTCCGGCTTTCGTGCGCGACATCATGGACGGTTCCGAAGAGCTCGAGCGATTCTTGCAGAAGTCGATCGGTTACTCGCTCACGGGGTGTCGAGGCGAGCAGATTATGTACCTGCTTTACGGCAAAGGCTCGAACGGCAAGAACTGTTTCATCGATGCCATTTGTGCCGCGTTCGGCGATTACGCAAGGGAGTCCAGCATGGACACGTGGCTCGTGACCAGGGAAGCGGACAAGCGGACGCAGATCGTCGGCCTCGTCGGCGCCCGTATGGTCTTAGCCTCCGAAGCAGACGAGGGCCGACGCCTCAGCGAATCATTGATCAAAAGCATAACCGGCGACACCGTTATGGTAGCAAGGCACTTGCACTGCGACGATTTTGTGTTTACGCCCAAATTGAAGCTCTGGTTTACGACGAATCACCTGCCGCGAATCAAGGGACAGGATCACGCGATCTGGCGCAGAATCGTCGAGATACCGTTCAACCGCACGTACCCGATCGACCCTGAGTTCAAAGAGCGAATCATGGGCATGGGCCCGCAAATACTGCGTTGGGCCGTCGATGGCTGCCTCTTGTGGCAGAAAGAAGGGCTCCGGCCGTTCCCTGCCGCGGTGACGCGCGCGGTCGAGCAATATAAGGAGGCTGAGGATATCCTCACCGACTGGATGGACGACTGTTTGGTCATCGACAAATCGGCGACTTCGACGGTAGGAGAATTGCATTCGAGTTATCGTGATTGGGCAGCCGCTTCTGGTGAAAATGGCATGAGCGAAACGCGACTTGGAAGGCTCTTGGACGAGCGCGGATACACGAAATCCAGAGACGAGAAGGCGCGTCGCTGTCGTATCGGCTTGCGACTGAAAGGCGCTTTCGAGCCGATTTTAGGTGATGAGACGTCAGAAGATGATTTGGACTTTTGATGATTTTGGACAATTTCTTGTCGGGTTTTGTCGGGTTGGTAGGTTCAATTTGACGGGTTTGATAGTAAAAACTGGAAAATCACTTAAGAAATACTTCACGCGCGGGTTTTACGGATTTACTATCAAACCCGACAAACCCGACAAATTGAATGGAGGTGATTGATGATTGAAGATAGTAACTACTACTTTGTTCAAGCCGTATTGCGAAAGGATCGGTGGGTTGTGCCGGTGTGTCCCTTTTGCGGCAAAACGCATCGTCACGCTGCTGGAACGTCCGATGGTGGTAATCCTCGCGATCATCTCGGGGATCGCGTTTCGCATTGTCACCAAGGGGATTATTTCCTTGTTGAATGGCGCGACGATGGTAAGAGCGTGCCTGCTAACGCACAAGCCAAAATCGCGAAGAGCATCGAAGCGCTGGCCCAATGGGAGAAGGATCTGCGAGGCCATAAAACCGGCGAGCCGTTCCCGGCTTACGGATCAGTTTGCCGTCGATCCCTGAAGCTGGACTGCGATTCGCGGTATGAATATGGCGGAAAGGTCGTGCTGGTCTGCAACGAGATTTGGAACAGGAGCTTGTCTTGCCGCCTATCGCGGTGTTTACTCGTCGCGGAATGGGTCGTCGCCGTCTTCGTTTGATGGCTTAGTACGCTCGATGCCGAGTGTAGCCAAGCCCTCGTCGCATATGCCGACGAAGTTACAGTAGCGACAACGAGGGCCAGGGCTCGGGGGAAAGTCATCAATTCGGGCACGCTGTATGTCGTAGCCCAACTTGCAGTTTGGGCCCCGATGGTTCTGGCGTACAACCAAGATACATGGGGCACTGTGGAGGACCGATCCATTATAATTCCGATGGTTCGCAAGACGGGTGACGAGCGCGTAAAGAAGTTTCGCCCGCGTCACGACAGTGGGCGGTTCAAGGACGCTTGCCGGAAGGTGGCTCGCTGGGTACACGACAACCTCGACAGTCTGCGCTTGGACTGCGAAGGGCTTCCCGACAATCGCGCGGGCGATGTTTGGGAGCCGCTGGCATCCGTCGCAGACGCAGCAGGTGGTCGTTGGCCCGCTCTCGCTCGCAATTGCGCGTCTACCATGGCTGGGGAAGAAGATACTGTTCAAACGCTTGAGAACAAGCTGATAGAGGATATCCATGAAATCTTCAAGACCGACAGCATCTTCTCGCGTACGCTCTGCGAGAAACTAAACAGTCTTGAGGAATCGCCTTGGAGCAGCGCAAACAGAGGCAGGGAAATAAACCAGAACTGGTTGGCGGGAAAGCTGAACGGCTACGGCATAAAACCGGCAACAATCAGAGAAGGCGACGAAACTGCCAAGGGCTACAAGCTTGCGGGCTTCGCCGATGCGTTTCGTTACTTACCTTCTTCTTGTCTGGAAACCCCGTTTCAAAGCGTCACAACGTCACAAACGAACGGAATGAACTCCGTTGGACGCGTAGAGCACGAAATGAACAGCGAAAGTGTGACGCTTGCCCTTCCCGATACGGGCGCGTCTGCACCCCAAACGTCACAAAATCCTGACACTATCCGAACGCCTATAGCACTGGATGAACCGATGCGGACGGTTTGTGACGGTGTGACGCTTGGTGAGGGGGTATTTGGGGAAGAAGACGATAATGGGAGTTCTGAGCTATGAGCGTTGAAAGGCTAATCGATCGCCTTCAGCGGCAGGGCTACCGGTTCTCGCTCGATGGTGAGCGGGTCTTCATTCGTCCCGAACTTACAGAAGACGCGTTACAGCTTCTCCGTGAGCATAAGCCCGAAGTGGTGCGGGTTCTTCAGCGGAAAAGGCGGTTCGGAAAGGCTGCGCCGGATACGCTGGAGGAACTGCGCAAGTACTGCCCGAAGCTCTTCGATGTCGTGCGGCTGCAGGACGGCAGGGAAGGGCTCCTGTGGGGCGTGACGGCTCGCGGGCTAATCGTATCATTCGATCCTTCCGGCGTTCTTTACACGGTGGACCCATGACTTGTCGGTGTGGATCTCAACGAGAATATGGCCCGCTAGGCGGTTTTAAGGCATTGCGCAAACGCGGCGAACGTCTATGAACGCCACTTTTGGCCCTTGAGAGACGAGGGGTATAGAATATCGTGTTCTGCCTCGGACGAGCCTCTCCGTTGGCCGTGGGGCACTACTTGTCGCTTCTCGTGAGGCGGCCCAGCGCAAACTGCACCAACTTGCTTCAATCGCTTAGGGCGCGGCTGCCCAAGACTTATTCATTGTAAGAGCGATGTCGGAATCGATGCGCCCGTCTATACAGTTCTACAACCCCGCGCCGCAAACGCAGTGTCCGGTACTTTCCGCAGTAGTTGCCAAGCCTCCAGACTCCTTCCCGAACGATCATAGACGTTTTAGCTTCGATCATGAGTTGTCAATGTCGCGCGCGCACGCGCGCTTAGGATTCCCGAAGGGCACACCGCCTAAAGGTAGCCTACTTGATCGCGAAGCTATAGATTCAAGACTTGACGATAGCGAGCCCGAATCAAATCCTCTCTGCTCTTCAAGAACTCCACAAAGGATTCGAAGCGGTAAAGCTCGGTGTCTTCAGGAATTAAGTGCTTGCTCTTATAGCCATCATCGCGCTTCTGAAGCCATTTCTCAAACGTGTCATCGGACTTGCCAGTGTTCTCATGATCGAGAAGCAATTGGAGATTCGCAAGACGATCTTTCTGGTCGAAGAAGTCGTGCCACTTTTCAACCAAGCCGCGGTCGGCCATCTTGGTTTTGTCGAACAGACCGCTAGGGAAAATGTGGTCTACGTGATGGGTGATCATCCCCCAACCATTCTCATCGTAGAGGAGCGAGAGCGCAAGGAAGGTTTCGGGGCGTTTGTACGATTTTGCCAGGAGATTCTCAATGGAGGCCTCACTCAGCGGGACCATCTTGCCTGAGGCCGATAACTGTGCGATGATCTCGGTCGCAGGAAAATCATCGCTAACCTCTGACTGGCTGTCGATGATTGCTCGGATCTCGTGAAGAAGCCCGTCCGATGCCCGCCCAAACACCCCTTGCAATAACATTAAAATGAGCCATCTCCTAATTGCCGAAGCATTGCGGATATCAAATTGGGTAGTTCCTCGAAGAGATTCCCCTTTGTGCTTGAACAGGTAGTAGGCAGTCGGGATCAATGCATTCGTGCTGGTAAGCGCTGGGCCCGTAATGCCAAACGAGCGAACTAAGTCGGCACAATTGAAAAGGGCCGCTTTAATGTCTCGCCACTGGTCTTGAATCAAGGTCAGGTTCTGGGCAGTGAAGTTCTTGACCCGGTATTGCACCGGGAGCCCGCACAGAACGAGCGAGGCCTTCATAACGAGGTCCTTATCAATCTTCCCCGAACTGTAAAGTCGAGAAGCCATGGTGTCGCCGCAGCTTAAGATTTCGGTCCTGGCGTTCACGCGGTCCCACTTAGAGATCACCATCGACATGAGAAGGTCGGACTTACTGAGTTTGGTGCCGCCCTCATTTGCCCTGATGAAAATTTTCAGGACTCGATCATGGTCTTGGTTGTGCTCAGTGTAATAGGCGATTCCTTGGTCTTTCCAAATTGCGCGATATAAAGCTTCGAGGTTCCGCTGCAAAAGCTTTACGTCGCTCCTGAGAGTGCTATCCATAGCTTCTTCCTCTGCGGCGAGGAGCTCGTCAAACTTCTCCTGGCTATCGCAGTTTAAAATCCGACCGACTTTGATCCAATGCTCACCCACCTGGTTCTTTGGCTGGCTTTCCGCAAACCGCAGCCCGTATCGAATCCCCACCTCGTCGTCTTCGTCATCATCGGAAAGACGGGGATCATGAAGGAGATTCAGGTACAGCTTCTGCTTCTTGTATGCATCCGGATTATCCCTCCGCCCGTGTTTTTGTCGAAGCGTGTATGACCCCTTCAGGCCGATCAGGAAGGAGGTTAATCTTTGCTGCCCATCAACGATGAGCGTCAGTTGCTGAATCCCGTCCGTGTTCGCGACTCTATTGTGTGTCCCTTCTTGCGTATAGTCCTGCACGAAGGAATAGGTTTCCCACTTGTCTCGGTTCTCTTCCTTCAACTCCCAAAAGAGGAAGGAGCTGATTGGCAGCCCTTGGAGGATCGAATCAAAGAGACTGAGTACCTGGTCTGGC
The DNA here is from genome assembly GCA_051003155.1 of Fimbriimonadales bacterium. Lineage (GTDB taxonomy): Bacteria > Armatimonadota > Fimbriimonadia > Fimbriimonadales > ATM1 > JACDEQ01. The sequence continues at coordinate 9,865 of JBPCLO010000052.1, read as the reverse complement.
TTCCAAACGAATTCTCGCTGGATCGAAGGAAGCAGGTATCGGGTGTTCAGGCGATTTACGATTGTGGCAACGGTGTCAGATTGATAGGCCATGCCTCAGATGTAAACATTCCCCGCTGCGTCCACGGCCAGGGCGGTGGCCTGGTCCAAAGAGTTTCCTGGGCCGTCGTAGCGAGCTACCCACAGCTGATTGCCGTTGGAATCGTACTTGATCGTTGCGTATTCGGTGGTGGAGTTTTCCGCGCTTTCGGACGAGCCGGTCACGTAAACGTTCCCCGCCGCATCGAGGGCCAACGCCTCACCCGAGTCGTCTAAGTTCCCTGGGCCGTCGTAGCGAGCCGCCCATGCCTCGGTGACCTGCCCCATGCCCGCGGTTGCCAGCGCAAACGCGCAGACGAGGACGCCGATCAAGCGACGCGCGAATCCCGCCTTTACTCTCATCTCGCCACGGGCCGCCGCGGCTGTCGAAATCATCAAGAATCGTTTCATTGTTCCCTCCGAGCCCGCTTTGAAGCGGGCTTCCCCATGCTCATTATGTATGAATAGCGGCGAACCTCTATGAACGCCACTTTTGGCCCTTGAGAGACGAGGGGTATAGAATATCGTGTTCTGCCTCGGACGAGCCTCTCCGTTGATCGTGAGCCCCTGCCTGTCCAATTCCATGAAGTTTTCACAACGCAAAAACGGAACGTGATGTAGAATGCGATTACACTCTGGAGGTGAACCCATGCGCCGATTGATGCTGTTTTTCGTAAGCGTGCTCTTGATGGGCGGCGCATTAGCGACCGACTACGCGAAGGAGTTGGAAAAACTCAAGGCCTCGTTCGCCGCGGACCAAAACGCTCATCATGCCGCCCTACTAGCGCAGGCCCAGCAGGGCAAAGCCATCGACATGACCAGTGGGCCTGCAGCGAATTACATTCCCAAGGCGTTCAATCTTGCGAAAAGAGCAAATGGAGATCCTGCCGCCGAAGACGCGCTCGTCTTCGCAGCTGAGCTTGGGGCGCATGCTCGCAATCCTGACGCGGTGGCTCGCGCCGTCGAAGCGTTGATTACGGAGAATTCGGACAGCAGCAAGCTGCTGAACGCGTCCATGTACATTATTTATAGCGGTACGCCGACGGATAAAGCCCTAAAGTTGTTGTCGAGAGTCGAACACTTCTCCAATGACGATGAAACAAAATCTGGAGCGGTAATGTTGCGCGTCGGGACCTTCTATAAAGGATACGACGGCACGGGCGATCGCGATCGCGCCAGGATGGTGATGACGCGCATGATAGGACAATATCCCAAAACCAAGGCTGCGGCGAGAGCCAAGGCCGCGATTTTCGCCATGGACAACTTGGTTGTTGGGGCGACTGCGCCAGACTTTCGCGCAACGGATCAGGATGGCGTTGCCTTTAATCTCAGCGATTACCGCGGCAAAGTGACTGTGGTTGTATTTTGGGGCTTTTGGTGAGGCCCATGTAGAAGCATGATTCCGCACGAAAAGGAAATGGTCGAAAAACTCAAAGACAAACCTTTTGCTTTTATCGGAATCAATAGCGACGGCGACCGGTCGGTCGTTCAGAAGATAATGAAGGAGAACGGGATTACTTGGCGAAATGTCGTAGACGGATCTACCGATGGCCCTTGGCTTCCGCGTGGTATGTCCGCGGATGGCCAACGATTTATGTTATAGATGCGAAAGGAGTAATCCGCGCGAAGAATATCCGTGGTGAACAATTGGAGCAGAAAATCGGAGAGCTATTAAGCGAAGCCGGATAGGCTTGAATGACCTATGATTCATTTCGGTTACTGCGCCATGGGTGTTGAGGGCTCGGGGAAGTCGATGTAATCGCTTTCCGTTTTTGCTATGCACTGTACGAATGAGTTGCGCGAATAACCTGAAGTACTTCGAGGATTTGGGGGTCGGTGTCGAATATCAGTCCGGTTCTGCTACGATTTCGAAGGAAGAGATTATCGAGTTCGCGGAACGGTTCGACCCCCAGCCGTTTCACTTGGATGAAGAGTGTGCAAAAGCGAGCATCTTCGGCCAGCTCGTTGCCAGCGGATGGCATACTGCTGCGCTGGCGATGCGGCTTCGTGTCACAGGCCCGTTGCGGTTGGCGGGCGGGTGGGTCGGCCTTGGGGTGGAATCGCTCAAATGGCCAAGGCCCGTTTTGCCCGGCGACACGTTAAGCGGAATGACCGAAGTGCTCGACAAGCGCGAGTCGAAATCGAAACCCTCTCTCGGAATAATCCGTCTGCGCACGCGGCTTTTCAACCAGCGAGGCGAGCAGGTTTTTGAAGTTACTTCAACACAAATGGTCTCGCGCCGTCCGAGCACTTGAGCGGGTACCGTACCGGTGGCCCAGAGCAGACTGCACCCACTTGCGTCAATCGCTTAGCGCGCCGCTGCCCAAGACTCATTCATTGTAAGAGCGATTCGGCATCAATCTTCTCTGTGACATACTGATTGTAGGAGTCCGTTGACTAGGCAGTCCGAGGGATGCCGCGAATCGCCATTCAGCTTCAGCGCTGGCAGCGAACTGATCCATAAGCCGCTCAAAAGCCAGTCAAGCCGCCGAACGCTTCCGATTAGCGGAGCTATGGAGGTCCTGGAGGCCGCGAAGGCAGCGCAGCTGATCGACGGGCCCGCGAACCCGCTTGGTCTCGTCTTCCTAAATGATGCAGGTCGACCCCTCGATCAGAAGTATATCGCGCCTCCGGAGGACGACCAGTAGTTCGTGCCGTCCCAAGTCATCGTCATGCGGGTCTGTTCGAGCGCGGTACGATGGCCCGGGCAGCGGTCACGAGGGAGTACCCCATGCAAATGACAAACGCCTATCTCAGCAAGAAGGATCGTGACTATGGCCGGGTTCGCTGGTATCTCACAGCGTTTTTTCGAGGGAGAGGACTCGCGTTTATCGCGATGCGCTCGTCAAAACGCCGTCCGTCTTCGTCCGCACGGTTCGCCGGGTCAGTATCCTATGGGCAAAGACGCTAAACGCGTCCTACGGGCCGCCGATCACCAATTCGAAGGACTCCCTGCGCTCGGCCCCTCTATAACGATGCCCCGCCTTCAGGCAGCCAAACTCAAAGTCCTGCGGTTGAAATACGATCGTGGAAGCCAACGTTATCTCGGCCCACGATATCTCTCGAATTGTATCATCGTCTACGAACGGCAAATCGAGAGGTCCGTAACCATCTAGAAAACGGGCGTAGTTGAAATCGAGAACGGCCCAGAGTCTCTCGCGAAAAACTTGAGGCACCCACTCCAGAACCATGCGAAGGCCCGTGTCGACCGCTCCCTCGGTTTCCACGACTAACGTCGGGATAGTCTCGATCATTTCACGAATTTCCTCACCCGCGCAAAGTCGTTCATCGAATTGGCACCCCTTTGCCAAATCCCACATTTGGACCCAATGCTTCTTCGTTGTGCTCGATCCAATCGCCCCAAGTGCGATAATCGTTGTTCACGCCCAGGAAGCCTGGAATGCCGATCGATTCAAGCTGGCCCCGATCAGCTTTCGCAGTTTCGATCCAGGCTTTGCGCCGCTCACGGGCAGGCGGAATAGACTGCCCTGGGGCAAGCTTGGACCAGTGAACGGAAAGATAGGTATTCGCTACGAATGCGTTTAACTGAGCGTCCTGCCTTCCAACTGGGCTAGCTTGCAGCGTTAGAAGGAAAGCGCGGCCATCGGAGTGCTTCATCATTTGATCCACAGTAACGGTGCCGCTCGATGGGGTCGTATCGACTCGAGGGCCTCCATCTGCTTTGAAACCGGCGATCCGCGGTTCGAGATACTCCGTGACGTATCGGCGGAGTCGCTCGCGCGTCAACTGAAGGTTATCGACCTCGGCCCTGGAAAGGAGGTTATAAACACCGTCCGAATCCCCGCTCAGCAGCCTGGCCATGCCTTTTCTGGCCACCGTCTCCGCTGATTGTGGGGGCCTGAATCTAATATACGCCCAGACCAGCAAGAACAATAGAGCCAGAAACCCGACGCTTAGTACAACGGCGTTGCCGTAAGGTTTGGCGGGCTGGCCCGATCTCAAGAGCAGGCTCCGGGCCAGCTATTGAAATCGCAGGTCGTGGACAGATCGGGGGCGAGCTCCCTGTAAGCCCATCCCCGGGCGTGTGTGCGGCCGACCTCGCAGCACTGCCTACGAATCTGAACCTGGACACACCGGCCAGCGGCGGTATCGCGGCAACAGTAATTCATCCATGAGGTGTAAACCCTGGTTGGCGTGCAGGTGGGATTGCGCGCCGTGCACTCGGGTCCATTGGTGCCGCTCGGAGGTGGGGGCAGCGGCAGTCCTTCACAATTCGCGGGATCCACCTCGACGCCGCCGTCAGCGAGCGCTACTTGTATGTAGGCGTCGAACGATAGAACGGTAGCCATTCCAAGAAGCATTGCACCGCACTTCCTTAGAAGTATTGTCGATTTTCTCATGATTCTCCTTCTTCCGATCACGGGTCGGGAGGCTTCGTGTACGTCGACCATGCGTACACGTCTCCAGTAGTCCATCGGTTCACAACTTCGCCGCTGAGCAACAGACCGAGAACCCGTTTATGCGCAAGCGGATCGGCAACTCCCACTGCGCCTCCGTTGCACTGGTAGTCGATAACGAGCACGGAATTCTGCCTGTATTGGCGGAATACTTTGAGTCCCCAAGGCAGGGGCTCAGAGTAAATGTAGGCCCAGCCGACGTTGGCGTTATCAGGGCTGAATGCCTGATTCCAGCCGCATGGGCTGCCATACATATGTCGCGGGAACATGGTTGTGAACGCGACGACATCGGGCAGGGCCAAAGCCTCGACCGAGTCGTATCCCTTGAAGTCCCACTGGCTTTGATATAACGAGATAGCCACATGGAACTGTCGAAGTCTCTGAATCGAACTCTGCGTCTTTGCTCCAAGGATCGCCGCGCTGTAGATCGGCGTGATGATGGCCGTCAAAGCGGCGATGATCGCCACTACCGAGAGCGTTTCGAGGAGCGTAAACGCTCGTCGAAGATCATTCGGTCGCATGATGACCTCCGATAGCCAGCCTAATACGCTGGATAAACGCATCGAGTGACTCGTGGTCACCGGGAGTTTCGGTTATCTTGCCATGCCGCACGACGAAGGCTTGCGGCGCGCTCCATCGCCACTCTACGGGCAGGAACTCCGAATCCTTACCAGCGACAAGGAAGACGTCTTGGCTCTCCCTTAGTTTGGGAGGAACCTCGTCAATCTGCTCGCTAAACGAGAGGATCACCGGTACGTCGGTCCCTCGAACCAAGAACTCGGTTGGCTCCGGTGACCGTGAAGAACACTCGTTGCAGGTGAGCAGTACCAATAGATAAGTTCGAGCTTTCGGGATGTGCAAGCCCCTCGAATCGGTAACCGGCATTGAGATTCGCGAGCCGGCCACATCTTTCAGCCAGTATGCTGTGGGCGATGCGGGCGCAAGCTCCGTAGGGGCGGGGAGGGGGAGGGAGAATCGGGCGAGCGCCAGCGGAATCACGGTCGCGAAAGCTCCGATGAGGAACGGGCGCATACTCGCTTTGAGGATCACCTTTTATTGCCTCTCCAAAGAGTATACCGCAAAGCGCGTTGAAATGCACGAGATACAGGAGAAGAATTAGACAATGTCAGAGTGCGCCGTAGCCATCGCCGTTCCAGGCATGCTGGGCCTTCGCAATGTTTGCGGTTTAACAATTGCCGCGGCGCTTGTCAGCACCTGCTCCGCGCAATGGGTCTTTACCGACCTTAATCCGCCGCTCGTAAGTTTCTCTTACACCGTCGGCGTATTCTCGGGCCGACAGCTCGGAGTCGTGGGCGGCGGCTACAGAGTGCAGTGGACGGGTACTCCTGATTCCGCCACCGTGGTGGGCCCCTGTGACCGAATCGAGGAGATCCAAAACACCCAACTCCATGAAGATGACAAACGCCTATCTCAGCAAGAAGGATCGTGACTATGGTCGGTGCGGTGGTTTCTTACTGCCTTTTTCGAGGCAGAGGACTATTCGCCTGATAGAGCACACGACTATCCTTTCGCGTTCGCTTGCGGCTTGCCGCTTTGTTGTGTCCAAGTGAATTCTCGCGCCACTCTATTCGCCCGATCCTGTGGAGATTGCGCCGTGCCTCAACGCGGAAAGGCTAAGCCGACGGCCCTGCGATCGCCGTAGAGGTCCATCCAAGGTGGGAAGACACCATCTGTAGCCCGCGATTCTGAAGGGTCAAAAGTGGCGTTCATAGCCGTTCGCCCTTATTCATGCCACGAATCGCCCTTCAGTGAGATGCCCTTTATAAAAAACGCGTGCGAGGAATCACCGGAAAGCAGGGTGACGCTACCCACGCTTCCGCCGGAATGCATTGGCTAGTCGTTCCACTGCCTTCTGGTTGGCTTCGTGGTCCGGGTGCCCGTAAAGATCTGTCGTTAGGGATATTTGGCTATGGCCGAGAACGTTCTTTACCGCGTGCAGATCACCGCCTTCGGCTAGCATGAGTGTGGCCGCCGTATGGCGCAACTTATGGAAGCCGAGGGGCGGTAGCCCCGCGGCAGTGAGGGCGGTCTTTAGCTTCTTGTCGACGTATTTAGGATCGAGGGGCCTTCCTTCGGGATTCAGAAAGACGAGCCCCAGCGGATTGTCGTAACCGTTGATCATCTGGGAAACCTTGGCCGCCTGCAGCGCTTCGACGGCCTCGGGGACGAGGTGATTGGTACGGCGGGCTGAAAGGCTCTTTAGGCTCTTGTGAACGAGTTTCCCGTTTATTCGCTGGAGCTGAACACGGATAGAAACCTTTTCGGCAGCGAAGTCGACGTCTTCAAAACGAAGACCGGTAGCCTCGCCTACCCTTGCACCGGTATGCAATGCGAACGCGAACAGCGGCCCTAGCGGGTGAACCTTGACGCTATCGAGGAAGCGGACCACTTGCTCGGCCTCGAGGTGCACAGGTTCACTTCTTTCGATCTTCGGAGCCTTGATCCTCGCGGCCGCGTTTTGCAAGACGTGCTCTTCGATAAATGCCTGTTGTAATCCAGCTCGCAGCGTCGCTCGGAGGTTCCGCAACGAGTAGGGCCCTAGGCCGCCCTTTGCCGCCGAATTCATGAGCTCCTTCACTTGAGCCGTGGATAAATCGCGGAGGCGAACTCGGCCAAGCATCGGATTGACGTACAACCTCACATATCCCTCGTAACTGCGGTACGTCTTGGGCTCGCGATTTGGAGGCTCGATGAACGTCCTTAGCCAGTAGTCGAACCATTGAGTGACCGTGGTAGCGCTCCCGCCTAATATCGAACTCCCTCTTTCGAACTGCTGCAGGAATTCTCGCGCTCTGCGATCCGCCTCTGCTTTCGTTTTTGCGTAGAATGCCTTCCGCTTCGGGTTTCCAGCTTCATTGTAACGACCTTTGAGAGTCACTCGCGCCTGGTAGCCGTCACGGAACTTCGATGTTGTCCAGCCGTGCCTACTTCGCTTTTTTCCCATCGTCTATTTTGTATACCTTATTGTATGCCTTATGTGAAGTATCATTATGGCATACAGCGAACGGCTATGAAAAGACGGCGGCGATTTTGAACTCAAAAAACGATTGTATGAACGATTATGAACACACCGCCCGCCAATTCGTAAACAGCAGGTCGCCGGTTCGAATCCGGCCGTCGGCTCCATGTTTTTATTATCGGTAGGGCGTTCGCGGTCGTCGACTTACTACACCTCCAACTACACCTAAGAGGAGCTATTCAAGGATGTGACAGTGTTTTGCGTTGGGCACTCCCGAGGGGTCCGGAGTCAGCACTATGCCACCCGGTTCATTGGGATTTGCTGCGCTTGTGGCGTTCGACAGAGGTTTCGCACTATTTTCTTCGTTGTTTGCGGTGGGATTGGCGAGCGCGCAATGGTCAGGGATCTCGTTGCATCCCGCCGGCGCGATGTTTTCTTCGGTCGACGGCCTTAGCAATGGCTTGCAAGGCGGCTATGGCGTTTTCGGTGTGCGTTAGCCGAGCGGGTGTCTGGAGCAGCACCGCCGGGATCTGGGTAGACGTCAATCCCGCGGGCGCCGTTCAATAACAGATCAAAGGGGTAGGCGACTCTCAACAGGTCGGCGAGGCGCAGATAAGAGGCAATTTTCAGGCGGGTTACCGGACAGGTACGGCCGCGACCTTTGTCGATCTGAACTGACCGCAGACCCAACCGGGCAGCATGTTAGGTAACGCTTTTTCAGTTTTCACTTCTTCATCTTCAGTGGGTCGAGGGTGTTTGCAATCGATCCTGAGTATTCCCCGCCTTTGCCGGGAGTCATCACTTCGGCTGCGGGTCTAACAGAACAAAGCATCGAACCCTCGCAGTGACTGGTCAATAGTACGATGACATCGCAGATTGCAGTGATCTTGAACGTAAAGGCCGGCGCCGGCCAGAACAGGCGAGGCGAGATCGAGAGGGCCTTCGTCGACTCCGGGCTCGCCTACCGTGTGTTAGAGGCCGGAGACCAAAGGACCGCCGAAGAAGCAGCTGCAGAGGCGATTAACGAAGGGATAGATCATTTGTGCGCTTGCGGCGGCGACGGGACGGTGGCCAAAGTGGTCAACGCGGTGATGAAGAGCGGACGGCGTGACTTGCTCGTGTCGATCGTACCCATGGGAACGGCCAACCTTATCGCAGAAGTTCTCGGAATTCCGAGCGAGATCCAGGCTGCGGTGAAAGCGCTTCGAGCCGGCGCGGTGCGGGAAATCGACGTGGGCCGGATCGACGAACACTACTTCGTTCTTGGGATGGGGATCGGAGCGACAGAGCGTTTCGTTACCCAGACCGGTGACGGATCCAAGAAGAGACTTGGACGACTGGCCTACGTCGTCAGTCTCTTACGGCAGACTGGAGCGCCGCTTTATCAACTACAAGTGGAAGTAGACGGAAAGGAGGTGAGCCCGCACCACGCTGAAGCCTCGACGCTCGCGAACTTTTGGGGCACTACTCATCTGAAGTTGCTCACAGATTCGTGTGCGGACGATGGAAAGATGGAGCTTCTCGTCAATGAACGGCTGACCAGATGGGGCTTGGTGCGACTTATTTGGTATGGGCTTTGGGGCCAACTCCAGCGGGATGAGGATGTCAAGGTTTATCAAGGAGCGTCTTTCCGGATCGGCACTGAACCTTCTTTGCCCATCCAACTTGACGGCAACGAGACCGACTTGAGGACTCCGGGCAATGTCGAGGTCTTGCAGCGAGCCCTCAGGGTCTGTGTGTTCGGGGAAGGGAGCCACAATGTAGGACCCCAAAGGCGGTCCGGATAGGTTGAGAACCTCCTTACTTCTGGAAAATGCCCTAGAGAATGCGGAGCGACCAGCTCGTGTCCTGGAGCGTCGCGTCATGAATCAGCGGTCCGTTCGAATCCCGCACGCGCCTTCCGTAACGTTACAAGGCGGTTTGACTCTCGGGATGGAGGTTGACCCGCCCCGCTTGTTGAGCAACTGCTAAATAGCAGGTCGTCGGTTAAAATCCGGCCCTCGCCTCGATCTTCATATAGATGGGAAGAAGCGGCGCCGATTTGTCGGCACCGCTTCTTTAATTAGGCAGAAGTAGCTATCTGCGGCGGCGGAGAGCCAAGGCTGCAACGCCGAGGGCGAGGACAGCCAGTGTGGCGGGTTCCGGCACGGTAGTCAGATTGTCGATCTGGAGTGCGTTACCTACGAGGTCGGCATCCAGGATCTCCAACGCGATGAGATCGGTCATGCCTGTAAGCGCGTAGGTATCGAGCGTCGATCCATTGGTTAGGCCAATGACGTTGACAGTGACCGACAAGTCAGAATGGATTCCGGTGAAGGTTACCAGATTGCCGGAACCATTCAGGAACACATCGGCCATGTCGATGGAGAACACGTCGAAGGCGCCGCCAC
>JBPCLO010000051.1:0-190632 GCA_051003155.1 Fimbriimonadales bacterium | reverse complement strand
GGCGGTACTGGACTTGAACCAGTGACCCCTACAGTGTAATGTCGTTGCTTGCTCGTCTGAATGGTTCGAACAGACCGATTTTGAACCTAAGAGACCACTACAGCCGCAACCTGTGGTCGAGGTTATGAGAGGGGGTCCACGAGGAATGGCCTCATCTTGCTGAGATACTGACGTGCCTGCGACTAAACCAAAGGGGTCGAAGTGCTGGAGCCGTCACGTGCCATGATTACGGGCGCATGACGTTGTTCTTCAGAGATACGGAAGGCAACATCCGAGAGATTTACGTGGACATCTGATATGGAAACTCCGAGCTATTCGGCTGGTATTCACGAAATAGTCCTTGTTGTAAAGGGTGTCCTTCGAGCCGCGACCTTTTACCGCGATGTTGTGGGGCTAACTCAGCTATACGAGCCCAACGACGAGTGGGCCGGTTTCGCTACCGCCTCGAAGGACAACCCGCAGTGGCTCGGGCTAAGGAACGGGACCTTGCTTTATGAGCAGCATTCACCTCGACCGGAGGGTCAGCGCTTCGGCCCTATTCACTATGCCCTTCAGGCCCGCCCAGGATCACTTGGGGCATTTCTGGACAATGCGCGTCATCACGGCTTAACAGTTTATGGTCCGGAGAAGTGGGAGGGACGCATGAAGGGCGAATCCTACTACTTCTATGACCTTGACGATAACCTCGTGGAGTATTGGTTTCCAGAGGCCGAGTGTAAGATTAAAGCGATCCGGGAAGTTGCCTTCAAGGTACGCGACCTGGACCAGATGCATGCGTTCTATGAAAATCTTATCGGGTTGCAGCTCATGCGCCGTTTTCCGACTTCGGCATTTTTCAAAGTTGCAGCAGGTCAAGCGGGACACACCCAGATTCTCGCTCTATTCCGCAGAGACGAGAATCCACCCGACGGCCACCACAGCACCGTAGATCACATCGCGTTCAGCATCGACCTTGCGGATTTCGAGCCGGAAAGGGCCCGCCTCGAAGCGCTTGGACTTCACGTTAAAACGGCCGAGCACTGTTGGGTGCAATGGCGCTCCCTGTACGTACGGGACCCTGAGGGCAACAACGTGGAGTTAGTTTGCTTCGATCCGGCCATTCCCGTGGAACTGTAACTGAGGGCCCCTCTCACACAAGCAATGCTACCGATGAATCACTATGGCGAGGGTAGCCCTTTCGCCAGCCCTTGACCTCACAAAGTACGCAGCTTCCAGATTTTCCGGGCAAGTTCACGCCGCAATGCCGTCGAGTCCGTATTTGAGACTTGGCCAAGGAGTGCAGATCAGAAGATATAAGAAAACGTGTTCCGAGCTGCTTGTTCGCCGCCTCAATGCGGCTCGCCACATTCACAGTGTCTCCAATGGCGGCGAGAGCAGTGGAGCCTGCCAGGCGACCGATAATCACCTCCCCGCAGTGTGCCCCCAAGCCGACTCGCAGCTCGCGCCCGTAGATGCATCGCACATACGCGGAGAGCGAGCCGTCCACCCTAGAGAGCATGTCCAATCCGGCGGCAATAACGCTGGCCGCCGGTGTGCATTCCAGGTCGAAAACCGAAAGCATGCCGTCGCCAATGACATTGCTCACCACCCCTCCGTGGCTTTCAATAGCTTGGCTCATCTCCCGAAAGAAGCGGTTCAAGAAGTGTATGACATCGTATGGGGGTAGCGCGTCGGCCATCGAGGTGAAGTCCCGAATGTCCGTAAACATCACCGCGACAAGCCGCTCGTCACCAATGTGCGTTGCAACTGCGCCTTCTCGTGTCTGATTCGTGAGTTCGATATCCTCGGCGTCGAGAACCAAACGACGGAGGCGTATCTCTCCACGCACCCTCGTTTGGCACGCGAGACGAAGCTCGGGGCCGAAGCCGAGCCGTTCGGCCATTGCGCACTCTTTTACCGTCCGTGGTTCGCAATGATGCAGTCCTTCGAGGACAAGCACGCGACAGGTCGAGCAGCGTGCCCTGCCTCCACATACACAAGTGATCGGCATTCCCGCGCGCTTGCAAGCTTGAAGAATCGTTTCCTCGGGTTCGATGTCGATCCTCATTCCATCGGGCAGAATTAGTATCGATGACATGGGTGGGTCCATTTGAAGTATGAACGAGTGTTCTCCAAACACGCTTTGAAGGAGACTGCCTATGATCTAACAACCAGATTGGCTTTGGGCCCAAACGTTTGAGTGCCAGGTCATTGCAACAATTTTGGTCGCGGTGTCGCGTCGTACCAGAGGAAGGTGTGGCCTTCGGAAGCGACTTCGGGGAACAGACGGTGTAGCCTTCGAGTTTCAGTTTCTTAGCATCTGATAGTTGGCGCGAACGTGGTGGTGCTGATCCCGGGCGCATCAGCGGAGCATCTTACTTCGCGTCACTCCCAATGGCGCATACGATGTCGCTTGATGTGCGATCAGTTCTCGTCGGGCTCGAGATCATACGTGGTGACCTCCAGCTTGTGACCATGATCCGAGAAGTAGATCGAGTGCGAGATTGCGTGGTCTTGGAACTCGAAGGTGATCATGCGGCTCCGCAGCGTCTCCTGGGCCTTGGTGAAATTGGGCCCATCGACCCTGAATGCAAGATGCCGCATCGCGATTGTTTGGCGCCCGGCGGGGGCTCGCACTCGCACCGGATGGGGAAGAGAGCGATCGATGTACTCCCGGCTCCGATTACAACGGGAAACTTTCCCCAGACGTTCTCGTGAAGCCGTTTTAGACCGAGCACCTCGTAATACCACTTGGCTGCCCTTAGTGGATCTGACACCCCGAGCGCCACGTGGTCAATGCCTTGGGTCTCAAACGTCAGGTCCATTGCATCGAAGTTACCTCTCTCTTCTTGCTGTTGTGCCATATACTGCGCCTGATCCCGACGACGCTAGAAATAAGGCTCGTCGGCGTTCTAACGAATCGCTTTTGCCCTCCAGTACTGCCCAGCCCATCGCAGGGCGGGTGCGGGAATCTTTGACGCTTGGCTGCGAGAATAAGGCGCAGGGGGTCGAGGTTCCTTTCGCTATATTCGTGGATAGCCGGACTCTCGTGTCGAGGGTTTCGAAGGTGGTTTTGGGCTTGGAGTTTGACGGTGAGGAGATTCATGTTCAATTAGCCTAGTCCAACTCCCGCGGCCCAAAGATCGGTGGCCTTGACCTTGCTCCCTTCGCAGCACGAGTAGAGTTTGCCAACCACAACGCGGGTCACGCCGTAGGCCCTCGCCTTTTCACGGCACTCCATAATTTCGCAACCCTCGCGAAGGTCGTAGACCGTGATCTCACAATTCGGGCACGCGGTTTCTTTGACGGTTCGGACGGCCTCGTCGCAGAGGGGACATCCGGCGATGAATACTTCAATCTTTGCCATTTCTTTTCTCCTATCTTGGTTGTAGCGCGTCCGTTTGCAAGATCGCGCAGAGGCATTCGGCTTTCGGTAGGGTGCCCCGTTCCCACGCCATGAGTTGTCCCTCTGGGTGGGCTTGCAGGCGCTGGAGGTCGCGGATCTCACGACCGATGGTCTTGATGCGCTCCCTGACGAGGCTCGCGATTTCTTGGCACGGCACGGGCTCTTGGTCGAGTGCATCGAGCGCAGTGCGAATGAGCTTGAGCGGGAAGCGCTGTCTCTTGGCGGCGACGATCAGACGGAGGCGTTCGAGGTCGGCTTGTTCGTACTCTCGGTAGCCGCTTTCCCGCGTTTGGGGCTTGGGCATCAGGCCCTGAGCTTCGTAGAAGCGCACGGTGCTGACGCTGATTCCGGCCTCTTTCACGAGTTCTCCGATCTTCATGGAACTACTATGAAGCGTGAACCGTGGTTGAGAGTCTCCTCACCGCTGGGTTTTGAGATCCGAGCCCGACTTGTTTACTAGCACGGGAAGCCGTTTGGTTTAGGAACCAATCTTAGGAACCGAATCTACTACAGTCAGGTTCATTTGAAGGTGGTGGGCGGTACTGGACTTGAACCAGTGACCCCTACAGTGTCATTGTAGTGCTCTGCCAGCTGAGCTAACCGCCCGGGGAATCGGATTCTACCCGGCAGGTAGAATCCGACTCCGGATGCAAGGCAATTCCAAAGCCCCGGTCCCAACCCTTGCGCGCCTCGCCACTTACTTTAGCGTGCTCGGAGATGTCCAGAAGCACGGCATCGTGTTCATAAACAGCTCCATGATCGAGGATCGCTGCGGCATTTCGGCGTCTCAAGTTCGCAAGGACCTGAGCCATTTCGGCGAGGTCGGCAAGCCGGGTGTCGGCTACGAAGTTGTGCGACTGCGCAAGCACATAGGGAGAGTTCTCAAGCTGGACCGAACCCAGCGCGTCGTTATCATCGGGGCGGGGCGGCTTGGCCAGGCTTTGGTGGCCTACCCCGGCCTCGCCGAGTACGGATTCGAGGTCGCGGGCATCTTCGATAACGACCCCAACGTCGTCGGCACACCCGTGAGTGGGCTGGTTGTGCGCGATGCAGCCGGCATGCACGCCCTGCTGCCTGCGCTCAATGCGAAGATCGCCGTCCTGACGGTCCCGGGCCCGGCCGCTCAGCAGGCTGCAGATCTGGTAATCGAAGGAGGCGTGCGCCGCATCCTCAACTTCTCGCCTGCGCATATCAAGGTTCCTCAGAACTGCATGGTGCGCGACGTTTCCTTCACGCAGGAGTTCGCTGTGCTGGCGCACTATAGTGAAGATTGAGTATGGAAACGCTCGAATGCGATTTCTTGGTGATCGGCAGCGGCATCGCGGGGTTGACGTTCGCCCTCAGATGTGCGCCGCACGGCCGCGTCATCATAGTCACGAAATCCGAGCTTTCTGATAGCAACACCAGCTACGCCCAAGGTGGCATGGCCGCGGCTGTGGGCGAAGACGACTCGTTACTACTCCATGTAGAGGACACTCTTATCGCCGGAGCCGGGCTATGCGATCCGACGGCAGTGCAATTCCTCGTCCGCCATGCGGAGGACCGGCTGGAGTGGCTCATCGACATCGGTGCCCAATTCGATCTCGACGAAGGCGGCCTAAGCCTGGGTCGCGAGGGCGGGCATAGCCGCAACCGCATCGTCCGCAGGGCAGACCAAACGGGCTGGGAGATCGAGCGGGCGCTAACGTCGGCCACGATGAACGAAAAGCGAATTCGGGTCCTCGACTACGCATTTTGCGAGGCCCTCGAAATGGCAGATGGCAGGTGCACCGGCGCAGTCGTCCGCAAGAAGGATTGGGACCCGATGCGGATCGTCAGCCGCTCGACCTGTTTGGCTACCGGCAGCTGTTGCCAAGTCTACAGGTTCACCACCAACCCGCCTATCGCGACGGGCGACGGTATCGGCCTCGCCGCAGCCGTGGGGGCGAAGATCGAAAATATGGAGTTCATCCAATTTCATCCCACCACGCTTTACCATCGGAGCCGACGTGGTTTTCTGATTTCGGAAGCCGCGCGGGGCGAGGGGGCTATCTTGCGAACCGTACACGGCCGGCGCTTCATGCTCGACTACGACCCGAGGGCCGAGCTCGCTCCGCGCGACATCGTCGCGAGAGCGATCCACGCTGAAACTCTCAAGGAAGGTGTGCCGTATGTTCACCTCGACATGACGCACATTCCTGCCAAGAAGATCAAAGCCGAATTCCCTTTCATTTCCGAGACGCTGGCCGGATTGGGAATCGACGTCGCACGCGACCCGATTCCGGTCGTTCCTGCTGCCCACTACCAATGCGGAGGCGTGAAGACGGACCTGAATGGCCAAACCTCTATCGAGGGGCTGTATGCGGCAGGCGAGGTCACCTGCACCGGCGTGCACGGAGCAAACCGTCTAGCGAGCAACAGCCTCCTAGAAGCCGTCGTGTTTGGATGGTCCGCAGCCGACCACGCCGCCTCTTCGCAGGCCGCCTCCGCCCCGGGTGAAGCCGCGACGCCCTCGGTGCCGGTAGTTGGCCGCGGAATCGTAGACGGGGTGCTTCGAGGTCTGCGTCGAACGATGTGGGAAGGGGTTGCGATCGTCCGCCGTACTCGTGGCCTGAAGCATGCCCACGACGCGATAGAAGGGATCATCGACGAGGTCGGAGAGGGCAGCGAGTTCTATGTGGGCGGCGCGGAGGCGGCGAATTTAATCGAATGCGCGCGCCAGATCGTCGAAGGTGCGCTTGACCGAAAGATCAACGTGGGTCTCCACTATAACGCGGACTTGGGGCCGCCCTGGGGATCGCCCGCCCAGGAACGCGGCGTCCAAGCCTAAGCCTCCACGGGCCAGGCGCCACGGGCCGCGCCCTAACAGTGAAGGGCTCCTCACCGATGATGAATACCTGCTCGAGGTTTGATGACCCTAGAATTTGGAGCGGTGCATCGCTTTGCACTTCGATCTTCACGGATTCCGTGGCCTGAGTATCGCTCTCCACCAGGAAGCCATCGCCGTCGGCTTTGAGGAACATCCCCGGCGAAAGAAGGCGCACCGGAGAGTGAAGAGCGGACCACCAACCGGGTTCCTGAACCGAGAGCAACTGCTGATTGGGATAGAGCCAGCGTCGAACGCGGGACAGCGGCCCGTTGGCGGCCCCGGCGTTAGCCATAGCCGCCAAGACCCTTTCCTCCGAGCTTCGCAATAACCCGCCCGCCACCGCTATAAACCCCGCTGCGTCTGTCCGCTCCGCAGCGTCCACCCCGGCAGGCAGCCAAGTTACCCAATCTATGCTGCCAAGCAACCCTTC
The DNA here is from genome assembly GCA_051003155.1 of Fimbriimonadales bacterium. Lineage (GTDB taxonomy): Bacteria > Armatimonadota > Fimbriimonadia > Fimbriimonadales > ATM1 > JACDEQ01. The sequence goes on along the minus strand of JBPCLO010000051.1, from coordinate 183,969 downwards.
GACCGACTTCGGCCTGGTTCCAACGGACAAGGAAGCCAACAGTCGAGACGCTGAATCCGTACTGCCGAACCCCGTCGCCGCGTACGGCAATCCAATGCCAGAAATCGGCTCGGTGGCAAACAGGGCGGCGAGGTCTGCTTTATGGAGATCGTCGACCAAGCGCACGTCGGCGACGTTCCCCGCAAGGAAAGCAAGCGCCTTGTCGACGAGATGAGGGCCGACACCCTCAGGAAGTTCCTGGCTAACAACAAGAGCGGCGCCTGGAAAGAGTTTGGACGCCATGAACCGTATGCGCAACTCGTCGCCCGCGCACCGTTTCATACTGCGGTCTCCACCGACAAACGCTGCGCCCGTTTGGCTAATGATCTTGAGCGAACCTGCAGTCACACCCGAGTTCGCGGGGATGGGTACGAGCGCCCCCGGCGAATCGAACTTCCAAACTGCAGTTAGGCCCTGCGCATCCTCCACGACGGCAGCTCCGATGACGCTCGGCGCAGGTCTGGCCATCTCGGCCATTCGCGGCTTCAGCTTTGCGATCGCCTCACCGAAATCTGCGGCCCGTATGGTTGCGAGGCTCTCGCTCCCGAATGGCAGCCGCACTCGGACAGACCCGGCATACTCCTTGCACACGAGCCGAAAACCGTCTGACTCTTCTATCGCCGTCACGCTTGCCGGAGCGGATGCAAAGCACAGCAAAATCGGCGGCCTCGCTTCAGCCCACGACAGCAGCGCCCAGCTGCTCACCGCCGATGGAACCCCGGGACCGACTGTTCCGTCGGACCAACTGATAAAGGGCGCAGGAACGCTCTTTGCTGCCATCTCGATCCCGCCCCGCCCGTATTGAAGGGAGAAGCCGAGGCTGGCCGTCTCGAAGTGAATTCGGTAAGGTGACCGAGGTGCTCCTCGCATCTCCAGTGTCTTCGCGTAGCGTGACTGTTGAGTTACAACGAACCCGGTCCGTTCGGGACCAAGCAATATATCAAAACCGCCCGGCGCTTTGGCTCTGAAAAAGGCTGGGCCCACGTGGAACGTTGCGAGTTCATGGACATGTCCAAAGCCGAACTGCCCGAAACCGCCAACGAGCCCGGCAATGGCGGCCGCGCTACCGAATAGGGACATTCAGTATTTCAAATCCGAACCGCTTGGTGGTCAGTGAGTAGGTGATCCCCAGCTCTCGGGTGCCGAGGCGGTAGCCGAGGATGAGCGTGTGCTCGTTGATGATCGATTTTAGGTAGCGGTCGGTAGACAGTGACGCCCCGAGCCTCCATTGAGGGCTTACGTAGTAGGAACCATCGGCAAAAATGCTATAGCTGTCGATGTCGAGGCTCTTCGACGCGAAGAGGTTGAGCGAAAACTTGCTCAAGTCTACAAACAGGTCCGTTCCCAAACGATGTCGACCTGTGAGCGCCGTGTTGAGTGAATCCTGGGCATAGTCATAGCTCACTGCCGCTGTCGCTTTCGATCCGAGGCGCGTCGACATGCCGACCTTTCCAAGGATGTTGAGCCCAGCGCCGGCTTTCCTTCCCCACAGTTGGGTCAAGGTCAGATGCCCATTCAAGTTCGCTCCATTCCAAAGCTCTTGGGGCGCAAGCAACAGACGGCTGCGAATCCCCGCGCCCTCTTGCGCCGTTTGGGTCGGACCCAACGTCGCGTGGGATGAACTGGCGGTCAATCCGATCGAGTGCGTGACAGGAAGGTCACCAATTTTTCTCAGGTCGGTCTCGACGTTAAGATCGACGCGCTGGCTCTCGTATCGCGTGCCTCGGAAGCTGCGCGCGCTTGTGGCTGAAAACGATGCGGTGTATCCATCGAAGAAGCGCGAGGCGTTGACGCTTCCGAATAAAGCCTTGAAACCCGGAAAATCGACGTTCGCGTTGAGGTTAGTCCTTTCGTCGAAGCGCTGACTGTGGTGCCAGCTCAGGCCCATGTCCTTGCGCCCGATCCCGGCGAGCGTCAGAGACCCCTCGCCTCTATCGCTCACCATGTAGGTGTTTTCCCAATCGAGGAACACGCCTCTGCTGGCATTCGAGCCGCGAGCATAGTCTTGGCCGCTCCGCAAGCGCAGGAGGCTAGTCTGGCTGGGGGAGAGTCGCAAGTAGTAAGGGTAGTTGACTTGGAGCCCACCGTTTGCGAAACCAAGCACGTGGTCGCTGAACAATCCACTGGGTGAGTTCGGATCGAGGGCGTAGAGCGGCAGACCCATCAGCCTCGTGTCACCGACATAAAGCTCCGCATCGTGGAACTGGAGCTCCCGGTATGGAAAGGCGACGATCGTGCTTGCATGGATGCTTGTCATTCCCTTGCCCACGTCCGCAAATTCGAACTCGCGGGGCATGAGGCCCTTCTCGCTCAACGTCGGCGTCCCACCCGCTAAGTCGTAGCCGCCCTTGCGTCCATCCACGACGGCGATCGCCACGCCGCGACGCTGGCTGAGGCTATAACGCAGGTACTGGCACTCAAGCTTTTGATCGCCCACGGTAATGATCGCGTCGTTCGCGACCACTTTGAGAAATGTCACGTCGACTTGCATGTCTTTGGCTTCCACGACAATGTCGCGAAACCTCATGACTGCGGAGCGGCCGGCAGCGCTCGCGCTAATCAGCTTAAGATCGTGACTGTAAAAGAGGCTGCCAGGGCTAGAGACCTCGACGAACTGCCGCGACGCATTCAACACCTCGCGATTGCCGACAAACTCGATGTCCAGCGTATTAATCGTGCCGATGCTCGGCGCGGTCGCCGTAACCTTCGCAGTGCCGGGCGTGCTTGGCGCAACCAATGTGGCGCGAGCCAATCCGACCTTCGTCACCGGGTCGATATCGCGAAAGTTACCAAGGTTGGTGACGAAACGAACCGTCGTGCCGTCCGGCGCAGAGTTCCCGTTAGAGGTTCGGACCTCCGCGTATACCACCACCGTGCTCTGGCCATCCGCTAGGGAAATGCTCGGCTTGGCGTAAAGCTTGATGGAACCCGAGCCCAACGCTGATGCAAATAGACTCGTTAACGCGACAGCCGCCAGAAGGCGGACGATTGAATGCATAACAATCTAAGGGGTCGGTGCGCCGCCGTCTTTCTTAGGAGGCGCGGTTAAGATTTTCACCGCCTGGGGTACTGCATCACCTGCAAGTTTTGCGGCCGTGGCCTTGGCCGCCTCCGCTTCGGTTTCACCCGGCGCGTCGGTCGTCAGAACGACCGTTCCAAGCAGTTTCGCGGCGACGATGTCGTACAGTTCGATCGAGGCGACGAGGCGCGCCGATTTCTTCGTGGCGTCGTATTCGAAGCTCTCGACCAAGCCCGCAAGGGCCAGTTGGCCGCGAACAAGCTTCCCGAGAATGACGGACTTGGGTTGTCCACCCACCTCTCCGGTGAATGGTTCGAGCAGCAGCGCGCTCTTGAGTGAACCCTCAGCCAACGCGCGCTTAACCGAAGGATGCGTTCGGGCAAACAGCGTGGCCGTGAATTTTTCGTCCTGCCTGACGAGAGCGTGAGTGGCCCTCGTAAGCTCGTCCTGCAGCTTGTATTCCTTGGCCTCCATCACGTCTTCACCAAGACCGAACGGGAAAACGACGAGGGCCTTTCGTCCGGTCTGTGAGTTGGCAACGACAGCGATGAACGCGAAGGCCAGGGCAACAATGACCTGGCCAACGCGCGGTTTCATTCCGAGAGTGCGAGGGTTCATATGAACTTGACGCCTATCGGTTCACCACCGTTATGTCGAAGCGACGAGTTCCGGCCTGGGCCATCGTGAAGGTCATCGAAGAGTTCGTCTTCATGTTCTTCACGGCCCCGGTCGTCAGGTCTCGGATGATGATCACCGCATTCTGCGGAACGGATCTCGACGCCCTCCAATTCAAGGTGTACGAGCCGGGTGCAATCGTTCTAACCTGCGCTTTGAACGTTTGGGACTGTGAAGTCTCCTTGACGTCGTACGCCCACTGGGTGGACGAGTTTCCGGTTCCGCGAAGGAACGACAGCCGGAGGCTGCCTCCGGGTTTCATCGGCGCTTCCGCCACCGAACTTTCGTCCGCGTTCGTCCGGGCCATGCCAAACGCATTCATGCGGTCCTTCTGGCGGTTGCCTACAACGGAGATCGGGATCGTCCAGCCGTCGACCACCGGCGTCGTAATCTTGCTGTTGAGGTTTCCGTCGGGCAAGCCGGCCAAGAATATAATGGGCCAAGCGACGTCGATCGGGTCGACCGAGTTGATGTACACCCAATATCCCACGCCCGGCTGGATGAATTGGTTGATGTTAGCATTGAAAAGGTAGTCCCCGGCCTGCGCATCCCACCAATAGAGGGGGCTTCTTATCCAGTTCTGGTCGACCATCTGCTCCCAAGTGAAAGCCTGGCCCGGAATCGCTGCGTTGAACCCTATCAGCTGGTTGAGCTGCACCGGATATGGATGCGGGTTGCCGATTAGATTCCAACCACGAGCCAGGGTCTGCGTAAACTCTGACTCTAAACTTCCCATGTTGGCGCCGCTCAGGGTGATCGGCGGCGGATCCGCGCCGAAGACGATCCATTGGCCCATGCCACGCACGGCAGTCGTTGCAACGACGTACGCCTGGGCGTTTGCGTCCCAATTATAAGCCGTCCCGCCTCCAAGCCCGATGGCTGCGAAGCTCGGGTCGTTGAAGTTCCACGGAAGGGTTATGAGGTTCGGCCCGCTGAACAGGTCGACGCGCGGCGTCAAGCTGACGATCGTCCGCCCGGTAATCGTGCGCGTGGGTGCACTGCTCGGGAAGCCAGGATTGGCTTCGATCGAATATTCGGCGAAACCGGCGTGCAGCCCATCGGCCTCGACCATCCATGTAACGACACCGAATTCATTCGGCAAAGCCTCTGCGATGAACTTCGTCGCCTGCTCACCGGGCGCAAGGGTGAGGCCTTCGGGAAGCGTGATCGTCATTGCGACGTCTTGCATCGTGACCTGCTGGTTGATAACGCCGTACTGATTGTTGATGAAGCCGTAGACGATGAACGGGTTTGGATTCAACTGGTTCTGGCCGAACACGTCGTACTTGACCACCGGCTCCGCCTCCGTGGCCAGAGAGTAAGGCGGCTCAGGATGAGCGAACACCGAGCTCGGCTCAACGTACATAACGATCCTTCTCGACTGGTTAGGATTGAGCATCACCGGGTTGTAGTAGTAAGCGATGGCCGTTTTGTGGAAGGCGTCCGGCAAGAAGCCTAGTTGCCACGGATTCTGGAAGAACTCCGGCAGCGTAATCGCGAGGCTGTCAGCGGCAGTTTGATCCTCATGCTGGTCATCAGGGGACAGGCGGAATCGAATCGCCGGGTACGGCGACGCCTGAGTGTAAAGGAAATCGACGTACGCCGGGAAATTGGGCTCATCGACGCGATTCCAGATCTGCTGGATCTCAGCGGGCCTTTGGGTCGGGAGCGAAACCACGGGTATCGTTAACCAATCGCCCTTCATCCGAACCCACTGCGCGAGGCTGAGGCCGATTTGCTGTGGTTCTGCCGCTCGGTTCGTGAGGGTCCATTCCATGCGGATCGAAGAGCCGAAGTCGCGGAATACGCAAGTCACCTCGGCACCCCCGTCCACAGTGTCGATTACCGTCATGTACCTGTTGGAGGAATTGGGTGCGGTAAAGCTATCGAACCCTTCGTCGCCCCACTTGGTATCCGTGGCCGCACCATCGGCGTCGATCACGCGAACGGACGCGAACCCCATCTGATTACTTGCCACGATGGCAGGCAACGGTATTGGCGGCGTCTGGTTCGTATTCAACCCAGCTGCGCCGGTCAAAGCCGAAGCGTCATCCTGGCCGGAAAGGAAACTCCCCAGGATGCTGATGAAGCTGATGGCCCCGGCAATGTCGTGCTGTCCGACAAGATCAGGAGAGCAAAGTGGCATCGGACCGAAGTCGTAAGACCCGTTCAGACCGACCAATACGGAGAACATTCCGTTCTCACCAGACAGAGCGAGGATATCAGTAGCAAGTGCATCCTGGCTCAGCGGATCGGTATTCATCGGATCATAGCAGGTGTCAAAAAACTGCGAACGTACGGGCGCAAAGAGGGACACTGAAGCCAAAGCGATCATCGCCCCCAAGATATTCATTTTAGTACGAATCATAATATTCACCTCAAGAAATGGCCCACATCCACCGCGTCGCGGCAGCGTGCGCCCCATACAAATACGACTGGCGTCTCAATGTTATACGTTTTGTCAGCGTCAAGTCTTACAATTCACCTAGAAGTCGAAGCAAGCCGCGCAACTTGGTTGAGTTGCGCGGCTTTTCCTCGTTAGCCTCGCTTGCCGCCCTTTCCTTTGCCGCCAGTTTTCGACTTGGCGCGCAGAGGAGGTGGAGGCGGCTCTTCGGCTCGGTCGAACTGGAACGGATGGCTGAACACATATCGCTCGCCTTTCGCATCCTTGACCGGGCCAGGAATATCCGCGGAGTCGCGGGCGCCAACGCGCCAGTAGAGTCTCTGCGTCGTCGGGAACACGCCCGAAATGTCGATCGGATCCGTAGAGATGTTGCCTGTTTCCACCGAGTCGACTCGCGCCACAACTTGGATCCGGCTCGCGTTGGCGAAGTTCGACTGGGTCGAAACCTCGACCGCGTACTGATCTGCACCAGGAGTAGATTGCCACGTGAACTGAATCGTTTCGCCAATGTCTCCGGTGCCGTTTGGCGGGGAGACGAGGGTCACCAATTCCAAGGGCGTGGCTTGCCCTTCCGCAAACTCGCGCCCTGTCTGGAAGAAACACTCCTCCTCGCCCGTGCCGCCGGGCAGATCGCCGGCAAACAGCTTGTACACCAGCGAGATCTGATACATGTAGCTCGTGCCGGCGTTGATGCCCGGTGCGGGCGGATCCATCTCTTCGGCGCCCGGGTCCTCGATGCACTCAGTGCCGCCGATGATACTTCCCATGTTCCTCCAAGGGTCGATGCGCGGATTCGGATCGTCGAACGCGACCGACTCGACGCCGGGAACGGTGCGAACGGGGGAAATGAACCAGTCATTGCGCCAGATCTGCCATTCGACGCGGCCGCGACCGCCGTGGAAAATACTCGGATGCCAAGAAAGCTTTACGCCGGGGGTCTCGTTGTCAGCCAAGGGAGTGGCTTCGCTCTTGAAATCTCCGGGGCCACTGCCTCCGCCGTTAGCCAGTGTTAGCGCCAAAGCACCCACGACCAGGATCGACAGCAGCGAGCTCGAAGAGCCACCAGAACGTGCAGACCGCACGCGAGCGCCGCCGCCCCTTTCCAGCGTGACAGTTGCAAGCCTGTTATAAATCGCGCGGGCTTTGTCTCCGGGAGCTACACCCTTCGAGGCTCTGACAATCGTTGCCGTCGCAAGGTCAGGGCTCACGTCGCTGACGCGAATGGTGGCGACCTGCTCTTTACCGCGGGTCACGACCATTTCCATCCCGTTCTTAAGGCCCTGTCGCGAGCCCTTGTTCAACTGAACGGTACGCGTGGTAGGAGTCGTAAGAACGGTGGCGATGTCCACCTGCTGGGTCAGAATCGAATTGACGGCTTGCTGAGCCGCATAGCTGACAGCTTCGTTCAGAACGACGTCGTCGCTAACGTCGCCCGGTCTTTCCGAAGACTGGCCATGGACAGCGGCGCCAAGGACTGGGAGACCCGAGGAGACGTCGATACCGCGAACAACTAACACAACATCCGCAGACTTGCCTTGGGCGCTGGTGTTGATTCTGGATTCGGTGATCTCACCGGTAATAACCGTCTCCGCGGTCAAGGCCTGGCCGACACGAAGGACGTCCAGTTCTCTTGTAATGGGCGGAGTTAGTTCGAGTTCTTTGTAAATCCGCTCGACGGTTTCCCGCGGCAGAATGTCGTATCGGTTGGTGCCCAAAAGCAGCGTCGATACGGCATCAGCCGCAGCGCCACCAAGGGCCGGCCCGCCGTGCGGCGATTTGTTTACAAAGTCCAGGACGACCCACTGCTTCGAAGCGGACGTGAATTGCGCTTCGGCCGACTTCAAGGCGAAGCCTAGCAGTAGGAAATTGCATAGCAAGGACAGAATGGCCGCCCTGCTTGCTAAACGAGCAAAAATGGAGTCTTTGAACCGTCTCACTTTGACGAGTCCTCCTTATAACGCATGGGTTTGATGCTCTCTCCAGGAAATGCGTACGGCAGTTGGTCAACTCTCGTCATGCGACGCTGGCGCGAGCGGACGACCGACGGACGGGCGTAAGAACGCAGCAGAAGATACGGCCGGCCGGCGGTAAAACGCGCGGACCTTCCGGTTTCCTCAAACGGTGTCAAACTTACTTCCCAGCCTAAGAGCATCTCGCCACAACTTTTCTGCCGGACAATTCGGGGATCAGAGTCAGGCGAGTATAGCACAGCATGTCCACGTCCGCCTATCCGGATTCCCTCTTATTACTTCGAGCAAAAGAACTATCTGATTTCTGACCGCTTCAGAAGGGCCATTCGTTCGCTTAATCCTTTCTTAGTGCTCTAGTCGTGAGGGCCAAATGGTTGCGCAGGTCATCGAGCGAGGTGTTCGATCGAAAAATCTCGTCGGCGAAGACACTTATAACTTCCGTCGGTAGTTGCGTCTGCAGTAGGCGTTCGGCGCTGGCGCGGTCACCGCCGAATCGCTCAGCGACCCGCCGGAGCTGTTCTTCATAACCCGCCGAGACCACCCAAACCCGGTCGAAGAGCCCATGCGCCGCCGTTTCGATGACGAGCGGAACTTCCGCGAAGCTGGTTACTGCGCCCTCGGGGCTCCAATTTACAATGGCGCCGATGACCCGCGGGTGCAGAATCTTGTTCAGCTTGCGTCGCGATTTAGCATCCGAAAACACGACCCCGCGAAGCCATGCGCGCTCGATCTTCCCGAACGACACTGCAGCCTCGCCGAACGCGGATTCGACTTCGCCAAGCACCGATTCGTCCTCGTACAGGTCTCGAACGACCGCATCAGCGTCCAACACCGGATATCCGAGATCGCGCAAGAAACCGAGCGCGGTGCTTTTGCCGTCAGCAATCCCCCCGGTGATAGCAATTTTCAAGCTGCGTGCCGTAGAGCAAGGCGACGGGGTGGAGCGTGTCCGCCTCGTTGCCGAATTGTCATGGAGAGTTCTACTCTTCTAGCTTCTCTTCCGGCTTCTCCTCCGGCTTCTTCTCCGCCGGCGTCTCGGCCACCTCGGACTCGGGAGTTTCTGCCTCCGTCGTCTCGGCCTCCGGCGCCTCCACGGACTTGGCCTCGGGAGAGGCTTCCGCTACTACAGCTTCCTCGGCCTCGACCTTTTCCTCGATCGGAGGCGCTTGCGCTCCGGCGGTTTCGTCGTCGTCGCCGAACGTAAGCCCCTTCAATGCGCTTAGCCGTTCTCCGATCGTAAGGTTTCCGGTGGGAGCGGACTGATGGCCTCGCGACTCGCTGCGCTCCGAACCCCCTCGTCGATCGCGACTTCGATCGCTGCGGTGCTTGGCTTCCTCGGAATGGCCGCCGGACGGCCTCTCCTCATAGGGAAGCAGCGCGCGCATCGAAAGAACCAACCGGCGCTCGTCGGGGCGCAGATCGATTACCTGAATGTCGACATCCTGTCCCGGGCTTACGACTTCAGACGGCTTATTTATCCGTCGGTGGGCCATCTCGCTGATCGGAATGAACGCCTCCGCCCCTTCGGGCAGTTTGACGAACGCACCACTCTGGACAACCCGTGAAATTGGAAGTGTCAGGCGCTTGCCCACCGTGTAGTTCTCGCGGATGCTCGTCCAAGGATCGGGTAAGACCTGCCGCCGTCCAAGGCTGATTCGGCCAGACGCGGGGTCGAGCCTCAAAACCATGACCTTGACCTCGTCACCTTCCTTCATCACCTCTTTCGGGTGGTCCACTCGCGACCAGCTCATCTCACTCACGTGCAGCAGGCCGTCCACTCCACCCAGGTCTACGAACGCGCCGTAGTCTGCTAGGCGACGGACATGCCCGTCCAGGATATCGCCCGGCTTTACGCTCTCGAAGATTTGCTGCTTGCGCTCTTCACGGGTTTCCTCTTCGGCCAGCCGATTCGACAGGACGACCTTGCGGCGATCCCTGTCGACCTCGATGATCTTGAAAGGCAAGCTCTGGCCGACGAACTTGTCCAGGTTACGAATCTGTCCCGAGCCGACATGCGTGGCCGGAACGAATCCTCGCACGCCGAGATCGACAACCAAGCCACCTTTCACGCGCTCGCTCACGATCGCGGTGATCGTAATCTTCTTCTCGAACTCTTCGATGATCCGATCCCACGCACTCTCGAACTCCGCTCGCTTGCGGCTGACAATCGGGTTTCCTTCGCGTCCCTCCGGGTTTAAAACAACGACCTTAATTTCGTCGCCGACCTTCACCACGTCGCTCGCATTTTCGAATGCGGATGCCGAAAGCTCGTCGATAGGCACGACACCCTCGGATTTGGTGCCTAAGTCTACAAACACCTTGTCCTTGTCGACCTGGATAACCCGTGCAGTCAAAAGTTCGCCGCGCGAAAGCGGACGGAAGGCGTCGTCGTAAGATGTGCCGGTTGTTCCGCCTTCGAATGCCTCGAGGGCCGCTTCGAACTCCGCGGCAGCGTCGAGGTCGCGCTTCGGCGCAGGTTGGGATACGGGCGCCGATTCGACCGCCATCTCCAGCGGCAACTCGGGCGCGTGTTCCACTGACCTCTCGGGCGGAGCCTCGGGGGCGGGTTCCACTGCCTGCGGCGAAGGCTCGGGAGCTGGTTCGGCTGCTACCTCCGCGATCTGCTCAGGCAAAGAATCTCCCATCTGTTCAGTCGGCGCGGCTTCTTCCGCAACCGGAACGGACTCTGCCGGCTCTATGTCCGTGGGCGTTTCTGCCTCGGGCTCTTGGGTCGGCGCCTCCGCGGTCTGCGGTTCCACGGATGCGGCTATGGGTCCTTCTTCGACGGGCCTGGGCCCGCCGGGTTCGGTCGCGGTGGCGGTCCGCGCATCCCCTTCGGTGGGCTCTTCCATCTCACCTGAGGGCGCTTTTCGGTCGTCACTCATATGCTAATTCACTCTCCAGAGATTGGCAGCGTAATGCTCGCCAGATTTTGCAAGTATTGCATACTTGCCTCCTTCGGTGGTTGGGTTTAAGCCCGCTATGCGGCTGAGGAAGGAAGGTGTTTTTGGCCGCGAGCAGGCAATGCGCTGTTCAGACGAGCATTGCCTTCGCGCTCCAGTACTAAATCCTATTGGGCATACTTTGGCTCAGTGTTGATGCATTCGTTCATAGCCAAAAAGAGGGACCGAGGAACCCACTCGGACGAAGACATTCACTCGTTCGTCGAGGCATTGTCCGCGGGACGGTTGGCCGATTACCAGGTCTCCGCTTGGCTGATGGCCGCCCATATTAATGGCCTCAATGAGTCGGAAACGAGCGCGTTGGCGTTGGCAATGGCCAACTCCGGCGAGATCATCGACCTCGAAGGACTCCCGAAACCGGTTATCGACAAGCACAGCACGGGCGGCGTTGGCGATGCGGTAACGCCCCTCTTCCTTCCGATCATGGCCGCCTGCGGCGTACCGGTCGTCAAGATGTCGGGAAGGGGCCTGGGATTTACCGGTGGCACGCTCGACAAGCTCTCGGCAATACCAGGCTTCAGAACCGACCTAAGCCAAGCCGAACTCGTCAAGCAGGCGAAACGGGTCGGATGCGCCTGGGGAGGACAAACCACCGAGCTCGCGCCCGCAGACAAGATCTTGTATGCCCTGCGCGATGCAACCGAAACCGTCGACAGCACGCCTCTGATTGCCGCGAGCGTAATGAGCAAGAAGCTCGCATCAGGCGCAGATGGCATCGTCCTCGATGTGAAATGCGGCGGCGGCGCATTCGCGAAAACGCTCGGCGAAGCCAAAAATTTGGCGCGGGCGATGGTACGGATCGGAGAAAGCAATGGCCGCAAGATGCGAGTCCTCATCACCGACATGAACCAGCCTCTCGCCCACGCCATCGGCAATGCACTCGAAGTGAAGGCCGCCTTTCGAGAACTCCGTGGAGGCTGCAAAGGGCGGCTCGGCAGGGTCACCCTCGCGCTATGTAAGGGGGCGCTGGAGTTGGCGGGCAGCGATGCCGAAATCCAAACGGTGATCTCGAGCGGGGCCGCTATAGCGAAGATGCTCGAATGGATTTTCGCACAGGGCGGTGACCCTCGGTGCGTGGAGGACGACTCCGCGCTCCCGACGGCACCGATACAGGTCATCGTTGTCAGCGATCAAGGTGGGTACGTGGCGGGTTTCGATTGCGAGAGGTTAGGTGAAATCGCCCGGGACTTGGGGGCGGGCCGGCTACGGAAGGACGACGAAATTGACCTTTCTGTCGGTCTCGAGGTTTCTACAGAGATCGGTCGCAAGGTGGATTCGGGACAACCGCTCTTCACCATCCACGCTAAGACCGAAGCCGACGCTGCCGCAGCATCTGAGAGGCTTCAAACGACGGTGCACTTTGCAGAAGAGCAGCCTCCCTTGGCACCATTGGTCCGACCGGTCTGACCGGTCCGACCACCATTAAAACTAAGATTGCGATGTCTTATCCAACGAAAGCCACACCCGCATCGCCATAGCGATCGCGCCCACAAAAGCGCCGAAACCCACTGCCCTCTGGACCGCGTCGTTCGCAATCGATAGAGCCCAATTTCGCCCTTCGACCGCGTACGCATCTAACCTCGCCCCGCCGTCGACCGCACCCGGCGCAAAAAGCGAAGCGAGGAACTGCCCGGTCGGCACCTGCGTGAGTATCACGAACGCTGCCATACCCGCGAGAATCGCGGCGTCGAGAGTACGTATCCGGAATGCCCGATAAGCGGCAGAGGTGAGGTAAGCGGCGAGCAAACCGAACATCGTCGATCCCAACGGAAACTGCAGGCGGTAGAAGAGAATTTGGTTTAGGTCGCTCCAGATGCCCGTCTCGGGCTTACCGCGATAGAAGAAGTTGAGTTGGACGACGAGCATCGCGGCCAATGCAGCTAATACGATGGCGCTGAAGATGGCTGGCTCGCCCCCCTTTCCAATTTTCCTGCCGTGAACTCCAACGAGGCTGATGAGTCCCAAGCCGAATCCGAAAGCCGAAACGATCGGAACGAACTCCGATAACGTCGCCGCCCAGTCATTGAAGTACGTTGTCCGGGCAGGTGCGGGCAGTTCGGCCACGGCTCCGGCAACCGCGCCGTCCGCCAGCGTGAGCCTCCCCGGGCGTGTCCCCTGGTAGAGAGAGACTCTCGGGCGCGGGTCGGCAGCCGACGGGGTTCCCGTGACAAGGACCCTCCAAAGACCGCCGTCGGTTGCCGTGACGATTCCCAACAAATCCCCCGAGAATTGCGGCGGCGCGGTACCCAAGAATCGCTCCAAGGCGATAGGCTCCGCGGCGACCGGCGTAGAGTGCAACACTTTATTTACGATCGCCGGGAAAGCGTCACCCGCTTCGCCCATTGCCACAATCACGGCGCGCCCGTCTGGCATCTCCGAAAGTGCGAGCACCGACAAGGGCTCCTCCAAGCGCAGGTAGTGCCCCATATCGCGCCACCGGCCCTCGGAGCGCTCCGCATAACGTATAACCACCCTCCCGTTTTCGAAGACCGTATAGTAAAGCCGGCGGCGATCTGCGGACATGCTGAGCCCGGGTGGACCGCTTATAGCCACGGTCGCGGGTGGCTCGAAGATCGGCTCAGAAAGCGGCTGCCAGTTCGTACCGTCTTGACTCTCTGCGACGCAGACGCGGTAAACGAAGTCGAACCCGAGGCCGAGATAGATCATTCTCAGGCTTTCCCCATCGCGGAAGACAGTCGGGTTCGAAGCGCCGTTATAATCGTGCCTTCGAGTTATCGACGGCGAGAAGGCTGGACTCCGCACCGCCGTTCGGTCCAAATCCATCATCGCGATTAACGGCTTCCTTCCGGTCGTGTAGTAGAGCCTCTTTCCAATCAAGCAAGGCGACCGCATCCCTTCGCCATCGAGGCCCCCACCGATCTCAGTAGGTAGCAGGAAGGCGAGGACCCAAACGAGGCCGAAGCCGAACGTGAACCACCAGATGAGCGCCCGCTTCCACAAGTTCACCGCCCGAGCAGCCCTTCGACAGGGTTAAGCGTCCACGGGGAACTGCCGGAAAGCATCATGTAAGTCGACGCGATGGATCCAGCCAGAATGATAGACAGCAGAATTGCCTTGCAGAAATCTTGACCAGATACCGCGCCAACCTGTATCGGATCTCGCGAAAGATAGGCGCTGGCCGCATAAAGCTCTTCGCCGATCAAGGTGTAGTCGCAGGCGCATAGAAAGAACGGGATTTGAAAGAAATCGGCCGTGGCCCCGACCTGGATCGCGCCGACTCGATTGCCGGTTTCCGCCATGAGAAGGCTCTCGAAACCGAACCCTCCGAAGTAGTACGCAGCCGCAGCCTGCTCGCGGGTGAGCAGGCCGATGACGCCCGCCGCATACGCGTTTTCGTCGCGGCCGAAGAAGACGACGTCCGTGGATCGGTACTCTTCCTCGCGGCCCTCGGACCGAAAAGCTTCGTGAAGGATGTCGCCCGCCGCAGAGATCACCACCGGTTCGGCGATCGGAACGAAGATGCGCACTCCCATCTGCACACACCGTTTCGCGACCCATGCCAACACTGCGAGCCCTGCTATGGTCTGCATGTTGTCGAAGGCTCCGATCCCCGGAGAGAAAACCACCGGCCTGCCCGTCTCGGTAGCTCTGCCGACCGTCTCTTCCAATGCGTCGACCCCGGGAATCCGGCGTATAAAGTAGTCCTTACCACGCCTCGCGCCAAGCATTCGCGCCACAATGACGACGCACATCACGAGGGCGACAATCCGCAGAGCCCACGGCGGGTCCATGGGCGTAATATTCTGCAAAGCCGTTCCGATTCCTGCGAGCCATGCCGATCTACGAATACCTATGCGAAGCCTGCTGCAAGCGCGTGTCGCTATTGATCGGCGTCGTCGCTCAGGATGACGAGGAGGTTTGTCCCGAATGCGGAAGCTCCGCTCTCATCCGCGTGGTAAGCCGCGTGTCGCGCCTACGCTCCGAAGACGACCGCCTCGACGAAGTCTCCGATCGCCTGGACATGATGGGCGAGCCGGAGTCGTATTCGGAGCTGCGAGATACGCTGCGCGATGTGGGCAGCGCCATGGATGAGGACGTCTCCGAGGAAATGGAAGAGATGTTCGAAGGCGACGCTGAAGAGGGTTAGTCTGGCTGAAGGCGAATTTATCCGCTCGGCGGTACTGGGCGAGTCACTTCTCGCTTAGATGAGCCCTCGTCCCCGGGCGATTCGTTCTGCTCGGCATCCCACACCCTGCGAGTCGGGAGTAAGCACATCAGGCCAAGCACTATTGTTGGCGCACCGAAGAGCATGGCAGCGTAATAGACATTGTCGTCGTCGCCGTAACGAAGGCGCCCGGGAGCGGTTGCTAAGAAGCTCTGCCGGAGCCAATCTGCAAAATTTGAGTCGACAAGGAACAATGCCAAAAGGAGCCCTGTTCCCTGGGCAACCAAAAACAGGCCAAACGTTCCAATTCCGACGGTCAGCGCGCGAGAACCTATCGACAGTCGCGTCCAAGCACAAGCGACAATAAGTCCTATCAAGCACGAGGTTACTGATAGCGCCAGCCACGGAAAGTCGCTTGAGTCGACCAACAGTGAATCGACGGTTGCTGAAGCAGTTGCAACCGCACCAAAGGCAAGTGCCGCGAACCTAGGCCAAATCATGCTGTGCCGCCACCATCCACCCGATCGACCTGGAGGGGCAGGGACCAAATTATGGCAGAGGCCGCATCAGACCGGGTCGGGTTGGTTGTAGACCGAGGGAAACAGACTGGCCGGATAGATTCTTCCACCCGTTTCGTTCTGGTGCACAAACCGCCCTCATCCCTCCGAGGATGAGGGCGACTCCAAGCGGAGAGCTAGACCTTGGCTTTCTTGAACTTAGCCAAGCGGTCTTTGATCTCCTGTTTCATCTCATCAGAATAGTTGGAGCCCGCTTCGGAGTCCAGGAGCTTGACGGCCTTCTCCTGAGTGGCGATGGCCTTGTCGATCTTGCCCGATTTGAAGTAAGCAAGAGCCAACGTGTCCATGATCGCGGGGTCTTGGTTCTTGGAAAGCTCGTTGGCTTTCTCAGCCCATGCAACCGCGAGCTTGTAGTCGGCGTTCTTCACCTTCGCATTGTCATCGACCATCGTCCAAGCAAGCTGGTTGAGACCCATGGCGTCACTCTTGTAGTACGTCTCGGCGAGCATCTTGCCATAGGCGCCGGCTGCAGGAGTCCCCTCGGCAAGAAGGACCATGAACTTGAAGCCGCCCATCTGGGCTTCGAGGCTTGAATCCTCGGCGATCAGCTTGTCGACGATCGCGACCGCGCCCTTGTAATCTTCCTTCTGGTAGAGGCCGAATGCTTCGCGCATTTGGCCCTGAATCTTCTCCATCTTCGAAGACTCTTCGGCGTCCTTCGCGGCCTGCGCGACGGAATCGAACGTGCCGGCGACCACTTGGTCCAAAACTTCTTCGAGCCCGCCCATGGGGTGGCCTATCCAGGCGACCTTGCCGTCCTTGTCCACGACAAAAGCCGTGGGGATGCCGTTCGAGCCGGATGCCTTCATCCAGGTCTGGGCCATAGCGCCGCTTTTGCCATCGACCGCGACGTGGTAATCCATCTTGTCCCCCATCTCTTTGATGAACTTGTCGACGTGTTCGAAATCTTCGGGCTTTCGCTCCCAAACGCTAATCCCCGAGAACGTGACCTTGTCCTTGAACTTCTTGGTCATTTCGGTGATGTGCGGGATCGACTGGATGCACGGCCCGCACCAAGTCGCCCAAAACTCGACAACGTAGACGTTGCCCTTCTTGAACTCCGGAACGGGGGCGCCCTTGAGCCACTTCTCGACGTTAATAGGGGGGGCCGGAGAGCCGACTTTCAGTTCCTGGGCCATGGCGGAAATCTGCAGGCCTGCCAACGCAGTGCCTGCAAGCATTGCTTTCATTGTAAATCGTTTCATCTTTTGTCCTTTTGCTTGCTGTCCCTAAAAAATGGGTATGCAGTCAGAACGTCAATTAGGGGGCCAAGAGTTCCGCAGCTGCTTCTCGGCGGATAAGGGCCGGGCAGTTGCCCCGGCACGGGAGCCAGAATGGGTCGGATGGCCGTGCGCAAACCTAGACCAGGTTGGTTGATTCCTTTGGTGGCATTGGTCTGCCTTTGCGTCGTCAGCGGAGGCTACATCTATTACCGATTGCGCGAACGCTTCGACTTCTTCGACGCCGAATCGGAACTCGAATCGGCCGTCTCCGAGTACCGCGCTTCCGGAATGCCGTGGGAGGCGAAAGACCTCATGAAAGGCCGCACCGTCGCTCCGGAAGACAACGCGGCTGACCTCGTTAGAAAAGCAATCGCCCAGTTCGACCTTAAGAAGTTCAACGCGGAGAAGGAGGCGCTGCTCGATCTTCTCGATCGCAAGCAGTTGGACGCGGTCGATCGGCGCTTGGCGGCCTACGCTCCCGCGCTCGAAGCTCTAGATCCCGCGCTGAAGCGCGCGAGCCTCGACTTTGGCCGTGATTGGGATTACGGTGTCCATGTTGAGCTTCCCGAATACGCCCCGATCAAGCAATTGGTCAACACCCTGTGCATCCGCGCTCGGTTGCGCGCAGCGCGAAGAGAAGACGCTGCCATGGCACATGACCTCAGTAGGGCGCGCCGACTGACCGAGATGGCCGGCATGGAGCCGCATCTAGTTACGATGTTGTTCCGCATTGCATGCGAGAGGATCGTCAATGACGCTGTACGACGATGTGCTCACGGTGCCTTGAAATCAGGCCTCGAACGCCTGCGGCAGGTAGTCGAAAGGCCAATCATGCAACCGCAACTGCTGTACGCCCTTAAAGGCGAGGCGTACATCGGCATTGCGACCCTTAGGAACGAGCGCAGTGGTGATCGGTCCGTTCGGGACCCCTTCGAAATCCAACGATCAGGTTTGCCTTCAAATTGGCATTGGAGAGGAATGATGGTGCGCCACCTTCAGGTGTGGACGCGCGCGAAGCGGGAAATGGATCGATTTGCGAACGACCCCATCGCTCTCGGCTCTGCGCTCAACCGTATCGAAGCAGAGCTTAGCGGTCGTCGCGGTGCGAGCTACGCACTAGCTGAGATCATGTTTCCCCATACACAGGCAGTGCCTGCGGCCGTCGCGCTCCACGCTGACCGTGTTGCGACCGCAGCTCTGCTGCAAGCCCTCCTGGTCAGGGCTGACACGGGTCAGCTACCGGACCTCCTCGCCGACATACCGGGCGAATGGATCGACCCGTTCAGCCGCAAGCCGCTCTTGTTGCGACGCAAAGGCGATTCCATACTGATCTATAGCGTAGGCCCTGATGGCAGGGACGACGGCGGGGTGCCGCGCCGTAAAGGCGACGACCTAAATGGCTGGGATGTCGTGGCTAGCCATCCGCCATTGCCTAAGAGGGACTAACGATCACACTCGGACTGCATGCCATTCGGACATGACCGCTTCGACAACCTGATCGACCGTCAATTTGTCCGTATCGATCGCCACGGCGTCCTCGGCTACGCGGAGCGGGCTGTCCTCGCGATTCATGTCCCGGCGGTCACGTTCGGCGATCTGTGCCTGGATCTCTTCCAATATGGGCACGTGGCCGCCTTTCGTCTTCATCTCGAGGCACCGGCGCCTGGCCCGTTCCTCCACGGACGCGGTTAGGTAAATCTTCAGCCGCGCATCCGGGCAGACCACGGTCGTAGTGTCGCGTCCCTCGATGACGATCCGCCCCTCGGCAAGCATCTCTTGCTGCCGGCGGACGAGTTCTTGTCGCAGGGGCCCATAAGTGCTTAGCCTGCTCGCAGCTTCGCTAACTTCAGGCGTGCGAAGCAAATCGGTCACGTCCGCCCCGTTTGCAAGGACGCGCTGGCGCGACCCGTCACCCGGTTCGCTTCGCTCAACGACCTCTCCCACTAGGGGAGAGGTGAACGCGAACTGCATTTCCTTTGCGATTCGCTCGACCGTTGGCCCGTCCTGACTTCGCTCGCGCATAGCCAGCAGCGCAACGGTTCGATACATCGCGCCCGTGTCGAGGTAACGAAAGCCGAGCATCTTCGCAACGCTCTTCGCGACGGTGCTCTTCCCTGCTCCGGCGGGCCCATCGATCGCGATGACCTCTTTACACACGTGAAAACCTCTTCAACTCCGATTCGAAGCCCGGAAAGCTGGTGTCGATCGTCTCCGCGCCCTGGATGACCGTGTCTTCCTTGGCGATCAGGCCCGCGATCGCGAACGCCATCCCGATTCGGTGGTCTTTCTTCGCGTCGATTACCGCCCCGACCATTCGCGCAGGCCCCGTAATGGCCATCCCATCGTCGAACGTCTCCACGGTAACCCCCATCCGCCGCAGCCCACTCGCGATAGCGCCGATACGGTCGCTCTCCTTGACCCGCAGTTCCGCAGCGCCTCGAATTTCGCTGGTGCCGTGGCATTGAGTCGCCAAAACCGCAAGGATCGGTATCTCGTCGATGAGACCGGGTACCTGGTCGGAGCGGATGATGAACGGCTGAAGCTGATCCTGCATCTCGACAGCCACGTCCGCGACGGGTTCGCCCTGCTCGTGGGTCGGAGGCGTTATCTGCACTTTGGCCCCTGCCTGGCGCAAAACATCGAGCACGCCCGTTCGCGTTGGGTTGACCCCCACGTCTTTAGCCGTCACCGGACCACCCAGCAAAGCGCCGCCCACGAGGAAAAACGCCGCCGAAGAAATATCCGCCGGCACCCGAACGCGGACACTCTTGGGCGAACCTGGGCTAATTCTCACCGTCGGTCCACTTCTCTCGATCTCACACCCGGCCGCTTCGAGCATTCGCTCGGTGTGGTCGCGACTGAGAAGGCTCTCGGTCACGGACGTCTCCCCTTGCGCGGAAAGCCCCGCGAGCAGAATCGCCGACTTAACCTGCGCGCTGGGAATCGGCGTCGTATACCGGATGCCGTGCAACTTGGAAGGCTCGATTCGCAGCGGAGGCGTGTCCCCGCTAATCTGCGCTCCCATGAGCATGAGCGGCTCAACGATCCGTCTCATCGGCCTGCGGCTGAGCGAGGCGTCTCCCTCCAAGCGCACGGACAAGTCTGCCCCGGCGAGCATTCCCGCCATGAGCCGCATCGTGGTCCCGGAGTTGCCGCAGTACAGCCCCCGGGCAGGCGTCCTGAAGGGTGGCCCTGCGATTCTAAGGCTATCACCCGTCGGCAAAACACGTACTCCAAGATCGCGCAGGGCTTGAAGAGTCCGCTGGCAATCCTCGGCAACTAGGGGCGTTTCGACGAGTCCGCCGTCCTCCGACAGGGCGCTGATCATGTACGCCCTGTGGGTGATGCTTTTGTCGCTAGGCGGGCGAATCTCGCCCCAAAATTGCTTGGCCTCGCGTACTTCTAACCGGCCCAAGAAGAGCCGGCCTTTCTCGACGTCTCGAAAAACTCCATCAGAGCTTCATGTTGGTCGGCATCCACTGCATTTCGCAACTCCTTGATCAAAAACCCGAGGTCGTCGAGCGCGGAAACCACTTCCTCGCGGTTGTTTCTAAGGAGCGTCGCCCAAAAATGCGGATCGGCCTCGGCGGCCTTCGTCAGTTCCTTCCAACCCATGCTTGCCATCTCGGGGTGAACCAAGTTCTGCCCGAGTTGCGCGAGAACCCCTGCAAGCGCATGAGGAAGGTGCGAAAGAATCGCCGCATGCCGGTCATGCTCCTCAGGGCTAAGAATCAAAGGCTTTGCGCCCAAGGCGGTCACCATCGAGAGTACTGCGTCGAGAGCGCCCTTATCGGTCCCTTCGACCGGCGTGAGGACCCACGGCTGCCCATCGAATAAGTCCGCCTTCGGCTTCTGGCGGCCCGCTCGTTCCTGCACCATCGGGTGCCCACCGACGAACCTCGGCCCGAACCGCAGCGGATAGGCCTGGGTCCAATCGACGACATGGCCCTTGACCATACTCGTGTCGGTCACGATGCAGTTGAGCTTGCAAAAAACGTCTGCCTCGATCAGGCACGGCAGAACCGAGTTTGCGGGAACTGCGACGATGAGGATGTCCGCGTCGCCGAGGTGGTTTAGTGTCTCAAAAGTATCGTCGACCGCACCGCGATTGAACGCGAGCGTTCGGGCAGATTCGGACTCATCGAATCCGATAACCCGCTTGGAAACTCCCACTTCGCGGAGCCGTATTCCGATGGAGCTGCCCACAAGGCCGAGACCGACGATTCCGACCGTTCCGAAATTGAGTCTTCGCATCTATTCAAGTAGACGCGCGAAATTGCGAATTAGGCGTCGAGGCTTAACTGACGATCTTCATTTTCGAGCGCACATACTCCGCGCTCTTCGTCAGCCAGAACTTGAACTTGTCCTCGTCGTCGAGGATTTTGATCGGCATTACGATGTATTCGGGCATCTCGGGGTGGCCCTCTTCGACGGGCTGGAAGGCTTTGGCTCCGTCGAGCTCGAGCGCCGCCTTGCGGTCTTCGGGAGAGAGCTTGAAGCTGACGATGTCGTCGAGGAGGATCGCGAACATCCTTTCGCCTGTATAAATCCCCATCCCCCCGAACATTCGGCGGGCACGCGTATCGTAGCCCTCAGAGGCCTTCATGACTTGTTCGTATCGACTGGGTCGGTATGCCATATCTCTATGTTTGCGTCAAGATACGACTCAGGTTCTCTCTCGGCAAACGCGGCTTGGGCGCAGTCCCTGACTGCCGCGAAAGCTGTGCGATCTGGGTCGCGCGACGAACTCTATTGTACCCGATCCCTGGTGACTTCGTCCTACCACTCCTGGTGTACGGGGCACCTCATGCCCGAAATCGCCAGCCCAGAGCTAATATAGTCGCGCTGGCAACAAAGCCCACTATCTGGAGGGCAATGAACACTATCTCGTCACTCCGAAGAGCGTGGATGCCGATCAGGATGGCCGCCAGCGCACATATTCCCCAGGCTTGAAGGCTTGCTCCCGCCGAGCAGTGCTCCTTTACCAAATGAACGACCTGGGGAATGTAAGCAGCCGCCCCGAGGACGACGCCGAGCAATCCTCCTATTTGCCAGATGTCCACACTGCGAACGCTACCTCTAAAGGCTCTTCAGGTATTCGATCAGTTCCAGCTTCTGCTGCTGTGACAAGTTCAATTTGAAGTGCCGGTCGTAGTGGTTCACAACATCCATTAGCATCGCAAAACGCCCGTCATGGTAGAAGCCCCCCTTGTGCATCTTCTTCATGTCCCAGAGGCCTCTTAACGGCTCGGTGCGATACCTTTCGTCGGGCGAGCGCATGGCCTGGAAGTCGTCGATGCCGATCTCCTCGGCCTTATGAAGATTCCATCCGGGCTCAGTAAACGTAGGCGGAACATGACAGGAACCGCACCTGGCGACGCCATTGAAGTGCCGCTTGCCGCGGTCTGCCATCATGCGATTGTAGGCTCCGCCTGGCGCTTTCGGGCGGGGAATGGCCAGCTGATAGAAGTGGAGGGCCGGCAGCTAGGGTGAGATTCGGTCCTCGCCTTTCGGCTTAATGTGGCCCTGCCCAGTTCGCGCCGCCACGGGATATTTCTCCGCATTGTCGAGGCGCGGGTCGAAGAACGTGCCGTTGCCGTGCATCTCGAGATTGCCCACATAAGCATTCCAATAGCTGACCGTGCCCCACGAACCGGTCCACGTATGATTGTTGACGCCGGCGAGTCCAAGAGCCGCGGGGATGAGAGTCGCGCTCGTCTTGCCGTCCGGACGGAATCCCTTGCCGTCGAGGTTGAGCTCGGCGTCGAATTTTCCAGGCCCCCAAGCCGTCACGACCTTCTTCACCGTAGCCTCATCCACCTGAAGCATGTCCATCAGCGGCTTCAAGTTCGGAGCTGCGGCGATGATCACGCCTGTATTGAGGTCGCGGTTGGGAAAGCCGTCGAGCCGATTGCCGATGCCCGGAAGGAACTTGTCGTCCACCGTGGAGTGGCACATTGCGCAGGTAATACCGATCGATTCGATGCGGTCCCCCTTGAAAAAGCCCTTAACACCGACCACCGCGCCCGCCTTGAGCAGAAGTAGCGTGTTCTTCGGGTCGTTTAGGTCGACTTTGCCGGCCTTGATGGCCTTTGCCACGGCGGCGGGCACCGCGTTCATGTCGACCTTCAGGCCGAGCGTTTGGAGCGCCATTTTAGGGCTAACCCCGACCCCGACTCCCCCGTTCGCAGCTCCCGCCACGGCGAGATGGAGCTGGAGCTTGCGGCCCCAAAAGTCCTCGCTGCCGGTGGCGGAAAGTCTCGCGTCCCTCCTTCATCATCCGTTCAGCGTAGCTGCCGATGTCCTTGTCGTGCTGCTTCCCGTCCTGGAAGGCAAGAGCACAAAGGGTGAGGCCGGAAAGCCCGGCCAAGGCGCATAGCGCGCTTCGTTTCTGGATCATTTTGTCCTACCTTTGAGCGGCGCCTCTCAATTAGTGCCGCTTTAAGTACCTATACGACGATTATTATGAATTATCCTTTATGCGATATCAAATCCTCTCCAAACCGTGACGGTTGAGCAAACGCGCTTAACGGATCTCTGGTGAGCGTTCGAGGAAAACCCGGACGTGCCATCCCCATCAAGGCACGCCATACAACGCAGCAATTGCCGAGAGGATCAATTTCTTACCCGCCCACGAACGGCTATGGGCGGGCGACCCATATTGGGAACATTTACTTGACCGGCGCGAGCCCTTTGAACACTATAAAAGCCTTTGAACACTATAAAACGGGCAGGAATCGCGCCGCGTGGATCGATCCAGCCCGTTTGTGGCCGTAGCCTTCATTGTAGAATTTGCGAACACGGGTTAATCATTCCCCTACCAAAGGGTTCGTCCAACAAGGAACGAGAGCAAGATCGGAGTGGTCGCCGTCATGAACAAGATGATTCGCCCCATCGCGGCCGATTTGCTAAGCGAGGAACCTCGTAGGTCCCGGCTTGACTTTTCATCACGGGAACTCTCGCTGTAGGTATCACGGAACTAACCGCGCGCACGTGACGAGGGCGGAAGCGCGGCGAACGGCTATCGGTGCTTCCCCAGTTCGCTCCACCATCAGAGGACTTGCATACACTTCGACCTCCCACCAGCACTGGAAAAAAGAACGCCCTAAACACGCGTTGCGCTTCCGGGAGGGCGCTTGGCACAAAGACACTCTCTTAAGCAGGATCTCAATAGGACTGGGCCTCCCTTTTTTGGGGCCTACGGCCGGTGCGCTATTCGACCTATTTGGCGCGTCTTTCAAGTGCCGCTCGATCCCAGTTGCCCGAGTCGGCGGCGGCTTCGTAGGTGGTTTGGAGGAAATCCAGGAGCGTCTCGTCCGGCGAGGACGCACTGCGAACGGCGTCGTAGGGGAAGATGAACTCCTTAAGGTCCGGGTGATAGATGGCCGCCGGAGGAGCGACTTTGGCGACTTTGAAGCCCTCCGGCTCGGGATAGGCATACGAGTAAAACGCGGGATAAGGGAGCATGTCGTTGCCCGGCCAGAAGCCGCAGCTGCTTACTTCGTGGGAGTACGCCTCGCGGGCGATCCAGTTTGGCAGGTGGGGGACACCGCCCGGATGCTCGGGAGCGGTGCGGCCGGAGAACCGGGTGACGGCGAGGTCGAAGCCTCCCCAGAAAAAGTGGACGGGGCTGCATTTGCCGGTGAAGCGCGCCCGAAACTGCTTGAAAACACGATCGGATTGCAGGAGCGCATGCCAGAAGCGGTTCGCGGCATCGGGATCGTATGAGGCGTGGTCGTGATCGTGGTCAAAAGGAATCGCGTCGGCGATCTCGGAGGGCATTGTGTTGATTTCGACCGGCGGTCCGACCTCGGCGAGGCGGGCCATGACCTCTTCGTAGAAATCGGAGACCGACTTTGGCTCAAGGCATACTGTTTTCGTTGCGCCTACGTCGGTTTGGATCAGAAGCTTGTGGGCGATGAAATCGAAGTCGATCTGGAGGCTGCGCTCCCCGTTCGGCATGGGCAACGTTGTCAGGCCGTGAGCCGTTACACAGAACGTCACGTGCCACGAGTGGTTGATCCACGGCATCTGAGCGAGGCGAATCTTGCCCACTACCTGCGTCCAAAGGTGCAGCGTCTCGCACGTGTCCTTCCAGTCCTCGTAGGCTAGCGCCGGCCAGGCACTCACTGAAATTCAGCCTCCTAGCTGGCCTGCCGCTCTTTTTCGGAAGGGTAGAGGATCGGCTGGGATTTGTTAGAGAGGATGTCCTCGGGGATGACGACCTTTTCGATCTTCCCGTTGCTCGGGACCTCGAACATCACATCGAGCATGAGGTTTTCGATAATCGCGCGGAGCGCGCGGGCGCCGGTGCCGCGCTTCAAAGCTTCGCGCGCGATTTCGCGCAGGGAGCCGGGCTCGAATTCGAGCTCCACGTTGTCCATATCCATCAGCTTCTTGAATTGCTTGACCAGCGAGTTGCGCGGTTCGGAGAGAATCTTGATCAGCGACTCTTCGTCGAGCGCGTCGAGCGTGGCAATAACGGGAAGGCGGCCGACGAATTCGGGGATCAGGCCGTACTTGAGCAAGTCTTCGGGGAGGACCTCGCGCAGGACCTCTTTAGAGCGTTCTTTGTTGGAGCGTGGCGATGTGCGGAAGCCCATTACGTTCTCTTTCTGCCGGCGCAGGATGATTTCGTCGAGGCCTTCAAACGCGCCCCCGCAGATGAATAGGATGTTGCTGGTGTCGATCTGCAGATACTCCTGATGGGGGTGCTTGCGGCCGCCCCCGGGCGGAACGTTGGCCACCGTGCCTTCCAAGATTTTGAGCAGCGCTTGTTGGACGCCTTCGCCGCTCACGTCTCGCGTGATGCTCGGATTGTCGGACTTCCGCGAAATCTTGTCGATTTCATCCACATAGATGATGCCGCGCTGAGCCGCCAGCACCGGGTTTTTACCGTATTCGCCCGAGTCCGCCGCTTGATAGAGCTTCAGCAGAATGTTCTCGACGTCCTCGCCTACATAGCCGGCTTCCGTGAGGCTCGTGGCGTCTGCAATCGCGAACGGAACATGCAGAATTCGTGCAAGGGTTTGCGCAAGGAGCGTCTTGCCCGAGCCGGTAGGTCCTATGAGCAGGATGTTGCTTTTCTGCAGATCGACGTCGTCGGTCATCTCCGTTTGGACCCGCTTGTAGTGGTTGTAAACGGCGACGCTAAGGGCGCGCTTGGCCGGGTCTTGGCCTATGACGTACTGGTCCAGATACGAGACGACCTCTTTCGGCTTCGGAAGCGGGTCGCGGGTCGGCCGAGTGAGCGGGCGGGTTACGTTCGTGTCGGTCGGACCGGATTTCAGGATGTCCCCGCAGAGCTCGACGCACTCTTGGCAAACGCCACCATACAGGCCGACAATGAGTCTTTTGACCTGGGTTTTCGTCTTGCCACACAGGGCGCACTTGTCTCTGGTTTCCATCTATTTCTTTGCTGCGGGCATGCGCTGAGTTGTTAGCACTTCGTCGACAATTCCGTACTCTTTCGCCTGCTCGCCGCTGAGCCAGAAGTCGCGGTCGGTGTCCTTCTCCAAACGCTCGATCGGCTGCTTGGTGTGTCGAGCGAGGATTTCGTTTAGAATCTTTTTGATCCGGAATATCTCCTCTGCTTGAACGTAGATGTCGGCGGCGGTTCCTTGGAAGCCGGCGCTCACTTGGTGGAGCATGACGCGCGCATGTTCGAGGCAAAACCTCTTGCCTTTCGCGCCACCCGCTAGGAGTACCGCCCCCATGCTGGCCGCCTGGCCGACGCAGGTCGTGGCAACGTCGCATCGGACGTGCTGCATTGCGTCGTAAATCGCGAGACCCGCGCTTACGGAGCCGCCGGGCGAGTTGACATAGAGCTCGATGTCCTTGTCGGGGTCTTCCTTCTCCAAATACAGGAGCTGGGCCACGATGAGATTCGCAAAGTAGTCGTCGACAGGCGTGCCGAGGAAGATGATCCGGTCCTTTAGAAGGCGCGAGTAGAGATCATAGGACCTTTCGCCTCTCGCGGTTTGCTCGATCACCCAGGGTACGCCCATTCTGGCTACTGGCCCTCCGCCGGCGTTAGGTTGGCCTTGTCGGTGAGAAGCTGCATCACCTTCTGAAACATCGCTCGAAATTCCACTTCGCCCAAGTTACCCGACCGCCTGAGCGCCTGGAGAGCGACCTGGGGGGAAACGTTGTTTTCGCGTGCAATTTGCGCGACCTGTTCGGCGACCTCTTCCTTCGAAAGCTGGAGCCCTTCCTTCGTGAAAATTTCCTTGATCGCCACCGCCCGCTTTACTTGAACTTGGGCTTCGCTCCGGTACCGTTCCAGGATTTGCTCGGGCGTCATGTTGGCTTCAACTGCCACGTCTTCCATAGTCTTGCCGCCTTTCTCAGCTTCGTCGGCGATCTCCTGAACGCGGCGCGTCGCGATGTCTTCCCACATGGTGTCGGGGACGTAAATGGTCGAGTTCTTAAGCAGTTCGTCCAGGATTTGTTCGTTGACGTAGTCCTGCACCCAGTTGGCTTTAGCGCGGCCCATCTCGTCTCGGATCCGCGACCTCAGTTCGTCGACCGACTCGGTGTTGAACTCCTTAGCAAACTCTTCGGTGAGTTCGGGAAGTTCGGGCGCCGAGAGCGATCTGAGTGTGACTTGGACCTTCATCGGCTTGCCGGCCCAGTCCTTTTCCTGAAATTCTTCGGGGAAAGTGATCTCGGCGACTTTCGCGTCCTCGGCTTTCATCCCCGTGAGTAGCTGGTCGAGCTGGGAGAACGTCTGCCCGACGACGGTCATGAAATTGCGGCCCTTTTCTTCGCCGTCCGGTTGAATGCCGACGACGGCGAAGTCGCCTATTTCCGCTCCCCGGTGCTCGATGCTTTTGCGGGTGGCTTTGCGCTCGCGGAGCGATTGGATTTGCTGATCGAGTTCCCCGTCGGTAACCGCTGGATCGGGCTGGATCGCTTCGAGGCCCTCGTACGCGCCGAGTTCGACCTTGGGCTCGAGCGGAACCTTCGCCTTAAACTCGCAGGCTTCGGCCTCCTCGTCGAGCTTGGTGATTTCGATAGCGGGCCTGCCGTGTACGGTGAGATCGCGCTCTTTGACAGCCGACTCGTATGCGTCGCGGACGATGTTCTCGGCTGCGAGCCGGTTGACCTCTCCTAAGTTCAAGTATTTGCGAGCGACACCTTTCGGAGCCGTCCCCGGGCGGAAGCCGGGGACCTTGACCCGTTTGGAGGCTCTGCGATAGGCTTTGTCGTAGCCGGTTCTAACTTGCTCGGGAGCACACGTAACCGTAAGCTCCACCGTGCATGGGTTCAGCTCCCGGGACTGGATTTGCATCTGGGTGGTGGTTGTCATTCTAAGCTTATCAAGGATACCCGGTCAGGTTCCAAGCGCCGGACTCTGCCATGCTTACGAGACATGGAGATGCCGAAGGTCGCGCTCGTTGGTGGCACCGGAATCGGTGACTTGCTGCTGAAAGGTGACGGGCGCGCGGTCCATGTTCCCACGCCGTTCGGGTTGCTGCGAGGGCGCATTTCTGAGAGCGGCTTCTTGGTGGTTGCCCGCCATGGACCGGGCCATAAGCTGCCTCCGCATCGGATCGACTATCGAAGGATGGCAGGCGGACTGAAGCGCCTGGGAGTCGACTATTGCCTGGCCAGCGCCGCTGTCGGCAGCTTGCGAGAAGATTGGGGCATCGGAACGATGATCGCCTGCTCAGACTTCTTGGAGCTATCCGGTAGGTCGATTACAATGTTCGAACCGGATATTCGCCACACGGACTTCACCGATCCTATCGATCCCGATGCGCGCAGGTTGTTGGTACAAGAGGGCGTGATCGTTGGCGGGGTTTACGTCTGTGCCCCTGGGCCGCGGTATGAGACGCCCGCAGAGATCGAGTTTTACCGACGTGTCGGCGGAGATGTGGTGGGAATGACAGCAGGAACCGAGGCCGTAGCGATGCGCGAAGCCGGGATCAAGTACGCCGTTCTTGCAATTGTTTCGAATTTTGCCACAGGGCTTGCAGGAAAAGCGCTAAGCCATGCCGAAGTGGAAGAATCGGTGCGTGGCAGCGGTGAGAGGGCCGCTGCCACACTGATAACAGCTGCGGAGGCATTGGGTGGGACTCGCGTTTGATCCGGAAACCGATTTCGAACTGGCATTATGCCTAACGCCGGGCATCGGCAGCGGGACGATCAGCCGGATCCTCGCGAGGAACGCGATTTCGAATGTCTCCAAACGGCAGTTCCTTTCGCTCAGCCCTGACGCCCTTGTCGAGGAGTATCGGCTAACCGAACGGTCCGCACGGGCGCTTGCTCGTGGCGCGAAAGGCATCGAGCAAGACATTCTGAAGTTCAAGGGACGTGCCTTGGGCAAAAACGTGCGGGTGATCACTTTCCAGGACCCGCGATATCCCGGCCGGATCGAGGGGTTTTGCGAGAACCCGCCAGCTTTTCTAGTGGCCTATGGAAACATGCAGGTCCTTCATTCCAAGACCTTCACGGTGTTGGCGAGCCGGGACGCGGGGCCGGACTCGCTGGCCACAATCGAGAAGTCTGTCGAAGAGGGCGTCCTGGATTCGATGGTGCTCGTGACGGGCTCGAACACACCCGCTTATCAACGGGCTGCGGTCGTTCCATTGCGATGGGGGGCGCCGCGCGTGCTGGTTTTGGACCGCGGTCTCTTCAAGGCTCTCGGCGACGATTTGGACCAGGAGCCGTTCTCAGCAGCAAGACTGTGGCGGTATCGATTCGACGCGGAAACCGACCTCGTCCTAAGTCCATTCCGGCCGGACGACAACTTCATCGGGGTGAACAACAAAATTCGGGACGAACTGGTGGTGGCCCTTTCCGACGAAGTTCGCGTCGCGCACGTATCCAAGGGTGGCAACGTAGTCAAATTGTCGATGCGAGCCGAGGAGTTTGGGCGAGCCGTTATTCGCTTGTGAGGAGTTGCCGTGCCCTGGCGAACACGCTGTCAAGCATCTCCTGGGTCAAACGGCCGGTGAACGTGTTTTGCTGGCTGGGATGGTAGCACGCGATTGCAATGCGGCCATCCGCCAATTCGCTCTCGACTCCGTGGCCGAACTTTGCCACGGGTCGCTGCAAGTGCCTCCTTATTTGACCCCAGGCGATGCCGCCTAGGCAGACGAGCACGCGCCACGGGGCATGCTCGATCGTTTCTTGTAGGAACGGGGAGCAGTTGGCGATCTCATGGGGCATCGGCTTGTTGGCTGGAGGGGCGCATCGGCAGATTGCCGTGATGAGAGCGTTGCCTAGCTCAAGCCCGTCGTCCGCCGACAGGCCGTCCGGCTGGTTGGCGAACCCCGTTGCGTGCAATGCAGCGTAAAGCGAGGCGCCGCTTCGGTCTCCCGTGAACATTCGGCCGGTACGGTTCGACCCGTGCGCGGCCGGCGCGAGTCCCACGATCAGCATGCCCGCGTTCGGATCGCCAAAATTGGGAACGGGCTTGGCCACGTAATTGTCGTTAATATATGCTGCCCGCTTTACTATCGCGACGTTCTCACAATGGGCACGAAGCCGGGGGCAGGCGCCGCACGCGAGAACCCGCTCGTTCTGAGCCTGCAACCAGGGGCCGGAGGCGGGCCCAAAAGGTATACTTTGAGATCGCGTCGGACTCTGTTGGGTCGTCCTCTTTGTCCCCGTACTCCGAATCATGGGTATCGATACTTTATTTAGAAAATGGTTTGACAAGAGCGAAGATGAAGTCAAAAGCTACAAACCGCTCGTCGAAAAAACGAACTCTTACGAACCGCAGTTCGAGGCGCTTTCGCACGACCAGCTAGCAGCCAAGACCGACGAATTCAAGGGCCGTTTGGCTAACGGCGAGACAATCGAAGACATTTTGCCCGAAGCCTTCGCCGCCGTGCGCGAAGTCAGCCGCAGGACGCTGCACATGCGCCACTTCGACGTGCAGATTCTTGGCGGCGTGGCACTGCATAGGGGCAAGATCGCCGAGATGAAGACGGGTGAAGGCAAAACGCTCGTCGCGACTCTGCCACTCTACTTAAACGCGCTTTCGGGCACCGGCGCTCACCTGGTCACGGTCAACGACTACTTGGCACGAAGGGACGCCGTTTGGATGGGCCCGATCTTCCACACGCTCGGCTTGAGCGTGGGCATCATCCAGGGCCAGTCGCAGGAGTCGGACGAACTCGGCGGCAGTTACCTTTACACGCCCGGCACTCACCACGACGACCCGCGCTATACCAACCTCACGCCGTGCTCACGCCGCGACGCCTACATGTGCGACATCGTCTACGGTACCAACCATGAGTTCGGCTTCGACTATATGCGCGACAACATGGTGTTCGACCAGTCAGAGCTTGTGATGCGCGAGCTGAACTACGCGATCGTCGATGAGGTCGACAGCATCCTCGTGGACGAAGCCCGAACGCCGCACATCATCAGCGGCGCGTCGACCGAGCCGATCGAGAAGTATCACCGCGCGAACGAAGCGGTGAAGAGGCTCACCGGGGCCACTGAAGATGGCCCGGGCGTTCACTACGTCGTCAACAAAAAGGACCACGCAGCGTCGCTGACCGAAGAAGGCTACGACAAGGTTGAAGAGCTTTTGGGCATTCCGAATTTGGCGAACGAGCCGGACTGGATGCACTACATAAATGCGTCCGTAAAGGCTCACGGCCTCTTCGACAAGGACCACGAGTACGTGGTGAAAGACGGCCAGGTCATTCTCGTCGACGAGAACACTGGCCGCATGATGTTCGGACGACGCCTGAGCGAAGGCCTTCACCAGGCGCTCGAAGCGAAGGAAGCAGTGTCCGTTCAGCGCGAGAGCCAGACCGTTGCGGTTATCACTTTTCAGAACCTGTTCCGTCTATACGAGAAGCTTGCGGGCATGACCGGCACCGCGAAGACGGAAGAGGACGAGTTCCGCAAGATTTACGGCCTCGAAGTGGCGACGATTCCCACCCACCGCGACATGATTCGGACCGACCATTCGGACACGATTTTCAAGACCGAAGAGGCGAAGTTCCGCGGGATTGCTCGCGAATTATTGCGGCTCTATTCCAAACAACAGCCGGTTTTAGTGGGCACGCGTTCGATAGAAATGTCGGAGCGCGTCTCCGCGAGGCTCACCGCCGACAAATTGCAGAATTTGGTAGTTGCGGAAAGAATAAAATTTGAAATCGAAAACCAGAAGGGACTCGACAAGAAGAGCAAAAACAAAGCCTACTCGAATATCTTGACGCCGCTTACCGAAGTAAAATTGAAATCGCTAGCGGATGCTGCGAGGTCGCTGAACTTGCCCGTCGATCCGCTCAGCGACGAAATGCAGTCTTGGTTCTTAGAGCAGTTTGGATTGGCTGCGGAGAATAAGGTTTACCTCGACGAGGGTTTGCGCCACGGAATTCCGCACAAGGTTTTGAACGCGAAGTATCACGAGCGCGAGGCGCTCATCGTCGCCGAAGCCGGGCGAAAGGGCTCGATCACGATCGCGACGAACATGGCTGGGCGGGGCGTCGACATTCTGCTTGGCGGTCGCGTACAGAGCGCTGAGATCGAGCAGGCCGGAGCCCAGGAGGTCGAGGAGGACCAGGACTTTGCGTCGGACACGTTTGTGGCGTTTAGGCGCGGTGGCAAAGAGCGCGCAGCGCCGCCACTGCCTCTCGACGACCAAGAGCGGGCAGCGCTTGCGACCGAAGTGACGCAGCTTGGTGGCCTATACATTTTGGGTACGGAAAGGCATGAGAGCCGCAGAATCGACAACCAGCTGCGTGGACGCTCAGGCCGTCAAGGCGACCCTGGCGAGAGCCGATACTTCGTTTCGCTCGAAGACAATCTCTGGAAAATCTTCAATGCGAAAATGATGGAAAATCCGTTGCTGAAAATGTGGCCCGATTTGGAAGAGGTTAATGCGAGATTCCTCAGCCCGATGATCGAAAAGACCCAGAAGCGAATCGAGCTCCACTTTTTCGAATACAGAAAGCATGTCCTTGAATACGACGACGTTCTAAATGCTCAGCGTGAGCACATTTACGAAACGCGCCGTGAGTATTTGCTCGGAAAAGATCCGAGGCCGACCGTGCGCGAGCATGTCGATGGGGCCATCGAAGAGATCGTCGACCGAAATGCGCCCGACGGCTTCGAGAATAACGAGTGGGATTATCAAGCGATATTCCGGGAATTGCTGCAGATTTTCCCGGCGATGGATTACGGGAGCGCCCAGGACCTCGCAGGCTTCAAGAACGAAGAAGAGATCCTCCGGATCGTCAAGGGTTGGGCTAACGAAGCATACGAAGCGCGGATTGCCGAATTCGGAGAGGATTACCGCCAGATCGAGAAGATCGTGCTGTTGCGGGCGATTACCCAACTTTGGACCGAGCATCTGCAGAGCGTCGAACGGCTTCGAGAAGGCATCGGTTTGCGGGGATACGGCCAAATCGATCCGCTCATCGCCTTCCGAAAGGAGTCGCATACGATTTTCGAAGACACGCTGCGCGGGATTCGCGACCAGGTGGCGCAATACATTTATAAGATGCAGTTTCAGCAGCCGCCGACGCCCACGGAGCCGCGAATGGAGCGCGTCGACGACGACCCGCCTCCGTCGACGAAGGGGCCGGCGAGTACCAACGGCCAAATCGATTGGTCGAAGGTAAAGCGAAACGATTTGTGCCCGTGCGGCAGCGGAAAGAAATTCAAGCACTGCCACTACGGGAAGGCCGAGGCCCTTTAGGTCCTTCCGCCTCTCGGCACAGAATCGTACCGCCGATGACCATAGCGGGAATTGCCAGCACGAATGCGAACGGCATCAGGCTGGCGAGACCGCAACCGATCATGAATCCCAGGGCGGACTTCGTGGATAACACTTTCAACTGGGCAGGAAAAGCGATACCTCGGCGAAAATAGGCCGGCGCCGAAAAGTCCATTAGCGAAAGAAATCCTGCGGCTGCTGCACCAACGACGAGTCCAAGCCATCCGAGCAGCAAAGTCGCACCCACGACGACGATCGCCATTAATAGGCGAAAAACTGTGTCCGCAATGGCCATCGCACACCCGGGCTCGTTACGAGGAGCATCTCCGTAAATGGCTTCCTCGGCTTCCAACGAAAGCCGGCCCCATAAAAAGCTGCTGAAGACCGCAGACACGGCCACCAAGATGAAATTGGCTGCCACAACCCACAGGAAGGTGATCGAGATTGCGCCGGCGATGCTCACCGTCCAATCGAGCCAGCCGTACCCGGAAATTCGCTCGGAAAGCCGCGGAACGATTAGCCACTGGCCGAGGATCAGGACAAGCAGGTAGAGGGCTGCCGCCCAGGCGAGTGGCTTCCACGAATAACCCCAAAGCCTGGGCCTCGAGAAGAGTGCGTTGAGGCCTTTGAGGAGAGGGAGCATGTGTCAAATACGCACGCGCGCGCCTGAAAGATGCACCTCGCTTAGGTAGCATTCGGGCATGCGGTTTGGAATGGTCTGCGTCGGGGCGAACGCGCCGAACACCGTCAACGTTATTGTGGAAATTCCGAAGGGCAGCACCAACAAGTACGAGATCGAGCACGACACCGGCTTGGTGCGGTTCGACCGGGTGCTATTCTCACCTCTGTTTTATCCTTGCGATTACGGATTTATCCCGGAAACACTTTATAGCGACGGCGATCCACTCGACGCCTTTGTTCTGTTAACCCATCCAACGTTTCCAGGGTGCATCGTCGACGCGAAACCAATCGGCATCTTGGGAATGTGGGACGAAAAGGACGCGACGACAAAATTATTTGCATCGCAACGAAGGACCCATGATTTAGCGATATGGAGGACTTGGACGACTTATCCGAACACGTTCGCCGAGAAATTGTGCATTTCTTCGAAGTGTTCAAACAACTTGAAGAAATCTGTGGAAATTCTCCGCTGGGACACCAAGGGCGAAGCGCGGCGTTTAATCGAAGAATTTCGTGTTGCTAGATGAAGGTCGATGACATTGCCGGATTATTGAATGTTACGGGAGATAAGCTGGTGCAGATTGATCATGCATTCGGCGACGGCTCGTTGGACTGGAAGAAAATGCCGCTAAGCAAAAGCACATTGGCAGGAATGCTACCGGAACTCGATGAGGCGCACGAACAGGTTGTTACGACTTTGAGGGGTACCGCGGACTTGAACTCGTCCGTGAGAGCTTGGGGCGGAAAATCGATGCGAACGAAAGACCTCTTTCTCATGCTGATCGAGCACGACATTTATCACGCCGGCCAGATCCGATACATCCGCAACATAGCCCCGCCGAGGTAAAATTGCTGCCTCTTTGGCGGAGTAGCTCAGTTGGTTAGAGCATGCGGTTCATACCCGCAGGGTCGTCGGTTCGAGTCCGACCTCCGCTACCAGAAGCGGTTTTCTAATTCACGTACTTCCTCGCGTGCGCCACGCTTCTCGGCACTCCGAATGCCGGGTCCTCGTCGGACTCGTACTCGATATTCAGCCATCCGTCGAAACCGTAGTTGCGCAGTTCGAAAACGCATGCATCTAAATCCACGGAACCCTCACCGATCGCCGAGCCGATGAAGCGCGTTCCGTCGAGCGCCTCGTAGCACGGCCCGGCCCAATCGGAAGGCGCTAATTCAAAATCCTTGAAGTGGCACATATGCGCATATTTCGCCACGCCGCGCACGCCATCGACAGAATCCTCGTTCACGAGCACAAAATTGCCTGTGTCGGGATTTGCGCCGAGAGTGTCCGACCCGGTGGCGATGCGGACTTTATGGATGAGGTCCTCGACCTGGCCGCTGCGCCCTGCATATTGACCGTGGTTTTCCAGAGCGAGCTTTATGCCTTTATCGGCTGCATAGTAGGACGCCTCGCAGAGCCCATGCAAGAACCAGCCGAAAGTGTCATCTTCGCTCGCCCCCGGCACCGAGCCGCCGGCGAAAACCCGTACGACATCCGCCCCATAGGCCTTGGCTTGGTCGACGCCACGTATGATGAGATCAATCTGTGCGTCGCGATCGGATTCGTTCGCTTGCGCGAAGTCATTGCTCACGGAAAAAACTCCGACCGGCAGACCCATTTCATCGAGCGCCCGACGGATGCTTTGGGTCTCGGGTCCCCAATCGGCCTTGTCGCGGTAAAAGAAATCGAGCAGCTCGACGCCGTCCACGCCGAGTGTCTTTGCGGTACGCACAAAGTCCGGAGCCTCCATCTGGCCCGCCTGCCATGGGCGGACGTAGCTCCACATGCTGAGTCCCAGTTTCATCGAGTCGCTACTTTACCTATTTGGACTTACCGGCTCGACCTGACGACCGGCACGGCCTCCGGCCGAAGGCTCATCCAATCGGCCATCGGCTGGTACCAGAAGAACATCCCCAATACGAGTGCGACGCACGCTCCGCAGGCAGCGACCAGACCCGCATTCACCCTTCCGAATCTGGGCTCGCGAGGGTCCGACATTTGAACGGCGATTGCGAGCACGATTCTAAGATAGTAGAAAGCGCTGATGACGGAGTTCACCGCCAGCACGAGCGCAAGCCAGAGCAGGTCTGCCGAAAGCGCGTCCTTAAAGATCAGGAACTTCCCGAGGAAACCTGCCGTCAGGGGGATGCCCGCGAGGCTCGCCATAAAAATGATCATCGCTGCTGCGAGGAACGGTGAGCGCTGGTACATCCCGTTGAAGTCGTCCAACTGTGTGCCCTCTTGGCCGTTCCTGGCGGACAGTGACAGGACCGCGAAGGCGCCGACGGTCATGACTCCATACGAGATCAAATAGTAAGCGAGCGTGTTGTAGCCGACCGCGTCGGCAGAGCCCTTGAGGCTACCGTACGCCGCGAGAGCCACGAGAACGTATCCGGCGTGGGCAATGCTGGAGTATCCCAGGATTCGCTTTGCATCCTTCTGCACGAGCGCAACGAGGTTGCCGACGGTCATCGTCAGCACCGCAAGCATCATGACGATCGGAAGCCACACGGCCCTGAGGTCGATCGCGCCATCCAGGAAACGGGCGAGCCCGGCGAACGCAGCGATCTTTACCGCCGCTGCCATGAAGCCCGTTACGCTGGTCGGCGCTCCCTGGTACACGTCGGGCGTCCACATGTGGAACGGCACGAGCGCGGTCTTGAAACCGAAGCCGACCAGGATCAATCCGAGTCCCCCATAGAGGAGCTTGACATTGACCGGGTCGACGGCATCGCCCATTTGCATCAATGCGGCGATCGACCCGATGTGCGTGCTGCCGGTTGCGCCGTAGACGAGGGCGATCCCGTAGAGCAGAAAGCCCGATGCGAAGGCGCCCAGCAAGAAGTACTTCAGGGCCGACTCCTGAGACTTGCGCTCCTTCGAGCTCAGCCCGGAGAGCACATAGAGGGCGATCGAAAGGACCTCGAGGCCGAGGAAAATAACCAGCAGGTCGCGCGAAGTCGCCATAATCATGCCGCCGACCGCCGACCAGATAACGAGGGGGTAGTACTCGCCGAACGGAACCCGCCGCTCGCGCAGATAGCCCTCGCTGTAGAGGATCGTGATGAAGGTCACCGCGATCAGGGCGATCTGCATCACCTGCCCGAAACGGTCGTTGATGAAGAGGCCGCCCAGGCTTTCGCTCGTCTGTCCCCAAATCTTGCCGACCAAGGCGGCCGAAATACCTAGGCCAACCAAGCTCGTCAAGACGATAGCGTTGTTCGTCCTGCGCGGCCAGAGCATTTCGATGAACATCGCTGCCACCCCGGCTAGAAATACCGCGATGGTCGGATACATGGCGGGCCAGTCGAACGGAGCCGGAGTCGGGTTGAAGTTATTCATGGGCAGCCGGACTCGGGAGGTCTTGGGCCGCTTCGCTGACTTCGCTGAAATCAAATTCGCTCAAATCGGAAACTTGGCCGCAGAGGATCAGGCCCGTGCCGCCGAAATCGTCCCAGAGCTTGCGGTGGCTGCTCTCGAGGCCGCAGGCGAGCGCACCCTTGCGTACCTTGCGAACCTCTTGGGGCGAGATATGCGATCGTCCTTCATCCCATGAAAACGCCTGCGCAGGCAGGTCTGCCAAGACATCGAGGAACATCTCCTCACCGCCTTCGACATAAAGAACGTTGAGGCGGGCATCGGCGATGCTTTGGAGGAGTTCGCGCTCCTGCTCCAAGTAAAAACCGCCGAACTGCATCGGGCTGCTGAGGCCGGGATCGGCCCCAAAGAGCCGGTACAGCACTCCGTCCGCGCCACTCTCTAGGGCCGCCTGAAGGCTGCTCGTGACGCCTTGGGCATACGCGCCGAAAGCGGAGCTGCCGTCGATCGGGCCGCGTGAAAACTCTTCGTTCAGGTCGATTCCCGCTTGCATCGCCTCTCCGAACGGGTTGCCGACCTCGACGAGGACTGCGACTTCGGGGGCCTCGGCGAGCACTTGCCCGCAGTCGATCGCGCTCTCCACCACCACGGCATCGGTCTGCCACTTCTTGGCGAAATCAATCGCGGTTCGAGCGGAAGTTGCCGGGCTCCAGGCAAACCACGGGGCCCGGTCCACCGCTCCTCCTCGGGCCGCTCCGACAAGCCTCTCGCGGCTATCCATTGAACTCCGATTCGTGCTGCCGTCGCCTGCCCATTTCCGGGGGAAGTTATACCGCAAGCCGTCAAGCGCAAAACCGGCCAACTGGCAGATCTTGCCAGAGCATGGAAACACGTCCGGGCTCAGAGCCGAAGGCTAAACGGCGTGACGACTTTGAGTACGACCTGCCCGGTTCGGAGTATTTAGAGTTCCCCTTTTCGTGAATGGTCAAAGCTACCGCCGGCCAGGTTTTCGTCGAGCCCACATGAGCGCCTCGTAACGGCCCGCCACGGAGTTGAACCCTTCACCGACTATGTACACGGCGCCTTCATTATCCTCCCATATCCCATGAGCTCGAGAATTCGTGTAATTCGAAGCCAGGAAGATATGGAGGTCGACTGATGAATCGGCCATTCCAGTCCAGAGAGTGGCGTGTGTGCGCCCGTATCTCTGAGCCCAGCCCACCTGCATTCCCCGGTGCACGCCTAAGCAGTCCGAAGCGCTCGCGCCTCGCGGATTGAGGTCTACCCACGAATCCGCGGTTCCGGTCCAAAAACTTGCGTGACGCTTGCCGTTGACAAACGCCATGCCCACTTGTTGACCTTGATGAACAGCAACTGCTGAAGAATCGACCGCCGCTGCCGGATGGAGGTCTACCCAGGATGCCGCCGTGCCAGTCCAGAGGCCAGCATGGGAACTTGAGTCCGCATTCGTGAAGAGCGTAGAATGTCCCACCTGCTGACCCTTGTATATCCCGAAGGCCATTGAGCCTACTGACCCCAGGGGATGCAGATCAATCCAAGTATCAGCCGAGCCCGCCCACATGCCCGCACGCGTAACCCCAGCCACAACGGCGCCGCCTACTTGGCGCCCTTCATGCACGCCAAGGGCAAATGACTCTGCAGCTCCCTTTGGATTGAGGCTCACCAAGGATTCAGGCGTTCCCCTGCAAAGAAATGCGACCGTATCCCCCGTGGAAATGTGGTTGACGTAGCCGACCTGCTGACCCTCGTGGACACCCGTCGCGTATGACACGAAGATATACCTCGTGGGGAGTAGGTCTAGCCACGAATCTGGTTTCCCCGTCCACAAAGACGCGTGGGGCAGACTCCGCACGCGCGAATAACCGACCTGCTGACCCGCGTCAATGGCGTAGGCCGCGGACTCGGTCGACCCATGCGGGTGTAGCTTCACGACCGTCCATTGGGCATTTGTAGCCGCGGCGAGCGCGAACACCGTGCTCGTTGTAAGAACTCGCCCAGCGAACGAGAATAACGGTTCGAAACGACATTTAGTAATTATGGCCTTCCTCCAGCTCGCCCAAGGCACGACTTGCAAACACAGTGCAAAAGAGCGAGAGGGGGCGATTGCGAGTTTGCGCTTTTCATTCAGTCGACAGGAATCTGTCGTCGGAGCTCAATCCCTTGGCTACAATTTGATAGTCAATGGTGTGACGACCTTGAGGACGACTTTGTTCTCGAAGCTGTTGGCTCGGGGGTCTCCGATGATCAGGTAGTACTCGGTTCCCAGGTTGCCCGACTGGCGGAATGCGACGTACCAGTTGACGCCTTGGTCCCCGACGATCGCGCGGCCGGAGACGGAACGGAACTCGGAAAGCTCGTACGTCGCCCCGAAGATGTGCTGAAACTCATTCTGGCCGGTTTCGCGGACGAACTGCAGTGCTGCGGACGTGGTAAGCCGATTCGGAAACCGGTAGGTGGCCGACAGGGCAACGTCGTGGTAGTCCTCGCCCTCGACCTCGCCAACGTTGCCGCCCATTTCTATGCGGTGATTGGGGTCATCGGAGGGGTAGCCGATGCCGAAACCCGCGACGCGCACGATATCGCCTTCGAAATTGAAGTTCTCGAAATCGACCCCGTAAAAGAGGCCGTTTCGTTGGGAAAAGGAGATCGAGGCCGCTTGGCCCCTTTCGAAAACTCCGTTGCCGTTCTCTTTCAGCCTGTCGACGAATTCCGCGCCAATCTCGAAATGCCTGAAAGGGCCGGAACGCCACTCTTTCTCGTACCCGGCGAACATCGAAAAACCCTGGAAGCCCTTTCGCGGCGCGAACCCCAGGCGGGGGAGGAAGTCCTCGCTGATCCGTTGCCACCCTCCGAACGCAAAGAGCGTGCCGTCGCCATACGTGATGTCCGCGTCGAGGCGTGAGCCCACCCCGACGAGCTCGTCGTCCGTTTGGCTGAAGATCAAGTCGCCGCCCCAACGCGGGCCGTCGTAGTAGGCTTCTATTCCGTACGCATGGTTGTGGCCCTCAGGGTCGTCGAAACCAACATAGCCCGCGTTGATGGAGGCGCGCGGCCCGAACGTCTTGCGATACCGAAAGACCCCGGCGGTCTCTTCGCCAAGCCTACCGGTGACTAGGGCGCCGATCGAATCGTTGGCGGTGATTTGTCCGAAGCCTTTGGCTCCGAAGTCGATCTGGCCGATCCGCTGAGGAGCGAACAGGCGGGCGGACATTCCGCCGATGCCGAAGAAGCTCGAGCCTTCGACGAAGAACGGCCTCCGCTCGTCGGCGAGGCGCTCGAAGCGCGAAAACTCGATACCCAGGACCGCGCTTTCCACGTTCGCAAAGTCGGGATTGATCGTCGCGAGGGTCGTTATCTGAGAACCAACTTGGTAGCGAAGGTCCACGCCGGTGTTGAATATGTGTCCATCCTCGGCGAGCCCAGCTACTTGATACGGAAGCGCCTGGATCACGCTTCCGGTTTGAACGGCTGGAACCTTTACGTCCTTCCAAATGCCGCTGAGTTCGAAGCGTTCCTGGGTGCCGAGGTTCGCCCAGAAAAGCTCCTGTTGCTTGCGTGCGATGTATCTTCCGAAGTTGAACGTCAGGTTCCTCGTGCCGGCCGAGGGCAGCCGAAGGATGCGCCACGGTATTCGGATCTCGACTTCGTAGCCGCTTGCGGTCGCTTTGCCGGCCGCTTCCCAGTCGCCCTCCCACTCGCGCTTGCTTGCTCGGCCGCCTGCGAAATCTGCCCGAGCCGCTCCGCGCGGGTTGACTTCGAACTCGCTGAAGTCCTCCTCGCGGAACGTACCATAGGGATTGATGACGACCACGATCTTGTCGTCACCTTCCATATCGGCGCCACGCCGATACTCGGACATGCGGATTAGATTCGGCGAGGGGTCCGTCGCCTTAACGGCAAAATAGATGTTGCTTGAGTCGTAGCCGGCGAGGACCTTGGTGTCGAACTCGGTTTCCTTGCCGGTAACCGGGTCGACAAAACCGCCCGACTCCGCCGCTTCGGCCCATTCGACTTCCGAAATCACGCCGTCGATGACCGGTGGTTTAGTGAGTTCTTTGCCGGGAATCTCGCGGTTTTGGGCCAACGAAAGCGTCGCGACGAAGGTCAGGATCATCGAAAGGGAAAAGCGCACGTAGTGCTTACTGCGTTGCTATCGGATCGGTTCCGATTTCAAGTGTTTCCGGTATTCGCCGAGTTCAGCTCTACGCTCATCACCGACGGCTTGCAGATGGTCGAGCCAGCCTTTCTTGTGGCTCCGGAGCGCTTCGACGATCGTCTTCAGGATCATGTAGTCTCGGTACCACTTGCGATCCGCCGGCACCACATGCCACGGGGCGTGCTCGTTCGAGCATCTATCGAGAACGTCTTGGTATGCCTCGGTGTACGCACCCCAGTATTCGCGCTCCTTCCAATCACCGACCGACAGCTTCCAAGACTTCTCGACCTCTTGCTCGCGGGCGAGTAGCCTTTCTCCCTGCTCCTCCTTCGAAATGCAGAGCATGAACTTGAGGATGATTGTGTCGTTGTCGGCGAGCAGTTTTTCGAAGTTGTTGATGTCTTCGTAGCGTTTCGACCAGAGCTCTTTCGGCGCGAGTTCGTGGACGCGGACGACGAGAACGTCTTCGTAGTGCGAGCGGTTGAAGATCGTCATAGACCCTTTGCGCGGCGCCTGGGAGTGGACACGCCATAAGAAGTCGTGCGCTAGTTCCTCCTCGGTCGGCACCTTGAAGGAGGCGACGCGGCAGCTCTGGCCGTTTACGAATTGCAAGATTGTGCGAATAGTGCCGTCTTTGCCGCTCGTGTCTCGCCCCTGTAGGACGACGAGCAACGAATGCTGGGCTGCATAGAACAGTAGGTCTTCGAGTTCGTCGAGCTCCTTGCCCATTTCTTCGACCTTGGCGTGTGCATCCTCTTTGATCATTCCCCCGTCTTGGCTGGTCTGGAAACTAGCGAGATCGATGCGGTTCATGGGTCACAGGCTACCCAAGGGTGGATGTGGGTTAGTGGACTGAGCGGACGGAACGGAAGCATCGAACTGTAAGCCCGTCTGCTATAATTCGGACGCATTCCAACGAACGGGAACACTCACTTGGCGATCGACACCAGCAGCTTCAAAAACGGAATGAACATCTATCTCGAAGGCGAGGTCTATACCATAGTCGAGTTTCAGCACGTCAAGCCCGGGAAGGGCGCCGCATTCGTTCGCACCAAGCTAAGGAAGCTCAAAACCGGTCAGAACATCGAAAAGACGTTCCGTGCCGGGGAGCGGGTGGAGCCCGCATACGTCGAGAAGCGGAAACTGCAATACTTGTATAAAGCAGGCGACGAGGTCGTGGTCATGGATATGGAAGACTTTGAGCAGCACCACTATCCGCTCTCCTATGTCGGCGATAGCGTCAAGTATCTCGGTGAAGGCATGGAGGTTTCGGCCATGACTGTCGACGGCGAAGTGTGGGGCTTGGAAGTGCCGAACTTCGTCGAACTCGCGGTCTCGGAAACCGACCCTGCATTCAAAGGCGACACGGTGAGCGGAGGCTCGAAGCCTGCAACGATGGAGGGCGGGGCCATCGTCAGCGTACCGTTCCACATCAACCCGGGTGATGTCCTGAAGATCGATACACGAACCGATACTTACCTGGAGCGCGTCAAAACGGCGTAGGCCAATGAACTCCACCAACCCCGTCGCAGTACCCGATACGGTCGAAAGGACCGAGTGGGGATCGGAGATACTGACTTGGCTCCGGGGCAAATTCACGTTCGTCGGTGCAGTCGGAACCGTGCTCGCCACCGGGTTCCTGGTCTACTACGCGCAACACTTCAGCGCTTCGCTCCCGCTGACCCCAAACGAGACGCAGGATGCGGCCAACCTGATCGGCAAGTTCGGAGTTGGTCTGACCTTGTCGCTCCTCGCCCTGGGTGTCGGCATCATGTTCAGCTTCTGGGGGGACTTCGCTCTCCCTCTTACGCTGCTGATCTTGGCTGCTCTATACTACTTTTCTCCCGACCTGCTGCCCATGACGGGCTTGATCACCGATTCGTATGTTCCAGGAGCCGAAGGGTTGTCGTCGATGGCCATCGGGGCCCTGCATCGGGGAGGACTGTGGCTGGGTGGCTTCGCCATTGTTTTGCAGCTGATCGACGCCGCTTTGCGCATTAGGAACAGGGCGATACACGGTACTCATCACGATCAGATCAAGTACGGCAAGGGCATCAGGGAAGAGGCCGACTACCGGAACGTCTTTATGGGCAAGTGCTGGCAGCTTCCCTTCTGCCGCAAGTTCGTGCGCGAAGCCTGCCCCATCTATCACAGCCGCAGGACTTGCTGGCGCGAACGGGTCGGCTGCATGTGCGAGGAGGAGGTCATCCGGGGCGCACTGGAAGGCAAAACGATCCCGAGGGACGTCGTCGCCGCAGCGAAGTTCATTCCGAGGACGAGTCGCGCGACTCCGCAGCAGAAGGCGGAGCGCTGCCGGCAATGCGTTATTTACAACGAGCATCAGCGGCACAAGTACCGTCTCTCGGTTCCGATCGCGCTAAGTTTTGTTACGCTCGTCTACCTGCTTTTTCAGCCTCAATTTCTCAATCTCACCAATAATCTGCTCCATGGGTTCGACTCCGCGCTCAGCCGCTTCACCTTCGCGAACGACCCCACGCTCGACAAGACCACG
Source organism: Fimbriimonadales bacterium (assembly GCA_051003155.1). Taxonomy (GTDB): domain Bacteria; phylum Armatimonadota; class Fimbriimonadia; order Fimbriimonadales; family ATM1; genus JACDEQ01. The sequence goes on along the minus strand of JBPCLO010000051.1, from coordinate 139,593 downwards.
ATCGGAACGACACCCGGATTTCTTGAGCACGGGATTCTGATTCTGCTGATGCTCTTCCTGCTTTCCCAAATCATGCGAGCCGTCGAGTTCGGTATCTTCAAGCTAAAGATATGAACGGCTTCGAGAGTGAAGAGGTAGAGCGGTTGGTACGGCTGGCCAATGCTAGGGGTCTAACGTACGTTGGCATCGAATCCGGGGATCGACAGATTGTGCTCGAGTTCGGCGATGCCCCTTCTGCGACCGCATCTTCGCCGCTTGCGGAGGAAGAGCCGGGCGCTGAATCGGCGGTGATCAAGAGCGGATACGTCGGATTTTTCCGGCATGAGGCAGAGGTCGGCGCTTCCGTAGAGGCCGGCGACGTTGTGGGCATCGTCGAAGCGCTCGGCCTACCTAACGACGTGGTCGCCCACGTCGACGCGATTGTCGAAGAGCTATTGGCGCACGACGGGCAAACGGTGGAGTACGGACAGCCGGTTGCGAAGGTAAGGGTCTCCAAATGAACGAGAGAGGGTTTTCGATGATGGGGTTGCTCTTCGCCGTTGTCGTGGTCGGCATCATGGTTCTCATCTTCTTGGATGGCGATTTCGGAATGGGGACGTCGCTGCCCGAAAGGCCGGACGGTGAAGGCAGGACGTCGATTGGCAAGGTCGCCGCGCGAACAAAGGACGAGGTTTGTCGCAGCAATCTAAGGCAGGTCAACATGGCCGTGCAGATCGAACAGAATAACGGCAATACGCCGAGCAGCCTTTCAGACCTGCCCGGGATCGGCCCCGCCATACAGAAGTGTCCGATCGGGGAGGAGGCATACTACTTCGATGCCGCAGCGGCCAAGGTAACCTGTCCGCACCCCGGACACGAAAACTTCTGAATGTTCAGCAAGATTCTCATCGCTAACCGAGGCGAGATAGCCTGCCGCATAATTCGCGCCTGCAACGAGCTCGGCGTGAAGACGGCCGCCATCTATAGCGAGGTCGATCGCGAGAGCCTGCACGTGCAAATGGCCGACGAGAGCGTATGTGTCGGCGCAGCCACGAACTCGGACAGCTATCTCAACATGCCGAACGTTCTGATGGCAGCGGTTATCACCGGGTCTGACGCGGTTCATCCTGGATACGGCTATTTTTCGGAGCGGCAGAATTTCGCCGATTCGCTCCAAGCCCTTGGAATCGCGTTCATCGGGCCTCCAGTGGAAGCAATCGCACGAATGGGCGACAAGGCATCCGCCCGTGAGGCTGCGATTGCTGCGAACTGCCCGGTGGTTCCCGGTTCCCCAGGCATCGTCGAAGACCCGGACGAAGCGTTAGCGGAAGCGGAGCGGATTGGGTTTCCGGTCTTGATCAAGGCATCCGCAGGCGGCGGCGGCAAGGGAATCCGCAAGGCTGAATCGGCCGAGGAGTTCCCGAAGCTGATGCGGCTCGCCCAACAGGAGGCGGATGCTAGCTTTGGAAGCAGCGACGTGTACCTGGAGAAGTTTGTCGAGAAGCCGCGTCATGTGGAAGTCCAGGTACTGGCTGATTCTCATGGAACCTGTCTTTCTCTTGGTGAACGAGAGTGCTCAGTCCAAAACCTCAGGCATCAGAAGATGATCGAGGAGGCGCCCTTTGCCCTGCTCTGCGAGGCGAAGCGGCACGAGATGGGCGCTGCCGCGGTTCGTCTGGCCAAGGCGGTCGGGTATGTGAACGCGGGAACGATGGAGTTCTTGATGGACGATGCGGGCGCTCACTACTTTATCGAGATGAACACGCGATTGCAGGTCGAACACACTGTGACCGAGCAAGTAACCGGCATCGATATCGTACAGCAAATGATCAAGATAGCTGCGGGTGACAAGCTACCGATGGAGCAGGAAGGGGTTCGCTGGAGAGGACACTCGATCGAAGCTCGGATCACCGCCGAAGACCCCGCGAAGAACTTTGCGCCCAGTTGCGGCAAAGTGACGGTTTGGGAGCCGCCGTCTGGCCCTTCCATTAGGATGGAAAGCCACGTTTATCCGGGTTTCACGATCAGCCCCTTTTACGATCCGATGATCGCGAAGCTGATCGTAACGGCGGAAACACGCGACGACGCGATCGCTACGCTGGGAACTGCCCTCGATAACTTTCGGGTCGAAGGGATCCGCACAAATATTCCGTTCCTTCGGCGTCTCATCGGAGACGAGAGATTTCGATCAGGCGATCTCGACACGAGCTTCGTTCCGACGGTGATGAGCGAGTAGCATGTCGTCTGCGTCCAGACGCAAGGCGAGGCTCGTTGCGTTCAAGGCGCTTTATGCAATCGACGTCGGTGGACAAGAAGTGGAGGAAGCCCTCGTGACCTCCACTTCCGAGGCTCAACTCACTCCGGACAATCGGACATTTGCGGAAGCACTTGTGCGCGGGACGATGGAGAAGCGGTTGAACATCGACACGAGACTCGAAGGGCTCGCACGCGGTTATTCGCTCGACAGGATGGCGGCCATCGACCGGACGCTGCTGCGCCTGGGTGCATACGAGATATTGTTTTACGAAGATACGCCTACGGCTGTGGCGATTAACGAGGTCGTGAGCGTTGCGAAGAAATACAGCACGGCGGAGAGCGGCAAATTCATCAATGGCATTCTCGGCGAACTCGATAGGCGGAAAGATGGCTCAGATTCTTGACGGCAAGACTCTAAGCAGCCAGATCCGGAGCGAGCTTGCGTCCCGCGTCGAGGTTCTAAGGAAGCAGGGGGTGGTTCCCCGATTGGATGTCCTGGTGGCTGCGGACGACCCGTCCAGCATCACCTACGTGAACATGAAGCAGCGGTGGGCCGACAAGATCGGGATCGTCGGCGAGTCGTGGCAAGTCACGGCCGACACGACCCAGGAATGGCTCATCGAGAAACTGCGCGAACTCAATGCCAACCGGGAGGTCCACGGCGTGCTGCTGCAGCACCCCTTGCCGAAACACCTCGACGAAGCGGCGGCGTTGGAAGCATTGGGACCGGAGAAAGACGTGGACGGCATCTCGCCCCAATCGCTGGGCAGGCTGCTGACTGGAGCCAAGGGCTTTCGCTGCGCGACGCCGCTAGGCATGATGCGCCTGCTCGACGAGTACGGCCTGGGGTGCGAGGGCAAGTACGCCGTGGTGATCGGGCGGAGCGTGATCCTGGGTAAACCCGCGGCGCTGATGTTGTTGGCGCGGAACGCGACCGTAACGATTTGCCACAGCCGCACGCAGGGGCTGTGGGATATTTGCCGCACGGCGGATATCTTGGTCGCCGCCGTCGGGCGAGCCGAGATGGTCAAGGGAGACTGGATCAAACCCGGGGCGATCGTCCTCGACGCAGGCTACAACAAGGTCGAACGCCGATCCGGAGACGTGGGGGATGTGGAATTCTCGTCGGCGTCCGAAGTAGCCGGTTGGATATCGCCGGTTCCAGGCGGCGTCGGGCCGATGACGGTGACGATGTTGCTTTCGAACGTGGTCGATGGGGCGGAGGCGGCCGCATCGATGTGATGCAGCGCGCCCGTCAGCATCATGCACAGCTGGGTGCAGGTAATCGTGCGCTGGTGTCAGACCACGACCGCAACAACCCGTGGGATGCAAGCATCTGCCACGGGTTGAGTTGTGGTTTACACCTTCTCGACCTTCACGACCTTCTTCGGGGATTCTTTGCCGGCGTCGCTGATGGCAATCACCGTGATCGTGAACTTGGCGTCTTGGCCACCAAGAGTATCCAGATCGAACGGCGCGCTGCGAAAGTTGCCCTGGGCGTCACTGGTCAATGCCTGCTCGCCGATCGTTCCCGACGTGCCGATCAGGCCGAGAAGCGACGCCGTGTACTCCACCTTCACGCGGACCCGCGTGTTCGGGGCTGCAGTGCCGCGCACAACCATCGGCGAGTTCACCTTGGCGCCCTCAGCAGGTGAAATGACCTTCGGCGCGTCGAGCTGCGAGGTCGAAGCCGACGCGTTGATCCTGTCCTTGGCCTCTACCGTGTACTTGTTGTTGCCGATTTCGAGCCTAGCGATCACGGGCGCGTTCGAGAGGTCTTCGCCCCTGCGAACGGTGTACCGGCCGATATAGACGCCGTCGTCATTCTCATTCATCGGCATGTTCTGGTTCCTGCCGACGTCGAACGATGCTCTGCCGCCCTTCGCGCCTTCGAGGCGTACCGTAATGACATCGCCCGGCTCCACGCGATCAGCCGCGTCGTGCGTCAGCAACCTGATCTCGCTCGTCGCCTCGGCGACGGTAAACGTCCACGACTTGGACACGCGGTTTCCAGCTCGATCCTCAGCGGAGACCGCCGCGACGTTGCGGCCGATTATGATTTGTTCGGGCCTTAGATTAGCAAAGGACGGGGTGATGGTCGCCTGATCCGTGACATCCTTGCCGTTGACGATAACCCTGACAGTGGCGGGGTCGATCCCGCTGCCGCTGCCGTCGTCGAAGACCGCCGAAACGCTGACTTGGCCCCTAACGACTCGTGCGTTAGCCTCAGGGAGAATCGTTGTGATCCTGGGGGCCTCCGTATCGACGGAAAGGCGGTTGGCTGCTTGAATAAGCCGCTCGTCGCGGCCGATCCTAAGGACGCCGAGAACGCTGGCCCCGGCCAGGTTGACCGACGTTCCGGCGGGTGGAACTGTCCAGGAACCTGCATACCGGCCGTCATTGACTTCGCGCATGGCGATGTTATCGACGATGCCCGGGATGCGGAAACTGGCCTGGCCGTTCGGCGTGCCGACCATCGAAACTTGAAGAACGTCGCCCGGCCTCAGCCAGCCGGTCGAGTCGTGTGAGAACGACTGGATTTCCAACGCTCCGGTACCACCGCCGGTGTTGCCTCCGCCACCTCCGCCCGGGTCGCCTCCGCCGGGGTCGCCGCCACCGGTTGTTGAAATCACCACACTCTTGGTTGATTCGATCCATCTGACGTCGGCGCCGAGCGACTCACCCATGAAGCGGAGCGGCACCATGGTGCTCCCCATGACGGTCGCCGCAGGAACGTCGAGCATAACGGTCCGCCCGTTCACGAGAGCGCTTCGGTCACCGAGGCCGAGCTCGATGTCGGTATTGCCGCGTCGGGCAATGATCGTTCTTGTCGCCGCTCTATATTCGATGTAGGCGCCCATAGCTTCGAGAACGCCCCGCAAGGGAACCATCACACGCCCGGATATCATCATTGGGCCTGCGCCTTGGAAGGAGACGGTTCTCCCGTCTACAGTTACGCTAATTCCCTGCGCTGCCGCCATTGCGGTAGAAGCGCATATCAAAATGCAAAAAGTAAACCTCTTCATGATTGTCTCCTTGACTTTAGTCACCACTTAAGGACGACAGTTTCGCCTACTCTATAGCCATTGAAGGCAAGATAACGCCGGCGGCCTCTCCAAATCCGACCCTGAATCCGTCTCCCTGGCACCATCCGGTAAGTGTGATTTCGTCGCCGTCGTCGACGTACTTGCGCTGTTCACCGGTTTCAGCCAAAGTGATCGGCTTCTCTCCACGCCACGCGAGTTCCAGCATCGAGCCGTATGAATCCGGTGTGTCTCCTGAGACCGTGCCCGAAGCATAGAGATCACCAACTTGAACGTTCGTGCCGTTTACACACTGATGAGCCAATTGCTGGGCCATGTTCCAGTACATATTCTTGTAATTCGTCCGGCAGATTGTTTGCGGCCGGCTCATTTTCTCGCTCTTTAGCAAAACCTCGAGATTAATGTCGTACGCCCATGGTCGATCGCATTGCAGGTATGGAAGCACAGCAGGGTTCTGTGTCCCGCCGGATACTCGGAAGGGCTCCAGCGCCTCCATCGTCACAACCCACGGCGATATCGTAGTAGCGAATGACTTGGCAAGAAACGGACCCAGCGGTTGATATTCCCACTTCTGAATATCGCGCGCAGACCAGTCGTTTACCAAAACCATTCCGAAAATGTAATCCTCGGCTTCAGCCGTCGAGACCTGTTGTCCCAGAGGATTCGCTTTGCCGGTAAAGAAACCCACCTCGAGCTCGAAATCGAGGTTCCGGCTTGGTCCATAGATTGGTGTTTCCGCGTCCTGGGGCATCGTTTGGCCGTTCGGGCGGTGAATCGGCGTCCCGGAAACGACCACACTCGAAGCCCGGCCATTGTAACCCACGGGCAAATGTTTCCAGTTCGGCATTAGCGGACTATCGGGCCTCAGCATCTTGCCGACGTTCGTCGCGTGCTGCTCCGAAGAATAAAAATCAACAAACGCCCCGATTCTCATCGGATGATGGAAAACTACGTCCGATTGCTTGTGCAGCGATTTGCTTAATAGTTCCTCGTCGTCGCGAATCAACGCATTGCCTTCTTCAAGCAGTTCGATCAAGCATTTTCGCAATTCCGTCCAGATCTGCCTGCCCTGAGAGACAAAGTCGTTGAGTGCAGATAGGGCGAAAACGTTATGAGGCGCCAACCCTTTTGGGAGGATGCCCGCGTTGTAAAGAAAACTCAGATCAAGTACGTAGCTACCTATTCCGACCCCGACCCTGGGCGATTCGCGGTAATAAGAGAAAACGCAATACGGTAGGTTTTCGATTGGGAAATGGCTGTCGGCCGAGACCTCTACCCAAGACTTCATCCCATCCTCCTAAGCGAATGTCCAAGTGCGTCGAGGTCTTCGATCGGTGCCGCGACTGAACACGATCCGAAGCTGCGCATGAGCTGCCTCGACTTCACTATTTTTTCGGAGGAAAGGTGGAAGGTGCCATACCTAAGACGTTGCTGCACAAATTGGAACGCTGCCGGATCCTGCTGGGCAATAATCTCCTCGATCATGGAAAGGCTCGGTGAGAACGTGGCGGCTACCGCAGAGGCGACGAAGACATTGAGGAATCCATGCATTTCGCACTTCGTTTCCTCCCGATATGCGCGAACGGGATGGTGCAGGCCTGCGGTCGCCTTGAAGGGGAGCTTCGCCTTGGCGCATTCATAAATAAATAGAGCGGTTTGCTCGACAGTCGGGAATGCGGACGCGACCATGCCGCCCGTGCGAATTTTGGCGTTGCTAACTCCCGTATTCTTGATCGTCTCGATGGCCTTCGGGACGTCCGCCTTCCAATTATCGGAAAAAGGAACTTCTAAGTACAACTCTTGCGCTTCGAGATATCGGGCAACGCGGCGAACGACGGCGCCAAGGTCCGAACTCCCGAGAAGGCTCTTCGGAAGTGACGCTTCGAAGGCCTCGATAACGGGAATTCCGCTTCGCCGGGCAGCTACGACGTCCGCCATCGTGTTCGCCAGGAAGTCGGCCGTCGTTTGCCCACCACGCCCAATGACGCAGACAGGGAACAGGTCGTCATAGCCCATGCGGTATAGCGCGGAGTCCACCTCGGCGAGGCGCGCGGCAGGGCACACGAAACGCCCGAGGAACCAAGATTCGGGGCTGGATCCGTACTTCAGGTAGTTAGGTACGGCAGCGCTCACCGGTAGCTCGGCAGGCGGGAATAGCCCGGCATAATCGATCGAGTCGCGAAGCAGGTACCGGAGCGTCTCTACCATGCTAGAGCGCCAAGGCTCCCATCGGATCCCATGGCGGCAGCGCCACCGGCTTGGTCTTGAGAATCGGCAAATGCTCTTGTGAGAGGTATTTTCTGTCGACGGCGACCTCGTATACGAATTCGTCGAACCAGTCGTCAGTCATCGTGAGAAATCCGTTACCTTCGCCTTTGTCTCCCCAGCTATTTTCAACCCGCCATTTCGTGGGTTTGCCACGCTCGTCCAGATCTACACCGGCAAATACCATTGCATGCGTCATTTGGCTATCGCCATAATCGAGGCGGCTCGCTTTATCCAACCCGAATTTCGTGCCGTAGAGGGTTTCGTAGTCGAAGAGGTCCATGTCGAGTACTCCCAGATCGCGGTCGAGCATTTTGCCTACGTCACATCCGAACCACACCGACTCTCCTGCTGAGATCATTTCGATCGCAGCGTTCTTGATAACCTTCAGGTCGACATTCAGGTACTTGATAATTTCGCCTTCTACGACGTTGCCCAGATACTCGATCGTGTATAAGGTGTTCATAGACTTGCCGCTTTGAGGGCAGTGTATCAGGCATATCCTAGCGTCGATGTCGTCGTTTACGTGGCGCGTAAAAAATGCCTGCGGCGTGATCATTCCGTCCCGGTGAAACTCGCCATCCTTGTCTCGCCATTGCCAGTAGAACTCTCTCGGCGGCTCGCCCAAATGGATAGCGAGCATGCGATACACTTCTTCGAGCATCCTTTTCTTTTCGCGCCGCAGGGCTTCGACGCCAACGCTCTTCGCTGCGGATTTTCGGAGCTTCGAAGCGTATTCGCGCAATTTCCGCGTGATCGCGGAGTTCATGGCGCCCGTGTTGCTACTGCTATCGGATTCGGGCATTGCGGACTTCGGTACCACGCCGTATTTCTTGATGAGATTTACGAACATGTCCCACTGGCCGCCGTCTTGGATTGGGCTTGCGAGCAAGTGGTCGAGCAGCCGGCTGCCAATCGGTTCTTTCACAGTCTTAATAATGCTCTCGAGAAAATAATTCGATTTTTCTAGCTTGTCCCAAAACATTGTGTAATTCTGGGAAATCTCGAATTTATCGTCGGTATTCATCGCCTTAATCGCGGCGACGCGCATCGGGTTGAGCCCCGCGAACATCCAGCAGCGGCCACTGCGGTTTTGCGAGGTGATCTGGCCGACCTTCACCGTGTGCGAAAAGACGTGGTCAGCTTGGATCACGGCTCGCCTATTGGAGGCCACGGAAGCCACAGCCGTCTTCGTGACCGCATTGAGCGCCAGGCGGTTTTTTGGATCGCTCTCGAAGCTCCGCTGAAATGCGTCCAGGGCGCCCTGGGTGATGCTCGCGGCCTCCTTCGACGGGGGCTTGCCGTTGCTGTTTCGATTTGGCGTCGCGCGGCTGGCGCGGACGGCCGGTTTTGTTGCCATTTGTTCCTCCGGAACCGCAAGTTTACCGCAGGGATCTTAGTCTTCTGAAACCGTTACTTTGATACCGATTGTGCCGATGACCCCGGCTGCCTCGCTGCACTCCGCCTTTCCCGCATTGTGAACGACGCTGGCACCCAGACTGTCGATTTCCCAAGTCTCGATGTAGGCTTCGTCCGGACCGCAGCCTGTGGCCATCTGGAGGATCGTCATAACCTCTTCCCAGGTGTTGAAATCATTGTTAAAAACCGTGACGATCCACCCGCCGCGTCCGGAGCCCGTGCTGATCTCTTCCGCGACCTCCGGTTCGACAATAACCGGGCCGGCAATGATGTCCAGTAACTTCATTCCGCTCGTACTTCTGTCCTTACGCCGATACGCGAAATGGTGGTCGCCACTCGTCGGCACTCCGGTTCGAAGCCGAAGTGAACCGCTGCCTTTCCGAACGTGTGGGCCTCCCAAGTTTCGATTTGAGCCTCTTCGATAGTGCAGGATGTCGCCCTCACGAGCACCGCCACAACTTCGTCGAAGCTGTTCGCATCGTTGTTGAAAATGATCGTAATATAGCCGCCCCGGAATCCTTGGTCAGGGTCGAGGGTTTTCGGTTCCAGTTTGTGACTCATCGCGGCGACTCCTGACGCATGATAACGCAACAGCGGCCGATATGCCAAATAGCGCGACAAGGAAGCCGGCTCGGTATGAGTGCGGGCTGTATGTCGCTGTCACTGTGCCTGCTTTATAATCGTACGATGGGAAACTCATCTCCCAGCCGTCTCCTGCCGGGGAATTCAGCCAGTTGCGTGTCTGCTCCCGACCGGCTCCTGCCCACGAAAGCACTTTCTGGGTGTAGCCTTCGCTCTTCACAAACGAGCGCGGGTCTTCCCCTGGTAGACGGTACAGATTCCATCCGGCACCTTCGTAAACCACCTCCAGGTCGAGAGGGAATGCTGACATCGCATACTCGGCGCCGGCCTGGCGCGCCTTCAGGGGTTCGAAGATCGGCTTGATTAGCATCATGTTGCCGTTGGCCCTGGGGGCGCTGTCTTGCCCGTTGACTTCGTCGAGCCGCTCCTTCGTGGGTCTGGGAATAATCGAATCGTAACCGCCGATCTCCGTGATATTGTAAGGAAGCAAGCTGTTCGGCGGGGCGACGCTGTTTTGATTTAGCGGGAGTCCGAGTAAAAACCACTGCTTGTTGACAACGGCGATCGATTTTCCTTGGAGCTGCTCCAGGCCCGCGAATTCCCTATCGAAGAGGCCGCGCTCGGACCCGGGGTTTATCGCCCGATGCGTAACGCCAAGAATGACGATCTGGGCAACTGCGAGGACCGCGGCCGCAGCGGCGCCCCGAAGCAAGAAGAGGACTAACGAGATAGCAAATGCGGCGATAGGAATAAGCGATGGAAGGCCGAATGCCTCTGCGATCTGAGGCGGAATTGCCTGCCGAACGGCGTAGGCTCCCGCCAGGGCCAGCAGGACGGCTCCGGCAGCGCTCAGAATCCCGAGGCGAGAAGGCCTTTCGGCGTGGTCTCTAATAAAAGCTCCCGCGAGAGTACACAAGCCTAATGCGACGAGAATCGCGGCGCGCCCAGGCGAACCCGTTGCAGACCAGCCAGGAAGGGAAAAATAAAGGGCTTTGTCCGCCAAGGTGCCCAGGGCGATCAAGAGCCCGAACGCTGTAAGTAAACCGAAAAAAGCAAGTTCGGGCCTGCGCCACCACGCGACAAAAGAGAATATTGCAAGAGGAAGGACAACCGGCCCGACGTACAAAGCCAACTCCGCGTAATTTCTTCCGGGCTCTTGATAGGCTAGCCAGTAGCCTGTCAGAATCGGTCCGAAGCTCTCTGCATCATGAGGCATGCCGAAGAACTGCGGTATGAACAGCGTGAGAAGGTGATTCGAGTGCAGTGCTTGGCCCTTGTGCGCTTGCCAAGACGCTTCAGACGCAGCGCTCACCCTGTGTCCGTTCAGGGCATTTTGCACACTTGGGACCACTTGGGGAGCGGCCATAGACAAGCCGATCAGCAGCGCAGCGCCCCCCGCGACCAATATCTTTCCAATGTCTTTGCTTCGGCGGAATACAGCGAAGGTGATCAGCCATAGGCCGTACAGGCCCGCTGCCACCAATCCGTAAACCGCAATCTGGATGTGGCCCGCTAATAACAGTAAACCTATAGATATCGCGAGCTTGGCAACGCTCCTTGCCGAAGGCTCCTCGTACAGCCTCAGGACTCCCAAGAGGCACCAAGGTATCCACGAGGCCGTCATACCGACGCTGGGCAATTGGATCCAGGACACCAAGAACGCGCTCAGTTGAAATGCGGTTCCCCCGATGATTCCGCCAAGTTCATTGCCCCCGAGCCGGCGGCAAAGTATGTACGTGCCGAGACCGCCCACAAAGATGTGCAGCCACGCGGAAAAACCAAGCAGCGACTCGGCGTCTAGCGGCCACAGCCAGTGGAGCGGATAGAGTGGCGCGCTCTGTGAATTGGCCAGAAATGGCGTCCCTCCCAAGGTATGTGGGTTCCACAGGGGTACCCACCCGGCCCGCATGGAATCGAGCATGAAATCGCGCCATGGCAGGAACTGCAGGGCGCCGTCGATTTGGAGGGTGTCCCAATCAGATTCGGGCGTCGGACCGTTCCACGGAGGCAACAGATGGATCTGATCGACCGGGGCCGGGACTAGGTCGCCGAAAATGAACTTTCCGGTAGGGATCAGCGCGATGAGTGCAAGCGCCAAGACGGGCCAAAGCGCGCGCCAGGACATGATGTCAGTTTATCTCAGCGATCCTGTAGCCACGTACTTTTCGAGATCCCCGTGCCGGCGCGGGAGCATCTTGTCCCTCCAACTGCGCAGTCTTGGATTATCCTCTCTCGAAAAAAGCCATTCCGTCATCATCAGTACACGCGCGGCCATAAATACCTCCAAACGCTCCCGCCAGTCTTTTGGCAGTGGACGCGCTTTAGAATAGCCTTCCCCATAAGCTTCGCGAAGGTGCTCGAAGTTGTCCTTGCCACGAAATTGACTGAGGGTAACGGCGTAGTCGTAAGCATGATGCGCCCAACCGAGGTCGTCGAAATCGATAACTGGCGATTCCGGATTTGGAAAAGAAAACATTTCCGAAATGCAGGTCGGCGTGAATCAGTCCGAAATCCTTCTTCTTCCCATAATCCGCGATTTGTTTCATTGCCAGTTCGTACGCGCTAAAGAAAACGTCGGATTTGACTGTCTCATCGAGGCGTGGCCGTAGGTCGTCGCGAAAGAGAATCGGGTCATTCCAGGAAAGGCGTTCGAAATCTTTGGGAAAGTCATACCTCTCGGCGAAGTTGTGCAGTGTTGCGGTTAGTTCGCCGGTTGCTGCTAGGTGCTTCGCAGCGATCCGTTCGTCTACGAATCGTCCTTCGATCCAACCGAATACAGCTGCCAACCTGGTCCCTTCGACCCCATTTGCACGGACCTCGACAATTGATTCACCGCACGCGGTCTGTCGGGGGACCGGCGCATTTATTCTCGTCCTTTCGCTTAATCCCGAAGGAACGCGAGTTCAGAGCTGATGCTACTTCGACTCTGATAACCCGCGCGGTGATGCGGACGGTCGATTTTGTTCCCGACATTTCGGTAACCCGAAAGGTCGTGTTTTCTCCGTGATTTAGGGGCCGTATTTCGACGGGATCTACTCCGAATTGTCGACACGCATCCAAGGCGGCGGCTCGGGGTCGTCGAAATTGGCCCGCAGTTGTAATTTCCAGATACGATTTCATCGCATTACTTGTCTGACTGCGCGGAAGAGCTCCGCTGGCGGCAGCCCATATCGCGCACCGGAGGCCCGGTTTGCTTTCACCGGCCCTCCGCGATGGCCTCCCCCGTGCTGCGAACGGTGAGCCGCAAAGGCGGCGATTTTGGCATCTCCGACTGACGAAATATCTACGGCAGTATTGGGTCGCCTGGTATGAAATAGATAAAGGGCCGGCTTGGTTCCTAGCTCGAGCGCTGCCGAGCGGGCAACGCGCCCGAGAGCTTCATGGTCGGGATGCAAGTAGGGCATTTGCGGCTTAAGACCGTCGAAAGTAATTACAAGGTCAGCATTTTCCCGCAGGAGTACGTGCGTAATCTTCCGGTTAAGGTCCCGATCCTGCACAACGGATCTGTCGGGCAGGTCCAGGAATAGAATCTCGCCGTATCCCATAATCCGGCCCGCCGCCAACTGTTCTTCTTTGCGGGCAAGCGCAAGGTTCGCAGCACCGACCTTGTTCGGACCCTTCTCCCCGTTAGACGCGACGACCAGCACCACCCGTGCTCCGGCCTTGCCGAGCAGGCTTAGGGTTCCTGAGATCCAATACTCGGCGTCGTCCGGATGTGCGACGACCGCCACGACCCTCCGAGCGCCCATCATGGCTTCGCCCCCGGCGACCATGTTCGCGGGCGCCTCGGTCGCGCGAGTTCCGAATTCGGCTCGAACGAGCAGCACAAATCCAGCGAACAGGAATATCCCGGCAATCACGTTCTTGCTAAGAATCGACCGCTCCGGACATCAGTTCGAGTGCAAGAACTAGTAGCCTAGGCAGCGCGACGCGCTTGCATTCGAAACTTGAACGGCTTGCCTTGCATTGCCTTCCACTTGGCCTTCTGGCCGGCAGACAGCACAGCTTCCATCTTCTTCTTGGCGGTTTCGAGGCCCGCGCGGTCTACGCTTCGAGGGGCCGAATCCTTAGCGACGGGCGCGGGTGGGCGGAACGACGATGTTTGAATCTTCGTCAGTTGCAACTTCTGCTTTGCTGTCAGGGCGAGCGCCTTGGCGACCGCGGGATCGGTGAGCGCGAACGCCCCGGACTGCTGGAGTCTCAGCTGGTCGAGCCTCTTGGCCTGGGCCTTCGTCAGTAGTTTTGTAATTCCAGCCTGAGCCTTTTGCAGCTGCAGATGGCGTTGGTCGGGTGTGACCTGTTTGGCGTTGTTCGTGCGGAAGCCGGCCATCATGTCCGTCCGCATTTTGTCGAGGCTCTTCTTTTGAGTGGCCGTCAGCTTGAGTTCCGTTTGGACCTCGGGCCTGAACAGCAGACCCATCCCCATCATTCCCCGCATGCCCGACCCTTGTCTGCGGGGCTGGCTTTGAGCCACCGTAACTGACACGACTGCGGCGACTATGATCGCTACTGTCGCAGCTTTCCTTAAATTCACAATCAAACCTCCTTCAGCGGCTCCCGCTAAGCGGAAACCTCCGACCATCATACGATAAAGCAACGGAAATCGGCAGCCGACCCGGATGGCCTCGCAACAAATTATTTCACGCCCGTGGATTCCTAACTCGCCACATCTGTATAATTGAACCGGGAACAACGAGAAAACGCATGGGAGGCTCTGAAAGGGCAACTTTTCTTTTTACCGACATCGAGGACAGCTGCGGACTTTGGGAAAGGGATACGGCCGGTATGGAAGTCGACCTCGAGAAGCACGACCGTGTGCTGCGAGAGGCTGTTGAATCGCAGGGCGGACGCATTTTCCGGAGCGCAGGTGACTCCGTTCTCGCACGCTTCGAGAGCGCTGCTGATGCGGTGCAGGCTGCTATCGACGCGCAACTTCGGCTGCGAGCCACGATATGGGGCGAGGCGACTCCAATCCGGGTTCGAATGGCCGTTCACGACGGCGAGGCCCAAGACAGGGCAGGCGATTTTTACGGCCCGGCGCTGAATCGGTGTGCGAGAATTCTCGGTGTGGCGTATGGTGATCAAATACTGGTGTCTCGCTCCGTTCGAGATAGCGTCGGGAACCTATCGACCGCAACCAATCTAAAGCCGTTAGGCAAGGTCCACCTAAGGGGCCTCGAAGGGCCTGAGGAGATTTATCAGGTGGAACACCCTGGGCTCAAAGCGGACTTTCCGCCGCTTGCTGGCCTGGACACGAGCCCCCACAACCTGCCGGTCCAGCTCACCAGCTTCATTGGCCGGAATCGTGACCTGCGCGAAATCAACAAGCTGCTGAGTGCGTCTCGCATCGTAACCCTGACGGGCCCGGGCGGGTGTGGCAAAACGCGTCTTGGTCTCAAGCTGGGCGAACAAGTTCTGGAAGAGTTTGTCGACGGCGTGTGGTTCGTCGAACTCCACGCCCTGACCAACCAGGACGCAGTAGTGGGCGCGGTCGCTTCGGTATTCTCGGTGGCGGAGCGAACAGGTCAGACAATCGAAGAGGCGTTGGCCGAGTGGCTACAGCCCAAGAAAGCGCTGGTGATCATCGACAACTGCGAGCACCTTTTGGAAGGTGTTTCGGCATTCGTTGGCGGCATGTCGGCACAGTGTCCGAATCTCAAGTGGGTTTTGACGAGTCGTGGACCGGTTCACGTACACGGCGAGGCGATTTATCGGGTTCCAACCCTGTCCGTTCCCGATGTAGACGAGACCCGCCTGGCCAGCATAACCCGATGCGCAGCTGTCAAGCTCTTCACCGATCGCGCATCCGTTGTATCGTCGTTCAACCTCACTTCGGCAAGTGCCCCGCACGTCGCCTCCATATGTCGCCGGCTCGACGGAATGCCCCTTGCAATCGAAGTGGCCGCCAGTTGGACAAAGGCTCTCGCCCCGAGGCAAATCGCCGAGCGTCTAGGTAAGCACCTCGACCTTCTCCACCGGGCCAGCCCCAGTAAGTTGAGCAAGCACGAGACCTTGCGCGCGGCTATCGACTGGAGCTACGACCTATTGGTGGATCAGGAACGCCGACTCTTCAGGCAACTAGCTGTTTTCTCGGGCGGGTGGACGCTCGAGGCGGCCGAGCAAGTTTGCCGGTTGGAAATTGACCCGATCCACGTCTTGGCATCGCTGATCGACAAGTCTCTGGTCATGACCGAAGAGGGTCTCGCCGGAGAGTTGCGCTATCGGTACCTAGAAACTATTCGCGAGTACGCGCTCGAACGTTTTTCCGAGACCGGCGATGAAGCCGATGTCCGCCATCGCCACCTGCAGTATTTCATGTCGTTCGCACACGAGGCTGAAGAAGGCATGACCGGAGATGCCCAGGCGGAATGGATGTCCCGCCTCGACCTCGAACGCGGAAATCTGCGCGCCGCGATGCGGTCCGGGTTGGACTTGGATGAAACCGAGCCGGCGCTCAAGATGGCCGTTTCGCTGTGGAGATATTGGTATTACCACGGTCAGTTTTCTGAAGGCAGCAAATGGCTGCACGACCTGTTGGTAGGAGCGCGCCACGTTACCGACGATGTCCGCGCATCGGCTTACAATGCAATCGGCGTACTGGCACTTCCACAAGGCGACCTGGACGGCGCAGAGAAGTTTCACACCCAAGCCCTTGCTTTATATAAATTGTTGGGTGATGATCGCGGCACCTCCGCGGCACTCCACAACCTTGGCATGGTCGCTAGCGACCGAGGGGACCTCGATTTGGCGCGGGAGAGATATGAGCAAGCCCTTGAGATAGCTCGAAAACTGGGCGATCGTGCCCGTGTGGCCGCCTCGCTAATGAATATCGGCTGCGTCGCTTATGACTCGCAGCGGTACGCAAAGGCGCGCGTACCCATCGAGGAGAGCCTCGCAATTCAACGAGATCTGCGCAATCGATGGTATGTGGGCAAGGCATTGGCGCTGTTGGGTGAGATTGCCGTCCACCTCGAAGATTACGAAGCCGCGAAAGCCTACTTGGGCGAATGCCTTCCGATCTTCATCGATCTGTCCGACACGGACGGCGCAACGTTGGCGCTGGTGCATTTGGGCATAGCGGCGGCGAAAACAGGCAACGAGCCGACAGCCGTTCAGCTCTTTTCGGTGGTCGATCGAGTACGTGCGGGGGTGGAGAGAGGTATTCACCCGGCAATTCAGGAAACAAGCCGAATCGCCAAACAGGAACTTGCGCGAAGCTTGGGAAGGAAAGAATACCAGAGGCTTGAGGCCGCAGGCAGGACCTTGGACCTAAGGCAAGCGTGGCTATTGGCCTCATAAAGGACTCTGCTCGCGCGAGCAGAATATAATCGCCCGAAGAGGAAACTATTGTCACATCACGGACCAGTTCTCATTGCTAATACGCCAACCGTACCTGTGGGCCAGATCGCCCGGTTTACGTTCTCGCTCTCCAGGGGAGAACCCGACGCGGACGATTTCATCGTTCATCTCACACCCATCGTCGTCACGATCAACACGCCGTGTAGCGAATATACGGTTCAGCCCGGGCAATCGGTGGTGATCGACGTGCCGATCACGGGGACGATTCAAGATTCAGGGGGTGGCGTCCTGACCGCGAACTGCTGTGCGTGGGTAAACAACACATCGATTGTCGCAAAGGCGCACGTCGTCGTCACGTAAAACTTTCATTGAGGAGTAGTGGATTATGTCACATCACGTACCGGCGCTCAACCCAAAGAGAACGCCTATAGGAGTGGGCGACTCCGCAGTTTTCATCCTATCGCTCAAAGAGCCCGCTGATCACGCGGACAATTTTGTCGTGAACTTCGCGCCGGTCGACGTTACGATCAATCAATCCAGCGTCGCTGCCACGGTGCCACCCGGCGGTTCCGTAGAGGTCTCGACGCTGGTGACCTCAAAGACTGCGCCGATAGGACGGGTTATTGCATCGACGGTAGCTTTTGTGGGCGGCGTGGTAAAGCCCGCGACGGCATATGTCGATGTGACGAACGGCTCTGACTCTCTGAGCCGGAGCTCCTAGCGCCTATCTAAACAATCGTGCCGATGAATGGCGGAACCGCGACGGTCGGCCCGAACGTCACTTCTCCACCCGGGGACAAAGGGCTCCGTTGCTGCAACTTGTGCTTGCATCGTGTACGGCAGCGTATGCGTCGCATGCCCAAGGTGGACGTCGTTTTGAAGGAAGCGGGGGTCCGCCGGCGAACCGTAGCGGATGCCCTTTAGCGAACTCGCCTATCCGCGGCGCGGCCGCACTCGCCGATCCTCCAGTTGGGACCGCGGCGGAGGCAACAGCGATTGGGTCGCCCTCGCGGCTGATGAGATCGCCGTGATCGCGGATACGGGAGGGGCGGGTGTCATTCGTCACGTTTGGCTTACGGCGAGCCACAGGGACCCCTTGTACTTGCGCAAGATGGTGATTCGCGCGTTCTGGGATGGCGAATCGTACCCGAGCGTTGAATGTCCAGTCGGCGACTTCTTCTGCCTGGGCCATGGTATCGCCGCAAACTTCCAAAACGCATCCTTCAACGCGGTCTGCACACCGGAAATCCAGGGCAACCTGGGTGGTGGCGTTGCGCTGAACTGCTACTTTCCGATGCCGTTCTCCGGAGGAATGCGCATCGAGGTTGAGAACCAAAGCGTCCAGCCGTGCGAGAGCCTCTACTTCTACATCGACTACGATGAGTTCGAAGCATCCGATACCGACCTGCGATTCCACGCGCAGTATCGACAGGAGTATCCGACAACGGTCGACGGAGGCACCCTGATAAGTCGCGGCAAAGCGTACTGGAGCCAAATGGGAGTCGAGAATCTCTCAGGAGAGGGAAACTATTTGGTGTTTGAGGCCCAAGGCTCTGGCCACTTCGTCGGATGCAACCTAAGCGTCGAGAACATTGATATAGCCATGGAAACCGGAGCGACGACTTGGTGGGGAGAGGGAGACGACATGTTCTGGATCGACGGCGACGAGTCACCAACTTTGCATGGAACGGGAAGCGAGGACTATTTCACTCAAGCCTGGGGCATGCACGAGCAGGCGTGCTTGTACGGCGGTACAAGCATTCACGAGCATAACGAGGCGCATCCGGACAGGAAGGCGTGTACCGGCTACCGCCTGCACATCCTCGACCCCATCATCTTCTCGAAGAGCATCAAGTTTTCTTTTGAGCATGGACATGCCAACCTCCAGCAAAACGACTACTCTTCGGTTGCGTATTGGTACCAAGCGGAGCCTCACGTGCCCTTTGATCCACTGCCCTCGGCGGACGGCCGCGTTCCGAGATTTGCCCGCAACGACCTGTAGCCCGCAAGCCGACCCGCCCTTCCCGGGCAATAGAATCCCGTTCCATGACGCGGTGATTGCCTATCCCGGGAAGGTCCACCATGCCTTATCGATGCGGCCGAGCCATGGGTAGATGAACGTCGAGCCGAGCGCGCGGTAGCTCACTCTGGCCCGAATGGCCATGGTAAGGGGCTGGATGAAGCGCGATGTGTTGCTTGTGACATTCACGTTTACCGTGTCGTCGGCAGTCGTCGCCAAGCGAGTATCGAGGACCTCGTACTGGCCGGTGACATAGTCATAGAGCGAGATCTTCTGCTCGGCGTTGGCGATGCTCGCGTTCGACTCCAGCGAGAAGCTGAAGCCGGTGGGCGAGGAAGTCGGCGCGGTCGCATTCAGGATGACCTGTATCGGCGGCTCGGCATTGGAGAACACGGTCCCCGGCCTCATCACGAGCCTGTCGTCGTCGCTAGTCTGCAGCGAGGCCAGGTTGCCTGAGATGATCGAACCGCGAAACATGCTGTAGGAGGTTGGCGCTACGGCCTGTGAAACCCACATCAGCGCCTTAAGCCCGTTGAACCGCCCCCCGCCGACCACATAGGTGAAGGGGCCATCGTGCGAGATATCCCTGGCTTCGGAGGACGAGAACTCCGGCGGCAGGAACGCATGGAGATCAATCCACGAGCCGGCCGTGCCGCACCACAAGCCGGCGTGATCCCGGCCGTCCACTACCCCTATGTGCGCGTAACCCACCTGTTGGCCGGCGTGCACGCCGTAGGCAATCCCGCTAGGCGCCCCGGACGGGGTCAGGTCCACCCACGAATCGGCCGTGCCTTTCCAAAGGCTGGCGCGATAGTTGCCGTCGACATCTGCGTAACCCACCTGCTGGCCGGCGTGGATACCTAGTGCCTCCGACCAACCCGATCCGGCTGGGGTCAAGTCCACCCAAGACTCGGCCGTGCCGTGCCATAGGCTCGCGTGAAACGCCCCACCAACAGCGGCAATGCCCACCTGCTGGCCGCCGCTCACGCCGTAGGCATACGAGTGTTGCGCACCGGCGGGATGCAGACTCACATGCGATTCGGCGGTGCCGCTCCATAGAGCCGCCCCCGAGCCCCCCGCAATACCTACTTGCTGATCCTCGCTCATGCCAAATGCCCACGATTCATCCACGCCGGCGGGCATGAGGCTAACCGCAGATTCCGCAGTGCCGCTCCACAGGATGGCATGTCTACGGACTGTTCCCGTTTGATTTTCAAAGGAGTATCCCACCTGCCGGCCACCCCGCACGCCGTGTACCTGCCCGTCAAAGAACCCGGGCGGCGTGAGGTCCTTCCAAGATGATGCCGTGCCATTCCACAAGGAGGGGTGACGCCGCCCATTGTTCTCGACGACGACGCCCCCCTGCTCGCCGCCGCCCGCGCCGAAGGCGACGGAGTTTTTCCAGCCGTCGGGGTGCAGGTAGACGACGGTCCATTGGGCGTTCGCGCAAATGGCGAGGAAGAAGGCGATGGCGCTGGCTGCATATTTCATTGATGTTCTCCTAGTCTCGGGAAAGGCTGCCCGGCCGATCCGTTCACGGACAAGCGAGCGAAGAACGTTACCCACACGCGTATTATGGCAAACGTTAGCCGCCCACCATCTCGCCGCCGTTGGGGTGAAGCACCTGGCCGGTCATATACGACGCGTCGTCCGACGCAAGAAACACGAAACTCGGGGCAACTTCCTCGGGCTGGCCCGGGCGGCCCATTGGTACGTCTTGGCCGAAATCGGCCACTTCCTCCGCAGAAAAACTGGAGGGAATCAGCGGAGTCCAGATCGGCCCGGGCGCAACTCCGTTGACCCTAATCCCGCGCTTCACCAAAGCGCCCGAGAGCGAACGGGTAAACGCCAGGATCGCGCCTTTCGTCGCGGAGTAGTCGAGGAGGTGCGGGCTGCCGCGATAGGCGGTGACCGAGGTGCAGTTGATGATCGCGCTCCCTTCCTTCATGTGCGGCAGAGCAGCCTTGGTAAGAAAGAAGTAGGCGAAGATGTTGGTTCGAAAGGTCTTCTCCAGTTGCTCGGCCGTGATGTCCTCGAGCCTTTCCTGCGGATACTGGACGGCGGCGTTGTTGACAAGCACATCGATTTTTCCCAGTTGCTGGACGGCCGCATCCACGACCTGCTTGCAGAACCCCTCGTTGCCCAAGTCGCCCGCGATGGTGACGCACCGGCGTCCTTCTTCTCGAACCTGCCTTTGCGTCTCCTCAGCGTCGGCATGCTCCTCCAGGTAAGCGATGGCCACGTCGGCCCCTTCCTTCGCGAACGCGATCGCCACGGCCTTCCCGATACCGCTATCCCCTCCGGTAATGATCGCAACCTTGCCCTCCAGCTTGCCGCTCCCGCGATACTTGGCGTCTTCCGAAACGGGTTTCGGCTTCATTTGCGACTC
The DNA here is from genome assembly GCA_051003155.1 of Fimbriimonadales bacterium. Taxonomy (GTDB): domain Bacteria; phylum Armatimonadota; class Fimbriimonadia; order Fimbriimonadales; family ATM1; genus JACDEQ01. Next base: position 118,340 of record JBPCLO010000051.1, on the reverse strand, counting down.
GACGCCCGGCTGGTGCTCCTGATGCTGCGGTGGTATCTGGGTGCTCATGGGTTTCAATACGCCCGATTCGGTTATTCTCTGTTCGTGGAGGATGGGCGGCCAATCGAAGACGTGCGCAAGGAGATCGACGAGGTGGACGCGGATCTCGTTGAGCTGTTGAACCGGCGCGCGGGCCTTGCTATCGAAATAGGGCAAGTGAAAGGGAAGGACGGCAAACCTTTTTTCACCCCCGAGCGCGAGCGGCAGATTTACGAAAGCCTGAGCGGCATCAACCCGGGCCCGTTGCAGAATCGGCAGCTGACCGACATCTTCCGCGAGATCATCAGCGCCGCGCGCGCCGCAGAAAAGCCCCTTGCAGCCGCCTATTGGGGCCCGCCCGGCACTTTTAGCCACGTTGCCGCTATCCAAGTTTTCGGGCACGGCTCCGATCTTCAGCCGCGTGATTCGATCGAAGAGGTCTTTCGCCAAGTCGAACAGGGCCACGCGGACTATGGCGTAGTGCCAGTGGAGAACGCGATCGCGGGAGTCGTGCCCGAGACGCTCGATATGTTCCCACTTACTAACGTGAAGATTTGCTCGGAATTGTACGTCGACGTTTACCACCACCTGGTAAGCGTCGCGGAATCGTTGAAGACAATCGAAAAGGTGTTTGCCGGTCCACAGCCGGCTACCCAGTGCCGTCGTTGGCTCGCCGAGAATCTGCCAAGAGCCGAGGTCGTCGAGGTGGTACCCACGGCCAAGGCCGCGCAGCGGGCTCTCGGAGACCCGACTGGGGCCGCGATCGCCAATCGCCTTGGGGCAGAGACCGTGGGCATTCCGATTCTTGCCGAGCACATACAAGACAATCCACACAACAAAACGCGATTCCTCGTGGTGGGATTCAATGAACCGTCAAAAACCGGCCGGGACAAGACCAGCCTCATGTTCAACCTCCGCAATCGCCCCGGTGAGCTCTATCGCGCCTTAGGAGTACTCGTCGAAGAAGGCATCAACCTGATGATGATCGAATCGCGCCCGGCACAGCGTGCGACGTTTGAGTACATGTTCTTCATCGACTGCGTCGGCCACCGTTTGGATGAGAATATGATCCGAGCCGTGGAGTCGCTCAAGAAGTTAGCGCTGAAAACGACGGTCTTGGGAAGCTATCCGAGCGCGGAGCAAAACTCTTAGGTTTCGGTAACGAATGCGACTGTATTGATTCGCAATCGCACACACGCGGAGCATTTCCCGTTAGAATCAGATTATTAAGGGAAGAAATTGAGAACACTTCTGGCAATCTGCCTCCTCAGCCTCGTTACTGTCATGCCGTCTGCGCCGATAGGCGGCAACTTGTCTCCTGCTGCCCTCGCTGCCGCTCGGCGGAATCCGGGTGGCACGTCTTCGGTCGTGATTTTCCTCACGAACCAGCCAGGCTATGCGGTTTCACAGAGTGTCAGGCGAATGTACGGCCCGGACATTGCCCATATGGGCTGGCGACTAAGGCAGCTCTCGCGAGGCAATAGGCCCGCCGGCGCAATTCGTCCTGAGGATGAAGGGCGCGATCCTAGTCCCCTTCTGCCTGCGGACCAAAGTGAGCGCCAAATCTTCCTCAGCGAAATCGACCGACTCCAAACAGCGCAAAACAACGAGATCGCGAGGCGCATCGGTTCATTAGTGGCGACCGACTTCTCCCAAACGGATGCCTACATTCGCAGCCGCGGAGGGAGGGTGAATGGTGTAGTCACCCTTGTGCCGGCGATGTTTGCGACCATTCCGAATAGCCGCCTTATCGAGATTGCCCGCTACGCACGCATCGCCTGGGTCGACATCGATCGAAGTGGACACCCCGAACTCGATCAGCACAAAACTTCCCTCGGGCTGGTAGGCGGATTTTGGGCAAACGGCCTCTCGGGGGGAACGCTCGACGTCGGCGTTCTCGATACGGGCGTTTATCAAGCCCACCCGGCTTTCGCCGGGCACCGCTTCGAAAGCAATTTCGGCACGACCGACCCCGATGGGCATGGCAGCGGTATGGCCGGAATCCTCGCCTCGGGTGACGCCACGTATACGGGAATGGCGTTCGGCTGCGACACGATTTGCGTCGCGCAAGCCGGCTTCGAAACGACATCGATGGCCGGCATGAATTACCTCGTCACCATGACAGCGGAGAAGCCTGAAGTCATAAATTACAGCTTCGGCAACGGCCGCGCGAACGACGTGGATTACAGCGCGTTCGACCAGTTTTTCGACGGCGCGATCTCCACGTTCAATGTCATGGTGAGCAAATCGACCGGCAATAATGGCTTCGGAACGACGACCATCACCCACCCGGCGCCGGCCTTCAATCTGATGGCCTCAGCCAACATGGACGACCGCAACACCGCGACGCGTAACGACGACATCATTTACGGCACGAGCAGCCGCGGGCCAACCCTGGCCGGCCGCAAAAAGCCCGATATCACCGCTCCCGGCAACGACACGATGACGACCCGGAATTTCGGGAGCGGCTTCGTCAACTTGGGCGGAACAAGTTCCGCGTCTCCACATACCGGCGGCGGTTTTCTCCTCGTTCGCCAACTCGGAGCCACTACGACCTACGGTGGCAAAGCCGTGCTTCTGAACGCCGCAGATGCGTGGGACGACAATAACACACAGCTAACCGGCGACGACGGACCCGTCGTTGGCTCCAAGTGGAACAGAACCTTCGGTTGGGGCTACCTCGACCTCGGCGAGGCCCATTCCAACGGCGCGGACCTTTTCGAAGACGAGATCGCCGCGCCTGTGGGCGGAATCCGGCGGTTCAAGCTCTACAAAGGCTCGATGTTCACCGGCGAGAAGGCAACTCTCGTATGGAATCGTCACGTGCTCTTCAATGGGACGCAAAACCCCAATCAAATCGAGGGCCTCAGCAACCTCGACCTCGTGGCTTATGGCCAATCGAATTCGGGCAATCTTGGCCAAAGCGTTTCAGCCATCGACAATGTCGAGCAGATCGATGTGGACGCCGACACCGCCGTCGTTCTCAAGGTACACACGACCGGCTCGTTCGATCCGCAAGTTCTCACGGAAGGATACGGGATTGCGACGGAAGAGGACTTCGTGGCCGCCGACGGCCCGGCCTTCTCTATGCAAGCGACGCTCCCCGGCAATGCGGTTCCCGGTTCGACTGTCCCGGTCTCAGTCCTGGTCACCAACTCCGGCGACCTGCCTGCGCACAACGTGAACGTAACCCTCTCCGGGGCGAAGATCGCCTCGGGAAACAATCCACAGGCCATCGCTTTCTTGGGCGCGGGCGAATCCGCGCAAGCATCTTGGGAAATCATTGCCCAGAATTCACCCGGCCAGCAATCCCTCACCTTCGAGGCGCAGTCCATTTCATATGGAGAGCTGTTCGAAGCGACGATCCAGGAGAGCCTCATAGTCGGGCCGCTCCTTCCTCCTATATCGCATCAAATCGTTCGCGGTTCGGTTGTTTCAGGAGTCTTCTCCAACGTCTTCCAAAGTGATAACCAATATTTCTCGTTCCGTCCTGGCGCGGTTTTCACAACCAACGACAGCGCCGTGCTCGTTCAGTTCGGCGCGACCTCGGGTACGTCCAACCCCAGGTCCGTGTTCTTCGTTGTCGAATCCGCCGGGTCGACGAACAATCTGCAGCAAGGAGTTGAGATGTTCAACTTCGTCACCGGCCAGTGGGTGCTTGCACGGACAGATCTGCTCGGCCTGTCCGATGCGACCCATTCGGCCTCCGCGCCCGGACCCCCGTCTCATTTCGTCGAACCGAACACAAATGCAGTTCTTGCCCGCGTGGGATCACGGTCGACGGGGGCGGTCTTTACGTTTCCTTGGCACTACCGGATCGACCTTGTCGGCTGGTCTATCGACTAGATCCTTGCGGTACAATATCCGGCTCGTGGCGGCGGTAGCTCAGGGGTAGAGCGCCTGACTGTGGCTCAGGAGGTCGTGGGTTCAAGACCCATTCGCCGCCCCATTCAGTTTCCATGCTGACGCGACTCAAGGCGTTCGTTGCCAACCATCGTCTTTTAGTGCCCGGCCAGAGCGTGGCCGTCGGCTACTCCGGGGGCGCAGATTCCACCTGCCTGGTCCACCTCCTGCACCGAGCCGGTTACAGCGTGGTTGCGGTGCATCTCCACCATGGCCAGAGGCCGGAGGCAGACGATGAACAGGAGCGATGCGAGCAATTCGCTAACAGCATCGGTGCGGTGTTTCTCTCCGGCCAGGCAGATGTGCCTGCCATTGCCACGGCGACGAAAGTCGGCATCGAGGAAGCCGGACGAAATGCCAGATACGAGTTCTTCCGGCAGGTCCACCGGCAGCTGGGCGCAAAGGTGGCGACCGCGCACACCGCCGACGACAACGCCGAATCCATGCTGATGAACCTCGCGCGCGGATCGGGGATGGCCGGCCTCGCCGGGATTCCGATCGAGAGGGATTACGTGATTCGTCCGCTCCTTTGGGCACGCAAGCACGAGGCAAGGACATATTGCGAGGAAAACGGCCTGTGGTTTCACGACGACCCGGCGAACGAGGACTCCCAGTTCGCACGGGTCGACATTCGGTCGAATGTGATTCGCGCCCTCGAGCGCGTGAACGAGCGGGTTGTAGAAAACGCGTCCCGACTCGCCGAAATCCTCCGCGAAGAAGATGCCCTGTTGGATGCGATGGCGACGGCAATGCTTGAGAACACTGAAATCCCAAATGAGCACCCACTCCGGTTCCTCGTGGCCGATTTGGAGATCGTCGTTAACGCCGCCCGGCTCCGCCATTATCCCTTCGCTCTCGTTCGCCGGGGCATTCGGCTGCTCGCCAGAGCGCTCGGCGCCGTCGCCGATTTTGAGCAAGCGCAGAGGTGCGCCGAGGCCATCAGGTTAGGCGAAGCGACCGCTATCACGTTCGAGGGTGGCCTAGTTGTAGTCGAGATCGACGCGGAGACAGTCCGGGCGAGGAGCCTGATGCCTGTGCCGTCCTATCGGCAGGCGCTGACAATCCCTGGCGAAACGATCAGCGACGAAATGGGGTGGTCGTTGGCGGCTTGGGAGACATGTGAGGAGCCGCCTCGAGAACGCGCCTCGCTGAACGCCGTCATCGACTCGGATCGGGCCAAGGGTAATCTGTACGTCAGGTCATTCCAGCCGGGCGATCGCATGAAGCCTTATGGGGCGAAAAGTGAACGAAAGCTGCAGGATTTGCTAACTAACTCACACGTAACCTCCGCCATGAAGGCCAGGCTGCCGATCGTTTACGATATGATCGGACCCATTTGGATTCCTGCCATTTCAATCGCCGAGCGCGTCAAAGTATCGGGCGCAGGCCGCAAGCTCGCTATGCGCCTGAACCCGCTCGGAACCCGCGAAGCGGTATAATTGTGTGCCTTCGTGCCCGTAACGTATAGAAACCCCTATGCGTCGCAAGGCGTAGGACTCATTGAAGGGCGCGGCGGCGTCCGGAGGAATTTTTGAACAGCCGAATCAGGACACTCTTCATCACCATCATTTTATTGACAGGACTCATCTACTTTATCAGCACGATGGGTAGCGGTGGCGGCATATTTACGCCGGGGCCGGAGCATATAAGCTACTCCCAACTCCTCGCAGACGCCAAAGTAAAGCTCGTGCGCGAAGTCTCGTGGCAGCGAGACAAGATTACCGCCACGTACACGGACGAGAGCAAGCGGATTGTCAACGCTGTCGAAAAGCAAACCCCACTCGGCGAAAGCCTAACGGCGGTCCTCGACAACAACAAAGTCAAAGTAAACTTCAAAGACCCGATGATCAGCGACGGGCTCATGGCTACGCTCATCACGCTGCTCGTTCCCATCGCCATCCTGGTCGCACTTTGGTACTTTTTTATCCGACAGGCGCAGGCAAGCGGGAACCAAGCGCTGAGTTTCGGCAGGAGCAAAGCTCGACGTGTGAACGAGAGCATTCCCAAGGTGACCTTCGAAGACGTGGCCGGCATCGACGAGGCCCGAGCAGAGCTCGAAGAAATCGTCGACTTCCTCAAGAACACGAAGAAGTATGTGGCGCTTGGGGCCAAGATCCCGAAGGGCGTTCTTCTGACCGGCCCTCCGGGCTGCGGCAAGACCCACCTTGCGCGGGCGGTAGCGGGAGAGGCAGGTGTGCCCTTCTTCCATATTAGCGGCTCGGACTTCGTCGAGATGTTCGTCGGTGTGGGCGCGGCCCGCGTTCGAGACCTTTTTGAAACTGCCAAGGCACATCGCCCCAGCCTGATTTTCGTCGATGAGATCGACGCCGTCGGACGCCAGCGCGGAGCGGGACTTGGTGGCGGCCACGACGAGCGCGAGCAGACCCTAAACCAATTGCTCGTCGAAATGGACGGATTCGATCCGAACTCCGGCGTCATCATGATCGCGGCTACCAACCGGCCTGACGTTCTCGACCCGGCACTCCTGAGGCCCGGCCGATTCGACCGCCAGATCGTCGTAGACGCGCCCGATGCTAAGGGCCGAGAGGAGATTCTCAAGATTCACTCGAAGGGCAAGCCGTTCGAAGACGATGTGCGCCTCGACCTGATTGCGAAGCGAACGGTCGGCTTCACGGGAGCGGACCTCGCGAATACCCTCAACGAATCTGCGTTGCTCAGCGCGCGCAAGGGCGAACCCAAAATCGCCCAGTCCAGCATCGAAGAGGCGCTAGACCGAGTGATCGCGGGTCCGCAACGAAAGAGCAGGGTCCTCGACCCCAAAGAGCGCGAAACCATCGCTTACCACGAGGCCGGACACGCCGTCGTGGGTGAACTGCTGGAATACACCGACCCGGTCCACAAGGTGACGATTTTGCCGCGCGGAATGTCGCTCGGCAGCACCTGGCAGCTTCCGATGAGCGACAAGTATCTTGTCAGCAAGCAGGAATTGATGGATGACGTGACTGCTTTGCTTGCCGGCCGAGTCGCGGAAGAACTGGTGTACGGCGAAGTGACCACGGGCGCGAGCAACGACCTTGAACGAGTAACGGCCATCACGCGCGCCATGGTTTGCCAATACGGCATGAGCGACAAGCTCGGCACGCTCACCCTCGGCCGCCGCAGCCACAACCCGTTCCTAGGTCGCGACTACATGGATGAGCGCAACTACAGCGAAGACGTCGCGAAGCTCATCGACGACGAAGTGCGCGAGATCGTAGAGACATGCCATCGGCGCGCCACCGAAATCCTGGAAATGCACCGGCAGAAGCTCGACGCGGTCGTCGCCGCACTCCTGGAGAACGAGACGCTCGAGCGAGAAGAGTTCCTCCGGATCATGGAAGGCACTTCGGGGAAGCCGTCGGAGGACAAAGCCAAGATCGTCGAAAGCGAAAAGCCCGCCAAGAAAGAAGGAATTATCCCGCCGAAGTTGAAACCGGGTACTGCGGAAACGTAGAATCCCACAGGGTCGCACCAATCGGCGTCCCGGCAACGACTGTCGTCCATGACGCCCGGAGAGCAATACGAAATCGGTTATACCCATCGGTGCGAGGGCAACTATGCCCTCGCGCGCGAAGCGTTCGAGGCTGTCCTAGCGAGCTCTCCCGGCCACCCCAAAGCCCGGTGGCAATTGGCCCTTATCATGGGATTCGAGGGCGATTTTGACGGAAGCCTCGCCGCTCTAAGAGAACTTTCGGAGCAAGCGCCCGGCGACACGGAGATCCGGTACGACTACGCAATGACCCTCAACATGCTCGGGTTCTTCGACGAGGCTTGCGCGGAGTTTCGTAGCGTCCTCCTCATCGATCCCGATCACGAGAGGGCCAACCAGCAGCTCGCATACTGCACCTAGGGTCAGCGGGTAACCTAAACGCCATGTCCGAGGACGGCTTGAGTTATCGCAGCGCCGGGGTAAATCTCACCGAGGCGCGCCGCTCCCTCGATTCCATCAAAGAGTCCATTCGCTCGACCTACACCCCTACCGTTATTGGCGATGTCGGCGCTTTCGGCGGGATGATCTCGGGCGTCTTCCCTGGCCTGGCGGACCCCGTTCTCGTCAGCAGCATCGATGGAGTGGGCACCAAGACGGCGGTAGCGGCGAAAGCCGGGCTCTATCGCGGTCTTGGCCGCGATATCGTATGCCACAGCGTTAATGACATCCTCGTCCAGGGGGCGAAGCCGCTTTTCTTCATGGACTATTTCGGCACGGCGAAACTTTCAGTGGACATTCTCGCCGACATCGTGGACGGCGCTGCGGAAGCGTGTCGCGAGAACGGTTGTGCCCTTCTGGGTGGCGAAACCGCCGAGATGCCGGGCGTTTACACCGACGGCGAATTCGACGTAGTCGGCGCCATTACGGGCGTTGTGGATCGCAACCAAATCCTGCCATCTGCCAACGTCGGCCACGGCGACCTCATCGTCGGCCTTGCTTCGGACGGCCTCCACACCAACGGCTTTTCACTCGCCCGGGCCGCCCTCTTCAAACGCGGCAATCGCGCACACACCGAGCAGTTGCCCGACCTAGGCCGGAGCCTGGCGGAGGAATTGCTCCGGCCGCACCGGTCATACCTGTCGTCGATCGGCCCACTGATCGACGAGGGTGGGTTGGTTCGTGCCATGGCGCACATCACCGGCGGCGGCCTCTACGAAAACCTGCCCCGGGCCCTCGGATCGAGCTTCGGCGCGGTTATCGAGAGGCGCTCGTGGACCCCGAACCCCATTTTCGGAATCATTCAAGAAGCCGGCGGAATCGATGACGAAGAGATGTTCCACGTCTTTAACATGGGCATCGGCATTGCGCTCGTTTGCCCCAGCGAAGCGGCAGGCGCCGTCGTCCAAAGGCTCAACGACGCCGGCGAAACCGCCTTCATCATCGGCGAGGTTACGCGCGGCGCGAACGAAGTTGCACTGGTGTAATCCACCCCGCAACTGCCATCGCCGCTCCGGCGGCGAGGTGCAGACAGTTGTCGCTCAGCCCCTTGGAGTCCTCAGTCAGCAGTTGGATGAGGATAACCGCCTGACAATGAATAGGCGTCATCACGTCACATTCCCTGGCGCGTAGCTCTCGTGATGACGACATTCCGCGTCCTGCAAGGGAGCGCCGGGTCGGCCCAGAGGCGCCCCCCTTCCGATCAACTGACCATCAGCGAGAGAGCCAGGCTAAGCCGAAGCTACGAGCGGGTCGATCTCGAAGCCGGGCTGATGCGGCCGTTCGCCACCAAAGCAAACCCTTGCCGCCCACCCTGATTCACCTCGCGAGCCTTGACCCGGATTCGGTAGATGCCTGGAGCCGGCGTGTTGAAGACGACCATTTCGGTGCTGTTCTTGACGTCCGCCGCTCCTCCGCTCGTCGATTGGCCACCGGAAAAGACGTTGCCGCGGTAAACGGTTCCGTCGGGGGCAACCACCTCGAGGTCGACGTCGTTGACTGCCGCGAAGTTGGTGAAAACTTGTGCGGGATAATCCGTGAACGACATCGTTACGCGCAGCGGGAGACTGCTCGTCTGAACAGCGATGGCCGCGCCGGTGTAAGTCTGCCCCGTCACGAGCCCCGTTGCGTTTCGGATATCCCAGGCAAGCGTTCGCCGCGGCTCTCCGGCGAACCAAAGCACATTGTCGAGGAGGATGCGCCCCCAGCCTTCGGAGTTGCTCGGATAACCGGCAATGCCGGTCATGTCGACGGAGCCGTTCATAAGGGTCGCCCTAAGGAGAGCGCCGGACGGTTCGAACCCGTCAACGGGATTGGCCGCGCCGGTGCGCAGCCAGCCTTCGGTGTAGTACTGCCTCGCCAAAAGCCCGAATCCGCTTGCGGACGGGCAGGCCATCGAGGTGCCGGTCGCCTGCGCGTAACCATTGGGATTGCCGCTCTGGGCCGACCAGATTCCGACACCTGGGGAATAGACCTCCGGCTTGCGGCGGCCGTCGTTGGTGGGTCCCGCTCCGCCCGACCCATGCTGTGCCTGATTGGGAGCCTGTTCGGACGCGCCGACCGCCAAGACACTCTTCGCGTTCTCGGGAGTCTTCAGCGAATTCAAATTGGTGACGGCGAACGCCACCATGCCGTTCTCGTGATCCCAAGAGTACTGGTCGATCTGTTGACAATCGCTGGTGTACTGGGTAGTTCCGTCGTCGCCCCAGGAGTTCGAGTGGACTCGGGCGCCGACGTTGTGAGCGCCCAAAAGCGCGCTGTAGAGGTCGCCACCCCAAACGTCGTTCAGGTTCGTGAAGGCGATCTTGGCTCTGTAGGCCATTCCGTTGCGGACTATAGAGCCGGTAATCGGCTCCTGGTCTCCGGCAAATGTGCCCGCCGTATGAGTTCCGTGGAAATCGCCGCCGCCGAAGCCGGACTGGGACGAGTAATAGATGACCTTTCGGTGGTTGGGTCCTGGCGTGTTGTTGGAGGCGTCCTTGAACATGTTGTGCGGCATGTACACTTTGCTGTCGATGAGTCCCGCGATCTGGTTCTCGCCCCGGATACCCTTATTCCAAACGGGGACTTCACCGTTGGTGTTTGACTGCCCGACCCACTTGGTAATGTCGTTGCGAAGCGCATGATCGGCCGATTCCTCAATGAACCCGACGTCGTCCATGTGGGCAAGAGCGGCAGCCTTATCGAGAGTTCCGCGCAGCGAGAGAACCCAACGCGGCCCGACGCGGCTTGCGCTGATGACTTCAATGCCGCTGCGTGCGCATTTCGCCAAGGTCGCGCCGGCATCCGCGCCATCGAACAGGGTCGCCGTGAAGCGGTACATTCCGCCGAGCCTTTCGCTAATGCGATCGTTGGAGTAGAAGCTGCGATGGCCGATGTCGTTGCTCAGCTTATATGCCGGCTGGAAAGCGCCGAGCCACCGGACACCCGGCAAGCCGCGCAGGAACGAGACCTGCGACGGTGTCGCGGCAACCACATAGGCATGCTCCGGCAAATAGCCGCCAAGTCGCACAACCGAAGCGACCCGTCCAAGCTCCTGGGCGGACGGACGCCGGGCGAACTGCAATATGTAATGAGTCTCTCCGCTGATCCAGCCCGCAACGAGCTCTTGGGGAATGCTCGGCGTCCTCACCGCCGGATCGAAGGAGTCGTATTTGAGGTGAATCCACTGGGCGAAGGCGCAGCTTGTGAGAGCTAGGAAGCCGAGGGAAAATGTAATCGCGCGTAGGTTTTTCATTTAATGAGCCAGCTGTCCTTTCATAGACTAATAGTTCGGTTGGAATCGTTCGCGTGCCCACATGTTAGCGAACCTTGGTGATCGAAGCCTTGACCTTTGCGCCGCCGAGTTCGATTAGCTCGATCGTCGCTTCCGATTTAAGGATTCGGCCGGTCTCGATGCTGATCCAAGCCTTGACCGGGCCCTCGTTCTTGACGGTCGAGTTGGGCTTGATCGTGCCCGTGACGTACAGGGCGTCTTCGCCGTCGACTTGTTCTATTCTGTTGGCCTTGTAGGTGGTGGTTATTTGGGCTCCCGATGCCTCTGTGACCGTATCCCAGGTTTCTCCAACGTGAATCTTCTTTGATGGAAGCTCGATCGCGATACTTCCTCCCGAAGTGCCCATGATCTGTTCGAGCTCACCCTTTACGGCGAGCATTTTGCCCCTCTCATCCAGGACCACGGTAGATTCCTTGCCCTTCAACTGCTTCGCCGCTGCGTCGGCTCCAGGCATGTTTCCGGTGACCTGAACGTTTGCTATCTTGATGGCCCATGTGAATTTGCCTTCCGCCACCGACTTCAATGTGTTCACAGTGTCCATCGACAGGCTCGTCGTCATCTTCGTGTCCTTCGGCGACTTTCCGTTGGGCTGCGCCATGTTCGACATGTCGAGCGTCATTTGGGTCAGGACTCTGTAGCGATCTTGGTCACCCAGCTTGCCATTCATTTTCAAGGTGAGGCCGTCATCGAGTATCTGGTCGGCCGAAGTTGAGCGCGTGGCGGAGCAGCCGGCGAGGGCGTAGGCTACGATGAATACGGGGATTAGAGCCTTCATGTGTCGTGGAATTGTACCGGGGTGTAGACTTTCGGTGTTCGATGAATTTGAAGGAGAACCGCAGGATCGGGTACGTCTTGTACGGAACCGAAGGGGAAACGCGCCGTCCCGAAAATATCGCTTACTATCACCGCGCTGATCGCTTGAGAAAGGAGGCGGAGGCTCGGAGATTCGAGAGTGACGCCGTATACAGCAGACGCTCTTCGAGTGATACTTCCGCCATCCGAAGAATGCTGAAAAGCGGCTGGCTGCGCCAGCGATATGGAGATTTCAGGGCGGTCTATGGGGCAAGCGCCGAGGCGACGGGACTGGCGGCCTGGGCTCTGCGGAAGACGAAGGTGCCGGTCGTCTACGACGTTCACACGCCGCATGTGGGCGAGAAGTGGATGCAGTTCCGCATGAAGCCGTCGCTCCGAAACTTCGTCGTCTATGTCGAGGCTTCGGTGTCCGAGTTGACGTGCGTAAAGAAGAGCGACATGCTGCTTTGGTGCTCTTCGATTCAGCGGGACTTCTATGCTCGGCGCGGTTACCCTCTGGAGCGAATGCGCGAGGTTCGGCATGGAGTCGACCTCGAAAGGTTCGACATCGGCCCACCGGCGGCAAGCGGCCCGCCGCTGCTTTGCTATGCCGGAACGATGGTGGGCTATCAGGGAGCGGACGGGCTGGTGCGCGCCTACGAGCGAGTAGGCAACGCGAAGTTGCGCATGAAGATGATCGGGTTCACGCCAAGCGATGCTGGGCTTCGCCGCCGGGCCGACGCCGTCGGGATTATCACCGCTTCGCAAACGCCTCACGACAAGCTCATCGCAGAGCTAATGGATTCGGATTGCACGGTGATCGTCGCCCACCCGGACGCCGTGAAATACAAGAACGGCGCCGCGCCAACCAAATGGCCCGAGTCGCTCGCGCTGGGCAGGCCGATTTTGAGCGGCGAAGCGTATGACACCGCGCAACTAATTCGCGACCTCGGAGTTGGTTGGGTGGTGGGCAACACCGTTGAAGGGATGGTGGAGGGTATGAACCGCCTCGCGGAGACTCCGCGGAACGAGCTCGCCGAAATGGGCCGCCGGGCGCGGTCTGAGGCTGTGCGGAGCTACGGCTGGGAGACGATCGGCGCGAAGTTCGCCCAGGCGCTCGAAGAAGCGACCAAGAAGTAAGACTCGTTTGGGCCACAATTACCGCGCATGGACGAGAGCAAGGGCATCTACATCGGGCTCGGCGAAACCGAGCTATACCTCCTTCCCAAAATGGCCAACCGACACGGTCTCATTGCGGGTGCAACCGGTACCGGGAAGACGGTTTCGATGCAGATTCTTGCCGAGGGCTTCTCGGCCATCGGGGTTCCGACTTTCATGGCTGACGTGAAGGGCGACGTCGCTGGCATCAGCCAGCCCGGAGAGCCGAAGCCAAAGCTGGTCGAACGCGCGCAGCAGATCAGATTCGAGCCTTATGAGTTCAAAGCCTGCCCGACAATCTTTTGGGACCCGTTCGCACAGGCCGGTCACGCAACCCGCGCAACGGTCTCCGACATGGGCCCGCTACTCCTCTCCCGGCTCATGAGCTTGAATGACACACAAGAGGGTGTGCTGAACATGGCGTTCAAGATCGCGGACGAGCAGGAGTTGTTGCTCTTGGACCTCAAAGACCTCCGCCAGATGCTCGTCTTCTTGGCCGAGAACTCTAAGGATTTCACCGTCCAATACGGCAACGTTTCCGACGCGAGCGTCGGCGCGATCCAAAGGGCGTTGCTCGTCCTCGAACAGCAGGGAGCGGAGGGATTCTTCGGCGAGACTGCGCTGGACATCAACGACCTCATGAAGGTAGATGAGAACGGCAAGGGCTACGTGAATGTGATCTCTGCCGAAAAGCTAATGCAGAGTCCACGGTTCTATGCGACGTTTCTCCTATGGCTGCTTACCGAGCTTTTCGAGGAGCTCCCCGAGATGGGCGATCTCGACAAACCGAAGTTGGTCTTTTTCTTCGACGAAGCGCATCTGCTGTTCGACGACGCACCCGCAGCGCTCGTGGAGAAGATCGAGCAGGTGGTCAGACTCGTGCGGTCCAAGGGTGTGGGCGTGTTCTTCATCACCCAGAACCCACTCGATGTTCCCGACAAGATTCTGGGGCAATTGGGAAGCCGGATTCAACATGCACTGCGCGCATATACACCGCGAGAGCAAAAAGCGGTGCGCGCCGCGGCAGAGACATTCCGGCCAAATCCGAACGTGAACGTAGAAGAAGCCATCATCCAACTTGAAGTCGGCGAGGCTCTGGTCTCGGTACTGGAGGAAAAGGGCGTACCCTCGATAGTACAGAAGACGTTGATCCGGCCACCGTCATCCCGGCTTGGCCCGATTACCGCACAGGAACGCGGCGGGATTATCGACGCCAGCCCGGTCCGCGAAAAATATGAGGAGACCGTTGATCGCGAGTCGGCCTACGAGATGCTCGCTGAACGGTTGGCGGCGGCTTCCACTAAAACAGCTCCCGGAGCAGTAAACGAAGAGCCTGTAGCCAATAGAGAGAGAACAGGAAGGGGGGCTTCACTTCCAACAGCGGTCGGAAATTCAATTATGCGCGTGATTATATCAGTTGCTGGACAAGCTGGTAGATCGATTGTTCGCGGGGTTCTTGGAAATATATTCAAAGGCGGACGCTCAAGGCGCCTGCAACCGAGTGGGCGATCAAAGAAGGCCAAGACGGCCAAGGTCGACATTCCTTTGCTTGGGCTAAAAGAGATCAACGAGCCGTCGACCAAGGGACGCGGTCGGGATGATGACGCGCCAGCTGTAGATTTGGATTCGAACGACTAATCCGCTTCTTCGTCGGGGTCCTTCCTTGGGACGAGATGTCTCGGTAGAATGATTGCGTGGGCGACTCACCAAAGGGCATTTTCCTTGGACGCGGTGATACGGATGCGTGCGTGGATCCCATCACGGCCTTAAATCACGGTGTTATTGCCAGTATTTCGCGCACTGACAGGACTCGCGTAGCCAAGATTTTAGTCGAAGGGTTTAGCTCCATCGGCGTGCCGGTCATATGCGTCGATTTTTCGGGTGACCTATCAGGAGTAGGCAAACCTGCAGACAGTGAACCTCAAAGCGGAGATGGCGAGGAAACATCCGCAACGGTTCCGACGCCTCGAGGGTTTCCATGCCGTGTATGGGATCCCCTGGGCCGTTCGGGAATTCCGATGCGCACAACGGTCAGTGACCTGGGCCCGGTTTTGCTTTCCGTGTTGCTGGGTCTCGACGGCAAATCGCAACCGCCATTGGATGCTGCGTTTACGGTCGCTGATCAGAACGGACTCTTGATGCTCGATCTAAAGGACTTGCGTTCGATGATAGCTTTTCAAGAACAACAGCAAACGGGTACTTCAGAGTATTACGACGTCACGGACGGTGCGATCCAGAAGGCGATCACCATGTTCGAAATCAACGGGGGTGATGCGTTCTTCGGAGAGCCTGCACTAAATGTTCCGGACTTGCAGGAATTGGACCAAGAAGGATACGGTTATGTTAACATCATTGCCGCCAAGCAATATCTTGGGGATCCCGCTTTATCTACGGGCTTTTCCCTCGCTTTGCTGTCTGAGTTGTTCGAGGAGTTGCCCGCGATAGACTCCTATGAAAAGCCGAGGCTGGCGGTGTTTCTTGATGAGGCACAGCTGTTATTCAAAGTCCGACCAGATGTGCTGACTCGGTTTGAGGAAGCTGTGCGTTTGATCGGCGCAAAAGGCGTCGGCTTGTTCTTCATTGCGGACACCGCGGCCGAGGTTCCTTCGTCCCTTGTGGGCAACACTTTTGCGATCGGGTCGAGCGATGACGGCGAGGAAGTGCCGACGCAATCGGCTGATACTGTGCAATCACCGCAACCTTCAACCTCCCGTAGCGGATTGCTGACATCGATAAGCAGCGTCAATGAAGCGGATGGGTTTTCTGGGGAAATCGAGCTTGCGCACCCGAGATCGCGATCCGAGGGATTGACTGCTGAGGAGCTGAAAGACTTATTGGCCATCGATCCAATGGAGAAGAAGTACCGCAGCGTGCTCGACCGACCGTCAGCATACGAGTTTTTGCGAAGCCGCGCATGGACCAGCCTTGAAGAAGTGCGCACGAAAGACTCTGCTTCATCGATGGGTGGTTCCGTTCTTATCGGAACCGTTACGGACGTCCGTGACGGCGACAGCTTCACGCTTCGCACATCCGTGGACCTAAAAGTAAGGCTATACGGCGTTGACGCGCCCGAATTGGGCCAACCGCATTCCGCGGAAGCAAAGGAGTACTTGGCCTCTCTAATCTTCGGCAAGGAAGTTGCGGTCGAGATACGAGGCGGCGGGATGTATGAACGGGTGCTGGGTCGTGTAACCGTCGGCGGACATGATGTGAGCCGTCAACTTATTTTAGCCGGGGTTGCATGGTGCAGCAAAGAATGCTCTAACCATGATGTCGACTTGTTCGCGGCTCAGGACGAGGCTCGAACTGCTGGTAGAGGTCTATGGGCACGCCCGATCCCGCCGTGGGAGTATCGCAGCGCAGAGAAGAAGTCAGAGCAAGCCTTGCGGAAGGCCCATTCGAGCCCTGAATTAGGCTATGGCTATTCCGAACCAGCGGAAGACATCTACGATGGTCAAGTAGAGGGCAGAGGCAGCGATCGTGACTCTACTGGCGAGATACTGGCCAAAAGCGTTCTGCGAGGGATGGGAGGACAAATTAGTAGGGCAATCGTCCGCGGAGTTCTCGGCAACATTTTCAAGGGTCGTCGCTGACGTCAGCAGTGCGACCGGCCGTCATCCCGAGCGAAGTCGAGCGATCTTTCGCTCGCCGACGAGACTGACGAAGATTCCTCCGCTTCGCTCCGCTTCGGTCGGAATGACTGCTGACCTCAGCGGTGCGACACTGACCTCAGCGGCACGACTGTAGACATCCCCGGGCGAGCTGTAGACATCCGCGATGGCGCCACAGACCTAGTGATGGGAATAGGAACGCGGGAACCCGCTTGTGGCTGCTTTTGTTGTTTCAACCGAGGAATGATATAATTTAGGTTGTTGAAACGGGCCATCTCCTTCGCGATTCTCATCGCGCTGCTCATGGGCCAAGCCGGAGCCGCGTATTTGGTTTGCGCGTGTCCCGAAAAATCGGCTTCCCCCAAATGCGCTTGTGAAGAGAAGCGGAGCTGCTGTGATCAGCCCATCGAAGACTGCCGAATCCTGACCAAGAAAGAGCAGCCGGAAGCTGATTTCATGAAGGTTCTTGTAAGGATCGCACCCGGACTCTTGCCCGCCGAGGCCGCGTATTTTTCAGAACCTGCAGCAACTGCGCGACCGGCTCCCGTCCTAAGGGCCGAGCCACCGAGAATAAGAACTCCCGACCTCTCCACCCAGACCCTCAGAGCTCCGCCCTTCTTCGCGTAACCTAGGTGCTCGGCCATCGATTGGCCGGCGCCGTTTCGTCTCTAATTGATTTGCAAGGAAGGTTCGCGTATGTCTGAACATGCTTTTCCACGTTCGAAAAACTGGGTCCTGATTCTGTCTCTCTTGGCGATGGTAGCTACGTTCTTTATCGTCCGCTGGGTGGTCATCAAGAACCGCCACCCAGGCTCGATGACGCCAATCGAGTCTCAAGCGATGGACATGACCGCCATGAAATCGCCTCCTGGAACGCAGCCGGTCGGGGTCGAAGAAGTGACGGCGCGCGGCGTGGGAGGCAAGGACGCCTTCCCGGGAACCGTGATGGCCTACAGCGCCGAAGACGTTGTCGCCCGAATTCCGGGGCGCGTCGTCGCGATTTCTGCTTATCCCGGTGACCTGGTCAAAGCCGGACAGCTTTTGGTACGACTGGAGGCCGACGAGTACGCAACACAAGCTGCCCAGGCCGGGCTGGAAGGTCAGGCAGGGCTCGCGCTGGTCACCGTGGCGGAGCGGGAGGTCGCGCGATTGAGAGCGGCTAGAGATCGCGCCGCCATAGAGATAGGTGCGATGGCGGCTGCCGAACGCCAAGCGCGGGCGAATCGAACGTCGATGAGCATCGAGGCGGTAAAGGCGCGCGAGGAAATAAAAGCGAAACATGCGGACGTCGACGAGACGGAGGCCGATCTCGTTTATGCCGAACAGAAGCTGGAGCGGCAGCAGCGTCTGTACGACGCAGATGCGATTTCGCTCGATGACTTCCAGGCGGCCAAGGCGGCGCGCGACGCTCAGGCTGCGAAAGTACGTTCGGCGAAGGCCGAGGTGGAGACCGCGGTTCGAGGTGCCGACGCCGCGCAATCGCGTGTGCTTACCGCAGACCACGCAATCTCAGCTGCAATAGGCAACCACACGGCTGCCAGGAAACGCGTCACCGAAGCCGAAAGGGAGATCGCTAAAGCGCAGGCGGAAGTTGCAGCTCGACGAGTCGAAGCAAAAGCCGTCGGCAGCGGAGCGGGAACCGCTAGCATCATTTCAGGCTACCGCCAGCTGCGTGCGCTCGATGACGCGGTCGTTTCGGAGCGTCTCGTAAGCCCCGGCAGCCTTGTCCAGCCCGGCCAGACGGTGCTCAAATTGAAAGTGATCAAGAGGGTCCGTGTCCAGGCGCAGGTTCCTTCGCGCCTCGCTGGTAGCCTCAGGGTAGGCTCGCCCGTCGAAGTCAAATCGGGCACCATTAGCCGAACCGGAACGATCACCAGCATATTCCCGGCGGCCGAGACGTCCACTCGCACCTTCACCGTGGAAGCCGTCATAAGCAATGTCGACAGGGCGCTAATGCCCGGCTCGTTCGCAAAAGTATCAATCGCTGCCCGAGGAGCGAAGCAAGGTTTGGCGGTGCGGGAGAGCGCGATTCGGAGCGATTCTAACGGTGCGAAGTTCGTCTGGGTGGTCGCAGTGCGAAAGGGCGAAGCGAAGACCGATTGGACTTGCACGATGCATCCGGAGGTTAGCGAGCGCGGACCCGGAGTTTGTCCCATTTGCAAGATGGACTTGACACCCCGCGAGGCTACAAGCAAGGCCATCGCGACGCGTCGAAAGGTGGAGACCGGCGCTTCGGACGGCGAGTACGTCTCCGTCTTGAGCGGCCTGAAAGACGGTGACCGCGTGATCTATGCGGGACACGAAAACCTGATCGAGGGTACGCCGATCCAGGAGGTCCGTTGGAGCCCGAACGGTCCAACAGCTCTTCCCAAGGGAAGCAACGCTCCGGGAGCACATGAGGGCCACTAACGGAGACCGCGAATCGGGTGGGTTCAACCTGGTCCGCTGGTCGGTAGACAACCCGTACGTAATTGCCGCCTTCTTCTTGGCGATGCTCGTCTTAGGGATCGTCGCAATCGGCTCCTTGATGCCGCGCCGGTTCATGCCGTACGTCGAAAGCCCGATGCTCGGGATCGTGACCGAAATGCCCGGGCTTGGCGCACAGGAAATGGAAACCTATTTCTCGGGCCCGATCGAGCAGCGCATGGTCAACGTGCCGCAGGTTCGCTATATCCGTTCCGTGAGCCAAGACGGGTTCAGCATGGTGGTTTTGGAGTACCCGTATGGCACTGACATGCAGAAGGCGCAGGTGGAGGTGCAGAGTCTTCTGAACGTAGTGCAAGCCGACCTGCCCGGCACGGGGGCCAACCTGAAGCCGTCTTGGGTTCTGCGAGTGGACCCGTTGAACCTGCCGGTACTCACGTTGAGCCTAACCGGCGACGAGAAGATGGGCTGGGACGGTGCGCGCCTCCGCGACTTCGCCGACAACGAGGTCATCAACCGGTTCAAGTCGGCGCACAGGAACATCTACACCGTTTCGCCTTTCGGCGGATACCGTCGTCAACTTCAAGTGCGGGTCGACCGCGACAAGCTGGTGAGCTACGGGCTATCGCTTGCGGACGTTCGCAAAGCCGTCGACGAGAACAACGTAGCCAAACCCGCTGGCCAGGTAACGAGCGATGCAACGGAGCCTATCCTCCGCATCGACACTCTCGCCAAAGATGCCGAAACGGTCAACGCCTATCCCATCAAGGCAGACGGCGACAGGGTGGTCAAGGTCGGGGACGTCGCGGAGGTCTCGGATACATTCGTGGAGCAGCGCTCTGCTTATCACCACATGCACGGCGGCAAAGTGGATAGAAACGCGATCGCTGTAAGCGTCCTTCAAAACCCCGATGCGAGTTCCCCGGCGACGATCGACGCAGTCATGCAGATCGCCCGAAGTCTCGAAACGGAAAACCCGGGCATCAAGTTCGAAGTCGCATACGATAACTCCAGCTTCGTGGACACCCTGTTCCACAACATGTGGGAGGAGTTGGCGATCGCGATCTTACTGACCGGCCTCGCGGTGCTTTTCTTCCTCGGCGAGTGGCGCGGCACCGTAATCGCGCTCACAGCCATCCCGACCTCGCTCGCCATGTCATTGCTTGCGATGTCCGGCTTGGGCATGAGCCTCAACTCGAGTACGCTGATCGGCCTTTTGATCGCGATGGGGAGATTGGTCGACGACGCGATTATCGACATCCACGCAGTGGAGCGGCACATGCGGATGGGGAAGGACCGCCGCACCGCCACGATAGATGGCATAACAGAAGTGCGCCGCTCGGTGCTGGCTGCGACGATCGTGCTCATTGTTGCGCTCATTCCGCTTATGATGAGCGGGGGGATTACGCAGCTGATGTTCGTCGGGCTCTGCTGGCCGATCATCTTCGGACTGATTTTCAGCTACATGGTTTCGATGACCCTGACCGCAGTGCTCTGCTCGTGCTTCATGCAGTCCCCTGACGAGCGTGCGCAAACGTGGTTCTCCAGGTATTTTCTCCGCCCCTTCGATAACTGGTTGTCGGGCTTGGAGCGAGGTTACGAGCGCCTGATCCGGTGGATGCTCAGGAACCCACTCGCCAACTTTGTGCGCATCGGGATCACGATCGTGATCGGGTTTGGGTTTTACTATTTTATCGGAAGCGAGATGATGCCGCTCGCCGACGTGGGGCAGGCGAGCATCCAAATGGAGATGAAACCAGGCACTTCGTTCGCTGCGACCGAAAAGTCCGCCCGGCGTCTGGAGCAAATCATGATGGAGGAAGGAGGGAGCAACGGCTGGATCGAGCACGTGAGCGCCGAAATAGGCAACGAGGGCGGCCCCGGCATGGCGGGGGGGGCGTATTTCACGGGCTACGGCATGAATACGGTCAGCGGCCTGAGCGCGATGATGACCTTTTCGGACAAGGACACCGGCCGGCCCGACATCTGGAAGATCATCGACAAAATTCATCACCGAGCCATGGCCGAAATTCCCGGCATCCGCCGAATCCAGATCAAAGAGATGGGAAGCGACGTCATGGCTACTGCCCTCGCGCCTGTGGCGCTTGTTATCTACGGGAAAGACTTGCAGCTACTCGACATGATGGGCAAAGAAGCGCTGAAGATCGCCGAAGAGCAAGTGAAGGACCCACGCAACAACAAACCCGACATGGCGCAGCCTTTTCTCAGTTGGGAGATGAGCAAGCCGACATACGATCTGGTCGTCGAGAAGAGCAAGGCGCTGGCGCACGGGCTTACCCCCGCGATGATCGCGGATCAGGCCTACTACGCGCTTCGAGGTGGATACACTACCGAGTTCTATCGCCTACCCAACAAACGACCTGCCACTATACAAGTTCGGTTCGCTGAAGAGCAGCACGATAACCTCACCGACTTGGAGGGCATGTTCGTCACGGGCATGAACGGCGAGCAGATTCCGCTTCTGGAGTTGGTAAGCCTGGAAAAGCGTATGGCGCCGAGCATGATCGAGCACGACCAGCTGCGACGGGTAATCAGCATCGGCGGCTACTACCGCAAGGACGGCCGCCCGAGCATGGACGTGACCATGGACATGCAAATGAAGGCGCAGTCGCAAATGAACTGGCCGCCCGGCTACGGCATCGAAGCTCGCGGCGATATGACGCAAATGATGGACAGCTTCCGCGTGATGATGTACGGCCTCGGCGTCGCGTTACTCTTGATGTATCTCATATTGGTGGCGCAGTTCGGCGGGTTCTTGCAGCCCCTGCAGATGATCTTTAGCCTGCCGCTCGAGCTCAGCGGCGTGTTCTTCATGCTCTGGCTCACGCACCAAGCGTTCTCGACCGTTTCGATATTGGGGATCATCATCCTGAGCGGGATGGACATCGTGACAGCGATTCTGATCATCGACCTCATTCTTTCTTATCGCAATCAGGGCCTTCCGCGCAACGAGGCGATCGCAAAGGCTGCCCCACAACGGCTCCGGCCCATTCTGATGACCTCCCTCATTACGATCGTCGTTATGGCGGGCGTGGCTTTTTGGCCCAAGACGGGCATCGACGCATACCAGCCGCTCGGCACGGTGATCATCGGAGGACTGATCGTGGGGACCGTCCTTTCGCTCCTTGATATCCCCGTGATGCACGCCATCGTGGACGACCTGTCGCGGTGGTTTCAAGTTAAGGTCCTGAAGAGGGATCCGGCTTCGTTGCCGGCAGTCGAATTGTCCGAGAGGACAGTAAAGTAAGTACAATTAGGAGAACCTCTATGAAAAGTGCACTCATGCTTATCGCAGTAACCTTAGCCGTTTTATTCGCGGGCTGCTCATCCGACCAGAAAGCCGACACCCCCGAGTCGACGGATCCTGCGAGCACCGACAACTCGACCACCGCAACCCCGGTCGTTTTCAAGAACGACGCCGGCCAGATCGTATGCCCGGTAATGGGCTCGACCACCGACGAAAAAAGCGCCGTCGGCCACCAGGATCACAACGGCAAACGGTACTACTTCTGCTGCGGCGACTGCCCCGAGCAGTTCAAGGCCGACCCTGCCAAGTTCGAGGAAGGCAAGAACCTTGCCGCCAAGGACGACGGCCACAACCACTAACTCCGCGCGACTGTGTCTGCCTCTACCCTTCCACGGGTAGAGGCTCCGGACAAGAGCATACACGCCCTTGCCGGTGCACTCCCAAAAGATTCGGCAGCCACCCTGGCCGCTGTTGCATAATGGGGCCACGAGCGGGTGTAGCTCAGTGGCAGAGCATCTGCTTCCCAAGCAATCAAAACTCAGGTACGCCGAAGCGGGCGAATAGGTAGAAATTGGGGATTAGCGGGGTTGGATGTTGGGTTCGGGGGGAGTGTCGTACGCCCAGGGCCGGGCGCACAGAATTGTAGACGTGTGTTTAGCGGAACAAGTCTCCGAACGCCTTAACTTGCCAGCCCTGTCTCACTCCGCCAGACGTTAGCGTGGGATTCGATAAAAGCTCTTCCTATATGAAGAGCACCGGGACGGTCAAGGTGAACCTTGCCAACGGCTTACCTACCCTAGCGGACAGCGTCGCGCACATGGACATGAATGTCATGGGCATGGCCATGAAGCAGAAGATTCTGACTTCGACGAGGATGCGATAGGGCTTAGCGGGTCGATTCTAAGCCTTCGTACGAGACATACCAGCGCCCGTTCTTGATGAGCGAAATGTCTCTCGTTTCGATCCAGCGTGGGCCGTCTTTGATTTTGAGGGCGGCTAGCGGGATGATGACCTGTTCGCCACCCTGCGTAAAGCTGGCAGTTCCGAGGCGCTGGTTCGTCGTGAGTTCCAATCCCCGCGCTTGGCAGTAGCCGACGAGATCGACGAGCCGCTCGCCTCTCGGCCCGGTGACCGACCCCACGGGTATGCCGTTTACGTTGATGTTCTGAGCTGACTGTGCCTGCAACCCACGGCAGCGCGCAAGCGTGCGCCTCGCAACTCCCTCGGAGGTGATCTTGTCGCCCTCTTGCGTTTCCTGCGGACGGTTCTCCCTAAGGTTGATTTGCACCTGGACAATAATATGACCGTCTGTGGCTTGAACATAGGGGCTTCCACGTTCGCTCCGCCCTGCTCTAGCCAGCGACCCCAGCGGAAGGCTGCTGAATCCTTGGTTAGGCAAACGAGTTCTTGTCTGCGGCTTGATATTCTCCCAAACAACGTCGGCCTGGTCGTCGTTAGCCACCTTGTAAACCAATGCGTCTAGATCATCATTGCTTGCTCGTCGAGCCGCTGCCGTATAGAACAAGAGGGGCGTTCTTTCGCCTCCTCCGGACTCTAAAACGAAGCCGTCGGTCGCGGCTTCGTCCCGAGCGATGACGCGAACATCGTCGTACATATCGGCTCCACCTGAGAAGCTGAGGAATAGAATCGTTGCGAGGGGCTGGATCATTATCATGTGAACTCCTTTATCTTAGCTTTCCAATTCGATATAACCGATCAAGTTCACAGCGTAAACACTCCATCCGACGGGCTCCCCATTTGAGCGATGCCGGCAAAGTGACCGGCGAGACAGTTTGGAAGGCGTTCAAAGACCTTGAGTCGCGAATACACTACTATATCGAAAGACTCAAGTTTGACCCCAAAAAGGTCGCCGCCGATCTAAGGGAGTTGGCCGCGAAATGACCGCCAACGCCCTCGCTGTCGACGCCGATGCTTTGGCCGAGATGCTCATGGTATCGGCGGAGCAGGCGCGAGCCCTCATGCGTACGCCCGGCTTCCCCGTGCTCACCATCGGGGCGCGGACCCGCCGCGTCCCCGTTGCCAAACTCGCTGAATGGGTAGAGTTGCACTCGGAATACATCCGTGGCTACCTACAAGAAAGAGAGGAATCTTTGGGAGGCGAGGAGACGGCTGCCGGGCGGACTGCGAAAGAGCTTTTATGCCCAGACCGAAAGCGCCGCCGAGCTACTGGCCGACGCAGCAACGGGCCAAAACTGGAACTCGTCGAAAACCCCGACGTTTGAACAGTTCGCCCTCCTCGTCTACGCGCCGACGCTGATCCAGCATTCTCAAAAATGGCGGCAGCAAGTCGCCTGGGCGCTCGATAAGCACCTAACCCCCAGATTCGGCAAGCTGCGCATCGCCTCCATCGACCGGCATATTCTCCAATCGTTCCTCACGCAGAAGCTCTCCGAACTGTCCCACTCGAGCGTCGGGCACCTGCGCAAAGTGCTTCATGCCGTATTCGCACTCGCCGAAGTCGACGAGATCATTTCAAAGAACCCGATAAAGGCCGTCAGGCTGCCCCCTGTGCGCGTCCAGCCCATAGAGCCTCCTGGGGATACCCGAACTGCGCTCCATCATCGAAGCCGCGCAGGGCAGCGCCGTATACCGCGCCGTCTACCTTGCGGCCACGCTGGGGCTGAGGCGCGGCGAGCTCATGGCGTGCAGGATCGCCCCTGACGCCGTCCACGTCGAACACCAGCTGAACGAGTCGGGCCATAAGGCCCCGCTCAAAACTCTATCGTCGCGGCGCGTCCTGCCGGTTAGCGCCCATTGGGGCCACGCGCTCGAGGACGCCCCGGAGGTCAGCCGCGCCACGCTGACCCGCTACCTGCCGCTTGTGCTGCCCGCCGGCGTCACGCTCCACACCATGCGCCACGCCTTCGCAACGGGGATCGAATCCATTGGATGCCCACGCGCAGTAACGGCAGCCCTTCTCGGGCACCGTCCGCGCTCGGTGACCGACATTTACGTCCGGGTAACATCGGAGACGATGCGCGAATGGCTCCAAAAGTGGCACGACTGTCTACTCAGTGATGGGCGTACAGTGGGCGTACAAACCGGAACAGAAGCGTAGGTTCAATTCGAGCGGGTGTAGCTCAGTGGTAGAGCATCTGCTTCCCAAGCAGAATGTCGCGGGTTCGACCCCCGTCGCCCGCTCCACTTTTAACGCCGTGCCGCTTACGCTCCTCCTCTACACCGTACTCGCCGCGCCGGCCTTCATCCTTTGCATCGATCCCGGGCATCCGAGTGAAAATAGCAGCGGAAACGCGATAGTCAACGGGCTCCGCGAGGTCGCCGTCGTGTGGGAGATAGCCAATCTTCTCAAGAAAGAACTCGCCGACGATGGGGTTCGCGTTGTCTTGACAAAGAGCCGCGAAATGGAGTTCGTCACCAATCGCGAAAGGGCCGAGATCGCGAACCGGGCGAAGGCAGACCTCATGCTCCGTCTCCATGCCGATGCGGGCGGCGGGTCCGGCTTCACGGTTTACTATGCGCGCAGGGCGGGTGTCGTGAACGGCGTCCTAGGACCGAGCAACACCATTCTCCGAAAGACTGCGGCTGCTGCGAAGGCCTTCTTCGCGGCGTTCTCGACCCGATTAAAGGGCCGTTTGAAAAACAACGGATTAAGGGGCGACGAGCAGACGCTTATCGGCGCTCGCCAGGGCGCGCTCACAGGCTCGATCTACAGCGAGGCGCCGTCCATCCTAGTCGAAATGGCCTTTCTCACGAGCAAGAACGACGCAAATTGGATGGCCCAAAATCGCAACAGGCGCATCATGGCCAGAGCCCTGGCTGCGGGCGTGCTAGCCGTGCGATCGCGCTTCAAGCGGACTACAAACGTCTTCGGGGGTTGCTGGCCAAGCCTCTAACGACGCTGACGCTACATCTTCTTACAACTACGCTATTCGATGGGTTCGATACGGTGTCGGATAAAAATTCCTCGGCAACCTGCGTGAGAGCCACGTCGTTAACGTTGAGATGGGCTTTGAGCACACGCTGGCGGTAGCTATGGGCGCCTCTTGGGTGTCGGGCATCAAGCTCTACGCGGGTGTCGCAATGCTCGGGCTTCTGAGTAGGTTCGGCCAGTTGCAACTGCCTGGAAGTCTCGAGTTCTTGACCAGCTGGTGGGTCATTGGCGCCGCATCGATTCTCTTCGTGATCGAGTTTCTCGCCGACAAGCTTCCGTTGATCGACAGCTTGTGGGATACGGTTCACACGTTCATCCGCATTCCGGCCGGGGCGGCCCTGGCTCTGGCAGCATTCGGAAATTACGATGCCGTCGTGCAAGGAATCGCGTTCCTCTTGGGCGGCGGAATTGCGGCGAGTTCGCACGGCACGAAATCCATGACACGAGCGGCGATCAACACGAGCCCGGAGCCGTTTTCGAACATCACGGCGAGCCTGATGGAGGACGGCGTCGCGGTCGGCGCGATCGCGCTCGCTGCTTACTGTCCGGCGATTCTGATTGGCCTCGTCGTCATCGCGGTCATCGCTTCGATCATCATAATCCCCAAGCTAATCGCGTTCCTTAGGAACGTTGTTTCGGGGCTGAGCGGACCGCCCGGGACTACTTAGGCCCCTTGCCTCGATTCGCTATCACCTGGGGATCGACGTTGTGGTCGCCTGTTCGCCCTGGCTTATAAGTGATGATGTCCTTCTCATCGGTGGACGGCTTCTTTTCCTGAGCGTTTTCGTGCCTGATTTCTTCGCCTTCTCTCATCTTGGCCACTTTCTTGTCTTTGCGTTTGCCGTCTTTCTTGCGTTCGTGTGACATACATATATCTTACGCCCAGGCTGTCATAATTGGAGCCGCGCGCGCCCGTAGCTCAGCGGATAGAGCGCCTCCCTCCGGAGGAGGAAGTCGGGGGTTCGAATCCCTTCGGGCGCGCCATTTCTTGAGTATCCTCGGCGCATGAGCGGTGTATACGAAATCGTCGACGTTCCGGAGCAACCGTGCGTGTTCATCCGCAGGACGATTTCGCAGAACCAGCTCGGCGAATTTTACATGGAGCTTTTGCCGAAGGTCTTCCAATACATTACCGAGCAGGGGCAGCCCGGGGCGCCTCCCTTCGGCCGATATCCCGACTGGGGCGAGACGGATTGCACGGTCGAAGGCGGCGTTACCACGTGGATCCCCTTGCCGGGCAACGGCGAGATCGTTTCAGGAACCCTCGACGGGTGCAAAGCTGTCCATGCTACTCATATGGGCTCATACGACGGGCTCCAGGACAGCTATCAAAAGCTCTTCGCCTGGTTCAACGATCAGGGCTATAAAGTCGGAGGCGCGCCGTTCGAAGTCTACGTCGACGACCCAGGCTCGAAGCCCGAAGCGGAAGTTCGCACGGAAATCTACACGCCAATCGCTTAGCTTCGAATGCACTTCGACAGGGAGTCGGTTTCCTCGGCCAGCTTTTCGAGAAGCAAGGGGTGGGGTGTCTCGACCAGGTCGCTATCTTCAGCACGGTCGCGGGTGGGGCAAACCTGGCTTTGCTGGGCAAAGTACGGTCCTGAGGATCACCTGCATATGATCGTGGTTCGCTCCTTTAGCTGGTTGGCAGGCTCGTGATCCGCGGAAATTACGCTCAGCACTCCTTGCCGCGGCTTTTCCGCGTGGCCGGCCACAGTTTCGTCGATAAACAAGCTTTAGTTCAATCGCGAGGCGCCCACCCTGTCCAACCGCTCGCCCGCGCTCAGTCATGCGCGATGCTAATAGTTTTTTCGACCGTCTCCTTTGCAGAGCTGTGAAAGCACGGTTGCCATGAATCACTAGGTTCATCACCGTGCCGTGAATGATTCGGAAATGGCCGACGTTATCCAGCTAGGAAGCTTGTCGAAACCGACAGCGTCTAAATTTAATACAACGATTTCAGATTCTTGAACCAAAGTCGTCCAACCAGACGGAGGGCTTGTTGTCTGTCGCATGAAGTCACTTTTCACGATGACGGGCCGACCATCTTCGATTATTGACTGTCGACCGCTGGGAGTGCTTTCAGTCAGGATCCCATTATCGAAAGCTAACATGCTCCAGGTATGAACCCAGCGGCGCCATAGCGCCCATGATAACGCGAAAAGACCCAGCCAGCAGGCTAGTGTGAATATGTTCTCGGCGAGTAGGCCACGTCCCGATACGATCTGGAGAGCGTCAACAATAGCTAGAATCAGCGCCATGAGTGCTCCACCAAGAGGCATTAACGAGGCCAGGCGCCAAGGAAGCGGATAGAAAAATGCTGATCTATGATTTTCATTCATTCACGACAGGCACCTCCGCCATTGCCGTGCGTCCGCTCTTATCAACCTTTGCGCGTACTGCTTCGAGCACGTACCGATGCGCTCGCTCTGCGGCGAAGTTACACCACCAGTTCCAGTAGAACGCAGGCCGGATTCTGCTTTCGTACCGCGTAACTCTCGTCAACCGGGAGCGTCCGCCAGTCAAAGCTTCAATTCGAAACTCACCGTAGAGCACCTTGTAGTATCCATGCTGGTGCGGCGGGTCGAATTCGAAGAACGGATTGATTTCTTTCAATGGCGGTGGGGTCGCAAGCGCCACGAATCCCAATGCGCGACCAGGCTCCCATACTGTAATTCGCTCCGGCATAGTCCCTGTCGAGAGCACGCAAACCCTCGTTGCCCCTACGCCCGAGCCGTCGATATAAGCGCTTTTAGGACAAGCGATCCCGGAGCGCAGGAACCAATCTTTGGGCTCCGGAAGAATGCTCAACTGAGTCACCGCGACCCATACATCTTCAGGACTTGCGTCGACTATGATCGACGTTCGCACCTCAGCGACGGCACCCGGACCTTTGTAGTCCAGCGCAGCCCAGGTGCAAGCAGCTCCTAAGAATAGGATCGAGACAATTCTTCCGGATGTGCTGTTGCCTTGGTGGAACAAAAGGTGGCCGAACGCGGCTCCGATTAGAAGCGGAAGGTAGGCCAGCGGAAACGCCATAATCAGGCATGCCAAGCCTTCCAAAGGGACCAATAGGAGGCCGACAGCAGTAAGGGCAAGGGATACCGACGACGACCAAAAGCAGCGTGCGAACTTCTGCGGGCCCTCCATGCGCAAAAGACCAGAGCATGCAAATCCTACGGCGAAGGGAATGAGGATGAACGCCAAAACACCGTAGTCGCGTGCGACGTTCACGGTCAGCCAGACCCCAAGGATTCCTAATATCGCCGCAATCACCGGCGACCAGACACTCCAAACTTTCGGCTTGAGCGCTTTCACCTGGCTCGGTTTATACCCATTACCGTTTCTGAACAAGATGTCTTCTATTGGCGTGAGCTTTCAACTTCAGGTTGCAAAGAGTGCGAATATGCGGTGCCCAAGAGGCCGCTGCAATCGTGTTGGTTCACAGGCGCTCCTGTCGATGACCTATGGGTGGGGGAGCTGCGCCTGAGTGACGTCCCGATCCGGACTGAGCCTCGCCAGCGGCGGGCGCCAGCTCCAAAATCCGACCGGTTTCCGCATCCGGCTTCACAGTATTCTTAACCCGTGGGCGAAGGCATCTGCGTCGATTTGGGAAGGATGGAGTACCGCCAATGCTGGGACCTGCAAAGAGAGGTTTGGGCGAGAAGGGCGGCGGACGAGCTTCCCGATACGCTACTTTTCGTCGAGCACGACCCTGTCCTCACGCACGGCTCCCCGTTCGACCCTGCCAATTTGCTCTTGTCTAAAGCGGCGTATGCGGAGAGGGGAATCGAACTGGTGCAGACCGACCGTGGAGGCGACGTCACTTATCACGGGCCGAAGCAGCTTGTCATCTATCCGATTTTCAATTTGCGAGCCCACGGCAGCGACCTGCACAAATGGCTCCGTGATCTGGAGGAGGCCGTTATCCAGTCGGTCGGTGAGTTCGGCTTGGAGGGGTACCGCTTTCCACCACACACGGGCGTTTGGAGCAGCAATCGCAAGATCGCCGCGATCGGCATCAAGGTTTCGCGCTGGATTTCGCTCCATGGGGTTGCTTTGAACTGCAACAATGACCTGACGCCGTTCGACCTGATCATTCCGTGCGGCATAACGGGCTACGGGGTTACATCGTTGTCCCGCGAAACTGGCCGCGACGTGTCGATTCAAGACGCCATGCCCGCCGTTGTCGCGTCTTTTACCAAGGTCTTTGGAATGACATTCAAGATGCGGGAGGGGCTTGAGCTTGACGCGAAAGCTTAGGATGCGTGTTTCGTGGGCAGGAGCGGACGAAGCGGGGCGCGGACCCCTCGCGGGTCCGGTTGTGGCCGCAGCCGTGATCCTGCCACGTAGGTTCGACACGTCGGGAATAAACGACTCCAAGTTGATGACGCCAACTGACAGAGAAGAGGCCGCCGTGCGAATTAGGGACCGCGCGTGTTATTGCGTAGTGGTTTCCGACGTCGCCGAGATCGACCGGATCAACATCCTACAGGCCTCTCTTCTCGCGATGCAGAGAGCTCTCATCGGTTTGGGCAAATCGCCGCTCGGCGCATTGATCGACGGCAATCAGCCCGTGCGCGACCTGCCATTTCCTGGACAGTGCATCATAAGAGGCGATCAGAAATATGCGCAAATAGCGGCCGCGAGCATTTTGGCCAAGACCTATCGCGACCAATTAATGAGGGATTTCTCCGTTCTTTATCCGCAATATGGTTTTGATCACCATTTCGGATATTCGACCCCCGAGCACTTCCGCGCACTAGACAAATATGGCCCGTGCCAGCTGCACCGGCGCAGCTTTGCTCCGATAAGGAAACTCATGCAGCCATGCCTCGAAATCTGAGAATGGGCGCCGACGCCGAAGATGCGGCGGCCATATTCTTGGAAGGGCTCGGATACACGCTCGTGACCCGAAATTACCACGCGCCGCAAGCCGAGGTCGATATTATCGCAATGGACGGCGACAACCTAGTTTTTGTCGAAGTAAAGCAGCGAAAGCCTGGCGGTTGGGATATTCCGGAGCAAACGGTTACGCCGGCCAAGCAACGGCGATTATGGCAAGCTGCCGATTATTATTTGTGCGAAGTAGTGGGCAAAGCGGCACCGGCGCGTTTCGACGTCATCGCGGTCGAGGGCGAAGAACTGAGGCATCACAAGGACGCATTTCGACCCGCATAGCGGTGCTCGCGAATCCATTTTCGCACGGCTTCGACGTAACATTGGTGCTCGATCGCGAGAACCCGCGCGGCCAAAGTGTCCGCTGTATCCTCCGGTTCGACCGGGCATTTCTTTTGCAAGAGCACGTCTCCTTCGTCGTATTTCTCCGTGACGTAATGCACGGAGCATCCCGATTCCCTATCGCCCGCGTCGATTACCGCCTGATGAACGCGCATTCCATACATTCCTTTGCCGCCATATTTCGGTAGCAATGCGGGGTGGATATTCAGAATCCTTCCTTCCAGATTTCGCACGACACGGTCGGGCAGAAGCCGCATATATCCGGCCAAACACAAAAGGTCGATGTTCTCCGCATCCAAAATCGCGAGTAAATCCTCGCCGAAATGTGAATCGGCCGGATGAATGAGCGCGACATCAGCATTTAATGCGTGTGCAATGCCCACTGCAGGGATCTCCTCCGACGGAGCGATGACCAAGGCTCCGGCTGCGGGAATCCGGCCGCTCTTGCATGCCGTTAGCAGCGCCCTCATGTTCGAGCCGCGGCCCTTCGATCCGACAAGGACGGCAAGGTTCATCTAGTCCGACTCCCAGATCGCGACGGCTGCCGCGATGCCGCGCTCGTGCGATATCGACAGATGGACCTTGCCCTGCACGCCGTCGGGGAGGATTCGGGGTTGGGGAACGCCTTCTCCATTCTTGTGAACCTCTACATCCTGCCACTTCAGGTGGGTTCCAACTGCTTTCGCGATCGCCTCTTTTGCAGCCCACCGTCCCGCGGCGGATTGGGCATTTAGTCCCTCTTTGCGTTCGTACGGAGTCAGAATCCGCTCGAGGAAGCGTGGGTTTTGCATTGCCTCATCGATCCGACTGACCTCGATCACGTCGATTCCCAAACCCCTAATCATTTGCCTGCTTCACCAGTTCGACGATATCGACGAGATTAATCCCCTGATCGGGAGCGACATTATTCAAGCTCGCGTCGAGCATGATTCGGCAGAACGGGCATGCCGTTGCAACCGTCTTCGCGCCGGTACCAATCAGTTCTCGTGCGCGGTTGTCGCCGGGGCGCTGGTTGATGTCCTCCTCCATCCACATGCGGCCCCCGCCGGCGCCGCAGCACAGGGTCTTTTGGGCGCTTCTTTCCGGCTCCGCGAGCTTGTTGCCTCTTTCGCCGGCCTCGTTCAGCCAACGACCTACCGGGGTTTGATGGTCGTTTGAATTCGACGGAACGCCGAGGGCATGGCGAGGCGCGTCGGCTTCGTTGTTGATCCGCGCCAAATAGCAGGGGTCATGGAGCGTGACCGAACCGTCCTCGAGCGAGGGAGCGTTGAGTTTGCCGTCTGCGATCAATGTTGAGAGAAATTGCGAATGGTGCATGACTTCGTAATTCCCACCAAAAAACGAATACTCGTTCTTGATTGTATTGAAACAGTGTGGGCAGGCGGTGACGATTGTTTTCACCCCGTACTGCTCGAATGTCGCAACGTTTTGCTCAGCCATCTGCTGGAACAAGAATTCGTCGCCCGTTCGCCTCGCCGGGTCGCCCGTACATCTTTCCTCTTTCCCCAGACAGCCAAATCTCACGGATGCCTTTTTGAGCAACGCGGCGAATTCGCGCGTGGTTTTAATCGCGCCACGGTCGACGGCTCCCGCACAACCCACCCAGAGGAGAACTTCGAATTTCGCTCCTTTGTTGACTAAGTCGCGAACGAGAGGAATTTCCTGGCCCTCCATCCATTTTTCGCGCTCTCCAGCAGGAGTTCCCCACGCGCTTTCCGTGCTTGCTACTTGTCGCAGCATTGTTCCGGAAGTGCCGCGCACCTGTCCTTCGGCTACCAGGTAACGTCGCGCATCCGTGATCAAATCGACCTGATTGATTAAAACGGGACAAGCCTCGACGCATGCGTTGCACGTGGTGCACTGCCAAAGTGCTTCCTCGGTTACCGCTGCCGCTACCGTTGTCCCGTTTTTCATCGCGCCGCGAATGTTCTGCACGACCTCTTTCGGGTTCAAAACCTTTCCGACCAGCCAAGCTGGGCAGACTTCGGTGCACCGCCCGCACTCCATGCAGGCATCGAGCGACATTAGGTGCCACCGTGAATAATCCTTCGGCTCTTTCACGCCAATCTGCCCGGTTTCCTCGACCTCTTGCATAGTGACCGGCCGAAGCGCGCCCATTTTTCTGTCCGCCTGGTGACCGGCAGCGGAAAATATCGCATAGGCGATGTGGCGAATGCGTAAGCGAGGAATTATCGCGATAAAGACCGCGACGAGCAAGGCGTGGGTCCACCAGATACTGAGGTACTGCGCTGGATTCAATTGTGGCAACATGCCCGAAACCCAGAAACCGACGGGCGCAGATGTATCGAATGATTTGGGGTTAACGTTCATCCGCGCACCTTCGACCAGGAACCCGCTGACGGTCAGAATCAGCAGAATATAGAGCGCGGAAAAATCGGACGGTGCCGACGTGAGCGATTTGGGTTTTGCGAAACGACGCCTGAGTAACGCCCAAACTAGTCCGGCAAATAGTACGACGCCCATAATGTCGAACACGAACTCGTACACGAGATAATAAGTGCCTTTGTGGAATTTCCACGGAGAGTACGTGTTGATCCCCAGAAGCGTCGTGGCGATAAATAACGCCAGGAATCCATAAAAAATCATCAGGTGCATCGGCGCGCCACTCTTCGGCCGCGAGGTTCGCACCTTTCGTTGGCCCAGTACGAATTTAACGACTCCTGCGAAGTAGTCTGGCCTCCAAGAAATCGGCTTGCCTTGCCGCCAAAGGCGGACGCGTCCCCACACCTGCCATGCGAAAACACCGACGGCAATCGCGATGATCACATAGAAAAGCGCCTTCTGCCAAGACCCTTGAAAAAGGAACTCGGTTCTCGTCGGCACTTCCATGCGTGCGAGTTTGCCCTAATTCAGGCCGTCTTGTCGTAGTGCCCGCGCAGAATTCGGTCGTAGTAGCCCTTTTTGACCCACTTTTCGAGCTGGTGTGCGCGGTGAACGGGTTGTGGATGCGAATAAGCCCAGGTGGACGTGAAGTAGAGGATCACCTTGCCGAGCTGGTCCATCGCCGGCGCTTCCTGGTATGCCCGGGCCTGTTCCATAAACGCTTCCAGGTTCATCTCGTTCGCGAATCGGCTTGGCCCTGCGGTGAGCGCGAGGTTGGCCATCATCGATGTGTCGAAGTCTTGCGAGACGAGCAGCCCTGCGCGGTCGCAGCTGATCTCGGACTGGCGCATCCATTCGTAAAATGCAAAGACGAGGCCGATGGCGGCCACGTCGCCCACGAGCGGCATCCTGCGCCCAAGGGCTTGCAGAAGCGGTACGAGGAGCCGGCCCACCGTGTGGTAGAGCATGTGTCCGGATTTGATGTGTCCCAACTCGTGGCCGATGAGGTGGTAAAGCTGCTCGTCGGTTAGAGTGTCCACGATGCTGCTACGGAGCGTCACGAAGGGTCGCTCGACCCCACCGGCGAACGCATTCGGGAAGGGATTGCTCGAGATGTAGAGTTCAGGCTCCGGAATATCGAGGGCCTTGCAGCTATCTACGAAAATGCCGTAGAGGGTCGAGAATTGATTCGGCCCGCACCGGACCGACATCGACATGTTCTGGCAGTAGAACCAGCGGTCGAAGCCTAGCTCGAAGAACTTCTTGAGAACCATCGGCAACAGCGGCACGTTCTCTAGGCTCGCAAGGGCCCGCCGATCGGCCTCGGTCGTGAACGCTTCGGCGGTAATGCCGGTTAGGATTCGTCGCTCGGCCATCGTAATCGGTACGGGCTGCGGTAATCTCCCGTTGCGATGGACTGCCTCTTTTGCAAGATCGTTTCACGCGAGATTCCGGCGGACATCGTTTTCGAGAACGACGCGTGCCTGGCTTTCGGGGACATGAATCCCCAAGCGCCGACGCATATCCTGATCGTCCCAAAGAAGCACGTGGACAGCATGGCTTCGGCTACCTCGGCGGACGATTTGCAATCGCTCCTACTGGCTGCCTCCGAGGTCGCGCGGCAAGAAGGGATCGACCGGGCGGGCTATCGGGTGGTGATCAACAGCGGCCAGCAGGCGGGGCAAACCGTGCTTCACTTGCACGTGCATTTGTTGGGGGGGAGAGCGATGGCATGGCCGCCGGGCTAGGCAGTGACGCGAACTCAACTTCGTTTGCGAGTAACGACTCGACAAACTCTTTCCCTCCGCTTGCGCTGAGTCTCCGGCAAGGATACTGGTTTCGACTGACGTCATGACCAACATGAGCCCGTGCATCCCGGCCGCGAGCACCGAGGAGCGCTTCGGGGGCCAGTACCTCACTTTACGATTGTCCAGAACGCCGATGGGATGATGAGGGGCGTCAGAGAGGCGGTGCAGTGGCTCCCGAAGGATCAGAAAAGCTAATGCAAAGGAACAGTACGTCGCCAGCGGCCCGGTGCTCTGCATCCGCACGAAGGAGATCGAAGCGCTATTCCCGTAGTGAGAAAAGCTGCTCTGCCCTAGAAGTAATGTAATATCACCGAAATGGCAGAAGGCTGGAGTCGTCGTCAGTTCATCGAGCGTCTGGGGCTCGCGGGCTTGGCCGCCGCGACTCCCCTCCCCCTCCTGGCAGCGAACCGCGGACAGGAGAACTCATCCGACCTGCCGAACATCGAAATCGGCAAGTATCCCAAGCTGGACCGGCCGATATCGGCGGTGGTTTGCGGATATGGGGGGCGGGGTGGCTACTACGGGTGGATGGCCAGCCAGATCCCCGAAGAGTGGCAGATCGTCGGCGTCGCTGAACCTATCGGCTACCGGCGCGATGCCGCGATCAAGCGCCATGACATCTCGCCCGAGAACGCCTTTACAACCTGGGAGCACGTTTTCAACCGGCCGAAGTTCGCGGACGCTATCGTCGTCTCCACCCAGGACGCGATGCACACCGGGCCGGCGCTGAAGGCAATCGAATTGGGCTACGAAGTCCTTCTCGAAAAGCCGATCGCCCAAAGTTGGCGCGAGTGCGAAGCGATCCTCAAAGCCGCGCAAAAAAACAAATCGATCGTGGGAGTCTGCCACGTACTTCGGTATGCACCCTATTTCATGATGATGCGCGAGGTCATCCGCTCGGGAATGATCGGCGACGTGGTCAGCGTCCAGCACCTCGAGCCGGTGGAGCACCACCATTTTTCGCACTCGTATGTTCGCGGCCCATGGGGGAATAAGAAGAAATCGAACCCGGTGATCCTGGCGAAATCCTGCCACGACCTCGACATCCTCGCCTACATCACCGGCAAGCCCATCACGCGCGTTTCGGCATTCGGTGACCTAAGCTGGTTCCGCAAGGAGAATGCGCCGATGGGAGCGCCGATGTTCTGTTCAGAGGGTTGCCCTGTCGAGAAGACTTGCCCGTACTACGCGCAGGATTTCTACGTTCACAAGCGCAAGTGGGACACCCACCACATCATCACGCCCGACCGTTCGGACCTCAGCATCTTGAAGGAACTCGAGAAGGGTCAATACGGGCGATGCGTGTATCACTGCGACAACGACGTGTGCGACCATATGGTCACGAACCTCGAGTTCGACGGCGGCGCCACGGCGAGCCTCCAGGTGGAGGCCATGTATGCCGGGGGCGGACGTCGTACCCGGGTGTTCTGCCAGAAGGGCCACATCGAGGGCGATATGACCGTCATGAACGTCGTGGAGTTCGAGACGGGCAAACGCCACGTTTGGGACGGCCGGAAAGCGAACGTCGATCTCTCCGGGCATGGCGGAGGCGACATTCGGCTGGTGCGCGACTTCTGCCAGGCCGTTTCGAAGCGAGACGCGAACCTTCTCACTTCGTCTCTTTCGAATAGCATGGCAAGCCACCTCGCAGGCTTCCTCGCAGAGGAGAGCCGCCTGCAAGGCGGCCGGCCAAGGGGTGTCCGGCGAGCCTAGCGCCGGCGCTGTACTGGTGGATCTCCGCGAGCAAAATGGGTCCGATTGATGCGGTGAGGTTACTCATTAGACCGGGGTTGGCCATCTGCAAAGCAATTCAACGCGGGCTGCAGCAGCCGTCCATTGGTGGAAAGGGCTTCACCGACACCGTGCCCTGGGCCACCATCCAGAGATGTAAACGTCCCCCCGGCTTCCAAAACGATCGGCATCAGTGCGCAGGTGTCCCAGACGTTCACACGGGGGTCGAGCATGACTTCGGCTTTGCCTCGTGCGACCATGGAGTGGCCATACGCGTCGCCCCACGTGCGTGTTGCGTAGGCCCGTTTGGCCAGCGCGATGTAACCGTCGAGCGTCCCCTTCGCCTCGAACGACAAGATGCTGCCGCTGACCAACAAGGCGTCCTCGATACGATCCGCCGAGCTGACGTGGATTGCCTCGCCATTGCAGAAGGCGCTGTCGCCCTGCTCGGCCCATAGAGTCTCGCTCAGTGCCGGGAAATGCGCGACACCCATCACCGGAATGCCGCCCCGCTCCAGCCCCACGAGCACGGCAAAGAGTGGCACGCCGTGGACGAATGACTTGGTGCCGTCGATGGGGTCGATTACCCACCGCGTCTCGCCGTCGCCCGGCTGCTCGTCGAACTCCTCGCCAAGAATGCCATGGTGCGGAAAGCGCAAACCGATCTGGTCGCGGATGTAGGTTTCGGCTTCGCGGTCGGCTCGCGTGACGGGCGTATCGTCGGCCTTGCGTTCCACCGGTGTGACGGCGTTGAAATACTTGAGCGTGATGCCGCCTGCGGCTTGGGCGACGGCGAGAGCAAACTCGAGCTCTTCGGTCAAGTGCGGACGGAGCCCATTATCGCTGTCGCCGCTCGAGCTCGGCCTGCTCCTCGGCCTCGATCTCGGCCAAGGTTTTGCGCTGGACCTCCGGCGTGATTTCCGGATCGTCATACAACGCGTCCTCGACGACGGAGGTCGGGTCGAATGACGCGATATCCTCTTCCTCTTCTTCGGCCGCTGCGACGGGCTTCGGCGCAGGAGGGCCCTTCACGAGGTCATCGGAGTGGAGGAGGAGGACGTAGTTGGCGTTGAACTGGCGCTCTTCTTTGGTGAGTTTACGCTTCTGCTCCTCGCTCAGCGAGTCGAGGAACTTGGCGCGCATGCGCTTGACGGCTTCCTTGTGAGTGGATTCGATCGTAGCACCGAACGCCTGCGGATCGATTTTCACCGCGACCTCATCGGCGTTATAGAAGTTCGTGACGGTTCCGGTCAGACCTCCGAGGTGCGCAAAATAGGATGCGGTGCGCTTATCGTCCTTAGTAACCTCGCGCTCGACTATTTTCACTCGTTCGCCCATTTTCCACTTCGCCATAGGCCTAAATTGTACCGGTTACCGGACGATCTGCTCGTCCCGAACAGCCAGCCGCCTCGCCTTCGGCAGGTCCTGAGGACGGATGACGCCGATGAGTTCCGCTTCGCCCAGGCCGGTGCGCTCTTCGATCCATTTGACGATCTGATCAGGGCTGGTCTCGTCGGGCTCGGTCAAGTTCATCGAAATTTGACTCATGCGTCGGCTTGCGAGCGAAAATCCGAGAGCACGCACTCCCCTTAATCGCGGGTCGCCTGAGTCACGGACCCGGCGGATTTCTCGAGCGACGGTACTAGCTATAGCTAAGTCGGCGATGCGCAGGTTGAGATTCATTGCAACGAGCCAGTCGCGTACGCCTAGGATGGTGGCTCCGAGGCGCGAATTGGCCGTTTTCGGGCCGTGGTCCGGGTCGAGCTCGCGGCCATGGAGGCCTTCGAATTGGCCGCGGCGAAGCGACGGCAGGTCTGCGGCGTGCTTTCCGGTTTCGCTGTGCTCATAGAGAAAGATCGGCAGATCGTATGCGCCGGCTATCTCTTCGGCGATACTCGGGGCAAAATCGGGATCGACCGGACCGTCCAGGGGAATGAAAGGACAGACGTCGAGCGCACCGATTCTGGGATGGACTCCAGCGTGCTTGCTCATATCGATCCGGGCGAATGCCCCCGCAGCGACGGCGAATAGGGTCTCTCGCACCTGATGGGGTTGACCGGAGAACGCGGTCACGACGCGGTTGTGATCGAAGTCGGCCACGTCGAAGTGCACCACGCATCTAGCCGCTCGGAGCGCTTGGCTCATAGCGGTAAGCGTTTCGGGGTTGCGGCCTTCCGACCAGTTTGCGACGCACAGTATGCGGTTCACAGGCCCATCGAGCTGTAACCGCTGTCGACGTATAGGATTTGGCCGGTTACGCCTCGGCTCAGGTCGCTAAGTAGGTAGAGCGACGTGGTCGCGACCTGCTCCTGTTCGGCGGGGCGCTTTAATGGAACGCGCTCGCCGACGACGCTCAGAATGCCACTGAACCCCTTGATGCCTCGCGCCGCGACCGTGTTGATGGGGCCAGGTGAGACGGCATTGACCCTGATGCCTCTCTCGCCGAGGTCGCAAGCCAAGTAACGTGTGGAGGCTTCGAGCGCGGCCTTGGCGACGCCCATCACGTTATAGCCGGGTAGCACACGTTGGCTGCCCAGGTAGGTCATGGTGATGAGGCTTGCGTCGTCGTTGAGGATCGGCTCCAGAGCCCTCGCTGCTGCGACGAAAGAGTAAGCGGAGGTTTCGAGCGCGACGCGAAAGCCTTCGCGGCTAGTCTTGATGAAGCGGTCGGCGAGGTCCTCGCGCAGGGCGTAAGCGACGCTATGAACCATGAAATCGATGGTTCCGTAGGCGGCATTGAGGTCCTGATGAACCCGTTCGAGATCCTCCTCGAGGTTCAGGTCGGCTTCGAACATGCGCATTCTAGCGTGTCCATCGAGGAGCCTTTCGGCAGAGCGCGCCATACGCTCGTTTTGGACACCGATGCCGACTTCGGCGCCCTGGGCTTCGGCTAGCTCGGCGATAGCCCAACCGATGCTTCGATCGTTCGCGATCCCGAATACGATGCCTTTCTTGTCCGCAAGTAAACCATCCATCCGGATGAGATTACCGCAGGTGGGCGTGGCTTCTGACAGTAGAAATGGAGTACTAAAGATATGAATCGAGCAGCAATCATCGCCGCTTCCTGCGGTTTCGGTTTTCTTGCCGCGTGCCAGCGCGATCAGCCTCCCCACGAGGAACCGACGCCTTCCAACATACAGAAGATAACGGCCAACAAGTACTTGGACTGGGAGCCTGCCTATACAGCCGACATGACGAAGATCATCTACGCGTCTGCGCGTGAGGGCG
Organism: Fimbriimonadales bacterium; assembly: GCA_051003155.1. Taxonomy (GTDB): domain Bacteria; phylum Armatimonadota; class Fimbriimonadia; order Fimbriimonadales; family ATM1; genus JACDEQ01. The sequence goes on along the minus strand of JBPCLO010000051.1, from coordinate 77,700 downwards.
ACTGGGATCTGTATGTTCGTGACGTCGATGGGGGCAACGAGGAGCGACTTACCACGGACCCGGCCGAAGATCGGACGCCCAGTTGGTCTCCTGACGGAAAGAAGATCGTATTCGCATCGAATCGTGACGGCAACTTCGAGATATACATAATGACACTCGGCCAGGAACCGGTGAGGGTTACCCACAACATCGGCGAAGATCGCGAGCCCACTTGGAGCCCGGACGGAGCCAAGATCGCGTTCGCGTCGTCGCGCAACCTCAAGCGAAACATTTACGTTATGGACGCCGACGGCAAGAACGAGAAACAGCTGACGTCGTCGAATTCCGGCTCCTTTCACCCGTCTTTCAGCGTCGACGGTGAGCACATCGCGTTCGTCCAAGGAGGTTATACGGATGGCAAGAGCGGCACGTTCGAGGTATTTACGATCCACCGCGACGGGACCGGTTTGAAACAGATAACGCGTGATAACGCCCAGAACTGGGATCCGGCTTTCAGCCTCGACGGTGCTCGGATCGCGTTTTCCTCCGAGCGAGGGGGCAACTGGGATATTTACGTTGTCGATGCGGATGGCAAGAACGAACGCCGGCTGACCGACGACGAAGGCATCGATCAGTTCCCGGTGTTCAGCGAAGCGTCCAACATTCTCTTCGCCTCGAACCGAAACAGCTATTGGGAGCTGTACGAGGTAGACGCGGGCGGGTCGAAGCTGTCGGTGAAGCCGTATAAGAAGAAGTCGTAATGTTTGTCAGCTAGCTGATGTGGCGCCCTCCAGCCGGTTTGTCGGCGGCGCTCAAGGTAATCTCTTATCGTGCTAAGTCCCCACTTGCAAGAAGCGCTGTCGCAGGCGAAGGCTCGCTTGGACGCTATTCGAGGGCATCTTTGACACCGCCTCTCTGAAATCGCGGATTCTTCGGTTAGAGGCGGCTTCTCAGAACGGCGGGTTTTGGGATAACCCGGCGAAAGCCCAAGCCGCGATGCGGGAGTTGGGCTCCCTGCGCGCCCAAATAGAGCCTTATGAGCGACTGGTCGGCGTCCACGAGGACATGTCGGAACTCGATGAGATGCTAGCAGAAAGCCCCGACGACGACACGCGGGAAGAACTCGAGCGCATGGCCGAAGGCTTCCTGAATGACCTTCACGAGCTCGAGATTACGACGCTGCTTTCAGGAGAGCACGACGCGGGGATTGCGATTGTCGAGATCGGCGCAGGCGCAGGGGGTACCGAAGCCTGCGATTGGGCGCAGATGCTGTTTCGAATGTACGCGCGTTGGGCGGAGCGGCACGGGTACGGATTTGATATCTTGAGCGAGTCGCCCGGCGACGTCACGGGCTATCGTGGCATCACGTTCATCGTCAAGGGAGCTTTTGCTTATGGACGATTGCGGTCCGAGCACGGGGTCCACCGGCTGGTACGGATCAGCCCGTTCGATGCATCAGGACGCCGTCATACGAGCTTCGCCATCGTCGATGTCATGCCGGAAGTGGCAGAAAGTGAGGTAGATATTGACCCGGCGGAGCTGCGGATCGAGACGTATCGTGCCGGAGGCGCGGGCGGCCAGCATGTGAACAAAACCGAATCGGCGGTGCGGATCATCCACATTCCGACCGGCCTCATGGCAACGTGCCAAAACGAGCGCAGCCAACACAAGAACCGAGCGAGCGCGATGACGATCCTGGCCTCGCGAATCGCCGAATTCGAGAGGACCAAGAGCGACGAGCGGATGCGACAGCTGAAGGGCGTCGTGAACCCCGCCGAGTGGGGGCATCAGATCCGCTCGTACGTCCTCCAGCCGTATACGGTCGTGAAAGACCTACGAACCGGCCACGAAACCGGAAACGTGCTCGCGGTCCTCGACGGCGAGATCGATGGATTCATCGAGGCGTTCCTCAGCGATCCGTCCCTCAAGTCTTCAACAGAGTAAACTGGACACGGAACTCGAAACAAATTCGCCGGGTATCAGTCTAACAACTTGCAATGCGTAAGCCTTGTCTGTTCTTTGCCGTCATCGTCTTTGTTGGCGCCGTCGCCCAGTCCGCCTCGGACTTCGGGTCCGGCGCGCACCCGCTCGCACAAGCCGCCGCCGACCGCATCCGTAAGGCTGCCGGCGCTGAAGCAGCACTCCTGCCGGCCGGCCTGCTGAAGGCAAGCTCCGGCACTGACCTCGCGTCGATCCTGCAATATCCGTCGGATGAGATCGCGGTCGTTGCCCTCAAAGGATCGGAATTGAAGCGAGCTCTCGAACGCTCGCTGGCGAACTACCCCCAGTTCAACAGCGGTTTTCTCCAGATCTCGGGCATCACGGTGACTTTTTCACAGTCTGCGCCACCCGATTCGCGAATTATCGAGGTCACGGTCAACGACTCACCTTTGTCGGAAGCACGTCAGTATCAAGTAGCGATGCCGGCCAACCTGGCGAATGGCTCGCTCGGGTACTTCAAAATATGGAAAAAGTCGCAGATCGTAAAGAGGACAGGAGTCACATTGGAGCAAGAGCTCAAAGGAAAGGCGGGTTCCGTCCGCCCGTCGCGGTATATCGCCAAGCCGTAGGACTGCTGGCGATAACGGCCGTTTTCCAAGCCTGCGGGAACCACCCGAGGGCCATCGCGCAAGAGCCGGCTGAAAAGCCGGTACCCACGATCTCCATCAAGTCCAACGGCCAGAAGGCGTTCGCCTTGCTGAAGACTCAGACCGACATGGGGCCGCGCTACCCAGGCTCTGCGGGGCACAAAAAGTGCCTCGATTGGATTCACGAGCAAGCCAAAAAGTACACCGACAAAGTCGCAAAGCAAGAGTTTTCGCACAAGTGGAGCGTGATCGGCTGGGACGTGAAGATGACGAACGTGGTCGCCACGATCGACGTCGGCTCTCCCAAGACCGCGCTCCTGTTGGCGCATTGGGATACCAGGCCGACGGCAGACCAAGAATTCGACTCCGCGGACCGCAAGAAGCCGATTCTCGGCGCGAACGACGGCGCCAGCGGCGTAGCGGTCTTGCTAGACCTGATGCGGGCTTTCAAGGAAGAGGCCCCGCCGATCAACGTGGTATTCCTCTTTGTGGACGGCGAGGACTTGGGTCCGGGAACCGATGAGATGTTCCTCGGCGCGACGCATTACGCGAAGACCGTGGCGAAGCCCAAGCCGGACTTCGGAATCCTGCTCGACATGATCGGTGACAAGGACCTCGAAATCCCGAAGGAGCAGATCAGCGCTGAGAGCGCAGGCTCCTTGCAGAAACGATTTTATAAGAACGCACAGCTGCGGGGGTATGGAAAGGTGTTTACGGACCGCTCGGGCGGCTCGATCCTGGACGACCACCTCGCGATCAACGCGGCCGGCATCCCGACCATCGACCTGATAGACTTCGATTACCCGTATTGGCACACGCTCGAAGACACGGCCGACAAGTGCAGCGCGCAGTCGCTCGGCGTCGTGGGCGCTGCCGTCGAGTCATTCGTTCGTTCCGAGAAGTAAGTCGGCGTGCCGACGATCCTCCCACGCGGATTCGCCCATCGACTCCGAGGGCCAATCCGATCATTCCGAGGAGCCATCCAGTCGGCCCCGGGGAGCACTCGCCGGTCCCCTTGGCGGACTGGCCGATCCCAGGAATCCCTCGCTTGTTCCCGGGAACCATTCATTCGTCCCGAGGGCGCGCTCGCTGATTCAATGGGAGCACTGGCTCCCAGGAATCACTTGCTCATCTCCCGGAATGAGCACACATTCCAGCCTGATTAGGTTCAAAACTCTACTAAGGCACGAGTCGCGGGCTTTGACCAGGGCCAAAGGTTCATCGGTTGCACCTTTACACAAGCCGGCCGCACGCGGAACGTTTCTTCGCCTGCGAACGGTGGAGTCGCGCCGCCAGGCTTCTATATGGTCTTCGCCATAACGACGACGATGATGCTACGCCTTGCTTGGCACGCTACGTCAAGATCGGTACGTAGAAAGCAGTTCGGGGCCGCTATGCAAGTGGCGTGGCGGCTCCGAACACTTCTTCAAACAGAGGTTTTTGGAAATGAACTATTCGAAGTTTGCTCCAACTTTTTTAATGGCAATTTGTGCCCTTTCCGTTTCTGCGCAATATACAGTTCAGGAACTTCCGACGGAGAGCGAGTTCGGATGGGCGCTCGGCGCAGGAGGAGGTCAGATCATCGGCGCGGGGTTCGGGGCCGGAGAAGGGGCTCTCCTCTGGGAAGGTCCTCCATACGATAAGTATGTCAACTTACATCCGCCGGGTTTCGATGGCTCCGCGGTTATCGGGGTCGGCGGCGGAAAGCAGGGGGGCTATGGCGTGATAGCGGACCGCCGCCACGCCGTCATATGGTCGGGGTCGGCAGGCAGCGTCGTCGATCTGCATCGTCCGGATCTGTATGGTAGCGGCACGGAAGCTCGTGCAACCGACGGGACGAGCCAGGTTGGAGGTGGAGGAAGGGGCGGGGGCATTGGGCATGCAGTGCTTTGGCGAGGAACAGCAGAAACTTTGGTTGAACTGCACCCAGACGGATATCAAGACTCCGTCGCTTACGGCGTATGGGGAGACCGGCAGATCGGCAACCTAGAGGGGCGTATTCCTGTCATGTGGAGCGGAACTGCCGGGAGCATGGTATTGCTGCCGCTGCCCAAAGGTTATAACAACGGATTCGCCAATGGAATCCATGGAGAACAGATCGTAGGTTCGTCAATCAAAGATGGCACAGGTCGTGCAATTCGTTGGCACACCGATGGCAAAGGCTTTATCGATCTTACGCCGCCCACATGGGGAGCCGCTGCGATTGCGACGAATGGCATTCAGCAGGTCGGGAGCGGCGGACCGCCGGGCGCCGAGCGTGCCCACGCTTTCGTTTGGTCTGGAACTGCTGAAACCTTGCTAGATCTTCACCAGTTTCTTCCACCAGAGTTCGAAGAGTCCCATGCCTTGGGCATCGACGGTAACGGCACCATCGCGGGTTGGGCCAGGCGGCCGGGTTGGCAGCCGCAACCATTTGTATGGACTCCAGTTAGGGGGTCCAGACCAATTGCGCCAACTTCCTACAGCATGTTTCGCGGCTCGGTCATTTCGGGCAATCTAGCCTCGTCGCGGAATAGTGACGACAATAGGCTCGTGATGAGGCCGGGGGCGGCGTTCTCGTCTGGCGAGCCCCCAATACAGATCATCCTCAACGCGAAGGCGCCGACTTCTTCGCCGACCTGGTTCAGCTTCTCGCTAGTGTCGAACGCCAGCATCGCCAACGCCGAGCAGAAGATCTCACTCTACAACTATGTAACCGGCTTGTATGAGGTTCTAGACACGCGCTTGGCGACAACATCAGATGGCACCGTCACAGTGAATGTCACAAGCAATCCGTCCCGCTTCATACAACCCGTTACCCTGGCTATTAAGGCACGGGTCAGTTTCAGGGCCATTGGCTCGATATTCGTGTACCCGTGGTTCGGCCGCATCGACCGCGCGTGGTGGACTTTCCCGGGATAAGGAGATCCGACTGGCCATTAGGTCCCCGAAGGTTAGCCGGATATACTGTCGCGCATGATTCGGCCGGGGGCGGAGGAGGTTGCGAGGCTCGCGCAGGGGGGCAAGCGCGTCCCCGTATATGCGGAGGTTCTTGCCGACCTCGAGACCCCCACGAGCGCTTATTGGAAGCTCGCCCACGATAAAACACACAGCTTCCTGCTCGAATCGGTTACGGGCGGCGAGCGGCTGGGGCGATACAGCTTTATAGGGGTCGATCCGTCACTCGTCGTCCGGTCGAAAGGGCGCATGGGCCACTCGGGCGAGCAAGAGTTCGAGACTCCTGAGGGCGGTTCGCCGCTCGACACGATCCGCGAACTGCTCCACGAAAGACCGTACGCGCATTTGGAAGGGCTGCCGCCGTTTACGGGCGGTGCGGTGGGGATGCTCGCCTATGACCTCGTTCGGTTCTTCGAGAGGCTCCCCGATGCGAACACGGACGACCCGAATTGCGACGACATGCATATGCTCGTCTGCGATTCGATGGTGGCTTTCGATCATGCCAAAAACCGCATATTGGTAATCGCACACGCGACGGACGAAGCGGGCTCTTACGAGCGTGCGGCAGAGCAGATCGAAGGGATTATCGAACGGCTTCGTGCGGCGATACCCCCGATTCCGGATAGCCCGAAGCGGCGGGCCACGTTCACTTCCAACGTCAGCCGCGACCACTACGAGGAGGCCGTAGCGCGAACGAGGGAATACATCGCAGCCGGAGACGGCGTGCAGATGGTCATCAGCCAACGCTATTCCGCTCCGGTGAGCTCGCACCCCATCGCTCTCTACCGAAGCCTGAGGTACCTGAACCCGTCGCCTTACATGTACCTGATCCGGTTCGGCGATTTCGACGTGATCGGCGCGTCGCCCGAGGTGCTCGTGACTGTGCAGGGCAACCGAGCTCGGGTTAGGCCCATCGCCGGAACGAGGCCACGCGGCGACACGGAGGAATGCGACCGTAAGTTGGAGGAAGAGCTTCTCGCCGACGAGAAGGAGCGCGCAGAGCACATCATGCTCGTCGATCTGGGGCGCAACGACATCGGCAGGATCGCGAAGGCGGGGACCGTCGAAGTCAACGAGTTGATGGTTGTGGAACGGTACTCGCACGTGATGCACATCGTCAGCGATGTGACGGGCGAGATGAAGGACGGCCTCGATTGCTTCGACGCTCTTCGCGCTTGCTTCCCTGCCGGTACGGTCTCAGGCGCACCGAAAGTGAGGGCGATGGAGATCATCGACGAACTCGAAACCAGCCGTCGCGGGCTTTATGCCGGGGCGGTGGGCTATTTCGGTTACGATGGAGATATGGACATGGCGATCGCGATCCGGACCATTTTTCTAAAGGACGGCGTTGCCCACGTTCAGGCCGGTGCGGGCATCGTGTATGACAGCATCCCCGAGAAGGAGTGGGAGGAGTGCGCGTGCAAGGCGGCGGCCGTGATCAGCGCGATCGAGACGGCCGAGGGCGGCGACCTTCAATGATCCTGCTCCTCGACAACTACGATAGTTTCACGTACAACGTGGCCCAGTTGGCGGAGGAATCGGGGGCGGAGATCTTGGTGAAGCGGAATGACGAAGTCAGCGTCGAAGGAGCGGTGGCGTTGAATCCTCAAGCCGTTTTGATCTCGCCCGGCCCTTGCACGCCGGACAAGGCTGGGATCAGTGAAGAATTGGTTAGGGCGTTTGCGGGCAAGGCTCCCATCTTCGGAGTGTGCTTGGGGATGCAAGCAATCGGCGAAGTTTATGGCGGCAAGATCGTTCGGGCGGAAAGGATCATGCATGGCAAGGAGTCCGCCATCTCGCACGACGGCAAGGGAGTCTTCGAAGGCTTGCCGTCGCCGTTCCGAGGGATTCGTTATCACAGTCTCGTCGTCGAGCGTGACAGCTTGCCGGCGGAACTCGAAATCACTGCGACTGCCGACGATGGCGAGATCATGGGGTTGCGACACCGGGACTTAGACGTGGAAGGCGTGCAGTTCCACCCGGAGAGCATCCTCACGGAGCATGGCAAGTCGATCATTAGCAACTGGGTAATGCGAGTGCTAAATCGATAGTAAATGACAGCAACTAAGACTACTGCTCGCACGTATTCCTGAAGGATGCGTCAAGGAGACATAATTTACAACATGAGAACCAAACTTTTTGTGGGGGCTGCAGCGTTATTGGCCGTGGCCGCCTTCGCGGCGCAAGAGAGCGCCAAAGTCGAATGGAAGCCGGAGGTCGGCAAGACCTCGAAGTTCAAGATCGCTGTTGCCGCGAATATCGACGCCGGCGGCCAGAAGATGGATATGAACTTCGCGATGAACCACACCGAGAAGATCACCAAGGTCGAAGGCGGTAAGGTCGTCGTCGAGATCGCTGCGGACGCCTTTTCGTTGATGGTCAACGGTGAGGACATGACCCAGATGATGGGCGAGCAGAAGTACACGACCACGACAACGTTCAACGCGAACGGCGAACCGCTCGAATCGAAGAGCGATTCGCCAAGCGAAGCGCGCCAGGAGAGACTGGAGAATGCCTTCGCGTTCTACTATCCGAACAAGGAAGTAAAGATTGGCGAGCCTTGGAGCAGGAAGGTGAAGGGCGACGCTAGCAAGAACACCGTAGATGCTGAAGCGACCTATACCCTCGAAGCGGTCGAGACCGTGGGCGAAGCCAAGAACCTAAGAATTGGCTTCACCTATAAGGAGACCGCCGGTGATACGCCGATGACCGGAGCCGGCACCGTCTGGCTGACCGCCTCTGCGGGCGAACTCGTAAAGGGCACGTACAGCATGAAGAATGTGCAGTTCGACGCCAGCATGCCGCCCACCGACGCCACCGCCACCGTTACCCGAATCGACAAGTAAAATGGCTTACGTTGGGCTGGGCCCCCGTCCTGTTTAGGGCGGGGGTCTCTTGTATCTTGGCCCCTGGAGTATAACAGGTACTCGCTCTAGAAGAAATGAGACTCGACAAGCTAACCCTGAAGGGCCAGGACGCCGTCCAAGCCGCGCAAACGATCGCCGAAGACTGTCAGCACACCCAGATCGAGCCCGAACACCTGCTGCTTGCGCTTTTGCAACAATCTGAGGGAATCGCGAAGCCTCTGCTGGATAAAGTCGGGGCTGCTTCGTCGCCTCTCGAAGCCGAGGTGCGCTCAGACTTGGAGAGGCAGTCTAAGGTTCAGGGCGCATCTGCGTACGGATCTGCTCTCGGCAATCGTCTGCGCGAGGCAATCGACCATGCGTTTCGCGAGGCTGAGAAACTCGACGACGACTACGTGAGCACGGAGCATCTGCTTCTCGGAATAGCGTCGGATACCAAGGGCTTCGCGGGGCGCGCCCTGCGAGCCGCAGGAGCCGATGTCCAGAATTTGGAAAGGGCGATCGAGAGCATTCGCGGGGGGCGAAGGGTCACCGACCAGTCACCCGAGGACAAGTATCAGGCGCTCGAAAAGTACGGCCGCGACTTGACGGCGGCGGCGCGAAAGGGCGATCTCGACCCGGTAATCGGACGCGACGCGGAGATCCGCCGGGTGGTGCAAGTGCTGAGCCGCCGAACCAAGAACAACCCCGTGCTGATCGGGGAGCCGGGCGTAGGCAAAACCGCGATCGCCGAGGGGTTGGCGCAAAGGGTTGTGGCCGGCGACGTTCCGGAGGGCCTGAAGGGAAAGAGCGTCGTTTCCCTGGACCTGGGCGCTCTTGTTGCGGGTGCGAAGTTCCGGGGCGAGTTCGAAGAGCGGCTGAAGGCGGTGTTGGAGGATATCGAGGCTTCGGATGGGGAGATCATTCTGTTTATCGACGAGCTCCACAACTTGGTGGGCGCCGGCCGGGCGGAAGGTTCCATGGACGCGGCGAACATGCTCAAGCCAAAGCTCGCTAGAGGCGAGCTGCGCTGCGTCGGCGCGACGACGCTCGACGAGTACCGGAAGTACATCGAGAAGGACGCGGCGCTTGAGAGGCGGTTCCAGCCGGTAATGGTGGACCAGCCGAGCGTCGAGGACGCGATCGCGATCCTTCGCGGCTTGAAGGAGAGGTACGAGGTCCACCACGGCGTTCGCATTACGGATTCGGCAATTGTGGCGGCGGTGACACTCAGCGACAGATACATCACCGACCGATTTCTTCCCGACAAAGCGATCGACTTGATGGACGAAGCCGCGAGCCGCCTGCGCATGGAGATCGACAGCGTGCCGACGGAGATCGACACCCTCGACAGGCGAGTGGCCCAGCTCGAAATCGAAAAGCAGGCGTTGCGCAAGGAGGAGGACGACGCGAGCAAGGAGAGGCTGGAGAGACTCGAAAGGGAGCTTGCCGAGCTTAATGAACAGCGGTCTGTCCTCGCGGCTCATTGGCAAAGCGAAAAGGACAAGATCGCGGAAATTCGCGGCGTCAAAGAGCAAATGGAGGCAGCACGGACGGCATTGCAGCAAGCAGAGCGCGACCAGGACTGGGAACGCGCGGCGCAAATCCAGCACGGCGAACTGCCGCAGCTGAGCGAGCAAGTACGCGATTTCGAGGAGGAATTGGCAAGGCTTCAGAAAGACCAGAAGATGCTCAAGGAAGAAGTCGACGACGAGGATGTGGCCGAGGTTGTGGCCAAGTGGACCGGGATCCCTGTTTCGAGACTCGTCGAGGGAGAGATGGCCAAGCTTCTCAAGATGGACGACCGGCTGCATGACCGTGTGGTCGGCCAGGACGAAGCGATTCGGGTTGTGAGCGACGCAGTTCGACGGTCTCGGAGCGGCATCGCCGATCCAAATCGGCCCGTCGGCTCGTTCCTGTTCCTCGGTCCAACCGGGGTGGGCAAAACAGAACTCGCCCGTGCGCTGGCTGAGCTACTTTTCGACGACGAGCGAAGCATGATCCGCATCGACATGAGCGAGTACCAGGAGAAGCACACTGTGGCGCGCCTGATTGGAGCGCCCCCGGGATACGTCGGCTACGAAGAGGGGGGCCAGCTTACCGAGGCCGTTCGGCGCAAGCCGTACAGCGTCATCCTTCTCGACGAGATCGAGAAGGCACACCCCGAAGTCTTCAATGTTCTCCTCCAGTTGCTCGACGACGGAAGGCTGACTGACGGACAGGGACGGACGGTCGACTTTCGCAATGCGGTCGTGATCATGACGAGCAACTTGGGGTCCCACGAATACGGCGACATGCCGCTCGACATCACGGAGGACGTAAAGCGACGGGTGATGGAGGCCGTTAGGAGTTTTTTCCGGCCGGAGTTCTTGAACCGGATCGACGACATCGTGGTCTTCAGCCCGCTGAGTCCGATGGAGATCAAGCAAATCGTCGAGATCCAAGTCCGTTTACTAGCCAAACGGCTTTCCGGCCGCAAGATCAACCTCGAGCTGACGGATGCGGCGAAAGACCAGTTGGCGGCTCTCGGTTACGATCCGACATTCGGCGCAAGGCCGCTAAAGCGCGCGATTCAACGCGAAGTCCTCAACCCTCTGGCACAGGAGATTCTCAAAGGAACCGTTGGCGACGGCGGTATGGTCCTTGTCGACTACCGCGATGGGAGCTTCGAGTTCGAGCCGAAGGGCGTGGCTACAAGTAAAAAGAGATAGCCGCCTATCGCCCGGCGGTTTATGTTCGATGCCTTAAGAAATGCGTTCTTGGTCTGACTTATGCAGTTGGGCCTGCACGATTTCGTCTGCAAGCTTGATAGTCGTCGGTTCAGGGGCGGCGCGAAGCTTGTCGAGCAAGTCGTCGACGTCTTTCTCCGTTACGGGCCCATAGTACTGATCGCCGATCTGCAGCACCGGCGCTCGATCGCAAGCGTCTAAGCACTCCACCTCTTCGAGCGTGAACATGCCGTCCTCGGTGGTCCCCATCCAGTCGATCTTCAACTTCTCCTTCAGGTAGTCGGCGATTCGGTATGCGCTACAGACGTGGCAGGACAGGCACGTGCAGACCTCGATGAGGTGTTTCCCTACGGCGTGGTGTGGGTGGTACATCGAATAGAAAGTGGCGACGCCTTCGACCTCGGCGTAGCTTCTTTCCAAGCGGAGCGCCACTTCGGCAAGAGCATCTGCGGGTAGGTAGCCACCGTATTCACGTTGAGCAATCCACAGCGCAGGCAGCATCGCAGATTTCTTGTCGGGGTAGTGGGTCACCAACCTTTCAAGTTCGAGGACGGCCTTTTCGCTGAAATGAAGCTCGACGTTCTCGGGTTTTGGCGCCTTAGGTCGGCTGCCTCCGGGGGTCAATTGGATCAGGTCCATCGGAGGCAGAGATTACCTCGTTCAATGCGATGCCACACTCCTTCACGGAGCCCGGCATCGCAGAGGGCATCGGGTATCCGCGTCTAGTTAGCGGGGATGCCTTTGGAACGCAGAATTTTCTTCATAGCGGCTTCGTCCCATCCGACGAAGCGGGCGATAATCTTGCCGGATCTGCCCACGACGTAGTTCGTGGGATAAGCGCTGACCTTGTATTTGTCGTGCCAGGCGTCCGGCCCAAGAACGGTGGGGAAAGCCAGGCCCTCCTTCTTCCAATAGTCGCCGGCGACTTTCGCCGAGTCGCCCCGGTTCATCGAAATGATCGCCAGGCCCTTGGCCTTGTTTTGTTTGTAAAGCTTGTTCAGGTGAGGCAACTCCTCACGGCAGGCGCCTCAGTGATAGAACCAGAAATTGAGGATCGTGGCTCTGTTCTTCTTGTAAACGTTGCTGAATTTGATCGCCTTGCCGGCCGGGGTCTTCAAAGTGAAATTCGGGGCCATCGTCCCTGCCTTGAGCAGATTGGCGGTGTAGTCTTGAACGGGCGGCGGGCTCATGAGAGTCATGGCCGCCAAAATCGCGGTCGTCATTGCGTTCCTCCTTGCATGTCTTATTATGACGCCTGAAGCCGCCTATAGCTTTATCCGGTATCGTATTCACGTTCGCAATGGTGATTCTGCATACGAACGATCTGCACGGCAAGCTCAATTCCGAAGCCGCCGAGAAGCTGAAGGCGTTGCGCCCGACCGCGGATTTCTATTTCGACAGCGGCGACTGTGTGAAAGCCGGCAACGTCGCGGTTCCGCTCTCGATCGACCCTGTTTGGGCTCGTCTGGCGGACGCACGTTGCACGGCCAGCGTCCCGGGCAATCGAGAGTTCCACGTTACCGAGGCTGGCTTCCGAGCCAAGCTCGCGGGATGCATGCATCCTGTCTTGGCGGCGAACTTGAAGTGGAAGACAGGCAAGCATAAGGCCTTGCTCGAGGACCTCGATATGGACATGGACCCGCTGCCTTCCGAAATGATCATGGGCGACGTCGCTGTATTCGGAGTGATGGTGCCCATGGTAACGGACAAAATGGCGGCGAAGCATATCAGCGCTTTCGTCAACACGTCACCCATCAAAGCCGCGATGGCTTGCGTGGAGCGCTTAAGGGATTCGGCAAAGACAATAATCTGTCTTTCTCACATCGGCCTCACCGAGGACCTTGCACTGGCCTCCAGGGTTCTGGGCATCGACCTGATCTTGGGTGGGCATTCGCACAACTTCCTGGAGGAACCAATCAAGGTCGAAGAAACTTGGGTCTGCCAAACGGGCAGCCACGCAAGATTTGCGGGCCGATACACATTCTCCAACGGCACGTTGTCCGCCGAGTTCTTCCCTCTCAGATAGCTCCTCCGAAGATTCCTTCTGCAGATGAGACTTCGATTTTCACTCCGTCGACGTCTCCGATCAATTGGCCTAGGTCCCCGATCCCGATCGCGCTTGCCACCCTGCCATCCGGAAGCTTATAGAGCTTCCCCTTCGTCCGATCAATCGCTCGCCATCGCAGCTCAATATCTCCCCATCTGTTGGGTTCCGGAACTTCTCTTAAGGCCCCGAGAATTCGTTCGCAAACCTCTTTCGGCGTCAGGTTTTCGCCTGTGGCTAAATGCAATGCTGTCGCCGTCCCGGCGAGTTCGCCCGGAAAGCTCTCAACGCCGATATTGATGCCGATGCCGACGACGGGAATGAGCCGCCCATCCGGCGCGCGAACCAGCTCGCTCAACACGCCGCCAAGCTTGCGCAGCCCGGGGTGGGAGGGCGGAGGGACAAGGTCATTGGGCCAAACCACGCCGCACCCGAGGGCCTCGGCGGCGCCGAGCGCGATCGCCATGCCCAGAAACTGAGGAGCGGGCCAATTCGCGTAGTCGAAGAGTGCGATCGAAAGTGAGAGCGAGCCCTCTCTTGGACTGAACCAAGTGCGCCCGAACCGTCCGCGACCTTCCGTCTGTTCCTTGGCTAAGATCGCCGCGATATCCTCGCGGCCTTGCTTGACATAAGTCGCTAACTCGGTCTGCGTGGAGCCGATCGAGTCGACTTCGATCAGTTTTCGAGACCGAGACCGCACCGGTTTCATCGGAATTCGAGATGAAATGGAAGAGAGGCAGCTGAATGCGTAAGTGCTCCTACTGAGATGTAGTCCACCCCGGTTTTCGCGATGTCGGCGACCGAGTCGAGGTTTACCCCGCCGCTGGCCTCGAAGAGAACCTTTCCTCGGCCGATGCCCACGGCGTCGGTCATTTCACCCAGGGACATATTGTCGAGGAGTATGATGTCCGCACCCGCGCCGATCGCCCGGTCCACTTGTGCTACGGTCGTGCACTCGATCTCGACGCGCATCGTGTGCGGGGCTTTCCCCCGAATAGCCTGAATAGCTTGCACGACTCCGCCGGCGGCCTTAATATGGTTGTCCTTGATAAGTACTCCGTCGAAGAGGCCCATGCGGTGGTTAACCCCGCCGCCGCACTTCACGGCGTACTTCTGTAAGGGCCGGAGACCCGGAAGCGTCTTGCGAGTGTCGAGGATTTTCGCTTTGGTGCCTTCTGTCTTTGCGACATATTGCGACGTGAGCGCTGCAACGCCCGAGAGATGCATGAGGAAGTTGAGGGCTGTTCTCTCATTTCTCAGGAGTTCTCGGGTCTGAAGGCGGCCCGCCAAGACAATCGATCCTGAGGATACGGCGTCGCCGTCGACCATTTTGTATTCGATGAACTCGTCTTCCTCTGCGTCGCCGAGCGGGGTCAAAAGGTCGAGGGCGATTCCGACGCCGCAAACCACGCCGTCCGCTTGGGCTTCGATTTCATAATAGGACCGCGCGTCGTCGGGCACGGCGAACCGCGTGACGTCCCCATGTCCGATATCCTCCCCCAGCGCGACGTCGACGAGCATGGGCCAGCCAACCGGCTCCTCTCCCAGGAATGGTTCCACACCTTGAGAATACCTATTAGCTTTTCAGAAGCCCCAAGCGAGGCTCAGCCCGAATCGCTCCATACGCACCAGCATGAGCGACACGCTGAAATCGTGCTGCAGGTGGTTCAGCATGAGGTGCGATTTGCGGCCGTCATTCATGCCGAGAATAGACCACTGCGGCGTGATCCAATAGGTCGCCCCGAATGGGAAGTTAATGCCGTCGTCGTGCTCGGAATAGGCGATAGAGACGTAGGGCACAAGCTTGAGGCTTGAGAGGCCCTTGGAGAAGGTTACGTAATACATCTTCGGTCCGGCCGGGGTGCCAATGCGGTCGCTGGACGTGCCGAGGCTGATTGCCGGGGACTCGGGCGTCTCGGTCGCAAGGATATAGTTGCCGATGAAACCAATCTCGTCAGCCGCGGGGTTGTATTCGAGCCCGGCCTGGAGTCTCGGCGTGAAGCGGTAGGCGGCGGTTAGGCGGTAGCGAGCACGGTCGGCGTCGATGTCGACGTATCTGGCGCTGAACACCCATTCCTTTTGAATCTCCCCCGAACCGAGGAAGCCCCCCTCACCGGGTCACCCGGTTCAGGTAGGGACCGACGGCGGCGGATCCTGGACCTTTTTCGGTTCGGGTTTTTCCTGCGCTTGAGACTGGATGGCGAGTGCAATCCCGATTACGGTCGCAAACTTCCTCATAAATATCGCTTGAAGAATACCAGCGTCGCTTGCCAAGCGTCCTCCGCGTTCTCCTTGTCGTACTTGGGGTTGCTTGGATTGGCGAAGGCGTGGCCCGCATTGTAGACGCGCAGCTCGAGCGG
Source organism: Fimbriimonadales bacterium (assembly GCA_051003155.1). Taxonomy (GTDB): domain Bacteria; phylum Armatimonadota; class Fimbriimonadia; order Fimbriimonadales; family ATM1; genus JACDEQ01. Next base: position 62,220 of record JBPCLO010000051.1, on the reverse strand, counting down.
TCTCGCAGCGCCGGCCATGCCCTCCGCGAATCTACCCACGAGGACGGCGTTCAGCCGCTGGTCCTGGTTGCCAAAGATGCCGAGAACTGGCGCCTTCAGGTCGCGAAGCTTCGCCGGGTCGGTTTCGGGCATGCCGTAATACAATGCGCATGCGTCGACCTTGTCGCCACCGAGCAGGGCAGTCTGGAACGACCATCCTCCGCCGAAGCACCAGCCCAGCGTTCCGACCTTTTCGAGCTTGCGTCCGAAGAGCTTGCCGTTCTCGATCTGTTCCGGTGCGGCCCTTACGATAGCTTTCGCAGTGGCATCGTCGACCGCTTGGATCAGCTTGCCTGCCTCCTCGGAGGTCGTGGCGACCTTGCCGCCGTACAGATCGATTGCGACGACACCGTAGCCGGTGTCTTTGTGCAGCCGCTCCGCCTCGCGCTTGATATAGTCGTTCAGGCCCCACCACTCATGGACGACGATCACGGCTGCCCGTGCGTCTTTGGCGGGCGGAACGATAAAGACCGGAGCCTTTCCGGTGCCGAAATCGAGCGTCCCCATCGAGCCGTGCTGCGGCGTGAAACTCATATTCTTAGGAGCGAGGTGTTCGGCGCGAAACCCCGGGTCCTTCGCGAAGTCCTTCATGGACGCGCAGCAGTCGTCGCCGCCGATGGCCATAAGAGCGATTGGGATAAGCATAAGCTACTGTACGAGCGGCGAGTACCCTCTATTTCAAGATTCGGTGGAGTGCGGCAGCCGCTGCGGTGCGAACGGACTTGACCTGATCGCCGAGTGCGCGGCGTAGTTGGGGTACAGCACGCCGATCACGTATATCGCCAAGCGCCATGGCAGCCCATTTGCGGACACCGTGGTACAGGCTCATGTCGGTAAGGCAGTGCCTCAGCTTGCGAAGAGCGACTCCATCGCCACGTGCGGCGAGGCGCGGGCACAGCCGTCGCGCATCCCCGTCGAGGAGTCGGAAGAGTTTGTCCAGCTGCCACCTAGTCCTGGCTTGGCCCGCGTCCATTAGCGCGTTGGCGACGTCGAATCGAAACGATTCCGGTACGTTTTGGGTTGGCCACCCCAGCGACTTCCAAAGAACGGTCGCTCCGCGGTCGTCTTTGTGCCTTGCGAGGGCATAAGCGGATACGAGACGCAAGGCTGCGTCTTTTCCCGCAAGGTGCTTCGCGAACGTCGGCCGCGTCTTGGCGATCGGCATTGGTATGAGAGCTTGCGCGGCTGCGATTTGGAGCGCTTTGCCGGCGCCCCTTGTAGCTTTGATCATTTGTGGCACGCACCGGGCATCCCTTCGGATACCTGCTTCGAGACAAGCTTGAAGGCGCAGGTTCTGCGGCCCGACGTCGATCAGACGCGCGAGTTGTGCCGACGACGCGGACAACACGGCCCTAAGTTGCTGTCCAATGTCGGGGATGATTGCGGCAGCCTTATTGCGGTTTGAGTCGTATCGCCGCACGTATAGGTCGGCGGCGGCGGAACTGGCCGGGCCGATCGGCCTCCCGGACATGCCCCCATAGTTCCGGGTAAGGAGCTCGAACTCAGCCGCCCTGGTCTTGGCGGTGTCGATGTCGGACGCTCCGGCCGCGGGAACAGCATCCACAGCCAAGACTATCGCCGTGATCCCGATGTAGCTTAGGATAACGGGCATGAGGGGAAAAGCTACTGCTTGCCGACGTAGGTTCGACATCTACCTGAGATTCTATGGTGCGCGGAAAAGGACTCGAACCTTCACGCCTTTTGGGCACATGCACCTCAAGCATGCGTGTCTACCATTCCACCACCCGCGCGCGGACGCAAATTGTACCCGAGGGAGGTAACCTCGGCTCGCGATGTCCGAAGTCATGACCGCGCCTAAGATCTCCTCGATGAAAGGGGGGCGAATCGTCTGTGTTACAGCGTACGACACGCCGAGCGCGCAGATGGCGGACGAGGCGGGCGTGGATCTGATTTTGGTGGGCGATTCGGTCGGAAACACGACACTGGGATATGAAAACACGCTACCGGTGACCCTTGACGAGATGATCCACCACGTTTCCGCGGCCGCCCGCGGCTGCAAGCGCGCGCTGTTGGTGGCGGACATGCCGTTCGGCTCTTTCCAAGCAAGCGCTGAGGACGCGATCCGTTCGGGGATCGAATTGGTCAAAGCCGGCGCCGCGGCTGTGAAGCTCGAAGGGCCGTACATGGGCGCGATAGGCGGGCTCGTGGCGGCGGGAGTACCCGTAATGGGCCACATCGGAATGACGCCGCAGAGCGTGCACTCCTTTGGCGGATTCCGGGTGCAGGGGCGAGGCAACAAGGCGGACGTTGTGCTCGAAGCCGGAAAGAAGATCGCCGACGCGGGCGTATTTTCGGTGGTGCTTGAGATGATCCCCGCGGTTGTGGCTCGGCGCATTACAGACGAACTTCCGATCCCCACGATCGGCATCGGCGCAGGGCCGGACTGCGACGGGGAAGTTCAGGTTTGGCATGACATTTTGGGCCTCTCGGCCGGCGAGGCGTTTAAGCACACGAAGCGGTTTCTGGAGGGCCGAGCGGTGATTACCGATGCGCTGCGCGCATACGCCGCCGACGTTCGCAGGAAGACATTCCCGGGCTCGGAGAATTCGTTCTAGGGCGTAGGACGAATAGGACTTCTAGGACCTCTAGGGTTCGTTCTTACAGTTCAGGCTAGTTAGCCTCGTAGAAGCGCCACGAGGAGCGGAAGTCCCTTCCGACATTGTCCTTGCGGAGGATGACGCGTACTAGTTCTACCGGGAGGCAGTTCTCGTGGAGGATGGCGTCGTGGAACTGGCGGTTGGTCATTTTGCCTGAGCCCACCATCTCTTTGTGGAGGGCGCGGAACTGGAGGCCGCCCAGCATGTAGGCGCATTGGTAGAGCGGGCCGTAGGCGCCGCTGAGCGACCTTCGGACCTCGGCTTCGGCGTTTGCGCGTTCGTGGCCCACCCTATCCACGAGGAAGTCAATGCACTGCTGCGGAGTCATCTGCTCCAGATGGAAACCAAGCGAGAAGATGATGCGGGCGCAGCGGTGCATGCGCCAAAACAGCATGCCGACTTTGTTCTCGGGCGATTTGGCGAAGCCGAGGTCCCAAAGAAGCATCTCCCAGTAGAGCGCCCAGCCTTCGCCGTAGAACGGCGTCCAGAAAAGGCTGCGGTAGGGACGGTGGCGCTCGCTCATGAAGCCGTCCAGGTGGTGGCCGGGGATGAGCTCGTGGTGAACGGTGGCGCGGGCGAAGTGGATGTTGTTTCCGCGCATGCTCATCATCTTGGCCTCGTGCGACATCGTGTTCGTGGGGTAGGCGATTTGGATCACCTCGCCGCCCAGGAAGAATGGGCTTATGAGCTGCTGCCGGGGCGACATCATCTCGCGCCTCCACGTCTCGCGGCATAGCTCGGGGATGGTGACGAGGTCGTGTTCGTCCAGGAACGCAATCGCTTCGAGGGCCAGGTCCCGGACGAGGTCGGGCTGCTTCCCCGGCTCGACGTGCATGGTTTTGACCTTTTCGAGTGCTTTCTTCCAGTCGTCGCCGTAGCCCATCTCGCGGGAAGCCTTCTTCATCTCGGCCTCGCACCAAGCATACTCCTTGTTTGCGATCTCGATGAGCTCCTTGGGCTTGTACGGAATCATCTCGTATGCGAGCTCGCTCAGAAGGGCTTCCTCGCCGATGGGGTCTCCCACAATCGCGCTTTCGTCGCCTGGTTTGATGCCGACGATTTTCTCGCGGAGCGCTTTGGCGTAGGCGTCGAGCGCACTGTCGGCGGCTTTGTAGGGCTCCTCGGTCCACCAGGTGAAGATAGGGTCGTAGCCGTTGTAGAAGTCGTACCACTCGCGGAGGGAAATTCGAAGGCTGTCGACGGAGCGTGCGGCGCGATTGGCCAGGGACTTCTTCGCGGTCTTGCCGCCTTCGATGGCTTTGCGCTCTTGGTCGACGTCTTTCTTCAGTTGTTCAAGGATGACCGCGGCCTTTGGCGCGTCGATGGGTTGCATCGCCCGCTTCGCCTCTTCGAATTCGATGATACTATTGAAGAAGGGGACGAGCGGCTTGGTTTCAGACCAGGCGACGGCGTCGAGGTCGAGTTGGCGCAGTCCGTGCTCGAGGTAGTTCTTGAATGCGATGTAATCGATCTTGTCGGAGAAAGTGAGGCGGTCGAACGGATTGGCTTGGAGGCTCGCGAGGGTTTCGCTTAGGAACCTGCGCATTCGTGTCTCGCGCTGCGGCGATTGCGGGAAGCTGTACGAGCGGCTTAGGCTTCCGAAGTCGGCGTTGTAGGTCGTGATCGCCTTCTCGATCTCTTGTGCGTTGGCGGTGACGGCGATCAGAGCGGCGAGCGTTGCGAAGAAGCGCATATCGAAATAATACACTTTGCCTCTCGAACCACGAATGGTGGTTTACAATAAACGATGCTCCCGGCAATTTGTCGGGGACTGGGAGGAAACCGTATATTGATTGCAACTTTGGCTGCGCAACACAGTCTAGAGTCTCCAGTCTCCAGTCTCCAGTCTCCAGTCTCAACTCAATCCTTATACGGATCGAACTCGTTCTCACCGGCCATCGCCACGCCCAACGGCGTAAGCGTGTGGAGGATCCGGATCGAGCCTTCGTGGTGCGCGAGGACCTCCGGCAGGCGCTTGTAGCAGTGCGGCGACTCGTCGGTGCCCGCGCCGCGCAGCTCGACGTTCTTCGAGCGCACCCACGTTTCCATCATCTCGCGAGTGACCGAGCCTCCGGTTCGCTTGTTGCCACGACGCTTGCCGGCCGCCTTCGTCCGAGACATGAGGCGGCCGGCGCCGTGGACCGTCGAGTAGAGTGACTGGGCCGACTCAGGCGATTCCACGCCTTCCACGATCGTCGAGATGTCGCCCATCGAGCCCCCGACGAAACCCATTTGGCCCGGGAACGCAGGGGTTGCACCCTTTCGCACAACCCACAAATCGCGCCCACCATGACTCTCGCGCCAGGCGAAGTTGTGGTGGTTGTGAACTTCTTCGACGATGTCGGCTTTCAGTATTCTGGCCACGCGCGCACAAACCCAGTCCCGAGGCCGGGACCAAGCGCCGCGCCTCGCTGCATGTCGTTTCCGGGAAGACAGGCTTGGCGGAGCTCGATCCGGGCGGAATCGATCCCATAACGGCGACAGCCGAACAGTTCGCCGAAGGGCTTCTGGCCGAGAACCGCACGCTAAAGAGGGCGCTGACCCAGCCGAACCGGTTCAGCGGGGTTGGAAACGCCTACTCGGACGAGATCCTGTTCGCGGCGCACCTGTCACCCCTGCGCCTCACGAGATCCCTCTCGAACGACGAGGTCGAGCGCCTCCGAATCGCCACCCGCGACACGCTTTACCGTTGGATCGAGAAGCTGCGGAACGACTTCGGTGAGCGCTTCCCCGGAATGGGTGAGGTCACGGCATTTCCCGAGGACTTCCACGTCCACGGGCGTTTCGGCAAGCCGTGCCGCGTGTGCGGGATGCCCGTCCAGCGGATTGTGCACTCCGAGAACGACTATTGCGCCCGATGCCAAAACCAAGATCGGGTCCTTGCCGACCGCGCCCTCTCGCGGCTCTTGAAAAGCGATTGGCCGAGGACCATCGAGGAGTGGGCGGGCTAGCAGTCCGTCAAATGCCCCTTAGGAAGCTGTGACATCGGCGTCTTGGGATAAGACCTGTAGGACGAACGGGACTTATGGGCAGGCAGTCTCGCGAGAAAGCAGGCCCGATCCCGGATGTAGCCGGGGCACCCGCGCGAGGAGCCCGCCACTACCAAAGGGGGTAATCGGCGGGCTCGCTACGAGGTCTTCAGCTACTATCTGCAACGGCGGCCGATTTTGTGACGGGCCATTTTACCCAGGCTTCATCCTAGTGCTCACGCGGCGAGTTACTCGGTGGTTGCAAGGTCAAATGCAACCCAATTGGTCCAATGCTTTTTTCCTGATGCGTCCTCTATTCGCGCGCGAATGCAGACGTTACCCGTCAAGCTCTCTTCGCCCAAAGCATCGGCAACGCCGCCGATTCCGACCTCAAGTCTTTTCTCCATTCCCGGATCCAAGACGGCAGGCAACGAATGACGGCCAGAGGTTCGGAGAAAACGTCCTCGAGGCAGGCCGCGGGCCGTAAACGCAAGCCGTGCCAGAGTTACCGCTGGACCCCGAATATTCGCAGCCGTGATGTTCAGCTTATATGGTTTCGGATTTGGGTCATCAGGCGACATACCGAGCCTCACCAGGCTTAGCTGAACGCGCAGCTTTGTTCTCTTGTCGAGCCTGGAGAGCACGAGTTGAACCGCTGATATACCCAGGCTGAACAAGCCGGTGCCCACCCCGATCCACGCTATGGTACGCGCGGTTTCATCCACGTTCGGATCTGCTGGCATCGTACTTGTTTATATCCATCTAGGCCGGATAATCTTCACAGCGTTCGAGCCCTTCTCATTGTCGGTAGTCATCGTCGCGGGGGCGTTGAGACCCTCTATGTCCCAGAGCGACGACGCGGCTCTGGGGGAGATGGTCGGCTCATTGGGCTTCGAGCTGCGATAAATTCATGATCGCATTGTAAATGAACCAAACATTATCCGTTCCGAAAATTCGCGGCTTCGCGCGAACCGCGTCGGTTGTGATAGAAATTGCGTCCGCGTAGGTATTGCACGACATGATCTTGGCATAGGGGATACGAAATGAGGACCTGTGTCCGGCGTAATAAAGATGTTTCGTCGTTATGCCAAGAAGCCCAATGTCCTTTCGCTCCATTGACGACACTTGTCTGTACTCGCCCTGACCAGCACCTACTCGAAATGACAACCCCTTGGCCAGCCGCACGCTGGTACCTCGAGAACCACCTGAATACTGTGTTCGCGACGTTTCCTCTGTAAGCGGGACGTCCTTCTCTAACCACACCAACGACTCAGACTTCTGCAGCATGAATGGAAGAGGGCCATCGTACTGAACCTGGCAGGGTGGTACCCTGCCCTCAAGGATTTCTCGGAGAACCCTTGCCATCACTAGTTTGTTCGTCAAGGGCTGCGGCAACCCCGAAGCCCCAACGCCTAGTTGCGTGGTTATCACGTTGAACGCCCTCTCCTCTGATTCACTTAGGATTCCGTCCTCGACGATCGCATCAATCGCTTTGCACGTACCATCCAGAATAATCTTCGGAAGTTCATCTGCCGGAATCCTCGCCCTGCTCGCGATTGCATCAACGTCACCCCTGATATCAGCCGCGACCGCTCCGTTTGCAATGGATGACCGCACAGCCGCCCCTATTTCTCCCTTGCCCGCGTCGTATGCACGCATGCATTCGCCGTGTGCGGATCGCAACACCCCAGCCGGCTCTCCGCAATATTTACAATTTCCCATGGGAAGATTATGGCAACACATATGGCTATGAAGAATTGCCCCGCGGACTTCAAGAGGACCTCTGCGGTCTTGGAGACGAGCTCCGCGGGCGCGTGGGGATATTCATCGCTGGCATATTCCTTATAAGCGCGGGCGGGTCGAGGCTCTTCGGGCATGAGGCATCGAACAAGTACGAGGAAATGAATCAGATCATAGATTCTTTGGACGCAAAGCTAGCGACCCTTGAGCAAATGCCAAAGGAACCCAAAGGAGCTAAGGCGTTGCAGCTCGAGGCTCAGATCGAAGCGAGTAAGAGACGCATCCCCCTGTTGTATTTTGAAGCAACGCGTGTGCCTATCTATTCGAATCTTGCGGTTGGCTATGGTTTCGCAACGCTTGCTATTGGATGGGCCATCGCCTGCACTGGATTCTGGCTCTGGTTCGCGCATGTCCAGGTCTACTTGGACCGAATGGTTCGCGCCCAGGCAGGCTCGAAAAACGAGCCGGACGGCAAGTTTAGGTATTCAAGGACAGCTGACGTTATAATCAGCTTGATCGTTCTGCTCCCGGGTGCCATGTTTGTCATCGCGGGAAGCCGATTCATGTTTGATGCTCTATATCTTTTGGATTCGTACGAACCGCTTGTATTCAAGGACAGCTAACGGCCGGCCCAGGGCCACCCCGGACGCCCTCCATCGGCAGTCGGCAGTCGTTTCTCATGGTCATCACGTGATATTCCCTGGCGCCTATCTGTCGGGATGACGCGATAAGCGGGGCCGGCAGCCTACTTCAAAGCGGTCAGGAGGAACGCGTAGTCGAAGGCGACTTCGCGGAGGCGGTCGTAGCGGCCGCTCGAGCCGCCGTGGCCGGCGGCCATGTTGATCTTGAAGAGGATCATTTCAGGATGAGCCACCTCGCGCATCCGGGCGACGTATTTGGCCGCCTCCCAATACATGACTTGGCTATCGTTCAGGCTCGTCTTCACCAGGATCATCGGGTACGAAGTCGTGCGGATGTTTTCGTAGGGCGAATAGCTCCGCATGTAGCGGTACTCGTCCTTTTTCTTCGGGTTGCCCCATTCCAGAAACTCGCCCACGGTGAGGGGGAGCGACTCGTCGAGCATGGTGTTGATCACGTCCACGAACGGCACGTGAAGGACGGCGGCTTTGCAGAGGTCGGGGCGCATATTAAGGGTCGCGCCGATCAGGAGGCCGCCCGCGCTTCCGCCCTCGATTGCCAGCTTGTCGCGAGACGTATAACCGCCGTAAATCAGATGGTCGGCGCATGCGGCGAAGTCGGAGAAGGTGTTGCGCTTGTTCATCAGCTTGCCGTCTTCGTACCATGCCTCACCCATGTCGCTGCCCCCGCGGATTTGAGCGGTCGCGAGGATAAAGCCCCTGTCGAGGAGGCTAAGCGCGCTGCTGCTGAAGCCAAAAGACGCCGAAGCGCCGTATGACCCGTACCCGCCGAGAAGAAGCGGCCGGGGCTCATCCCCGTCGTCTCTGTTGTAAACGAGCCCAATCGGGATCTTGGTTCCGTCGGGCGCAGTCGCCCAAACGCGCTCGGTGAAGTAGAATTTCGGGTTGAACCCGCCCAAGACTTCTACGCGCTTTAGCAGCTTTCGCTTCATCGTATTTACGTCGATTTCGTACACGCTGCCGGGCGTGAGCGGCGACGAGTAGCTGTAGCGAAACACCTTCGTGTTGAACTCGCGGTTCACGCTGCCGCCCATCGAGTAGACCTTCTCGTCAGGCGGAATCGCCTTGCGCTTTTTTGTCTTGAAGTCGTAGATCTCGATCCCCGGAAGTCCGTTTTCGCGCTTCCCGATCACCATGAAATCTTTGAAGACGCTCATGCTCGTGATCCGCCCCGATGGGATTGCCGGGATGAGCGGCTTCCAATTCCTCCGCCCCGGCGCGGCGGGCTTCGTGGTCATCACGCGGTAGTCCTTCGCGTCCTTGTTGGTGTGTATGTAGAAGGTTCCGTTACGGTGTTCGACGGAGTACTTCAGCTTGCCCTGACGCTTCTCGATCAGCTTTCGCTTGGCGTTCGGCTGGTCGGCCGGGATGAACCACAGCTCGTTGTTATCGGTGCTCCCCGATCCGAAAAAGATGTATTTGTGGTCTAGCGATGTAACCAGGCCGACGTTGTAGAGTGCGTCCTTTTCATGATAAAAGGACTCGGCTTTTCCGCCGAGCTTCTTGCGCCAAATGGTGTCGGAGCGCTTCGTGACGGGGTCTTCGGTGATGTAACAAATAGTCCGGCCGTCCTCGGCCCAGCCCGCGTCGTCCACGCGTTCCGCCGTGTCCGGGAGCAGCTTGCCAGTTTCGAGGTCCTTGACGTGAAGGCGGTACTGGCGAAAGCCGGTGTTGTCGGTGGTGTAGGCGAGCATCTTGCCGTTCGGGCTGATCGCGAAGGCGCCGACCGACATGAATTTTTGACCCTTGGCGAGGCCGTTGACGTCGAGCAGGACCTGTTCCTTGGCCTGGCCGATCTTCTTGCGGCAATGGATCGGGTACTGCTTGCCCTCTTGAGTGCGCGTGTAGTATGTGTAGCCGCGGTAAGGGTAGGGGACACTGAGATCGGTCTGCTTGATGCGACCGAGCATTTCATCGTAAAGCTCGTCTTCGAGCGGCTTGCTGCCTTTCATCACCGCGTCGGTGTAGGCGTTTTCCGCCTCCAGGTAATCGATGACCGCTTTGCTCTTCTTGTTTCTGAGCCAATGGTAATTGTCGACGATCATTTCGCCGTGCAGAGTGGTCTTGTGCGCGGTCTTGCGAGCGACAGGAGGTTCGGCGTCTTTGAATTGGAAAGTGGCCATGATCGCGATGGGTAAAAGCGGGCAAAGCATAGCTTATTGTAACTCCAATGGAAGAGTGGTGAGTCGGGTGGGATTCGAACCCACGGCCCACGGCTTAAAAGGCCGATGCTCTACCACTGAGCTACCGACTCATCCCGCGCCAGCCATAATCCTGCGTGCGATGGCACCGGATTCACAATCCAGAGACGAGCGCAGACTGGGCGATATCGAACGCCTTGCTGCCGCTTAGCTGGGCTTATGGCCTCGGCTGGCGAGCGTATGCGGCAGTCTACCAGCTTGGGCTCAAGAAGCGGCGGAGGTTCGAGATTCCGATTCTGGGAATCGGCAATCTGGAGGTCGGCGGCTCGGGCAAGACGCCGGCGACGATCGCTGTGGCGCGACTGCTGGCCGGCAAGAGGATCGCGATCAGCTCCTCCGCCTACAGCAGTCCAAGTTCTCGCGACGCAGCGTTCATGGGGCCGGGCGCGGCCATTAACCCCGCCGACCATGGAGACGAGGCGTGCCTGATTCGAGAGGAGCTGCCTGACGTGGCGCTCATTTTAGGAAGGGACAGGGTCCGGGCGGCTGAAATCGCTCAGGCAGGACGCCTTGACGCGCTGATTCTCGATGACGGATTCCAGCATCTACCGTTAGCGAGGACGGCAGACGCAATCATGTGGAAGGCTTGCTCCCGCAACCGGCGATTGCTCCCTGCGGGGCCAATGCGTGAACCGGACGAGGGACTGCGGAGAGCGTCGATCGCCTTTTCGCAATCCGAAGACTGCCCAGTGCAGCCCAAGTTCACCTATCGGCGCGAATATTCGGGATTGAGGAACATGCGCACCGGCGAAGCGCATCCCGTCGATTGGCTGCACGGCCGCGAAGTAAGCGCTCTATGTGCGATTGGCGAGCCGAAATCATTTTTGGATGCGCTCGAATCGTTCGGGGCTCTTGCGAAAACCAAGATAGTCCTCGCCGATCACGATGACTTGCAAGCGGTCAATATTCCTCCCGGCTCTAACTGGGTAACGACGGCCAAGGACGCCGTAAAATTGCGAAGGCGCGCGAACATTCACGAGAACGTGTTTGTCCTAGACATGCGAATCAGATTCTGCAAGGAGGCGGAACTGTCCGATTGGCTAAATCGAACTCTCTTCCCCTGAGAAAAAGGCTGGAGCGTAAGATCGGCGGCGTCGCATTGCGCGGCGTCGCCGTCATCGTGCGGGCGTTGCCCGAGCGCTTCGCAGGCACTTTTGGCCGACGCCTGGGACGGTTGATTTTTCGAGGCAGCCGTAAATATAGGGAGCGGACCCTCGCCAATCTGCGCATGGCCTTTCCTGAGTGGTCCGACGAACGTGTGCGCCAGACGGCGGTGGCAGTGTTCGAACATTTCGGCCGAACCGCGGTTGGCTTCTTTCGAGTGGACCGGCTTTCGGATCAACAGATAGCGGACTCCGTTAAGTTCGAGGGCCTGGAGCATGTGAAAAGCGCGATAGATAAGGGCAAGGGCGTGCTCGTCATAACCGCGCACTTTGGCGATTGGGAACGAATGGCCCAGGCGTTTACGCTTCGGGGCTACAAGATCAGCGTCGTGGCTCGTGATACAAACGAAGAGCGCACTACCCAAATGATCAACGCCGTAAGGAATAGACATGGGGTCGAAGTGTTTTCTCGCGGCAAGGCCGCCCGCGAAATCCTCAGAAGGCTGACAAAAAACGAGATCGTAGGCATATTGACCGATCAAAACACGCGTGAGATACTTGTGCCGTTCTTTGGTTTACCGGCAGGCACGAACGAAGCGCCCGCGGCAATTCACTTGCGCACAGGATGCCCGGTTATAACGGCGTTTTGCGAAGAAACCGGCCCGGGCGAGTACAGAGCGATCGCCGAGCCATTAGATATGCCGGTACCATCTGGTGATAAACGGGCAGACATTCTGGCGATCATGACGAAAGTCAACGAGCGGATCGAATCTGCGATCAGGCGACGTCCCGAGCAGTGGCTTTGGATGCATGACCGTTGGCGGTGGGCTCGCGAACTAGGAATCATCGAGTAGTGGTAAAGGCTATCGACGGCGCGGCCTCGGCAAAGCGGATATTGATAATCAAGTCCAGTTCGTTGGGCGACATTTGCAACGGGCTGCCGGTGGCTGATATTCTGCGGCAGCACAAACCGGACGCACATATAGGCTGGGTTGTTAAGAAGCCATTTCGTCCGATAATCCACGCGAATCCTTATGTCGACAAGGTGTGGGCATTTCCGCGTGGCAGCCTTTGGGGGGCGATCAAGCTGGGACTTGGGATCAGAAAGTACAAGTATGAAGTCTCTCTGGACATGCAGAGCCTTTTCGTGAGCGGGCTAATCGCAAGGCTTTCCGGCGCACGCTATCGCATTTCCTATGATTCAAAGAAAGAGGGAAGTCAGTTTTTCAACAATTACCCATTCATTCCGTCGAAAATGCGCGACAGAAAAGCGGTCGAAGTGATGCTTGATTTTCCGCGGGCATTAGGGGTTCCGAATCCGGAGTTTCGGCCCCAAGAATGGTTGGGCAGTGCCCGCAGATCGGAGGCCAATGCCTTGCTTGCGATCGTTCCGAAACCGTTCGCGGCGCTTTTTGTCGGCGCTACGACGCCACAGAGGCAGTGGTCCCAAGAACGTTGGGGTGCGCTCGCCGACCAGCTTGCTGCGATGGGTCTGACGCCCGTATTTGTGGGCGCGCCTTCGGATCAAGTCGCGACCGTGAGCGCCCGCGCAGGAATGAAGCTCACCTCGTATTCCCTAGTCGGAAAGACGGATCTGCTGAACCTGGCCGCGGTAATCGGCTTAGCGGATGTGGCGATCGGTGGGGACTCGGGCCCTCTGCACATGGCGGTCGCGGTGGGAACGCCTGTGGTCGGGCTTTACGGTCCGACGAACCCGGAGACGACTGGACCCTATGGCCCGTTCGCAAGGACGATGTATATCAAGCAGCCGTGCAGCCCATGCTATCGCAACCCCACCTGCGGCGGGGCGTATTTTTGCATGGCAGCCATCGAGGTGGCGGCCGTGATACGGGAAGTAAATCTAATCAGAAACCTCGGAGAAAATCGATAAACATTCTTACGGTGATTACCCCGTCCAGGCTTGGAGGTGCTGAGCGTTACGCGGGTTGGTTCTGCAGATGGCAGAAGGACAATGGCCATAAATCAGTTATAGCGATGAAGCACAATCAAGCCGTTGAAGCGTTTTACAGAAACTTGGATTTAGACGTGCGAATTGTTGGCATTTCTGGGAAAGTGAATATTTTCGCCAGCGGAAGATTGCGCGCACTCATCCGGCAGGAAAATATAGACATTGTGCACACGCATTTATCTTCGGCAACGATCTGGGGTTGTTTGGCTGCAATCGGTGAAAACCTCCCGTGCGTGGCGCATGTGCATTCGCTCAATAAGCGAGCGCCGTACAGTTTCGCCACGAAGGTGATCGCGGTATCGAAAGCGGCCAGGGCGAACCTCGTCCGTCAAGGGCACAAGGAAACGGGAATCGAGGTTATTTGGCCCGCGAACGGTGATTCGCCGGAAGATGTCCACCCCGCCGCCGACGTTGTGCCGCTAGGGCCACTCGTCGTTACCTATGCTGCTCATTTACGCGAAAGCAAGGGCATATTTGTTCTGTTGCAGGCTGCAAGGAGAGTCATCACGGAGATTCCGTCGGCGATTATTGTTTTTGCGGGCGATGGGCCCGATCGCTGGAAGGCTGAAAAAATGGCGAAGCAATTCGGGATCGAGAATAACGTCCGTTTTCTCGGATTTCGGTCGGATATTCACGCGGTTTTCGCTGCTTCTCGCGTGGTTGTCTTGCCTTCGCTGGCGCCGGAAGGGTTCGGGCTGGTGCTCGCAGAGGCAAATGCTTTGGGCGTCCCTGTTGTGGCATCGAACGTCGGCGGAGTGTCCGAAATAGTCGAGGACGGCAAGAACGGAATCCTCGTGCCCCCCGGCGATGTGGATGCTTTGTCCTCCTCGATAGTCAGGCTTTTGGGTAACGAGGAGTTGTGGAGGCAATTTAGCGAAGCTGCGAAAGAAAAGAGCGCCCAGTTTTCTTTCGAAAAATCCGCTCTGAGTTGCATGAACGTGCTGAATAGCCTTACGAAAGCGAAATAGACGGCGAGCCTTCGGATACATAGCCGATTTCTGGATATCCTGTGATTTCCTTTGTAGCGAAAATAGCCAGTCCGCCGCTCGTCTGCGGGTCCACGGCAAGGTGCTCCATCCAGCCGGGTATGCGTTCGCTGAACGAAAGATTCTCCCCTATAAACTCTCGGTTGTTCTTGCCGCCGCCTGTTGTGTTCTTCCTCTCGACTAACTCCGCGATATTGGGGAGGAGCGGCAGTTTGGCAGAGTCGATCGAAATCGATACCGACGAGGCGCGAGCGATATTGAAGAGATGCCCGGCAAGGCCAAAACCGGTTATGTCGGTTGCGCATCTCGAACCCGCTTCGACGGCTTTGCGCGACGCTTCGGCATTGAGCATGGACATTGTCTCGATTGCGGCAGAGAGGGCCTCGTCGGGGCAGTCGTTGAATTTCGCGGCCGTCGTAATAATTCCTGTCCCCAGAGGCTTTGATAAATAAATCCGGTCGCCTGGTTCAGCACCTGCGTTGTGTAGCATGACGGATGGATTTACGAGGCCCGTTACGCTTAGGCCGAATTTCGGTTGTTTATCTTCTACGCTATGCCCGCCGACCACAGCGGCGCCCGCCTCCTGACATTTATCGGCCATTCCCTTGAAGATTGCTGCCCAAACATTCGCCTCCGCCATTGTGGGGTCGAAACAGGCAATATTCATCACCGTAATTGGCCTTCCGCCCATGGCATAAACATCCGACAAAGAATTTGCAGCTGCGATCGCCCCGTATGCGTACGGATCGTCCACGATGGGTGTGAAAAAGTCCATCGTCTGCACGAGGGCGGTATCTTCGGACATGCGAAAAACGCCCGCGTCGTCGTAAGTGTCGAAGCCGACGAGCAGGTCAGGGTGCGCATTCTTCGGCAAGGCTCGCAGAATCTCCGCGAGTTGGGATGGCCCCAGCTTGCTCGCTCAACCGGCGCCGTCTACGAGTTGGGTTAGTCTAACCACGACAAAAGGTTACTCGATTCGGCGTCAGTACCAGTATGGATCGAGGGGAACTGGTCGACAGGCTCGTTCGCGAGCAGGGAATCTCTTCCGAAATCGCGGCGGCTTTTAGAGCAGTTCCGCGAGAGGAGTTTCTTCCACTCTGGGCCCGCAGCCAGGCATACTCGGATTCCGCTATATCCATCGGCCACGGCGCCACGAATTCGCAGCCGTCGATGCTGGCCATCATGCTCAAGGAGCTCGAACTGGAACCCGGCATGAAGGTGCTGGAAGTCGGAAGCGGGAGCGGATACCTGCTCGCGCTCCTATCCTGTGTGGGAGTCGAGGCGACG
Organism: Fimbriimonadales bacterium; assembly: GCA_051003155.1. Taxonomy (GTDB): domain Bacteria; phylum Armatimonadota; class Fimbriimonadia; order Fimbriimonadales; family ATM1; genus JACDEQ01. Next base: position 46,649 of record JBPCLO010000051.1, on the reverse strand, counting down.
GGTGTCGAGATCGTAAGGTCCTTGGCAGAAGCGTCGATGGTAACGCTTGCGCGGCTGGGTGTCGAGGCGAAGGTGATCGTCGGCAACGCCGGGGAGGTGAGCCTTAGTGAACTGTACGACAGAGTTGTGTTTAGTGCAGCTATTGCCTCCACACCGGATTGGGCGACCGGACTCCTGGCGCCCGGTGGCTTTGTTCTCGCCCCGGTCGGCCACGAGCACCAACAAGAACTCATCCGGGCCGATGGAGCCACCAAAACTCCGACGGGCCGCTTGTGCAGGTTCGTCAGGTTCGTGGACTAAGGTCCTACTTAGGCTTTCCGAACGCTCCCTGCGCTTTGAACTTTTCGAACGCCCGCTGCGAAATATCGAAAAATACGACGGCGTCGTTGTAGTCGCCAACGATTCGCGTTTCGGTTTCCACGATTTTGCCTTCGCCTACCACTTCCCAATCCTCCTGAACGATCGAAGTTCCGAGCTTTCTGCTGCTTTGTGGCCTAACTACAAACTCGCGCTTTTCGACGACTACATGCCCGAGCTGCGCGCCGTGCTTCATGGTGCCACGAGATTTAGCGTGATATCGCAGCCTAACCGACCCGATGGGGGTATCCGAATCTGCGCGGCGGTAAACCCAATAGAGCAACGCGCGCATTCTAAATGGCGAACGGTCATCTTCCAGCGTTGGAGGGCCGATGTACTCTACGTGGTTGTAGTCGCTCCAGGCGTCGTAGATCTCGAACCGCGCGAGAACGGGCTTGTCGGGGGCGTCGGCTTCGAGCGTCGACGCCTGTAGAGCCGTTAACGCCTTCCGCAAGGCGATCATGGGGCCGATGAGCAATGTGTCATAAGCATTGGTGATTCCGGCGCTGGTCGGGCCGTCCAACTCTTGACTTAGCCATATCTCTCCACGCCAATTTAGTGGATACAGATCGCCGCCGTGCCTAGTGCCCGGAATGCCGGCGCCAGGAACTAACTTTGGGTCGGGAAGGGGAGCGCGGGCTTGAGCCATCACCTTAGTAGGCCCAGCCTGGCGCGGAGCGGTGCATGCCGCGCCTAAAACGAGCGCCGGCACCAGCCCTGACAGCCCGAGCACGGTCTTAACCGACATGGCCTACTTCGCCAATTTAACAAGCATGTCGTAGCCCCGATCGCCGAGGATAAGCGTAGCTCCGAAGTACTGGAGTTTCCGGTCGGCGGTCCCGTCCTCCCACTTCTTGTTCTCCTCGTTGAAGATGCGGTCGACGACGCCGACAACGGCTTTCTTCTGGCCGTCATTCAGCGTTTCTTTGAGTCTTTCGAACAACAGAAGGGAATTGGCGAGCGAAACGCCGACGCGCTCGTTCGCGAACTTAGTGAACAGCGAGGTGATCTTGTCGAGAAACTCTTTGGAAGGCACCATGCCTTTGTAAGCTTCGCCGTGGACCTTGTCGATCTCGCCCTGAAGAGCTTTGATCCGATCCGCCTCTTTCTTTGCCTGGGCCCGCACGTTGGTGCGGCATTTCTCTATGACCGGCAGCAGCTTATTGATCTGATCCTTGGTCATCAAGACGGGCAGAATTTGGTTCGCGAGGTCGATATCGGCGAGCTTCTCCAAAGTCGGCGTCATCTTGTACGGATCGTCCTTCACGACCTGAGAAAGGCAAGAGACCGATGCAAAAAGTACAAATATAGCTGCAAAAATTGTTCTCATTAGTTCTCTCCACGCCGCTCGCCGGCATTGTCTTGAATGTCAGACGCCGCTCGGCTGCCGCTCGTTACATTCTCGAAGGCAAGCGACAGCGTGAGCGACACAACGATCATCTGCAGCTTCAGGTAGATCAATCCGATCACGGTGACCATGGTGATCCCTGCAACCGTGAGATCGTCGCCACTCGATATCCACTTCTGGGTCCCCAGCAGCAGCGCCCCGGCGATCAATACTGCGAGGGATGCCAGCACTCCGAAAATCATCGCTACTGTGCGCATGCGTCGCGGCCAGCTCTGGTACTTGAGTCGATCTCGCTGCACACGATTTCGCATAAGATAAAGATACGCGATCCATATCGCGAACGCGGGCAGCGCCTGCAGCCAAAGCATGACAATGTTATAGCGCAATATCGGTAACCTTTACCGATGGAATATCGGCAGTTCGGACGAACGGGGGTAATGGTCAGCCCACTCTGTATGGGCACGATGACATTCGGATGGCATCCGGAGGATTGGGGAAGCACGAAGGCCGAGGGCGAGAAGATCGGCAAGAGGGCGCTCGAGCTTGGGATCAACTTCTTCGACACGGCTAACGTTTACGACCGGGGCGGATGCGAAGAGGTGACGGGCAAGGTGATCAAAGGCCGCCGCGACGAGATTTTTCTGGCGACCAAGTACCACGGCAAGATGGGCGAGGGTCAGAACGACTGGGGCAATTCTCGCCGGCATATCATCGCGCAATGCGACGCTTCGCTGAAGCGCCTTGGAACGGATTACATCGACCTCTATCAGGCTCACCGCCCGCAGCCGAGCATCCCGATCGACGAGACCCTTCGCGCGCTCGACGATCTGATTCGGGCGGGAAAAGTCCGATATATTGGCTCGAGCACGTTCGGGGCATGGCAGGTCTGCGAGGCGCACTATATTTCCAGGGAGCTCGGCCTCAATCGCTTCGTGAGCGAGCAGCCGCCCTACAACCTCCTGGACCGCCGAATCGAGCGCGAGCTTTTGCCATTTACGAGGACTTACAACTACGCGGTCATCCCCTGGTCGCCACTTGCTGGTGGGCAGCTGAGCGGTAAATACCTCGAGAAGGCGAAGGAGGGAAGATATGCGACGAGCGACCCGATGAACCGAATCAACCCGCAATCGACCGCCGTCGTGTCGAAGCTGAAGAAGCTCGCCGATAAATTGGGCGTCTCCTTGACCACGCTCTCCATGTCATGGGTCATCAACCAACCGGGAATCACATCGGCCATCATCGGCGCACGGAAGATCAGGCAATTCGACGATTTAATGAGTGCCACGGAGCTGAAACTCGACGAGGAGACGTTAAAGAAGATCGACGCTATCATCGCCCCGGGCACGAACGTGGGGGAGTACTACGACGCCGACTTCGGCCCTAACGCTTTGCCGATGTAGCGGCTGCGCAACCCCTTGCGGGATAATTGCTGTAGCATTGGAGGAGGCCGTATGACAGGGGCTGAGGCTAATGCCGAGCCGTCCTCGTGGTACTTTCGGCATTCCACCAAACGGGTCCGCGCCCGTTCTTATTGGCTGTCTGGCTCCTCGTTGGGGTCTCACTAGTCCCTTCGCCGTGGATACATTGGCTGGTTTGGATGGCCATCTATGGAATCCTGATCGCCCGGGTCGGACAGTCGCAGGACACAGTTTCCATCCCAGCGCTTAGCCAAATGGAAGCCGGCATGGCCCTAGTGAACCTGGCGCCTTTGATCTAGGGCTTGGCGTACGTTCTCGCAATCGTTCTGGCTTGTCGCAAAGTGTCCGGGCTGCCTGAACCTCGATAGTGCCGCCAACTTGGCGACGTTACTTCGGCCGTTTCTGCGCGCCGCCAATCAGCGCTATCCCGAGTCCGCCGCCGTACATTAGGAAAAAGAGCAAGAACCATGTGATGGGGTGATCCCTCGGGCTCAGCGGAAACGCCATCCCGAATGCTGCAGGAATGCTTAGCAAGCCCAGAACCGTCCAAGTCGACGTCAAGAGAGATTCGAAGCAGGAACGCGTAGGGTGCGTGCGAGCCCACAAGAAGATCCCGGTCACAAGGACAATCAACCCGGATATGGTTCCGAGCCAGTCGGCAGCGATTAAAGTCCTCTCCGGCCACATTGCTTCAGATCGCTACCGCAAAATATGCACCCGGTAGGTATACGTCAGCACGCGCTTCTCGTCCGGCTTCAAATCGATCGTCCATTCTAGAAGCTGCCGCGGGTTCACCGCGCGCAGGCCCTTCGTGATCGTGCGGGTCTTCGGGTTTCCGTCCACCGAAACCATCTCCCCGGTCAGCTCCTTCGTGATTTTGAGCTTGATCGACTCGGCCTTGCGGTTGTGCACGCTCAGAGTCCCCTTCAGCGTAACCACGTCGTAATTGCTCCCGCGAACCGGCTGCTCCAGAACCTTCCTGTCGGTCTCCTCCTCGAGATCCTCCGCGCGAACGTCGAGCGCTTTGGTCATCTTCACGAGCGCTTCTGCCGCTACGCTTGTGTACATCAGCATGTCCTGCCCCAGAATCTCGCCGTCCTTGAAGATCGTGGCGGGCGCTGTGGTCAGCGGTTGCTTTGCGGTGTTCTTGAACTTCAGGCTGTGCCAAACGTCGCCTGGCCGACCGTCGTCCTGCGAGTAGCGGCCGGAGTTGACCTTGTCGGGGATATCCCACTCGTAGATGTGCGAGTAGGCAGAATTGGCCGAGAACAGGATGTAGTAGCCCCGGTCGCCCCGCTTCATCGTGACGTCGGGCAAGCGGTAGAAGAACAGGTCCTCCTCGGATAAACCGGGCAGCGTGCTCACATTGAACGCGTCGTCGAAGGCACCCGGGGCCGGTGCCATCTGGTTCATCATGCCGCCGACTCCCGACTTGTCGCGAAGCTGCGCGGGCGTGCCCATCTGCATGACGTTCCCCACGAACTGGTCGACCGACTGGCGCGACGTAAACGGGTCCCAATATCCCAAGAACGGGACATTGGGAAAGCCGGTGATAAGGCGGATTTCGATGCCTTTGAGATCCGCGAGATCGTTCAGAATCGTGGCCTTTGCGACCAAATGTAGGGCGTTCTTGTCGGTGATATCGATCGAATAGCCGGGCGTCCACGTAAGCCCGCGCTCCATCGAGACCATGTAGAACTTCGAATCCGCCCCCGCTGTGGCCGTGAACCTGATCACCGGCTTAGTCGACTTGCTCTTGATCTTCCAAACGATCTCGCCGCCGGGCGCGCTGATTTGGGCGACGGCCGACTTCGGCAGCACGCGCATTTCGGCATCGGACCGCACGACGAGAATCGTTCCGTCGGCGCTCTCGAGAGTCCCCTCGAAGTCGGTTTTGTCATTCAGCCAGAACTTCAGCCTTCGTCCCACGTTGGCGCGCAGGATGTCGTCCAGATTCTGCGCAGCCGTCTCGCTCGAGGTCTCCTCACTCGTCATCAAGACGCGGCTGAGCTTCACCCCCGGCGAGGCCGTGAGCCACATCGTGCCGAGAACCGCCATCGGCAATTCATCGATCACGTACTCGCCCGACCCGCGCAGCTTCCCTTCGTGAACGACCACAGCGTAGCCGTTTTTGAATAGCGACGCCGACGAAACGGTCATCTCCAAAGGCGTGGGAACCGCCGTAGTGGCGGCGAAAAGAATTGGTAGCAGCATGTCTCCCTCCTGTTCTGCCAGTTTAGACGCGCGTGAGCGATGGAGAGGAACGTACTTTGGACGTCCGTGTTCGCCCGAGAGATCCAATGCATAGTTGTCTGGGCTATCGACCGAGCATGGTGAGCCTTCCCCGGATATCGAGAACATCAATGAAGCTTCCTGGTAGCCTGATACCAGGTCCATGAAACCGCCGAGTAGCAAGGGTTGTTCGTCTACTGGTCGTCAGCGCTTTGCTGGTGGCTCTTCCTTAGCGTTAGGGTGCAGAGCTTCAAGATTTCTTCGCGACGATTTTTGATCTGCCGGCGGCAAGGGCAACCTTCGCCCGACCGAATTCTCCGGTCTGTAGCTTCGAGGCTCGACCGTTAACCCTGACGGCCTCGCCGAAAGGCAAGAGGGCAGAGGCGGAACAACCCGGAGGGAGGTCGACGTCGAGTTCGAACCTGTCCTTACGCATTCGCCACTCGACGCCAATACGCCCCTTGGGCGTTTCCAGGTAGCCCGCGCAAGTCGTGAGGTCACCGGGCTCAGGGCAGATCAGGACGTCTTTCCAACCAATCGAACCGTCCACCTGGCGGATTCCCAGCAACCAGCCATAGAACCATTCCATTACGTGCCCGAGCATGCAGTGGTTAAGCGAGTTGCTGCCCACCGTAATCGCGTCCCATGTTTCCGGCATGGACGTTAGCCCCTTCGCCAGTATTCCGCCATAGCTGCCCGTTCCGGTGCGCGAGTAGACTTCGTGGAGCGCGTCCGATCGACCCGCCTCGGCGAGAGCCCGGATGAAAAAGAGATGACCTGCGTCACCTGAAGTTTGCTGGTAGCCGCGCTTCTCCAAGTCGTCGAGTAAAACTTGCAGCACCTCGCCGCGGTCTGCCTCCGGAACGAGGTTCGCGCACAGCGCCATCGCGTGCGCTGTTTGCGGGCTTCCGTTGTTCTTGAAGGTGTGAGTCTTAGGGTTGTAGAATTCTCGCAAGAAGGATTCGCGAATCCGCCCCCACATCGCGCGGTATTTGCGCTCGTCTTCTTTCATCCCCAGCACGCGCGAAGCGTCTGCGGCCGCGTTCACACACATCGCCCAGCAGGCCGTCGCGCTCAGATCGGTCGGGGTGAAGCGGCTCGGCCCCGGTGACTGGCCGTGCCCGTAGTCGTACCAGTCGCCGAGCATGCCCGGGGCGATGAAGTCCTTCGAAACCGACTCCAAATGATTCACAAACGCTTTCATCATCGTATAGTTTTCGGACAGAAAGCTCTTGTCGCCGTACCACTCGTACGCCTGCCACGGCAGCAGAACGCTCGCGGCGCCCCACTCGACGGTGAACGCGTACATGTCGTCGGGCGGGCGCATCAGGTACTTCGGCGCGACCGTCAGCACTCGGCCGTTCGGCAGCTGCGCGTCGCGCATGTCGGCGCAAATCTTCTTGAACCACTCGCGGCAGTCGTAACGATACGCGAAAGTGCGCGCGAGCAAATGGGCGCACTCCAGCCAGCCGAGCTTTTCGCGGTGCGGGCAGTCCGTCATCACGAAGCTCATGTTCGAGCGCATCGCCCAGTCGACCAGCGCGTGTGTCTTGTTGTACAGGCCGCTGCTGCTTCGAAATTCACCGGCTTGGCGGTTGTCCGTCCGCACATGCACCATCTCCATCGATTCGACCACGGGCAACCCATCAGGGTTCGGCTTCCCTTTGGGCACAGCGCCCGTCAGCTCCACGTATCGAAATCCGTTGTAGTGGAACAGCCACTGATGTTTTTCGATTCCGCCGCCGCGCAGCGTGTAGTCGAACGTGCACCGCTTGCCCCACAGGTTCAACTGCTGAACCTCGCCGTCGTCAGTCATTACTTCCGACGGCTTCAACCGGATGGTTTGACCAGCCTTTCCTCGGACGGTAACCCGGATGATCGCGCTGGCGTTCTGAGGGAAGACGTAGCTCCAGACACCGGGTTTAGCGTTCTTGATTTCGGTCGGACGGAAGACGTCCTTCTCGGCTAACGGGGGCCAGAACTGTTGGGCTATTACGGCTGATGGGGCCTTGGCAGTGATCGGCGTTTGCCAGTCCGTATCGTCAAAGCCGGGCCCGTCCCAGCCGTGCGGTTCTTTGCGGGCATCGAAATCCTCGCCGGCGTAAATGTGCGAAAGGGTCACGGGTCCCGGAAACCATTTCGTGGAGGCGTCGCTGGCGACTGTGATTTTCTCGCCGTTCGTTAATTCGATTTCGATCGCATAGCGCAAGAGGTATCTCCGCCCATCGCTGAAGTCCGGCATCGCATCGCCCTTTACCGCGCGGCCGTCCGGCGGCTCGGACACGATCCAAAAGCCGTTTCCCAACAGAACCCCCATCGCATTGTCGCCCTTACGCAGGGCGTCGGTGATGTCGAACTTCTGGAAGTAGATGCGTTTGTCGTACTCCGACCACGTCTGATTAATGGCGTCGCCGACCGGTTTTCCGTTGATCCGCAGCTGAAAGTGGCCCAGGCCGATTATGCGGGCCGTCGCCCGGCGGATTTCCGACGGCACTGCGAACTCCTTGCGAAAGATCGGGCAGGGCGCTTCGTCGACCCCTCGCATATGCCAAGGATCGGTGGCGGCCGGGCCAAGCTCGACTACCGTGCCATCGTCCGCGGTCCACGTTTTGTCCGTCAATATGACGGCCTCGCCGAAATCGATCGCCGCAATGAACCCGCCTGGATTCGTCGGTCCCCCGGGATCGTTGACCGCGACGACCTTGAGAGAGTTGACGCCGATTCGCAACGAGCCAGTCAGCTCGATTTCGGTTTGTGTTCTCCAATCCGTGGAACCGCCGATACGGTTGCCGTTTAGAAGAACCTCGGCTCGATTGTCGCAAGCGAAATACATGATCGCGGACGCGGGAAGGTTCACGACCTCGAACTCGCGACGAAGAACGACTTCCCCGGCGGGAGCGCCCCGCGCCGTCGGGGTGTCCCCGCCTGAGTGCGCCCATATCCACGATGCGCTTTCGATTGGGTGTGGCTTGCTCGGCACCGTGAGCCAGTGCGCGCCATGAAACGGGTCCGAGGTTGATAGGGTGAGCATCAGCACTAGCGAAACGAGCATTGTCACGTCAGGTTACCGCCGAAAGACTTCACCTGGTCCGAGGGCGCGCCGCTGGAGTCTAACGAGGCCGAACTACGTGCGGCACATGCTTGCAGGGCGAAGTAAAAGGCTAACCCAGCGACGGGCCTTCCATAATTGCGTCAAGTGGACACCAAGCTGACGATCATTTACGAGAAGGGCGAGGATGGCTTTTGGGTTGCCTCGATAGCGGAAGTCCCAGCGCGATCTCACAGGGGAAGAGCAAGGAACGAGCCAAGGACACGTCCTGGACGCTTTTGAAGAACTCACAGCGCGGAACCGCGACATCGCGGTAGAGTGAGCGGTCTGAGGGATCGGCGACAGAGTCTGCCCAGCTGTCCGCCTAACGACCCAGATGCGCAGGGATATTAGGCTGTTTGCAAATTGCACGACATGTCACCGGATCGAGTTCTGGTTGGCGCGAAACGGTCGACCGCTTAATTGATCGGGTTCACCCAGATCGAATGCTGGCCGCCTTCGCGGAAGAGAAGGCGTCCGTATTCGGGCAACTGCCCCCGAACTCCGAAACCTTCGTCAATCACGACGTTAGCTTGTAGAGTCGCTCGCTGGCCCCGTCGTTACCACGTCTTATTCCCTGAGTCGCTGGTCACGTGATGACGACTCGTGCAAGTTTCAATTGCGAGTAGCACGCCCACTCCCAAAGGGTTTGACTGCAAAAGGGTAAAACTTCGTGGGCTCCATGGGAATTCTTAGTCTGGCCATCTTCCTGCCGCTTTTTGGCGCGTTCCTGCTGATGCTCGTGCCGAGAGAAGCGCAGAAAGTGCACAGGATGGGGGCGCTCTTGGTGAGCTTGGCGACGTTCATCCTTTCACTGGGAATTTATCAGAAATTCAGCGGCAACACGTTTCACTTTCAGATGACGGAGAGCACCCCGTGGATCGAGTCGCTCGGGATAACCTACAAGCTTGGGATTGACGGCATTAGCCTCTGGCTCGTTCTGCTAACCACGTTTATCACGGTCATTTCTGTGTGGTTCAGCTTCTATGTGAAGGAGCGAGCAAAGGAGTTCATGATCTGGCTCCTGATCCTCGAAACTGCGATGCTCGGAGTGTTCTGCGCGCTCGACCTGATCCTGTTCTACGTGTTCTTCGAGGCGACGCTGGTACCCATGTACTTCCTGATCGCGATTTGGGGAGGCAAGTACCGCATCTATTCGTCGATCAAGTTTTTCCTTTACACGTTTCTCGGCTCGATCTTTATGCTGGTAGCCATTATCGCGCTGCACGCGAAGGCCGGCACCTTCGACCTAATTCGGCTCCAGGAGATGGCGTCGCAAGGTGACCTTTTCAACGGGCCGGTGCAGATGTGGCTGTTCGCGGCTTTCGCGGTGGCATTCGCCGTGAAGGTGCCGATGTTTCCGGTTCACACGTGGCTGCCCGACGCGCACACCGAAGCGCCGACCGCCGGCTCGATCATCCTGGCCGCGGTCATGCTGAAGATGGGGGTCTACGGGTTCCTGCGGTTCTGTCTGCCGCTCTTCCCAGAATCCGCGATTCAAGCAGCGCCGTTTATGATGGGCCTGGCAGTCATTGGGATTATCTACGGCGCCGTCATGGCGGCGGTGCAACCGGACTGGAAGAGGCTCGTCGCGTACTCGTCCGTTTCGCACCTCGGGTTCGTCATGCTCGGCGTCTTCGCCCTGAACCATAACGGGCTCACCGGGGCGGTTATGCAATCCATCAACCACGGCATCAGCACGGGGGCGCTGTTCCTTATGGTTGGCATGATTTACGAGCGCACACACACTCGGCTCTTTGCGGATTACGGCGGTCTGAAGCGGCAGATGCCGATGTTCGCGATGCTGTTCCTTTTGATCATGCTCTCGTCCGTTGGCCTTCCCAGCATGAACGGCTTCATCGGTGAGTTCCTTTCGATGATCGGCGCTTTCCAGGCGGGTTTCAACGGGCAGGTGCCCATGTGGATGCCGGTGCTCGCGGGGTCGGGCGTCGTCCTAGCGGCGGTGTATCTCCTTTGGATGTACCAGAAGGTGTTCTATGGGTCGCTGGATAAACCGTCGCTCACGAACCTACGGGACATCAAGCCGTGGGAACAGGGGCTCTGTTGGGCGCTGCTCGTGTTCGTTTTCTGGATGGGCTTGTATCCCACGACGTTCACGGAGAAAATGCAGGCGAGCCTGAATGCGGTTCGCCATCAGACCTTGCTGCCGCCCGGCGAGCGCCCCGCGTGGAGCGCCCTCGACGTGGATATCAACGGAAAGGGCGAGGTTGTAGCCGTGCAGCGAACATCGGACACGGACCTCGGGCGATGGGAAGAGCGCGGCGTGCTGTCGCCTGCTGATCATGCGCCGCAACACGGCGAGTTCTCGGCCTCACGATAGGTTCGCCTTGCACGGGTGGTTGCTCGGTAGGACGGTCGCTGACGCATCTCCCGCGGAGTCAATCGGATAGGCTGTGCTTAAGAAGTGGCGGGAGCGTGTGGGAATCGAACCCACCTGACCCGCAAGCGAGTCACACCGGTTTTGAAGACCGGAAGGCACACCAGCACCCATCCGCCCCCATTTTGGGCTAAGCGCAGGAATATTACTCTACCTACCGATCGTCGCCGTGGAGGTGGTTTTGAAATGTCCTCCATTGCCGATTACGACTTCGACGGGCCATACACCCAGCTATATGAAATCGTCGACCAACGAGGCGTGTTCGTGGTGCTCAATAACTCGGGCGGCGAGTGGCGGGTCTTGGACGTAGATTCCGCCGAATACGTCCGCTCGGCGATCGAGCGGCACCCGCGGATTCAGAGATGGAAAGACGCCAGCTACTACGGATCTCTCGTACGCGGTCTACTACTCCGGCGTAAGGTCCGACGCAGAGATGGAACAGGTGGTGGACGAAATAGACCGGTACGCACAGCCCCGCTGCCGGAAACACTAAGAGAGAATTCTCTTGCCCTTCATTTTGCCGTTCTTGTCGACCCCGTAGACATACGGCACGCCTGTCGGCATTTCGAGTCCGACCACTTGCTCGGGGGTGAGGTTCTCCAGAGCCATAGCGATCGAGCGGTTGCTGTTCCCATGGGCGGCGACGAGCACGTCCTTGCCCTGGCTCAGGTCGCCCAAGATTGCGGCCTCGTAAAACGGAATCGTTCGAGCGGCTGTGTCCTTGAGCGCCTCGCCGCCCGGCGGTGGAATGTCGAAACTCCGCCTCCAAAGATGGACAATTTCGGGGCTATACCTCTCCCTTGTCCGCTCTTTGTTCAGGCCCTGCAGGTGGCCGTACATCCGTTCGTTCAAGGCAGCGTCGCGAATGACGGGCATATCACAGCCCATCTCCTCCATCATGATCGCCAGCGTGTCCTGGGCGCGCATAAGCGCGCTGGTGTACGCCACATCGAACTTGTACCCTTTTAGCAGTTGCCCTGCCCTTCGCGCCTCGTCCTCTCCCTTTGATGAAAGAGGCACGTCGATCCAGCCGGTAAAGCGGTCCTCGGCATTCCAAATCGACTGTCCGTGGCGGACAAGAACAAGCGTGGGCATTCGCCTATTATACGGGCTGCCGCCGTAGTAAACTGGTCGACGAATGCTTCTTACCAAGGACGCCGAATTCAACTTAAGCCAGGAGTACGAGCCGCGCGGCGACCAGCCCGGCGCGATCGAGGGATTGCTCGAGGGCCTGGAAACCGGCTACCGCTACCAGACCCTGCTGGGGGCTACCGGCACCGGGAAAACGTACACGATGGCCAGCGTGATCGCCCGTGCAAAAAGGCCTGCGCTGGTGATCGCGCACAACAAGACGCTCGCCGCGCAGCTCTGCCAAGAGTTCAGGGCGTTCTTTCCCGAAAACTCGGTCCAGTACTTCATCAGCTATTACGACTACTACCAGCCCGAAGCCTACGTGCCGAGCGCGGACCTCTATATAGAAAAGGACTCGAGCACGAACGAGGAGATCGATCGGCTGCGCCACGCCGCCACCCAAGCCGCTTTGGAAAGGCGCGATTTAGTCACCGTCGCCAGCGTGTCGTGCATTTATGGCCTGGGCGACCCGGACGTTTATAAGGATAAGGTTCTAAGTTTCCAGGTTGGCGGCTCTGCGCTACGTTCGGACATCTTGCGCTCTTTAGTACAGATGCAATTTACGCGCAACGAAATGGTGCTGAACCGTGGGACTTTTCGCGTCAACGGCGATATTCTGGAAATTCAGCCCAAGGACGAAGAAATAACGACTCGCATCGAATTCTTCGGCGACGAAATCGAGAGGATCCGCCTTATCGATCCGTTGACCCAAGACGTTTTGGACGAGCCGCAGCGCGTGAGCATTTTCCCTGCGACACATTACGTGACGCCGTGGGACCGCATCGAAGACGTGATCGACGAAATCGAGGCTGAGCGTGACGCCCAATGCGCATTATTCACATCGCAAGGCAAATTATTGGAGGAGCAGCGTCTTAGACAGCGCACGGATTTCGATATCGAAATGCTTCGCGAGGTCGGATATTGCAACGGGATCGAGAATTACTCGCGATTTTTCGATAATAGAGAGCCCGGCACGCCGCCGCATACGCTGCTGGACTTTCTGCCATCCGACACGATCATTTTTATCGACGAGAGCCACCAAACCGTTCCGCAGCTGAACGCGATGTACAACGGCGACGTTCAGCGAAAAGGCGTACTGGTCGAGTATGGTTTCCGCCTTCCCAGCGCGATGGACAACCGGCCGCTGAAGTTCGCGGAGTTCAAAGAGAGAGCCGGCCAGATCATATTCGTGAGCGCAACGCCCGGGCCTTTCGAGAAAGAAAACAGCAGCCAAACGGTCGAGCAGATCATTCGCCCGACGTTCTTGGTTGATCCGGAAGTGGACATTCGCCCGACGCAAGGGCAAGTCGACGACTTAATTCACGAAATTCAGGTTCGCGTTCAAAAGGGCGAACGATCACTGGTTACTACTCTCACTAAAAGAATGGCGGAGGATTTAACTTCGTATCTACAAGAACTAAATGTCAAGGTGCAATATATCCACAGCGATGTTCACTCGTTGGAGCGACCCGAGATTCTTCGGGACCTGCGCCTCGGCGTTTATGACGTTCTGGTGGGTGTTAATTTGTTGCGCGAGGGATTGGACCTTCCCGAGGTGACTCTTGTCGCGATTCTCGATGCGGACAAGGAAGGTTTTCTGCGCTCCGACACTTCGCTTATCCAGACGATCGGCCGAGCGGCCAGGAACGTAGGCGGTAGGGTGATTATGTATGCCGACAGGATTACCGGCTCGATGGAGCGGGCTCTGGCGGAAACGAACCGGAGACGCCAGGTACAGGAAGAGTATAACGAAGAGCACGGCACGTCACCGACGACGGTTGCCAAGAAGGTGCGCGAAACGGTGCGCAGCTACCATTTTGTTGCCGAAGAATCTGCGGCTTATGGTTTGCCTCCTGCGCGAAAGCCGGATGGGTCACCCATAGATGTCACCGATATTCCTGTAGAAGTCGCGAGGTTAGAAAAGGAAATGATCGGGTTTGCGCGCGAAATGGAATTCGAAAAGGCCGCTCGAGTGCGCGATGAGATTTTCGAATTAAGAAAGATTGCGGGAATATCGAACCCGGCGAGAAACCTCATTCGCGCGCCGAGAAAAGGCAAAGACCTGAAGTACAGAAAATAGATGTCTCACCTCTTCACAAACGCACGGTGGTGGCGTGACGGCTCGCCCTGTAATCTGCACGTCTCCAGCGACGGCAAGGTCACGTATCGAGGGACGGAAGAGCCTTTCGCGGACGACGACACCGATCTCGGTGGCGCATTTATCATGCCCGGTTTCGTGGATTGCCATTGCCATATTCTCGCGACCGGGCTTGATCTGCAAAAACTCGATCTGACCGGGTGCGCGTCGCGCGAGGAAGTTTTGAATCGTGTCCGCGAACGAGGGGCCGATACTCGCGACGAATGGCTGCTCGCCGTTCAGTACGACCAGGCTCGATTTGAAGACGGGCGGCATTTATCCGCCGACGAACTCGAAACTGTGACCGTCGGGCGTCCGGCGATATTGAGGCACACGAGCGGGCACGCATGCATCGCCAACCGGACCGCGATCGCTCTTGCCGACATGGCCGATGTGAAGGGCGGCGAAATCGTTCGGGATGAAGCCGGCAGTCCTACGGGTGTCTTTCTCGAGAACGCGATGCGGGTGGTCTACCGCCTCTTGCCGAAGCCGAGCCGCCAGGAGATGTCGGACGCGATCCTCGCCGCCTCCCAAAAGATGAATGCGATGGGCATCACGTCCGCCGCCGACATGGGCAGCACACACGACCTGGAGGATCAAATCTGGGCGTATCAGGACGCGATCGAACGAGGCGCGCGGCTAAGGATAAGGCTCTATCCGAACTGGAGCCAGGTCTTCAGAGGCAAAAGCGAATTACCCGCACCGACTCCCATGCTGCGGGTGAACGGCGTGAAGTTGTATGCCGACGGGGCCATCGGCGCTGCGACCGCGGCGACGTACGATGAGTTCACGGTTCGGGGGACCGGGCAGCTCATCTATCCTCCAGAAGAGCTGCAGCGGCGCGTTTCGATCGCGGACGAGGCAGGGTACTCGATCGCGATCCATTCGATCGGCGACCGGTCGACCGACGTGGTCTTGGACGCACTGGCAACGACGAAAGACCCCTCGCGCCACCGGATCGAGCACGCGATGATCCTATCAGATGCCCAAATCGCGCGGATGGCGGCGCTCGGAGTACGCGTTTCGATGCAGCCCGAGTTTCGGCTCCGGTTCCTCCACGCTTACAAGCGCCAGCTTGGCGATGAGCGAGCGTCGCGCCTGAAGCGGGTGTGTAGCTTGTTGGATGCGAACGTGCCTGTAGGTTTTAGCAGCGACATGCCGATCGTTCCGGGAAACCCGTGGGACGGAATCCGCGAAGCGATCTCTCACCCTACGGAGGCGATTACTTACGAAGAGGCGGTCGACCTCTATACGCGGGGCGCGGCGGCCCTGGATGACGACAAAGAGTTTGGCCGCTTGGACCTGATGCAGCTAGCCGATTTTCAGGCTTACGACGTGGATCCTCGAGAGAATCCGAAGCAAGTTCCTGTTCCTATCCTTCAACTGCTTGCCGTTGACGGCTTTCGGCGCAATCCTCCACGCCAAGCGGAGGCATAAATGGGGGATATACTGCAATTGGCATGGAAGAGGGTAGTGCGAGGCGCAGAACGTGTGGTTGTCTTGCTTGGTACTGTTTCATAAATGGATTGGGGCTTATTTACGCGGCTTGGCAATTTCTTGCTTCGGAACAAAGTGGCGATAGCTGGGCTCTTTTTCTCCTGTTGGGTGCCGGTTTACTCTACGTCGCCATCACAATCGTGTTCCGTGGACGCCCAGGGGACATGCCCCAACCTCTAAGACCACCTTCAAGCGATGATGGGGGCCTTGGTTCGAGTATCTCGGCACCCGAACCAGTCGCCTCAGTTCCCACCCCTGCCAGTATGTATTGCGTGCATTGTGGTGGCCGGATACAAAGCGACTGGAGATTCTGCAAGGCTTGCGGTAGGAAGGCTTGAGAGAGTAATCCCAACTCGCAGTAAACTTAGTATTGTGCCGAAGACGCTTTTCGACAAGGTTTGGGATAGCCATGTCGTCACCGAATTGCCCGGTGGCGGGGCGCTGCTTTACGTCAACCGGCATCTTGTGCACGAGGTGACATCGCCGCAGGCCTTCGACGGCTTGCGCGAGCACAGGCGAAGAGTGCGCCGCCCCGATCTCACGTTCGCGACCGTGGACCACAATGTGCCGACAGACGGCCGACCCATCGACACGGCGACCCTCAGCGGCATGCAGATCGAGACGCTGAGCAAGAACTGCAAGGAATTCGGCGTGTCTCTCTGGGGATACTTGGATAGCCACCAGGGAATTGTCCATATAATCGGCCCTCAACTCGGACTTACGTTGCCCGGGACCACCATCGTCTGCGGCGACAGCCACACGAGCACTCACGGTGCATTCGGCGCTTTGGCGTTCGGCATCGGAACAACGGAGGTCGAGCACGTCCTGGCGACGCAGACCCTGAGAGCGCCCACCAAGCCGAAGGCGATGGCTGTCGAAGTTAGTGGCGCCTTGCGAATGGGGGTCACCGCGAAGGACGTTATTTTGGCGACTATCCGCAAAATCGGCGCTTCGGGGGGAACCGGCCATGTGGTGGAGTATCGAGGCGAGGCGATCCGCGCGCTTCCGATGAGCGGTCGCATGACCATCTGCAACATGAGCATCGAGATGGGCGCGCGCGCCGGAATGATCGCCCCAGACGAAACTACTTTCGAGTACATCGCCGCCGAGGATCGCCCGTTCGCCCCGAAGAGAGCCGCCTTCAATCGCATGGTCGAACAGTGGAAAGAACTG
This sequence comes from Fimbriimonadales bacterium, assembly GCA_051003155.1. Lineage (GTDB taxonomy): Bacteria > Armatimonadota > Fimbriimonadia > Fimbriimonadales > ATM1 > JACDEQ01. The sequence goes on along the minus strand of JBPCLO010000051.1, from coordinate 29,870 downwards.
CCGTCGGATGACGGCGCGGCCTTCGACGAAACGGTACAACTGGATGCCGGTTCGCTGGAGCCCCAGGTCTCTTGGGGAACTACGCCCGCCATGACCGTCGACATCGGCGGATCGGTACCCGAGCCGAAGGACGCAAGCGAGGAGCGGGCCCAAATGTACATGGGACTCGCACCGGGAACCTCGATGACGGAACTTGATATCAACACTGTTTTTATCGGAAGTTGCACAAATAGCCGCCTGGAAGATTTGCGGGAGGCGGCTGCGATGGTCAGGGGAAAGAAGGTTGCGGAAGGCGTTCGCGCGATGGTCGTGCCCGGCAGCGAGGCCGTGCGGATGGCGGCCATGGCTGAAGGATTAGACCGGATATTCGTCGAGGCCGGCTTCGAATGGCACCATGCGGGCTGCAGCATGTGCCTCGGCATGAACGGCGATATTCTGCACCCGAAACAACGTAGCGCCAGCACCAGCAACCGCCCGTACGAAGGTCGGCAGGGCCCCGGCTCACGAACTCACCTGGTCTCCCCAATTACGGCCGCGGCTACGGCTCTAACGGGCCATCTGACCGATCCGCGCGAGAAAATGGTGGCGTAAGATGGACGAAACCAAACTGCGGATGGAACTTGATGCACTCGTTCGGAGCAAGTACGGACCTCTTTTCGAACAGATGAAAGACGACCCGCTCGCGAAGGAAGAGTTTCACAGTGCGTCTATGGCCTCAGCTCACGCACAAATTGCAAATTCCTTGGGTCAACTGAGGACGCGCTCACCGAGGCCGAAACCAAGCGCCGCGCCTCCATCCACATCGTTTCGGGCATGGAAGGCTTGGCGGCCCACGATCCGGGACGAATCGATCCCATGGCCCCGACGATCGATCAATTCGCCGAAGCGCTTCCGGCTGAGAACCGCACACTAAAGAGGGCGCTGACCCAGCCAAATAGGTTCAGTGGGATCGGAAACGCCTACTCGGACGAAATCCTGTTCGCGGCGCGCCTGTCGCCCCTTCAGCTCACGAAGTCCCTCTCCGCCGACGAAGTCGGGCGCCTCCGAATCGCCACCCGCGACACGCTTTCCCATTGGATCGAGAAGCTGCGGAGCGAGTTCGGCGAGCGTTTCCCCGGCAAGGGCGAGGTCACGGCCTCTCGCAAGGACTTCAATGTTCACGGCCGGTACCGGAAGCCTTGTCGCGTCTGCGGGATGCCGATCCAACGCATCGTCCACGCGGAGAAGGTGAACAGATGAGCACCCGCTTCCACAGGTTCACCGCGAGATCAACTACTGCGCTCGATGCTAAAACCAAGACCGCGTACTCGCCGATCGCGCTCTCTCTAGGCTGTTGAAGAGGACTGGCCGCGGACAATTGAAGAATGTGCAGACTGAAGGGTGCCATTCACGGCGAAACGACTATCCACGTGGTACTGCATTTTGCGATTCTGCGCCTCAAGGCAGGCAGTCGCGTTGAGCTTGCAAAGTTGGGGCGAAACACTAGTCCTGCACAAACGGATTGGATACACGTCTAAGCTCTTGGAGTTGCGAGGCATCCCCGCGCCGTGCCACAGTATCAACAGATGCGATTATTAAAACAGTTTCGGTTTTTTGTCATCGGAATTTGCTTTTGGCTATGCTCGCTGGGCGTCACCCAGGAAGCGCCGCAGGCAATCAAGGATGCGCTGGCGCGCGCTGACGCTGCCGTGGCGGCGATTATTGCGGTACCTAATGGACAGCGCACCTTCGAGAATACGCTGGGCGCACTCGACGCTATGGACGTTCGGCTCGACAACGACACGTCGCTGATTCTGTTCATGCAGTACGTCTCTACCGATGCCAATGAGCGCGACTCATCGCGCGCGGCGGAAGAGACGGTGACGAACTGGTACATCGAAATGGGCAAGCGGGAGGACCTTTACAAGGCGATCAAAGCCTACGCAGACACTAAGCCAAATCTTGAGGGCGAAGAGATGCGCATGCTCTTATTCACGATGCGCGATTATCGGCGAGCCGGCATGGAGCTCTCTGCCGGTGATCGCGAAAAGCTAAAGGAAATCGAGAAAGAGCTGAGCAAACTCGGCATCGAGTTCGATCAGAAGATTGCCGAAGACAACACGCGGGTGCCGCTTCTAATTTCCGAGTTAAAGGGTGTGCCCAAAGACACGATCGATCGGCAGGAGAAAGCCGCCGACGTGATCCTTTACAAGCTGGACGGGCCCTCCTATGGCGCGCTAATGGACTATTGCCAGGTGCCCCTCACGCGAGAAAAGGCCTGGATCTCGTACAGACGGCGAGGAGGAAGCGAGAATATCCGCACGCTCGAACGCCTGATCAAACTGCGTGCAGAAGCGACGAAGATGCTCGGTTACGACACGACGGTGGATTACGAAATCGAAACGCGAATGGCGAAAACCGACGAGAATGTGGCCAAGTTTTATGAAGACCTGAAGCCGATCGTGCGCAAAAAGGCGCTGCTCGATTTCGATGAATTTCAGAACGAAAAGCGTAAGCACACCAGAAATAGCAAGGCCGAATTCAAGCAGTGGGATTATTCGTTCTACAAGACGCGGCTCTTGAAACATAAGTATTCGGTTGACAGCGAGAAGGTCGCAGAGTATTTCCCGATGGAACGGGTCGTCGACGGTTTGTTCAGCATTACTTCGGCGCTGTACGGGATCGAATACCGCGATGTTACGAGCAAGGCAAAAGAGATGGGCCTGCCGATTTGGCACGAAGACGTTAAGCTTTATGAGGTTTGGGAAAAGGAGAAGAACGAGCTTCTTGGACGCCTTTACACCGACCTTTATCCGCGCGAGAATAAATACAATCACGCCGCTTGCTGGGGCCTTCGGCCTCGTAAGGCCGACAAAGATGGATCCGTGCAGACGCCGCTTGCGGCGCTGGTATGCAATTTCACCAAGCCGACGGCGGACAAGCCATCCCTGCTTCCTCACGACGAGGTGGAAACTTTTTTCCACGAATTCGGACACGGCTTGCACCAGATTTTGACAAACACGAGGCTTGGGCGATTTTCGGGCACGAAGGTCGCGCGTGATTTCGTGGAGGCGCCTTCTCAGATGATGGAGAACTGGGTCTGGTCGCCGGAGGTTTTGAAGACATTTGCCAAGCATTACAAGACCAACGAGCCGCTACCCAATAAGATGCTCGAGGGCATGAAAAAGGCGAGAACGCTGGGCAGCGGGCTCGAAACCGAGGGCCAATTCTATCTCGGCCTTATGGACCAGGCCTACCACACTGCGCCGGGCGGCGACGTGGATTCCACTCAGGTCGGCAACGATGTGTACGGAAAAGTATTGCTTTACAAGCCCGTTCCGTTGACCTACTTCCAGGCTTCCTTCGGGCATCTGGTCGGTTATGAAGGCGCCTACTACGGTTATCTGTGGTCGCTCGTTTACGCTCAAGACATGTTCCAAAGATTCGAGGAACTCGGGCTGCTCAGCCCGAAGGCCGGGCAATACTATCGCGAGAAAATCCTGGCACGCGGTGGGAGCGTGGACGAGATGGATATGCTCGAGGACTACCTGGGTCGAGAGCCGAATATGAAGGCGTTTTTGCGGCACCTCGGCCTGCATGAAAAGTAGCGCTTAGAAACTCGCAAGAATGCCGAACCTAAGTTCGACATTCTTGTGAAATATTGCATTGTTGCCGTTTGACGGCAAATTTGGGATTAGTCGCGCTCTAATTTGCGCGACCTTCAATGGTCGCGCGTGCGCGGTGACTGCCGCGGCTTTGTTTCTCGTAGGTTTTGGCATGAACGCCCGAGCCGACATCTTGGTCTACACATTCGACGAGGTCATCACGGGGGATACTCCGGGGGGAACCCCGCCGTGGACCACGCTCACATTGACAGACCTCGGGCCTAATACCGTCGAGCTAAGGCTCGATCACAGCTTGACATCCGAAGCAGGGCAGTTCCACCGAACTTGACATGGCTTGTTGTCGGTCCCAACTGACATCGCGGCGATGGAGCCGTTGGACCCGCATATAGAAAGTACGCCTGAATTTGGCGATGACTTCTTTACCATTGTCGGTTACCAGTTCGACATGAGGATCGAGTTTGTCAACTCACCTCCTGACGGGCGGTTCTTACCGGGACTGTCTGCAACGGTTACGCTTACGGGTAGAGGTTTAGACACCGGGACCTTTACGACCGCGACGCACTCTGGCGAACCTACAGATCTGTTCGCATGGTTGCACCTGCAAGGCATCCCGCCCAACGATGGGTAGGCGAAGCTTGGCGGTAACCCGGTTCCCGAGCCAGGGCTATTGGCTGCGCTGATGGTCGGCTTGGCGCTTTTGGCGCTGGGCAGAAGACGATAGAGCTTGGCCCTCGGCGGCTGCCGGGAGCCAAACTTACAAGGTAGCATCGGGCGTGGCCCGGTTCGTTTCCCTTTCCGCCTCGATCTTTGTCGGATTGGCCTTGCCGGCGCTTGCCCAACCCCAAGTGCTCCTATCGGGAAGGCCGGACGTCCACATCAATGTCAAAAAATCCTCCGTCGGCCCCGAGTATGTTGTGATTCGAATGCAAGACGAGAAATATCCGAAGGATCTTCTCGCCGATCAAATCGAGAGGCTCGGCCAGTATAAGAACACGGACATCCGCGGCCTGGAAATCGTCTACACCGCCGCCGGCGGAATGATCGGAAACATGTTGACGGCCAGCTTCGCGATGAACGGTCTGATCGACCGGCAAGCGGGAACTCTTGAGTTGAATGCGTTCGCTCGGGCATTCGCGGGCGGGCCGGAAGCGCACCGGGTCGAAATGCTGGCCATAACCTTCGAGAATGAACGGCCCAAGGAGGGCGTCACGGTCGCTAAATCGTCGGGCGCTGCGAACGTTATTTCTCAATACGATGCGAACCTCAACGCCGTGGACTATCGGGTGACGCTGAAAACTCAGAACCCCGATCAGATTCGAATTCCAGAGACTGTTCAGGATCAAACGAAACAGGCACAGCAAGCGTCTAAGGTGCAATCCGGTGGCCACCTCGTTCCGTGGGTGGCCGCCGCCGCTGTTGCGGCAGGTGTTTTGGTATACTTCGCCCTGCGCCCAGGTCGCAAAGCGAAGCAAAAGGCAGGGCAGGCTTAGAGGTACAAAATCAACATGGCAAAAATCGAGGACGCCACTCTCCACGAGCTTCTCAAAATCGCCTACAAAGAGAAGTGTTCGGACTTATTCATCAAGGCCGGGTCAGTGCCGAAGATTCGGCAGCACGCGCTGGTAAAGCCGTTGCCCGGCGACTGGGAGGTCATCGACGACGAGCAGGCCAAGCGCCTGATCCTTAGCACGATGACCAGCAAGCAGGCCGCTCAGTTCGAGGATCGCCTCGAAATGGACGTCGCGTTCTCCGTTGGCGACATGATGCGCATCCGCGCAAACCTCTACTTCCAGCGCGGCGGCCATGCAGGCGTCTTCCGATTGATTCCGCTCGAGATTCTGTCGGTCGAGCAGCTCGGGCTGCCGCCCGTTTTAAACGAATCGGCAAAAATCAGACAAGGACTCGTACTTTTCACGGGGCCCACCGGCTGCGGAAAGACCACGTCGCTGGCGGCGATTATCGACGTAATAAACAAGACTCGTCAGGCCCACATCGTCACGATCGAGGACCCGCTCGAATTTGTCCACGCGGACAAGCTCTCCTATATCAGCCAGCGCGAGGTTCACATCGACACCCACGACTTCCACATCGCGATGCGCGCAGTCGTACGCGAGGCGCCCGACGTCATCCTCGTCGGTGAGATGCGCGACGTCGAAACGATGAACGTAGCCCTGCAGGCAGGTGAGACCGGCCACTTGGTCATGTCCACCGTGCACACACCGAGTGCTGGCGAGACCCTCGATCGTATTATCAACATGTTCCCGCCGCACGAAAAGAACCACCTGTGCATGCGGCTTGCGGGTTCCCTACGAGCGGTAGTTTCGCAGAAGCTGGTGCCACGTGCGGATGGCAACGGCCGCGTTGTCGCCGCAGAGGTCATGATCTGTACGCCGACGATCAGCAAGTTGGTGGAAGAGGGCCACTTCGGCGAGCTGTACCACGCAATCAGCGAAGGCCACTTCTGGGGCATGCAAACCATGAACCAGAGCTTGGTCAAATATGTGAAGGCTGGTGTCATTACCGAGGACGTCGCGCTGAGTTACGCCGGTGTCGTTTCGGAACTTCGGCAGTTGCTGCGCCGCTAAGGCATGCAACTCTCGATCGACGACCTGCTGAGGGAGCTTGTTAGCCGCGATGCGAGCGACCTTCACATCAAGGCCGGATTGCCGCCTGTGATGCGGGTTCATGGCACGCTGATCCGGACCGATTACCCGGCCCTTACCGAAGAGCAGACCACGGCACTGCTGAGAAGCATCCTGACCGATGAACGCTGGGCCAGACTCGAAAGCTTCAAAGAGCTCGACCTATCTCACCAGGTCGAAGGCCTAAGCCGATTCAGGGTCAACATGTTTTGGCATCGGGGTTCGCTGGGCGCGGTTTTCCGTGTCATTCCATTCAAAGTGAAGACGATCGACGAGTTGCAAATCCCGCAGGTGACGAAGCAGCTTGCGCTACTGCCTCGTGGTCTAATACTGGTAACGGGACCGACTGGCTCCGGGAAAAGTACAACTCTTGCTGCTCTTGTTAATCACATCAACAGTCAGCGCAAACAGCATATTATGACGATCGAGGACCCGATCGAGTACATGCACACCGATCAGGTTTCGATTATCAACCAAAGGGAATTGGGTGTCGACACGCACTCGTTCGCGGATGCACTTCGGCATGTCATGCGCCAGAACCCGGACGTCATCCTGGTAGGAGAGATGCGCGACTTGGAAACAATCCAGCTCGCAATAACCGCTGCTGAGACCGGCCACCTTGTCATGTCCACACTGCACACCGTCGACGCCGCGCAGACGATCGACCGGATGGTGGATGTTTTTTCGCCAGACCAGCAGGCCCAAATCCGCACTCAGCTTGCAGTGACGCTTCAGGCGGTCATCAGCCAGTCACTTCTGCCGACGAAAGACGAGAAGGGCCGGGTCGCCGCATTCGAGGTTCTTGTAGCTACGCCGAGCGTGCGGACACTCATTCGCGAAGGCAAAACCCATCAGATTTACCTCGATATTCAGACCGGACACGAGTTCGGGATGCAAACCCTCGACAGCCATCTTTTGGAGTTGCTCAAGAACGGCCAGATCGATTACGACCACGCCCTTGCGCGCAGCCAAGCTCCGCAAGAATTCCAGCGACGCGCAATGAACATGGGAATTATCGAGGCAGCTCCCGTTGGATAGGATCGACAAATTGCTGCGAAAGACGGTCGCGATGGAAGGCTCCGACCTCCACATTAAGGCCGGGGCGCCTCCATATTTCCGCGTGCATGGCGAACTCGTGCAAGACGATTCAGAGGAGCCCTTTACCGCCGAAACGGCACAGGAGGAGATTTTCGCGGTGATTAGCGACGTTCAAAGAAGGCGTTTCCTTAAGGAACTGGAGCTGGATTTCGCCTACGAGTTGCCGGATCTGGCCAGGTTTCGCGGAAATGTCTACCAGCAACGTGGGCTCGTCCAAGCAGCATTCCGCGTCATTCCGCTCGAGATCGAAACGCTCGAAGATTTGCGTCTGCCCCAGATCGTGAAGAACTTTTGCGACAGACCGCGCGGGCTCGTGCTGGTGACTGGCCCTGCGGGCAGCGGAAAGTCGACTACGCAGGCTGCCTGCATTGACTACATCAACCACACCCAGGCGTGCCACATCGTCACGGTTGAAGACCCAATCGAGTTTATCCACGAAGACGATATGGCGGTCATCAATCAGCGGGAACTCGACTTCGACACCCTAAGCTTTGCCAACGCGCTTAAGTACGTGCTGCGACAAGACCCTGATGTCATCTTGGTTGGCGAAATGCGGGACCTTGACACGATCCAGCTGGCGATTACCGCTTCTGAAACGGGCCACCTGGTGTTCGGCACGCTGCATACCGTCGACGCTGTGCAGACCGTTGACAGAGTCATCGACGTCTTCCCGATGCACCAGCAGCAACAAGTTAGGATGCAGCTTTCGGTGAACCTGGTCGGCGTGATTTCGCAGACGCTCGTAAAGAGGGCGGACGGTCGTGGGCGCACTGCAGCTTTCGAAATGCTCAACGCGGTGGGCGCGATCAGGAATCTCATTCGCGAAAACAAGACCTATCAAATCAGTTCGATCGTCCAGACGGGTATGAAGCTCGGCATGCAAACTTTGGACCAGTCGCTGGCGAACCTCGTGCGACACCACATCGTCACCCATGAAGAGGCAGCGCTCAAGGCCAAAGACCGGGGCGAGTTCGAGCGGCTGATCGAAAACTGAAGAACTTGGCCGCGAAGGGCTCGGCAGCATCGAAGATATTCTTCGGTTTGGCTGCGCTGGGCGCCCTGTCACAGGCCCTTTCCCTGGTTGCACGAGTAAGAGATAGCCAAACAGATTTCAGCGTTTTCCACCGAGGCGCAGTGGCGCTGAGCAATGGCGCGGGGGGAGAGTTTTACAGAGCGATCGACACGCCGACCGGCTGGTACAACTGCATCCCACCCACGGGGATGGGAGCGCTTTATGGTCTTGCACCCCTGTCTCCGACTGCGGCAGCCGTCGTGTGGGCTGCCTTCAACCTGTGCTTGCTCGGCGTCGGCATTTGGCTACTCGCAGGAATCGTGAAGCGCCTCGAACAGGACAGCCACGCATACGAATCATCTTTTCTATGGGCGTCGGGGATTCTTTTGGCGCTGGGCTCGTCCTGCATCCAGGTTGGGCAGTTCAGCGTCCTGTTCGTCTCGTGTTGGCTTCTGTACGTATGGGCAATTGCGATGAATCGAAAGTGGCTGGCAGCGCTGAGCATCGCTCTGCCCGCGAGCGTCAAGGTATATCCTGCGATCCTGGCTGGCGTGCCGGCCGTGTTTCGCCGACACCATGAATTGGCGAGAATTGCGCTATGCTTGGCGGGGCTTGTTATCGTTGTGCCGTTCCTTCTGTACGGTGCGCGAGCATGGGAGCTGGCCATCGGCTTCGTCGATTACTCGCTCCTCGCACCTGGCGGGAGATTCGCGGACTCGGCGGACCCGACCGCGTTCTCGAATCAAGGCATCGACGCCGTGATGCTCCGCTACTTGACTAACCAAGAGCCGTTCCACTCTCGCGCGCTCTGGCTCCCACACCTTTATCTCGGGGCATCCCACGTACTGTTTGTCGCGAACCTGATGCGGCTTGCGATTCTTGCGGTAACGGCACTCGTTACGTCCAGGGCGGCTCGGCATCTTGCCGATAGCCCGGTCTTGGCGACCCTGCTCGTTATGGCAGCTTGGTGCGCGGCACTCTATCTGATCCTGCCGGGAGCCAAGGGCCGATACGCGGTTTACGTCTTTCCGGCTTTCTTGCCGCTGCTAGCCACTTCGACCACGAGACCGCGGTCGAAGTGGCTTTGCGTAGCCGCCGGTCTTGCACTCTTCCTGCTGATGCAACTCGGCCCGGATTGGCTGAACGCTTTGAGCATTTCGATCGCCGCCCCGATGTTTCTCTGGATATTCAACCTTCGCGCTTTGGCACGTCGAGAACCGGCATTTCCTCAGTTTCCAACCCTCCCTCCATTTGCTCGCGACGAAGCTTTGCCACCGAAGCAATTCAGCTACCGTGGCAAATAGAGTGAAGGAGCTCGACCCCGCTTTCGGCTAAATTATAACCCTGGTATTCATCGTGTTTGGCATGCGAGCTTCACGGTTGAGAACCTTGAGCGTGCGATCGACTTCTCTTGTGGGTTGCTCAGTTTTGGAGCTGCATCAGCGTCTGGATCGGGCCAACGAGTACACGAGCAGGTTGGCGGATATGACAACGCCAACGCGAAAGTGGCGATGCGTCCCCACGAACGAGCGCCCCACTTCGCCTTCGTGACGAAAAACATCCGCCGGGATTAAGCGAGGCTGAGCGCGGCCCGGCGTACGGTTCAAGCCTGCGTGGGCAGGATCGAGATGGCGGGGCCGGGGCTATGATGACGGTCTTCGGAACCGCTTCTCTTTGGGGATTCTAAAGGGTCTGCGCCAGTTGTACGTCACTTCGTCGAAGCCGCGGACCTCCATCGCCACATCTAGCCAAGCGTCGATCCACTCCTGATCGCGGAACGTATCGCACCCCGCAATTTGGACGAAGTCGAGCGGGCCCTTGCCCATCTGCTTCCGCTCGTCGGCGATTTGGCCGACTTCTGCGGCGGCCAAGCGCTGGCTCATCGACGAACCGCTCCGATGGCTCAGCCATATGCCTCCGCTATTTCCGTGGCCGTAGTAGATGAAAGCGTCGGCTTGAGCGATCGCCTGCACGGCGTAATCGACATTTGGGCGAAACAGCGTGGCGTAGTCGTAGCCGGGGTTTTCGCGTAAACGAAATTTGAAGAAAATCGGCCAGTAATAGAGGATTGCGCCCATGGCCCCGCTGATGTCGCCTTGAATGAAGAGGAGCTTTCGATCTTCCTTGGTCATGCGCAAGGCCTTTGCCGAATCGTGGCCCACGCGCGCGGGTATGAGACTGGTGTTCGCTTCTGCTTTTGGTATACCGGGAAGTAGCGAGTCGCTTGCAAAGGTCTTATTGTGCATGTGCGCGCTTCGAGTAGCTGCAGGCCGAGTTTTGCTGCGCATTCGGCTGGCAACTCTGCGTCTTTGTCGGTCCTCATGGGGATGAACGTGCCTCCCAGACTCACGAATGGCGCGCTGATCTCGATCTGGACGGGTAGAGGGGCGAGGGCGCGCCCCGTCACCACGTCGAATTTCTCGCGGAACTCTTTGACATGGGCGAGCTCTTCCGCTCTTCCTTCGACGATCTTCACGAGGGCTTGAACCTGCTTCCCGCCAAAGGTATCTCGCAGAAAGCCCAACGCCTTCCCCGAGCTCTCGATTATGGCCACCTCCAGGTCAGGTCTTGCTATGGCGAGGCACGCGCCGGGCATTCCTGGACCGGAACCGATGTCGAGCAGTTTCGCTCCGTCGGGGATCAGGAGAGATAGGCTTAGCGAGTCCAGAAAGTGCCTGGACCAGCATTCCGCCTTAGGAACACGAGTCAGGTTCATGACTTCGTTGGCTTCGTAGAGGCGCTCCTCGAATTGTTCGAAGGACTGGAGCTGCAAATCGGTCAGGTCCAGCCCGCGCAGCGCCGATTCCTCACTCAGAGCTTTCCAGTTCAAGGCCCCCCCCGGGTTTGTTGATTCGGTTCATCGCGAGCGGAACGCCCTCGGCCACGATCAGCGCGCAACCTTCGGCAGCGGCCGCGATCGCGTCGCGAATGGCGTCGATCTCGTCCCGGTGGAAGTGGCTGAGGACATGTTCGATCCCGCTCGCCGACGGGCCGCCGATTCCGATGCGGACTCGCGGAAAGCCCCTGGTCGCCAAGAGGGCAATGATATTCTTCATGCCGTTATGCGAGCCCGCGCCGCCGTGGGGCCGGATTTGAACTCGCCCCACGCGCAAGTCCATATCGTCGTAAACGACGACGAGCCGGTCGGGCCCTCGGTTGAAGTGCTGCAGGAGCGTGGCTACAGCTTGGCCGCTCAGGTTCATGTATGTCATCGGCCTCACGAGAGCGACGGGCTTTTCGCCCATATTGCCGACGCCGAAGTGGGATTGAAACCTCCGAGTGTCGAGTTTGATTGCGTTGCCTTCCGCCAGGATTCGGACGACCTCGAAACCGACGTTGTGGCGCGTCCCGTCATACTCGCCGCCCGGGTTGCCGAGGCCAACGATGATCCACTCGGGCTGAACCCGCTCCTTGGACTTCCGGCGAAACACGGGCGTGATTATGAAGGGTGGAACCCAGGCCCTGCCGGTATACTCGCCTCGCATTGGCGGATCGTCCAATGGCAGGACATTAGACTTTGACTCTAAGAATCTAGGTTCGAATCCTAGTCCGCCAGCCACCTTGCTTCACGACCCTTCTTCGCCACGCGATCTGGAGGAGCGCTAGGCGATTTGGCGCGGGCGCTAGGCCATCTAGCGGGGGCAGTGAGCGATCTCGCGAACGCCGCGGGCGATCTACGGAACCCCGCATGCGGTCTAGCGAAGAAATTTAGGTTAGAATCCTAGCCGGGAAAACTCGCTATAAAAAGATGAAGCGACTCTCAGAGCGCTTAGTTCGCCTGACAGCCAGCGTATTGGACGCTGTCGGCGAAGAGTTCCTCGCCATAGTCTTGGCACTGATCGCATTTGTTGCCTTCCCGGTCATCATCAGGTTAGACGCATCTTCAGAAGCGAACTCTATTTCAGCGCCTCGGTTGCGGCGGCTTTGATCTCCCCTCGGAGCGACGGGATCGACAGGGCTCTGCGGATTACGGCCTCGTTCGCCTTCGGGTTCAGTTTATCGAGAGCTTTGATGGATGCCACGACGACATCGACCGGGTCGGTTGCGTTAATGAGGGCCCGGAGCCTCGCAGTCGTCGCGCCGTCTTCGGGAAGCTTGGACAAGGCAGAAACGGCCTCCGCTCGCCGGCTGAAACTCTTGTGGCGCAGGAAATCGAGGAACAGGCCGCGCAGTTCCGGCTTCGCGAGATTGCCGAGCGGCTCGATCGTGGTGATCGACGGGAACATGCCGTTATCCGCCCGAACCATGCGCTGCGCGAGCGTGATGGATTCGGCGGTAGGATTGTTCGCGAGTAGGCGGCGCATGGCCTCCGTGCGATCCAAACCGCACGGGGCGAATTCCAGGATCGGTGCAAGTTCCCACGTGCTCCAGTTCAAACTGGGAATCTCGCGAAGGAAATCGTGGTCGGGGTCGAAGATAATAGCATCGGGCTTCGAGGTTAGGCTAATTGGGTAGAGCAAGCCTGCTAAATGGCTCCGTAGTTTCTTGCGGGTCAACTTCCCTTCGGAAATCAAACCAATCTCCACATGGAGGTCGTAGATGGGTGTTCCGTCAGCTGTATTCTGCTTCTGCTCAATGGATACGTATGCCCTCTTGGTTCTCTCCTCCCAAGTCCAGCTGTGTGCTATAACTGGATGGCCCGGCTTGAAAACCCATTGATCGAAGAACGGCTTGACATCGATCCCCGTGGCGGCTGAGATGGACTGGGCGAGCTGCAGGCTGGTGACCGATTTATGGCGATAAGTGCGAAGGTAGTGGTTTAGCCCCTTGAGAAACGCTCTGTCACCCATGTAGCGGCGCAGAGTGTGCAAGACCGCCGAGCCTTTGGGGTAGCTGTGCGCGTCGAACATCGCCTCGGGGTCGGAAAAGAAATTCGTGGAGAGCGGCCGCTTGTACCTGCGGGATTCTTGGAAGTACCCTTGCATATGGCCTTCGATCTCTTGGTCGTAGGCGTGGCGGCCGCGGCTGTGGCCCGAGTAGAGAGCACCGAAGAAAGTGGCGAAGCCCTCGTTCAGCCAGAGTTCGCCCCAGTTGGCACACGTTACCAGGTCGCCGAACCATTGGTGGGCGAGCTCGTGGGCGTTTAGCCCGGCCATCGCCCTGAAGCCCTCGCGCCTTTCGGTCAGCGCGTCCTGTCCGAGGGTCGTGGAGCTGATGTTCTCCATTCCGCCGCCGAAATCGTACATCGCGTTCTGGGCGTATTTGCTCCAGGGGTACTTGACGCCGAGGATGCCCGAGAAGTAAGAAAGCATGTCTTTGGTGTCGCCGAAGGAATCTTCGATGAGGTGGGCCTTCCCCTTGGGGACTGTATAGAGGAGTTCCACGCCTTGCCAGGTGTCCTGGCGAATTTCGAGCGGCCCGCCGACTAAGCTGAGCAAGTAGGTTGCGTGCGGCTGGTCCATGCGCCAGGTGAACGTGCGTCTCCCGCCGGCGACGCGGTTCGAAATCAGCTTGCCGTTGCCCACGACGCTCCAGTCCGCAGGGACAGTCGTGATCGTTTCACTGGTCGTGAAGTCGTTGGGGTAGTCCCACGTGGGCGCCCAGTCACGGTTCAACTCGGTTTCGCCTTGTGTCCAGAAGCCGGCGCGCTCCGGCTGCCCGGTCCTCGACTCGATCCAATGAAAGCCGCCCTTCCCCTTTTTCGAAGAAAAACGGACCTCCACCTCCGTCGTTCGTTCCTTCTTAATTGGTGCCGTCGTAATGAGCAGGCGCTCTCCGTCACGCCTGTAGGTGGCCGGACGCCGGTCGATCAGGACACCCGAGACCTCAACAGGTTTGCCTGCGTGAAGGACCAGTTGTGTTCCTCCACTCGTCAGCGGACGGATTCGGTTCATCGAGGTTCCCTTGATGGTTCGCGCAGGATAGTCGACGTGTAGGGTAACTCGCAAGTGAAGCAAGTCGAATTGCCGTTCTGGGGCGTGCTGAACTTTCGCAGCTGGCGCCGAGAAAGGAGAGGGACGAGCGATGGCCTCCGGCAGCAGATCCGATTGCGCTTGGGCGCTACCGATCAATAACAGCGAGAGGCTCGCTAAGTGGATGGCTTTCATGGGATTCCGGCAAAGTTACCTCTTTCGCTGCGCCCCGCGACCGCGGTTACATCCTGAGCGCGAATCAGATCGGTAGAAAGTGAGTAGATACCTAGTACAGCCCTAAGTTCAAGGGCGAAATGGGAAAAGGAGAATCAAAATGCGAACCCTTGTTGTCGCCTGCATTTCGGCGCTTGCGGCTTCGGCTCTTACGGGAGATGTTATTGGCTACTCGATCAACACGAACGCCAACGACCATCTTTGGGAAATCAATCTGAATACGGGTGTCGCGACCGACCTGGGCAAGGTCGCGTTCAGTGACGGGGAAGGTTTGACGTTCGACGATTCTGGAAACCTCTACACGATCGGCGGCGGGACCGACGAGTTCTGGGACATAACGGTCCTGCCCGGCTCGATGATCGGCATGACCGGAGACCGCGACGGAAGCGGCGCCGGATTGGAGTTCCATAACGGCACCATTTACAACTTGAATGGAGCCGAAGGAATCTCGAGCCTGTACACCATCGACGTGGGCACGGGTGCCGCTACGCTCGTGGGCAGTTCGACAATCTTCGGAGACAACCTGGCGATCGACTCGGCCGCAACGCCTACTCGGCAGACTGGATGTTTCGCGATGCGTTGTACTCGGTTGATTTGGCCGACGGCAGCCAGTCCCTGATCGGTGGTTGAATCTGGGCGACGTGGCGCAGGAAGTGGGCTCAGCCTTCGATGACGCGGATCAACTTTGGATGATCGTCAGCGGAGGCCGTACCTACACTGTAGATACGACTACCGGTGAGGCAACCTTCGTGGCCAACATTGTGGACGTTGCCGGTGCGCCGCTCTTTGGCTTCGAGCGCTTGGCCATCACCCCGGTGCCGAAACCGACCACAATCGCCGCGCTGACATTTGGCATGGGAATCCTAGCCATCCGCCGCCGCAGGTAGAAGCCCCGGGAGGAACAGAAAAAGGCACCGCATTGCGGCGGCTTTAGCATTTGGTCAGCGGCCTTACGGGTGATCCTCCACATGGCTTGGTCCACTCGGGTCATCCACGGGAAGACGAAGACAGGTTCCGTAGCCTCCTGGCAATCCTGGCTTGAACCGCAACGCTTCCGTTCCGGATAAACCTGTTCGGATTCGGGGGGAGATCACCGTGGTCGTCGTATCGCTGGTTGTCAAAATGGGAATTCTAGTCCACAGTTCTCACTGATGCGCCTGAGTTGCCGTGTCCCTTGCCTGGTTCCTCTGACTGAGCCAACGTTGCGCTCATCACCGATTAAGTGCCCTCGTAAATCGTCCAGTGTCCAAATCCGACGAAAGTTTGAGCGTTTGTACCTATCACGCCCGAATTATTTCGGGGTATCTTAAGTGCAGAGAAGGTTCGCCTTCTCGAGAGAAAAAGCTTGCGGCCGAGAAGCCTTTAAGGAAGGAATTTAAAAATGAAGACTACAGCTCTGGCCGTGCTAAGCGCGGCTCTTACGGTCGGTGCTTACGCGACCGGAGGAAGCGTTTATAGGAACGGCCCTGAGGACCGGAAGGCAACAAACTTCTTCCAACCGGGCCAAGTGCACGAGATAACCGGTTATTTCCAAGAATGGGGCGACGAAGTAACGCTCGTGGGCGCCAATCGGAATGTCACGGAGATGACCGTTTACTATGCTACAGACCTCTTGATCCCCACTGGCAACGAGCGAATAAGAATCCGGTTTTATGCCCCGGATGGCCCTGCGGTGGGCTCTCCACCGAGGCCGTCTCCGGGAACCTTGCTCTGGGACAGCGGTTCACTGACTGTCTACGCAGGTTGGCGATCGCAACGGGTTCCTGTTCCGAACGTGATCGTGCCCGCAACGCTTATATGGACGGCGGCTTTCGAGGGACCAGACGGCAACCCAGGCAACCGAATCGGGCTTTACTACTTCGGCCCTCCGAGCGTTGGAGCGAGCGATATCTCGGTTTGGCAGCGAGCAGACCCGGGTGAAGGCTGGAGCTACACCGAGTGGGACTATTCCAACGGGACGACTCCTTACGGCTCTTTCGGCGCGACCCTCTGGGCCAACGGCGGCCCAGAGGGGACTATTTTCGACACGATGGCGGCGACTAGCAGGACCGAAGGGGTCATGAACCAGCTCGAGTTCGGCGATGACGCAGCCTTCGAAGGTTCCGGGAGAAATATAGCATCGTTCACGTTCGAGTACATAACCGATATCACGGGTACGCCAACAGGTTTCGAATCCGCGATCATCCGCTTTTACTCCCGTGACAATATGACATCGGAAGGCTTGCCGGCTACTTTGCTCTATGAATCGCCGCCGATGCCGATCAACACTTCGAACGGCCCGCACTCAATGACCGTGTTCCCAAACGTGCAGGTACCTGACAGCGTCGTATGGACGGTCCGCTGGGGCGGAGGCTTGACTCAGGTTAGCGGCAACGGAGGGCAACTTGTCCTGAAGACCGGTCCATCGCCGGGATCGAGCGGCATCGCATGCTGGGGGCGCGATTCCAACGGCGATTTCAGCCCGTTCTGGTTCGGCAACCCTACTTTCGATCCTACGTCATGGCCGGACACCGAATGGGGATACAACAATTTGGTCGCCAATTTGAGCGCTAGATTCGAAACGCAGGCGATGGCAACGGTCGTTGAACATTCCCGAGCGGTTCTTGACCCAGGGCGGAGCATTGGAGGCTCGCACCACGACCTGCTTGCCAGCGACGACTTCTATTGGAAGCTCGCTCCCGTCTGGGTCGTGGCGCCGGCGATCGATCCGATAAGGATCGTTCTCACTCACGTTCTTCCCGGAAATGCCCCTGTGGAGCTCAACGTCTCTTGTGAGTCTCGGGGAAATACGGCTAACTTGCGCCAGATCATCGAGGTCTGGAACCACACGACCTCCTCGTGGACCATCCTGGACACGACAATGTTGCCCTTCGGGGGCGAACCCGACCTCGCGAAGACGGTAACTGTCCCAAATCCGTTGCATCACATCGGAGGCAGCAATGAAGTCATAACCCGGGTGCGCCACAGGGCGATGCGGGCCCTGCCCTTCCCTTGGTTCACGAAAGTGGACCGGGAGTTCGTGACGTATACGCCGTAGTAGGGCTACTCTTCGTAAATCGCGGAGGCGTTCCAGTTAGGGTCACTGTCAAGCCGTGATGCGCATAACTGGCCCACATGGTATGCGTCGTGGGTGAGGAGGTACTCGGTCGCTTCACGATGGAGATTTTCGTCATCGGCTCCCACGGCGGTGGCGACGGCCTGACAGCGAATCGTGTTCATCGTGGCAATCAGGTTGGCTTCCGACTTGTCGACGAGCTGAAAGCTTCCCCACTCGTGCTTGCCTCCGGCCGCAGTGGTATTGAACGCCGTGTAGCACTCGCATAAATGTTCCGCCGCTTCGCGGGGAGACATGGCCCCCGGCGAATTGCGGTGATCCCAGCTCGAGGAAGCCATCCCTTCATATGCCTTCATCAATTGCTTCCCTACGTGTTGGAGCTGCCAGTTCAAGAGTTCTTGCGGGGTCATCAATGGAGATCATACAAGAAAGAAGACAACCTCCGTTTATTAGAGATTGTCTTCATTCGATTGCGCTATCCGCAGTAGATTAGCCGCCGGAGGTAGATCCTCCCGATTCGCCTGACGAGCCGCCGCCGGAACCAGTGCCGCCCGGCTCACCCTGCGGACCTGCAGGTCCAGGCTCACCGGCGGGGCCTGCCGGTCCTGGGGCGCCTGGCGCTCCCGAAGCGGGCGGGGTGATAATAGTAGTGTCGGGCGTTGTGTCGGGAACGACTACCGGAGCCGGGTTATTGACAACGGTGTCGGGCCCCGTGTTGTTGGGTGCCCACCATGCAAAGTAGGCAAGGAGAATGACGGCTACTATAACAAGCAACGTGACTACGATTGCCGTCGTGGAGTAGACGCGAGCTTCTTCTGATTGAGACATTAGTACCTCCTGCAAGTTACGGGAGCATCACACCGGGTGCTTGGGGGCGCGGCCGGCAGCGTCCAAATGTTCGCTGGAACGGTTCCGGTCGTCGCGCTCCCGCCGATGACGGCGAATCTTTGCGACGACAGCCAAAGCTCCCAGGACTGCCAGCGCAGTCCACGGCGATTTCATTCGGTTCATATCGAGGTTCATGGTTTTGCTCCTCGTAGTAACTACGCCATGCTATGGGTGATCGTTGCTACTTTTTCAAGCCTGCGGGGACGCCATTCGGGAATGCGCCCTGAATCGCTTCGCCGATCTTTTCTACTCGGTTCTCAGGATTGGGGTGGGTACTAAAGAACTCTGGCCCGCCGCGGCCGCCCGACTGCGCAAGGATTTTCATAACACCAACCAGCGACCGCGGGTCGTAGCCGGATTTTGCCACGAACCCTACGCCGAGCTTGTCCGATTCGAGCTCATCTGCGCGGCCGTATTTCATGTTGATCAGGGCGCCGATCATTTGCGCAACTTGGGCGCTATTGCGGCTCGCCGGATTCGATGGATCATAGGTAGCAATGACGGCCGCCCCGGCAAGGCCTTGGGTCAACTGTTGCTTCGCAGCCTGTTCGGCGCTATGGCGAGCAAGAACGTGCCCGATCTCGTGACCCAAGATGCCCGCGAGCTGACCCTCGGTCTCGAGCTTGCTCAGCAAAGCTCGTGTGATGAAGATCTGGCCACCGGGCAAGGCAAAGGCGTTGATTGTCTGAGCGTCCTCGAGCACGTGGAACTGGAAATGCTTCTTGAAAGGGTTATCGGTGGGGACGCTCCTCGCGACGATCTGGCTTCCGACCTTGTCGACCAGTTGTTGCGCGGCTTGGTCGGGATCGAGACCGCCGAACTGCTGGGTCATTCCCGGCGCTGCCTGCAAACCGAGGGCGATCTCCTGCTCAACCGTCATGGCGACCCGCTGCTTCTCGCCGGTTACCGGGTTTTTCTCGGTCCTGCTCATATAGGATATTACAGCGACCGCGGCCATGATCAGCGCAATGATCAGCTTGGCGCCACCTAGCCCGCATCCGCGACGTCCTGCACTACCGCTGTTATTCATCTGGCGTATATTATATTCGTGACTGACCGGTTCGCAATGCGAAGTCTGGGTATATACTATAGTCAGCTTCGCATAGCGTGCGATACTGTTTTACAACTGAGGATAAGAGGGACATGAAAATGAAGAGTCTATTACGTATAGTGTGGCCACTAGCCCTTCTGACGCTGTTCGCGTCGGGCATTGCTCAAGACCATGAGTTTCAGGTGAAGTTCAACGAGGCTGTCAAGCTTTATAATGACAACGATTTGTCCGGTGCGGCGAGCGGGCTGGAGAGCCTTGCTCAGCAAGCTCCGAACAATGCAGAGGTCAACAGTTGGCTTGGCTTCGTTTACTTGAAGATGAACCGCCACGCGGATGCGATCGCGCCGCTCGAGCGGGCCAGGGCAGCCTCGCCAGACAATGTTCAGATTTTGAACAATCTCGGTGCGGCGTACATGGGGGCGGACGATAAGAACAAGGCTCTCGACGCCTACACAAAGGCTGCCGAGATCAAGCCCGATTCATTCGACGCCCACAACAATCTCGGCAACATTCACGCTCACAAAGGCGAACACGAGATGGCGGTCTCCTCATACATGAGGGCCATCGAGATAAAGTCCGACGATGCCGCGACGCATAACAATCTAGGCGTGTCGCTTACCGTGCTCGGGCGCGATGCGGAGGCAGCGAGCCACTTTGCAGACGCCGCCAGAATGTCGTCGAGTAATTCGATGTTCAACCAGAACGCGGGCATGGCCATGGCAAGAGCCGGAAGGTACGCAGACGCCATCCCCTACCTTGAGGCTGCCGAACAGAATGCCGACGTGAGCACCGCCTTGGCGCGCGCATACAGCGAAACCGGAAACGAAGAGAAGGCCACCGCCGCCATCGAGCGCGCCACAAGCGCAGGGGCAAACAGCGCCAGCCTTTGGTACAACCTCGGCGTGATGCAGGGCAAGTCCGGGAATCACGCCGCAGCGGCGGAGTCCTACCGCAAGGCTCTGGCTATTAACGCCGAGCACGCCGAATCTCTCAACAACCTGGGCCTTGCCCAGTTCCACGCGGGGCAATACTCAGATGCGGCCGATTCGTTCGCGAAAGTGGTCGGGATGCGGCCGAACGACATGGATGCTCGCATCAACCTCGCCGCTGCCCAGGTCTACAATAACAACGTCAACGCGGCTATCCCGGTATGGAAAGAGGTCCTGCACACAGAAAGGGCAGACGAACCTTCGAAGTACAGCGACGTCCACGTTCAACTCGGGCACGTTAAGTACCGACGGAACGATATGAAGGGTGCACACTATCACTATCGCAAGGTGCTGATGAACGACTCGAACAACTCGGGCGCGCTTCTCGGAATGGGCAACTTGGCATACAAAGAAAACAAGATGGCCGTTGCCGAAAGCAGGTTTAGAGCATCAGTACGGGCCGATCGTCGCAATGTTGTGGCGTTCAACAACCTTGGGCTGACTCTCGAACGGTTGAATCGCAAGAAGGAAGCTCTCTACATGTACCGGCAGGCGCTGGCCCTCGAAGCCAACTACGGGGAGGCGAGGAAGAACCTGAACCGGCTAAGTATGATCTCTCGATAGCATAAGGCAGTGCCCAAGCTTCACTTCCTGGTAAATCTTGGGCGTGAAGACGCGGTCGAAGCAGCTCTGGCAACCGCTCGATGGTTGTCAGAGCTGTCTGTTGATGTTGCATTCGACGCCGATTCCGCCGCCGTGCACGACATGCCGTCAGTGCCCCCTGCGGAGTTCGGGCACTGCGACCTCGTCGTAACATTCGGTGGCGACGGCACGCTCATTCACGCGGCCTCGTACTGCGCGGATTCCTGCGCCCCGATTCTCGGGGTGTATTTCGGAAGGTTCGGTTTCGTGACGCAGTGCGAGCCGAAAGAAGTTCGGAACGCGATCAAGCAGTTCTTGGACGGCGAGAGCGTCTTTGACGAGCGAATGATGCTCAAGGGCGAGTTGGTCCGCGGAGCCAAAGTCGTCGCGACACTGCATGCCTTGAACGAGGTTGCTGTGCAACGTTCGATCGCAACGCGGATGATGTTCTTCGGCATTGCGATCGACTACCACCACATCACCTCGTATCCGGCTGACGGTGTTCTGGTGGCGACCCCCACGGGCTCCACTGCCTACAGCCTAAGCGCGGGAGGCCCCATCGTCGACCCAAGGGTTAGAGCGATGGTTTTGACGCCGATCACGCCGCACACATTGGCCGCGCGGCCTTTGGTGCTGTCGCCCGACAGCCGTGTCGAGCTCACAGTACAGGTGCAAGGTGACGCCGTGCTGTCCGCGGACGGCCAATGGAGGCTGAACTTGCTGACCGGGGACGCGGTCGTTGTGACGCGATCGGAAAAAGTAACGAAGCTTGTCCAAGTGGATCGCGCAGACTTTCTGCGGAAGCTGCGCGAGCGCCTCCTTTGGGGCGCGCGCAGCTGATTTGGGAGTGGCCATAATATCAGCTTGCTGGAGCGGTGTCCGAGTGGTCGAAGGAGCGCGACTGGAAATCGCGTACTCGGTTATAAGCCGAGTCGTGGGTTCGAATCCCACCCGCTCCGCCAGCAGTTTTTCAGTTGGGAATCCAGACCGTGTGGCCGTCGGCGTGGGTGACCGCACGGCCTCCGGGGCCGCTCATGAAACCGAGTTCGGTTGTAGCAAGGTTTAGTCCCGCGAGGGAGCCTCCGGCGAAAGTGTACGTGAATCCATCAAGAAAGTTCGCCTCCGGCAAGTAGGGGCCGATGATGGATTCCAAGTCCGCGCCCTTGCCCGGCAGCATGTCATCGTTGTCTCCGGCGTACATGAGAAGCGCCTTTGCGACTTGGTTCGCCTTTGCCATAGACTCGGTTCGTTTTGCAGATTCCATTCCCTTGTCGTATTCTGCGCGCGACATCCGGATAATCGGGCGGATGAAGCACATCCCGCCGGAGATGTAGAAGACGGTCTCGGAACTCGGGGCTACCTGGCAAGCATCGGCATAGACTTCCGAGAGGTCTGCCGCCACCAAGGCGGCTTCATTCGGCGCGTCCTTGATCGTTAGCCATGCTGGACGGACTTCTGCACGCGCGGTTCCCTTGGGAAGCGTTTGCCGATCCTCGGCGATGATGAGCGGACTAACTGGCACGGGTGGAAGAGGCACGTTCGGCCGTTCCTGCAATGCCGTCATCTTGCCGGTATTGGGGTCCAATGCAAAATAGTGCTTCTGCCATCGGCCGCCCTCGGGCTTCACAGCCCCGACGACGACGGGGACGCCTCCTTCAGCCCACATCATGCCTACGGTACGGAGTTCGGGCGGAAGTTTAATGGGTGGGCCGAATGGCCCTTCCGGGCCGACGCGATGCAACGTTGAGCCCTTCAGAAAGTCTTGATCACGCAGGTCAATGTAAGCGATCGGTTCCTTTGGGGACGCCTGAACGCTGACGCTATTCTGGGCTTGGCGGGTGACGTATACGATCTTGCCCGTCGATGCCGTGATTCGCATGAGGACATCCGTTTGAACGCCCTGGGATTCTTCGGTCGCAACGATGAGGGCCGTGTCCGACTTGTGGAGCCATACGGCGGCAGATGCCCCACCGACCCCGGACCAGAGCCTCTCGGTCTTGTGGGTCTTAGTGCTCCAAAGCCAGATCGACTCCTCCGACGGAGCGCCGCGACCCCGCTTTGCGGCTGCGTCAAGCTTGTTCCGAGGCAAAGTAGTGTCGTAGCCGGAGAGCAGCAGGTATCTTCCATCGGGCGACCAGTTGGCATGCCGCACGGTCGGCCCCGCGACGTACTCGGGCGGCCGCATGATGAAAACTTCGTCCCTGCCGACGAGAGTGTCTTTAGCGAACTGCGCCGGCGACGTGATGCCGATCAGAAGGAGCCCAAGCGAGTTAAGGAGTTTCATCGCGCCTGCCTTCATTATACAAGACGGGTTTTTCGAAGTTATGACGCGGGTGCTCCTGAGAATGGGCTGACAAGACCAGCGTCGCGCCGGTTGCCGCGGCCCATTCTCAGGGTTTTCGCCGTGGAAGCTCTCTTCGTCGATGAAAGGCAGTCTCCCGTTCGAACCTGAGATAAACCAATGTATTCCGGTGTCGAAGCGCCTACTAGGCCAAACTCAGGCACCGCTTGAGATTTGCGCTTCAAAGTTGCGAGAAAGATCGTCGAAGAGTGAAGACGGCCTTCCGCAATGCAAGGAAGAGCCTCCGCGGTGCGAAGAAGAGCTTCCGCAGTCGTTGCGGAGGGTCTTCTTAAAGGTGCGGACATCGTTCTTCGGCCTGCGGAGGCTTTTCTTAGAGGCGCGCAAGCGAGGCGCCTGCCTGCGACACGCCCTCTATGGCAAAGATAGGAGATCAAAGTCTTCACCCTCAGCGAAGGTCACAATTATGCGCCCGCCGGGATCGTCGGTGAAGCCGAGTTCTCGGGTCGCGGGGACTTCCGCCACGGAGCCGCCCTCGAAGGTGTAGTCGAAGTCCTGCAGTTCGTCCCTGTTCATCAAGTACGGCCCGAGCAAGTCCTGCAAGTCCGCGTCCTTGGCGGGCAACCGATCATAGTTGTCGGCGGCGTACAAGGCGAAAGTCTTTCCGAGACGTTTCGCTCTCCGGATGGCGGCCGTTCGCTTTTCTTCATCCATATTCGCCGTCTCCAGTCTTCAGTCTCCACTCCTTCACTTCAGCAGTGCCTTGGCGATCACGAGGCGTTGGATTTCGCTGGCACCTTCGCCGATTTCGGTGAGCTTGGCGTCGCGCCAGAGCTTCTCGATCAGATAGTCGAACGTCATGCCGCGGCCGCCGTGGATTTGGAGCATGCGGTTCGTCGTGTCACGGGCGGTCTCGCTGGCGAAGAGCTTGGCGTAGGACGCCTCCTTCACGATCGGCATGCCCTGGTCGTGCATCCACGCCGCCTTGTGCACGAGCAGCCGGGCCGCTTCGACCTGCATCGCCGAATCCGCGATCATGTTCTGCACCGACTGCATCCGCGAGAGCGTCATGCCGAACTGCTCGCGCTGCTTGCTGTATTCGATGCCGAGCTCCAGCGCCTTCTCGGCGATGCCGAGCGCCATGCCGCCGATACCCACGCGTCCCTGGTAGAGCAAGCCGATCACCTGCTCGAACGTGCCCGGGGTGTGCCAGCCGATGCAGTCGTTCATGTTGAATTTCAGCGTGTAGGACGCAGAGACGCCGGTCGTGGGGATGCGTCCGAGGTCCTCGAAGCCGGGCTGGTCCTTCTCCATGAGAAAGGCGCTTAGCTCGGTGTCGCTGACGCGGGCGATGATTATGAACAGCTTGGCGAACCCGCCATTCGTGATGAACATCTTTTGGCCGTTGAGCCGATAAAAACCCGGCTTGTCCTCGATGGGTGTGGCGCAGGATTTCACACGTCGCGCATCGGAGCCGGCATCGGGCTCGGTTAGGCCCCAAGAGAGCGGGATGTCGCCGGAGAGGACCCCCGGAAGGTACTTCTCGCGCTGCTCGTCGTTGGCGAAATGCTCGAAGTGGGCGACGCACAGGGCGTTGATGGCAGCCACGTTCATCGCAAGCGCCGGGTCTCCTCTCGCGATGAGGCGGCACATGTCGGCGTAGGTGGCGCAGGAATATCCTCTGCCCCCGAGCTCCTTCCTTAGGACGCAACTTGTGATGCCGAGCTTGGCGGTCTGCTTCCAAATGTCGGGCGGGAAGGTGTCTTTCTCCCACTCGCGGGTGTTCGGGAGAACGCACTCGTCGACAAAGCGTTCGACGTCAGCGAGGAACTTCTTCTCTTCTTCGTTGAAGACAGGAACCATGACCTGCGAATGATACCGCTACGGCGGGCCATAAGCTATTTGGAAGGCCTCGAAAACCTCGCCCTTGAAGCCTTGGCACCAAAGAAGGTCGACTTTGCCTGGACCCTCCGCCACCTGTCGAAGGAATCCTTCGTACAACACATGTCCGTCTGGATGTTGTGCGATGATCTCGACTCCGGCGGCAGGAAGATTACGAACGCTCCCTGTGACGCGGTACGCGCCCGCCGCCCTGACCACGTGGGCTCGGAAGCCAACGCCCTGCACGCGACCAACCACGGTGATGCGCTCGGAGAACACTAACCAAAGTATACGAACCGCGGGGTGTCACAATGAAGGGCGTATCAGATGATCGACTTCTTTCTGCACATCGACCAATCGCTCGACACGATCCTCAGCACTTACAAGGCGTGGACCTATTTGATTCTCTTCGGCGTGATCTTCGCGGAGACGGGCCTCGTTATCGCGCCGTTCCTGCCCGGGGATTCGCTTCTGTTCGCGGCCGGAATGTTCTCGCACCGGGCGGAGGACGGGCTGAATCCTTTCATCCTGTTCTTTGTGCTCGTCGCGGCGGCGGTTCTCGGCGATTCGACCAACTACTTCATCGGGAAGTTCCTCGGGCCCAAGCTATTCAAGAACGGAAAGGCGCGGTTTTTCAAGAAAGAGAACCTCGACCGGACGCACGAGTTCTTCGAGAAGTACGGAGCGAACACGGTGATCTTCGCGCGCTTCGTGCCGATCGTGCGCACGTTCGCGCCGTTCGTCGCGGGGCTCGGGGCGATGCCGTACCGGAAGTTCATCGGCTACAGCGTGTTCGGCTCGATCCTATGGGTGGGAATCTGCGTGTTCGCGGGCTACTTCTTCGGCCAGATCCCGGCAGTGCGAGATAACTTCACGCTGGCAATCCTCTCAATAATTGCCGTTAGTGTGATCCCGGCGGCGATTGAACTCCTCCGCCGACGGGTCAAGAAGCCTCGGCCGGCGACAGAAAGCGATTAGGCCATGACTGGCCGAGCTTTCGCATCGGTTGGCTTTCTTGGGGACCGACTCAGGGATCAGCGGGCCCGCAGCCTTATGGCGCTCACAGTACTCACCGATACGCCGCGAAAAAGTCGCTGTCGACGTCATAAACCGTTCTCGGCTTAACTCCCAAGCCCAACTGCTCCATCAACTCGACCAGCTTCTCGCCGTCCAATAATTCTATCGGCGGTGCGCCGTCGCGGTTGGCTTCGCTTTCCGCTTCCCGCGTGAACCTGCCCGTCGTCAAAAGTATCCCCTTGGACGTGCGTCCTGTCATAGAGCCTCGAAAGTTGCGTATCTCCCCGGGACCGACCGATTGGCCAGCGGCATATCGTTTGCACTGAAAAATCACGCGCTCGTTTACGAGCATGTTAATCTCCAAGACTCCATGCCCGTCGATGCCACCGTCGCCCGAGCGCCCCGTGACTTCCACCTTGCTGAATCCAGCTTCGCGCAAGACCCTTTGGCACAATCGCTCGAAACCGGCAGGCGGAAGCGCACGCATGACCTCTAAAAGCGATTCGGGGCTGTCACCCTCGGCGTTTTCGGGAAGCGCTTCCGACACCTCATCTGCTGAAGCAGCCCTCTGCGCGCGCTGACGCTCCCAAGCCTGGCGAACCGCAGCGACGACAATGGGATTGATAGCCGCTTCGTCCCAATCGCGCTCATAGGTTTTTTGCGTCAATCTCCAAACGCCCCTCTCCGTTCCATCGATAAATCCGGCTTCCCTCAAAGCGTTTCTCGCCCACTGAATGTCATTTCTTACTATCCGATCGCCGGACCGCTTATGAGTCTTCGCCAATTCCTCCTCCGGAATCCCCATATCCTGAATCACCGCTTCTACCACCTCTGCCGTCCGGCCGGAGCCACCGAGCCGCTTGAGCGCTGCCAGGAGCGGCACGTAGTACTTCATCTCCCTCCAATTGGCCTCAGACATATCCGTATTACGAAAACATTGTACTACCGTGCGGGGTCCGGCCTCGTGTGAACTACGCTAACACGGACTCGGGCTCGGCCACCTTCTTGGTGGCGTCCTCCTGCTGCAGGACCGACTTCAATGCGACCAGCGCTACTTCCAAGTGCTTGTCCTCGGGCTCGCGGGTGGTTAGCAGCTGGCTCTTCAGGCCCGGCCAAAACAGCGCCATGACCCACTTTTCGCTCCTGAACTTACCGGCGAAGCGGATCGCCTCGTAGCTGATTCCGGCGATCAGCGGCAGAATCATCAATTTCAAGCCGATGCGAACGAGCAAGTCGAGGGCGGTGCTGCCCGTGTTGTAGTCGCGAGGGAGCAGGGTAAATGCCACGATCGAGATGAGGAGCACGATGATCGCGAAGCTCGTGCCGCATCTTGGGTGAAGCCGTGTTTGTGCGCGGGCGTTTTCGAGCGTCAGCTCCTGTTCGGCTTCCAAAGCGTTGATCGCCTTGTGCTCCGCGCCGTGGTACTTGAAGACCTCCTGGATGTCCTTCATCAGCCCGATCAGCGCCAGGTACCCGATGAAGATCACGGCTTTGACGATGCCTTCGACCACGTTCAGTCCGAATGTGGTCTTGATGCCGAAATTAGTGAACAGCTGGGCGATCCACACGGGAGTCGCCACGAATAGCAGTACGCCCATGCCGAGCCCGAAGATCATCGTCCCCACGACAGCCGCCTTCATGAGCGACCCACCTCCCTTGGCTTGCGGCCTAACGATCGTCGAGCCTTCGGTCGACATTTCGGCTGGCTGCGGTTCGCCGTTCGTAACGATCTCCACCGGGGCCGATTCGGTCGCATGGGGCACGACGGGTGTCGGCGGGACGCCCGCGGTTGCGCTTGCCGCGAGTTCTTCGCCTAATATACTTGGCTTGATTCCATCGGCTTCGTATTGCGGATCGAGCTGGACGTTCGAGGAGAAATTCATGGCGCGAATGCCGAGCGCCATCGCATCCAGAAGCGCAAGCGTACCGCGCAAGAACGGCGCCTTCAGCCACTTCTGCCTGCCGATCCACGTCTTCGCGAGCGGCTCGGCCTGGAGGACGATTTTGCCGTTCGGCGCGCGGCAAGCAATCGCAAAATGCTTGGGCGAGCGCATCATAACCCCTTCGATAATCGCCTGCCCGCCGTACTGTAAGTATTCGCCCTTTGGCATAGGTTGGGAGTATATTCTGTTTCGCCGATGGACGAACAACGCCTCTTTAAACTTTTCACCGACCTTTGCATGATCGACGCCCCCGCGCTCCAAGAAAAAGCATCGGTTGCCTGGACCAAAGATTACCTGTCGCGGATGGGGCTTCAGGTTTGGGAAGACGACGCCGGCGCGAAGCTAGGCGGCAACGCGAACAACCTCATCGCGAAGGTGAATGGGAGTTTGCCTGGAGCACCCGCGATTTTTCTCTCGGCGCACTTCGATACGGTGGAGCCGACCGCAGGGCTGGAGATCGGGGAGAAAGACGGGACCTACTACAGCATCAGCGACACGATTTTGGGTGCCGACGACAAAGCCGGAATGGCGCCGGCGATCGAGGCGGTGAACTCGATCATGGAGACCGACCAGCCGCACGGCGATGTTTACTTGGTGCTCTGCGTGGCCGAGGAGATCGGGCTGAAGGGCGCGTTCGCTTGCGATATCAAGGCCGTGGGGGCGGACTACGGCTATGTTTTCGACACGGGGCCTCCGGTGGGGACGTTCGTCAACCTCGTCGGCACACACGACAAGCTGACGGCGAAGATTATCGGACGCCCCGCGCACGCGGGCAAGCACCCTGAGGAAGGAATCAATGCTATACAAGCTGCGTCGCGTGCGGTCGCTCGGATGGAGGTGGGTCGGGTGGACGAAGTCACCACGTCCAATGTGGGCTCGATTTCCGGCGGAACCGCTACGAACGTGGTGGCTGCCGAAGCGGTCCTCCAATGCGAAGCAAGGAGCCTCGATCTTGTGAAGCTGGACGCCCAAACGGCGCACATGGTCGAATGTTTCGAAACCGAGGCGGCTGCGATGGGCGCCAGGGCCGAGATCGACTTGAGCCGCGCATATGGCGGGTATGAAGTTGACGCTGACCAGCCGGTCGTGCAGATTGCCCAGACTGCCGCTCGAAACATCGGGCTATCGGGAGACTTGCGGTGGACCTTGGGCGGTAGCGATGCCAATGCGTTCAACGCTAAGGGGGTCCCGAGCATCGTCTGCGGTACCGGCATGCAGAAAATTCACACGCACGACGAATGCGTGAGCCAGAAGGACCTGGCCGAACTAACGGTGCTCGCGATCGGACTCGTCCGGGCAGCCGCCGAGTCAGTGTTGGAGCCGGCGAATCTATGAAGATCGTTTTGGAGATCGCATTATGCGCGTGCCTTGCCTCGTGCGACCAAGGGGAGACCGAGGCGGTGCCCGGTGTTCCACCGCGTCCGCAGAGCATGGAGCGCAAGGTTCCACTGAGCGCCTATGGCAGAACTGCCATCTCGGTGAAAGGGAAGACACTCAACGTCTACGTCGCCGACGACCAGGATAAGCAGGCAGAAGGGCTGATGTTCGTGAAGTACGATCAACTTGGTGCGAATGAGGGGATGATTTTCGTTTTTCCGGACGAACTACCCCGCAGCTTCTGGATGAAAAACACGCTGATTCCACTCGACATCGCATATCTCAAGTCGGACGGCACGGTGCTCAACATTTTATTGATGGCGCCGCTAGACATGTCTGCTTATC
>JBPCLO010000050.1:0-43302 GCA_051003155.1 Fimbriimonadales bacterium | reverse complement strand
AACTGGGCATCTACCGCCGCTACTACAACGAAGAGCGGCCCCACTCGTCCCTCGGCTATCGCGCTCCCGCGCCAGCCCTGTCATTATCTATGGAGGTCTACTCTTAAGATGTCTTCAAGAAGGGGGGCAGACCATGGATCAAAGCCGAGCAGCTTGGCGAGCGCGAGCATTGTCTTTCCAGGCTGAGCGGTACGCGACGCGGCTCGCCGTCAGAAGCGCTCATTCGGTTGGCCAAGAAGAATTGCCCCGACATCTTTCCCGAGGTCTACCGACGGCTTCTGGCGCTTAGACCCGGCGTGGACACAAGTTCGATATTGATCGCGATGGAGCAAACACTAAAACCGAAGGAAGCATTGGTGGAAATGGCGCTTCTTGGTACGGCGCACTCGGATCTGACTCGCGTCCACTCGGCGCTTTCGACCTTGAAGCGCCTTGATCAAGCCATATTTGATCGCGAAGTAACCAAGGCACTCAATGGGTTACCGTCGGCGGGATTTACGACATGGAATAGGCGATCTCTGTTTCCATCATTCGCGCGGCTGGCGGCCCACAGCGAGTCCGAGGATGTTTGGAGAGCTCTTTCTGCGGTAACGAAAAAGGCCGTGGTGGGCTTGCGGTTAGAGTTGATAAACCACAGCTCCTACGCCGACCATTCGCCGAATGCGAAGCGCAGGTGGCTAGTCTATCTTATGGAGTTCTTCGACGATGAGAGCGAACTGTCGAAGGACAATCCGGCAGCCGCAGAAGAAGTCGAGAGTGACCATCCTAACGTTTATAGTGAGCGCGTGCAGGATTTGGCCGCATTCCTCGCGGCGGAAGCACTCGGTATCGATGCGATTCCGAAGGCTGACGGAAGCAGAGAGGCTTGGGCGCGGCTGCGCGCGGATGTGCGCAAGCGCATCATAGCGGCGCAGGCGAATGGCAATGACGTCACAAGCCAATGGCATGTCGATAAACTGTGGATAGAGGAAGCCAACGAACGGGAGACGCGTACGGGCCGGATCGAGGAAGCCTGCGCGATGCTCGCCACCGGAAAGCGAAGACATAATACGAAGAAAGGAGCCTCCACATGTGCCACGTACTCATCCTTGCCACCATCCTCGCTCTAGCCCCGCCTCAACAGGTGGCCTTTTGCGGAATGGCGAATGGCAAACAAAGCCTGTACGTGATCAACCTCGACGGCACCGGCCTAAAGCAGATCACGACGAGCCCTGCCGGGGACTATGATCCGGTGTGGTCGCCCAACGGCTCGACCATCTCGTTCACGAGGATTCCCGGGCACAAGAAGGGTGAACTGCGTTCGGATGGCCATCTATGGACTGTCAGGCCGGATGGGACCCACCTGACCCGCCTCACTTCGGGCCCGGTCTTCGACAGTGTCGACAGTGGGGCTTGGTCGCCCGACAGCAAGCGAATCATCTTCCATAGGCAGGGACCTATACCCGGCAGCTACGAGCTCGACCTTGTAACGAAAAAGATGACGAAGCCCATAATTCAAATGTGGGAACGGAGCTTCTCGCCCGATGGCAAGTGGATTGCATACATCCGCAGTGAGACTGAGGGAGAGGATGATCACCGCGCTGACATCTGGCTAACGAGGTCGATGAGGAAGAAGGGCCAACGCCTCACTACCTTCAAGACTAGCTTCAGTGGGCCGCGATGGTCACCGAACGGAAAGGACATCGCGTTCAAGATGGAGATGCCTCCTGGTCCGGGCTCGGGCGACAGACTTTGCATCATGTCCATCTCAAGCCACAAGATCAGGACGATCGCAAAGGGCCATAACAACATGATTGAAGGGCCACGTTGGTCGCCCAATGGCACGAGCCTCTGCTTCCTAGAGGCAAAGTTCAGTCAGGAGCCGATGACGAACGCGAGCTTCCGGCAGCTCTATGTGGTCTCGGCGGATGGCACGGGCAGGCGAAGGCTAACCGATCATTGGGGTAATGACTACAGCCCCCAATGGACCAGGGACGGCAAGTTCATCGTAATTCAGGGCGAACGGGGCGTGGGCACTAGCGGCGTGATCGTGGTCGAGTCGTCGGGTAAGGGCGGCGAGCGCCTCCTCCCAACGGGCGTCTCCGCCTATGAAGTGGCCCTTGGCCCCTAGCCCTCAAGGTGCCCTACGGCCACGCCAAGGGGTCTATCCGCGCCGTGTTGTAAGCGGCCGATGCGATGCCGCGCTTCTTGCGAGTTGCTAAGAGCCCAGTTGATAAGAAAGCAGCACCACAAAAGGGCTATGACAAAGAGAACAGCCATAACAGTCTCGGTACTTCTGGGATCATTTTTCGTGCTGTTGCTCTATGTGGTGTTTTCGTACTCAACTACGATATATACAGTTGAACGCTCAAAGCAAATAACGACGCTTGCCAATGCCAAGAGGCTGTCCGGAGCACTTGTTCAGTATGCCGCGGATAGCGGCGGACTCCTGCCGGCCGACCTGCGCACACCCAAGAGTCGAAGGGCCGCCCTTGCCAAGTACCTGTCCCCGTCATCGTTCGAGTCGCACAATCCGAACGGGGGTGCGCTTCTCTTTAACGGGCGCATCTCCGGCGCAAGGATCGCTAAATTTGCAGGGCCCGAACACGTAATAGCTGTATACGAATCGCGGGCCTGGCCAAACGGTCGTAGAGCCGTTGGATATCTTGACGGTCACGCTGGGCTGGTCAGAGATTTCGATGACAGGCTCCTAGCTTTGCCTGCCGCCCAAGACTGACGGCCAGCTTCGAACCATCTCTCGACCGCTTCGGAATGGCTTCGCTCATCCATTGGAACTCAGAGCGGCTTTTGCGGCACTATGAACGGCGCGACGTTGGAGCCTCGGCCATGCTCTTGAGGGCTGAATTTCTAGCCACCAGGAACCTGCTCAAGTACCCGGCAAGGAAGAGCCTATCGATGGCAGCTCCGAATAACCCGAAAGGCGATTCGAAAGTCATTTGATCGACCATCTTTGTGCCTGCCCCCAACTCCTCGAAATCGTGAACGTGCCGCAGCATCTTGAATGCCCCCTGTTGCATCTCGTCGACGAATCGGCGCGGACGGTCATATTCGACGACCCTCGATCGAAGCCGCTGCTTGACGCCAAAATGCACGGCCTCGAAAACTACTTCGTCACCGAGTTCCAGAAGACCCGACTCCGGAGCGCTGACGACCTTCTCCTTGGAGCGCTCCGCGCTGGAAACATGCGCATGGACGTTGCGAGCCAAGTCAAAGCAAACCTCCGGCGAGGCATCAATAAAGGTTTCGACGTGAATGACAGGCATAGGATAGATTGATAACGATTGGGCACCGGAGTATGAAGGACTAGCGCCGTCATTTTTTCTTTCGCCGAATCTCGCCCCAGACCCAAATTCGTCGGATCTCGCCCCACGCCCAAAAGGTTTCGGATGGGGTCCAGTCAACAGGCTCCAGAAGGTCGTCACTCACGACCTTCACCTTAAAATAGACCTTCACCTTTACTCGGATGCAACGTCGAACGATATCGACATTCCTTCACCTTCCCGGCGGCTGTTGCCATAATCTGAGCTGATGGGCAAGATCTTCGCGATCGTCTTCGCTATGGGGGCTGCCCAGCCTCAGCAGCCGGACCTCCATTGGGTTGCCACCGTAGACGGAATGGGCATCTCCCTCGTCCACGTTGGCAACCTCATGCAGCGCGCGAAGATTCCCGCACTCATCATGGGTTCGCGTTCATACGGCGTAAGTGTCGAACGCTCTGATCTAGAGCGCGCCATCATTGTAATAAGGAAGGATGCCAAGGTTAGGCCGTACCACTATATTGAGGCGAGGGGCGTGAAGTCGGTTGGACTTCCTGACGAAAAAACCTGGAAGGTCCATACGCTCAATGTTGCTTGGGATGAGCTAGCTAATTCTGCCGCACTAAAGGCCGACGCGAACTTATACGCCTTAGCGAAGAATGGCTTGCGCCAGGCGCGAACTTATTGGCGCAAAGAAAAACGGAAACCGCACGTACAACGGGTCAGCGCATTCGATATGGAATACCTTGCCGACGATATGAAGTTCCGCCATGGGTACGTTGCGGTGGTCTACGTTTCTCTTAGAGGATGGGCGGACGTGACAGGTGAGTTCCATATGTGGGCGTGGGATCACGGCGGCCGAGTTCAGACGCGATGGGCTTCTATCGAGGTGCCCAATCCTTGAGGATTCGCGGCCTTCAATTAGCTCTATGTTCATCGTCCCGTGACTCGAAACGGTGCCCGTACTCGGTGGAGCATTCCGTCCGCAACATAACTAACTTCGCGGCCACCTGGGAGCCATTGCGTCATGATCCCATTGCTCGTCCCTGCCCGCTCGTGTATTTTTCTCCTGCGCCCCTTCAAGTCGAGAAGCCATAGCTCCACCTTTTCCTTTCCTCGTCCACCCTGCTGAGTTTCGCACAGGAACAGCTCGTTCCCCTGATTAAAAACGGAGCTCATCAATAGCGCACCTCGTCCGAAGTCGACGCTGATTTCTCTCTTTGCTCCATTTTTGTGCCAAATGAGAATTCTCTTGGGCGTCTCGGTACCCGCAAGATGGTAACTCTGCATCAAGGAATTATCCGAGAGCACCACAGGGTTGAAGCCCCTCACGTTCAGCCTGGGTCGTTTGGAATCGGGGATCGAGCCGGTCCATCGAACAGTCCGCCGCCAAGGCTCCTTCAACGTGCGAACGTAGACGGCGCCCGTATCAACCTCATCTCCGATAGCACTCTCGCACGTACTTTCAAGAACGCCAGTTGAATCGCGGAGCCACTGAACATGGCTGCGTGCGCTTGCCGGCAAAATTGGATCTCGATGCATCGCCGGCCAACTCTGTCCTTGACGAAGCCGAGGCCACTCGTGAATCATTCCGTCCTTCATAAGGTCCCACAGGACGACCATGTGCCTGTCGCCGGTCAAGCCGAACCAAATCAAGTATTTGCCATTCGGCGAAGGAATGAGCCACCGCCCGCCATATCTCGCTGCGAACTCCCTTGCAAGATTCGGCAGCCCGGATACGCGCTGGGACCGGGTGTCATAAGTATAGAGCTCGCACCGAAGTTTGGGTTCCAAATGACGACCTTGGACTGGTCGACCCAGAAATACCAATGAGCCCCTCCCGGCATCGGCGCTGGATCGTCGGACAATTCGGGCTCACCGAGACATACGGACGCCGAGAGCGCCGCGGCCCAATCCCAATAGGTTTCCTGGCCGCCAAAGGAATAGCCCGTAACGTAAACGTTACCTGCTGTATCCACCGCCAGCTTCGCAGCCAAATCGTCGTACGCAGGATGATCAACGCCGTTGTAGAGGGCGTCCCAAGACTCCGTGACCTGCCCCACGCCCGCGGTTGCCAGTGCGAAAAGGCAAACCGTGACGCCGATCAAACGATGCGCGAATCCCGTCTTTACCCTTATCTCCCCACGGGCCGCCGTTGCTGTCGAAATCATTAAGAATCGTTTCATTGTCTTCTCCGAGCCCGATTTGAACTGGGCAGCCTATTCTCATTATGTATGAATAGGGGCGAACGGCTATGAACGCCACTTTTAGCCCTTCAGAATCGCAGGCTACAGATGGTGTCTTTCCCCCTTGGACATGCCGCTACGTCGATCGCAGGGCCATAGTCTTAGCCTTCCGGTGTTGAGTCCGGGCGCAAT
The DNA here is from genome assembly GCA_051003155.1 of Fimbriimonadales bacterium. Classification (GTDB taxonomy): domain Bacteria; phylum Armatimonadota; class Fimbriimonadia; order Fimbriimonadales; family ATM1; genus JACDEQ01. The sequence continues at coordinate 37,667 of JBPCLO010000050.1, read as the reverse complement.
CTCCACAGGATCGGGCGAATAGAGTGGCGCGAGATTTCCCCACTAACGGCAAGTCCCACCCGTTGTGCGACCGTTCGCCCTTTTTTTATACCGTGCAGCTTCTTCCGCGCGGACCGCTCAGATATGCGGCGCCGTATGGTATAAGGGTAACCGATTAGGCGTCGGACACAGGTCACGGCAGTGCCGACCCCAGACGCCCAACGTTCGGATAGAACATGGCGACGAACAGAGCGTTAGCAGAAATGCTGCAAAAATGAAACCACGCGGCAAAGGTTTCCAACGAGGACACGATCCGCGTCGCAACACGGCGGGCCAGCGCAACGCGGAGGCAGTAGCTAGGGCGGCCCAGGCCCGCGAGCTTTACGTCAAGGTCTTGAACGAGACTGTCGGTAAGGCACCGCCCAAAGTCATGACCCGCCTTGAGATGGTGATACGGCAGCAAGTCCAGCTGGCGATGCAGGGCGACCACCATGCGCGTGAAATGATGCTCGACCGTATCTGGGGCAAGGCCGCCCAACCTCTCACCGGGGCAGATGATGGGCCGATCCGAACGGTCGACGTTACTCTCAATTTAGGGAATGACAGCCCGCTCAATTGAGTACGCGACCGCCGCTCTACGCGAAGCAAAAGGCGGCGATCTTCTGCGACGAAAGATACGCTGTAATCGAGGCGTCCACAAAAAGTGGCAAAAACTTACGGCTGCATCGTTTGGCTCTTCGAGCGTGCTCTGGCGAAGCGGGAAGGCGAAACGGCGTCTTCATCCAACCCGGAACCAAGACCATCAAAGCGCGAATCGGCTGGTACAACCTCGGCGTCCTCACGCCAAACTGGTACGCAGCGATCGATCAAACGGTTTGGGAGATAGCGCCGTAGTAAACAGACGGGGGCCGGTCCGCCTTGAGCAGTTTCAGCAGTGCGGCCCCTACTCACCTGAATCAATTGTTCACCGTCCATTAGAATCTGACGTAAGGTTTGCGCGAAGGCATTGCTTGCAGAAGTAGGTTGGGTAACGCTTTTTCCGTGTCATTCCGCCCGCACCTTTCGCGGATCCAGTGTATACATGAGACCGCTCGACACCTGAATAACCGCGCCATGAATAGTCAAATAAACGAGCCGTCCTTCGCCCGCAGGCGTTGAGACGATTGAGCCTAGCCGAGGCACGAGCTTGGCACTGGCAGGCACAGACGCTTCGTCGATCGTCCTGCCCGGGCCTGGAATACCCGCCAAAGCGTCGATCAAATCAAGCTTACTCCTCGTGATGGAGTCGGCAAGGGCATGTGACAGCGCCGACCTTGGCGATACAGATAGCTTGTCACCGTCAACTCGGACCGTGACTCCCATATCTTCCAAAACCTCAAGTAGCGCCGCAGCTGTCAGAACCAAACCTCCTCACCAACCGTTACCGATTCATCCTGGTTTTTGTCCTCCGTACGTTGAATAGCCGTTACAGCCGTTACAACGTTACAAACCGGTCGAGTCGAATTAGACTCAACAGAATCCTTCTGTAACGTTGTAACGGCTGTAACACACTCTTCGGTAGTAGTGTCACAGTAGCGCTGCCACGAATCTTCGAAGGCCCTGCGGTGATAGCCCCTTGCGGGCTTGTTTGAGTCGTTTCGAGATAGGGAAGGCTTGATCCTGTAGGGTTCCAGCAGGCTTGCCAGCTTCGCCCCCGACATGCCGTAGCGACCCAATTCTGCCCACCCAGATTCGTCGTTGTCGTTCAAAAGGGCAAGAAGATCTCGCGTCATAATGAAGTCACCTCCGGCCTCTCGAAAAGCCACGCGAATATCCGTTAGCAGTTGCGCGCCCCGGGTCACGTCGTCTTGACGTCTTGCATGAAGCGATATAGCCGACGCCCGGGCTCGTTGCGGCCAATCTCCGACGGCGGACCCAGCTAGTTGAAATAGCAAGGTCCATCCCTCCTGTGCACGGTCGCTAAGCTCAGCCGGTATCTCAGCCTCAGCCAGCTCAGTAGGCACGAAAAAACTGGCATTGACTTCGAGCAGTTCCGCTAAATGTCGTGCTTCCAACTCGGCCTTCCGCACCCTAAACCGGCAGATGGGTTCGGCGGCTGTTTTTTTGCGCAATCGAATCGGTATGGAGCGTGAGGTGATGGTGTCGGGAAAAGTCCCGATTCCTGCGACTGCTTTAGCACAAAATATGGGGAAGTCCTTCAATACAAACTTCCTGCCCTCGGATTCTGTACGCGGAATTGTTGCTCCCCGCCTATTGCCTGCGTTGAGAATCGCCCTGATGGGCTCCGCGTTGGCTGCTGGCTTTGCACCAAAGATAGTGTCCGTCTCATCAAGCAACAGGGTTGGGCAGTCTCTCTCGATCTTGCGGAACAAAACGGCCTCGGTGGGTGATACTACGCGCCACGGATTCGAGCATATCAGTTCCAACACTTCGAAAAGGCGTGTCTTGCCGCATTCACGCTCCGCGCTCGTTACTGCTAGGATTGGGGAAGTATCCGCATGTTCAAGTGCCCAAGTATGAGCAATCCACAGCGTTACGGCGCAACTCTCGGCATCTGATGGAAAGACTATGTATTTGCGCAGGAATTTCTCAACCGCGTTCAGGACTTGTGCGAGCGGTTGAAGTCCCGGAATGGCTGCATTTTGTAAACACCGCCGCACTGCCGTGATGCCTTCCAAACGGTGGAGATCATTAAAATCTGTGTCTTTCTCGCCTCGATTCGCTCCGAAGGCCGGACTCGCAAGCATCGTGCGCATCGCCTTAGCCGTCTTCGTGGCTTCGTCCATCCCCGGATTGCCGTCGCTCAGCCAATCGTCGTCTGCACAGACGACAATCTCGACGTTTGGATAGTGCACCTGGATGTTCTGGGCCGCCGCAAGCAGGTTATTACATGTGAAAGCGAGGGCAAATGGCTGCCCGGTCGCTTCGTGAATACTTGCGCCAGTTGCATAACCTTCGCAAAGGTATATTCGCGATGTCGGGGAGCTGTACAGAAAGTAGTTGCCGCGCACCTCGCCGCCCTTTTCGAATTCCTTCACACCAGATGCGGTGATGGTTTGAAGCGACCTAATGTCCTTGCCATCTGTTATAGGTACCAGCAGCCGACCTTGGCTCTCTCGAATCCCATACGCTCCCACACCCTTAGCAACCAGATATGCATGGTCAGATCGAGCAGGGCGCGCTTCACGAAAGCGCTGCTCGCAGTCTTGCGCAGCAGCATCCCCAGTCGCGGCAAGTTTGGCTTCACGCTCCGTGACAAGTTCAGAAATCCGGCCATCAAGCTTCTTGCGTTCGTTACTCTTCCTTCCTGAGGGTGATTCCGAGCACCAGCGCTCACTAAGACCGCGCTTCCAACATCCGAAAGCTCCTGCTAAGGCGTTATCGTCCCCAAAGAGAACATACCAACAGTTGGACTTCTTATCGCCGGGGGTTGCATAACGAACAATCGCACCGGACGGCACAATCGGGTCGGCGCAGGGAATACCGGCTCTTCTTAGCTCGGCGGCAAATGCGATGAGGGCACTCACTTCGGAATCACTACGCCCCCACCGCGCGGGAGGTTCGTGATCCCGAAGGTGGTGTAAGCGCGGTAGTGCAGTCTATGACCGAGCCGCTTGGCTTAGGCTTGGGGGCTCTCATATTCCAAAGCCTCCTTAGCGAACCTATCAAGCTCGTAGTCCACTGCCGCTCGGCCAAGAGCCGACAGAGTAGAATCATGGAGTACGATCTTATCGATCGATGGAGAGACGAACGTACTTTTGGGCCGCCTTGCCCGGCGGGCCTTTCGTTTGTCTTGTTCATACCTACCTCGCCCGAAGTTCGACGACGCCCGCTTCGTTTGCTTCTGCCTCGAAACGTTCGAGCTCGGCCGCCGCAATCCGCGTACACCGGCCGAATTTCACGGCCTTGAGCTTCCCCGCGTTTATCAGTTGATAGATGGCCGTCCGGCCGATTGAGAGGAGACCTGCAACTTCCTCGATTCTATAAAAGCTCTTCACTTTGAGTTTTCCTCCGTGAGTTTTTCTTATTCGTCCACGAGTCACGGAAACTCGTCCAAACTCGTGGCCGTCTCTATCAGTCTAGAGGGGCCAAAATACTGCTCAAAATGAAAGGCAGCAAAGAACTGAGGTGCGCAATAGAGGATTGGTACGTTGCAAAGGAGGAGGGCGACCAGGAATTGGACCGCGCCATCAGCATTCATGAGCCGGAGCGAGTCAGAGATGTACTCAAAAGTCACTTCTCCCCCGTGGCAAATGAGAGCAAGAAACGAGTAGAGAGAGTCTTAAACGAATGGATTACACACGAGGCGTCGAGCGACCGCTCGGAAGAGATTGGAGACCGGTTCTCGTTGGCAGCGTTCGGCGGAATCTTTGAGCGTCTGGGCGGCTCTGACCCCTTAAGCCTTTCCATAGGTGGTGGAGTCGTGACTGTGAAAGCGTCCCCATTTTTATCACCCGCCGAACTTCGACATTCGTACAAGTTCTTGCGGAACCATTTTCGCATTCGAAAGCAAGCTAGTTCCGGGGAAGCGGACGTACTCCTAGAAATGCATGAAGGTCGGATATGCGGCTGCTTTGCCGCCTCCGAGGTATCCCCGGCCGAGTTAGAGCAAACGTACCAACGCTTTCGGAAGGGGCAAGGATTAGGAAGGGGTTACACGTACGGGAGTATCGATCTTGGCTTATATTGCATAGAGCTCAAGCGGTTGTATGCGGCCAAAGTCAAAACCGAAGAGCTTCCGGGCATGGCGTCTATTAGTCAGTGGGACGAAGTCGTTCGCAAGGAAGTGTGCGAGCAGGACGCCCTGCTGCGTGAGAGCGGGTTTTGGCATTGGGCTTGGAGATTTTATCCCTTATACATCATGCTCTGCTCAGTACGAACCCCTCCATGCCCCAAGCGGTACCGGCTCGACCTCGCAAACCAGCGCGATGCGCCCGCACTAGGCGTGAGTATCGGGGTTCAGTTCTTCAAGCGCGACGGGCTCAAGGCCATGGGTGCCATCCGAAAACTTGCCGCGCTGTAGCTACCGAACCGCTGCCGTTCGTCGAAGGGATACCCAGGTTTCTAACTTCGTTCGAGAGTATCTCTGCTAGCAACCTGCTAGCAAATTCATGAACGGAGTAATAGCCTTACCCAGTAATTTAGGTTCAAAAACATGGAGCCGGAGACAGGATTCGAACCCGCGACCCGCTGTTTACAAAACAGCCGCTCTACCCCTGAGCTACTCCGGCTGGCCGGGAGTCATTTTAGCCGCTTTTGAACCGGCGATGAATACTTCATCCGGGCGGGTGAAGGTGAATTGGTAGATCAACTGCTCCAGCGATTCACAGGGCCAGAGGCAGAAGTCTGCTACCGAGCCAACCTCGAGCGAACCGGCGTCTATCCTGACGGCGCGGGCGGCGTTGGCGGTTGCCGCGGCTAGCGCCTCCGCTGGCGATAGCCCCATCTTGGCAACCGCAAGGCCCATCACAAACGGCATCGACGACAGCATGCTCGAGCCGGGGTTGAAATCTGTGCCGAGCGCAACAATGCAGCCTTCGTCCACCATTTTTCGCCCGTCCGCATATGCCTTGTCGAGATAGAGGGCGGTACCCGGCATCGTCACGGCAACGGTGTCGGATTCAGCCAATGCTCGGAGCTCGGCGGGGCCGCTCGCCAGCAGATGATCGCAGCTAACAGCACCGAGCGAGCAGGCTAGTTGCGTCCCGCCCAACGCCGCAAACTCGTCGGAATGGATTTTCGGCGCGAGCCCGTGCCGGAGCCCCGCGCGCAGAATCTCCTCAGATTCGGCGACCGTGAAAGCGCCCTCTTCGCAAAACACGTCGTTGAAGGAGCAGCCGGCGGGGTGTGCGGCCGCCATCGGGATCAGCTCTCCCATCAATAAGCGCAAGAAGTCGCTGCGAGACAACTCCGGCGGCAGCGCATGGCCCCCCATGAACGTCACCGCGATCCTCTGGCTCAGCCGGGTTCGCGCGAGGCCGATTGCGTCGAGCTCATTCTTGCACCCATCTAACGCCAGGCTGTAGCTGGCTTTGATTTCGAGGCAGGTTGTGCCGCTTGCAAGCATCGTTTCTGCCCTGGAAACGATGCCCTCGGAAAGCTCTTCCGCGGAGGTAGAACGGGTCGCTCGCATGGTCGAAAGGATGCCACCCCCGGCTGCCGCGATCTCTTGGTATGTTTCGCCTCGGCAACGTCGCAAGAACTCATCCGACCGGTCTCCGCCCCAAACGATGTGCGTATGGCAATCCACGAGTCCGGGGGTGACGAGGCGCCCGCTACGCCGCGGCCAATCCGGGTACGCGGAAATGATCTCTTTGGATCGGCCGACCGCCAGCACGCGGCCGGTGGAAATCGCCAGTCCGCCATCAGCAATGCGCCCCGTCTCGGACATGGCTGCGCCCCGCCTTACGCCGCCCGCGACCGTGTGCAACTCCGCGATCGGCGCGACGACGAAATCAGGGCTTTCGGGCATTGAGCGGGTGTCTCACGAGAATGACTTCGGGGGTCAGCTTCTCGAGGAGTTCCTCGGCGGTCTTCCCAGGCTCGCCGTTGCGGACGTCGACGTCGGGGAGAGATACGATCGTCGTTCGTTCTTCGATCTGCGCACAGGCCCTCTCCACAGCGCCGGCGAGCGTCCTTGTGCGCTCGATCATCAAATCCACAGAAATCCCCTTGGCCTTGAGCGTGGCCTTCGCCTGTTGGAGAGCCTGGTTCGCGAGAGCCTCTTTCTCGGGCATCGGCGTGGCCGTCGGCAGGGCTTGGGGAACCACGAGCGGAAACATTGCGGTCACCCGCAGATGCCTAAGTTGAGCAAGCGCGCTCGCAATAACAGTCGCATAGGAATCGGCCGGACCACCGCAAAGCGCGAGGATAAGGATTCCGGTCGAATGAGCTTTCGCGTCGGGCCTGCTGATGCTCTCGGATAGTTCGAGCGACTTACGCGCTTCGTCCACGGAATTGGCGATCGCCAAGCGTGAGCGAACCTCCGGAACATGTGAAAGCGCCTCGCGAACGACCGGCGGCAGGTTCGCAACGATAATGCGCGCCTTCTTTTGCTCGACGTGCACCATCATGTCGTAAAACGTGTCGGCACCTGCCTCATTGCACGCTGTAATCCCACCGCAGTCGACGACGACGCCGTGCGGATGCCGTCTAAGGATAAGCCCGGCGGCGGTTCGAATGGTCTGCCATTGGTTGGAGGTCAGCTCGCCCGACAGCTTGATAATGTCATCGATGGATTCAACAATCATTCGAGGAAGTACCTAACATTTGTAATCACCACATTCTTGCGCGATGCTAGGGCCATTTTGATCGGTGTCGCAGCGTTGTTGTGCAGGATCGACTGCCACCAGTATTTGGCCACGGCTTGGGGAACGATGATCGTGAGGATGTGGTTCGGCTCTTCCGACACGGCCTGGTCGATGTATTCGAGCAGGGGCTCGACCAGGGACCGGTACGGCGATTCGAGGATGACCAGGGGCAGATGGCCACCGAACTTGTCCCACTGGGATTTCATGTTTTCGACCGCCGAAGGGTCGTCGGTGATGTGAATCGCTCGGCAGTCGGCGCTAATGTTCTGCGCGTAGGCGATCGCGTGCAGTATGCCGCGATGAACTCGGGGTGGAACCAGGAGCAGTACCGTGCCTGATATTGGTTTGACGTGCTCATCCGGCCCCACATTCAGGCGTTGCGCAAGGTAGTCGTAATGTTTGCGAACCTGGTAGAAGAAGGTCAGCAAAACCACCACTGCGATCAAGACAAGCCACGCGCCGTCACTGAACTTCGTCACCAGGATGATCAGCATGACAACACCTGTTGTAATCGTCCCGATTACGCTGGCAATCACTCCCCACGTTGGCGCTTTCAGGTTGACTTGGCGCACGACCATGCCGGCTTGGCTCAAGGTGAACGAGGTAAAGACGCCGACCGCGTAGAGCGGTATCAACTTGTGGGTGTCTCCGCGGAACGCGAAAATAAGCAGACAGGCCGCGATCGCGAGAAGCATAATGCCGTTTTGAAAGACCAGGCGGTCGCCGAGGTTCGATAGCTGCCTCGGGAGGTAGCCGTCCTTGGCCATAAAACTCGAGAGCCTCGGGAAGTCCGCGAACGCAGTGTTCGCCGCGAGGATGAGGATCACCATGGTCGCAATTTGGATCGCATAGAACATCGGGCCCATGCCGAATACCTTCTCAGCCATTTGGGCGAGCACCGTCTTGTATTCCGGCGTCCCCACGTGAAGCGGCGTTACGCCGAGCTGCTGCGAAAGCCAGCTTGCCCCAACAAAGAGCACCGCGATGATTACGCCCAAGGTGATCAATGTCAGGCTCGCGTTCTTCGCTTCCGGGGCTTTGAACGCGCCGGAGCCATCGGCAATGGCCTCGATCCCGGTGAGAGCCGTACACCCTGCGGAGAACGCCCTTAGCACTATCCACATCCCGAACACCTCGAACGCGCCACTCGCAGGAGGATGCACCGTCGTCGCGGGAGCAACGTCGCCGCCGATTGCCTTTATGATCCCCCCGACAATCAGCGCAAGGATTAGGGCGATGAAGCTGTATGTCGGGATCGCGAAAACCATGCCGCTCTCGCGTGTGCCGCGCAGGTTGATCCAAGCCACGAGCAGTGTTGCCGCGATTCCCATGTGCACCATGTACGGCGTTGTTTGCGGAAACGCCGAAACGATGGCCAAAACTCCGCTGCTGACGCTGACCGCGACGGTGAGCACGTAATCGATGAGCAGCGCCGCTCCGGCGACGCGACCCGCTTTTGAGCCCAGATTGTCGCTGCTAACCCGATACCCACCGCCTCCTTGCGGGTATGCGTAGATCGTGCGCACGTAGCTGAAAATGACGATGGCCACGAGGATTGCGATCGCGATGGAGATGTTCGTGACCAAGCCCAGCGCCATCGATCCGGCGAGAATGAGCACCAAGAGAATCTCCTCGGTGGCATATGCCATCGAGGAGATCGCGTCGCTTGCGAAAACGGGCAGGCCGTAGAACCGAGACAGCCGCTCATGGTGAGCGCGCGATGTCGCGATTGGCGCACCGAAGATGAGCCGCTTTAGCGAACCCAGCAGCGACCGACGGACTTCAACTTCTTGATCCAACGCGCGAGAGCTTACCTTCCAAGATATCGGTGACTTGCCCGTCGGCTGCGACACGAAGCCACATCTCCGGTTCCGCTAGCCCGAGGAGCCTGCGTGGATTCTCGGAGCAGGCCATGATCGCGGTTTCGGGCCCGAAGTCTTGCCAAAGGTTGGTAAACACATCAAGAAGTGTTGCCGCGCTCCCCGCAAGCGTGCCGTCCGCGAGCCTCGCGCACGCGTCGATCTTTTCGACGTCATGTCCCCACATGCGCGCTTTCGCGCCATCGGACTTGCCGCTGAGCATCGTGCCGTCACTGATTCCGATTACCTCGAATGGCCCTCGGCATAGGAGAAGCAGCTCTGCCGCCTCTTTTGAGACGTGGACGCTGTCGTAAATGAGCTCGCAGTTGGCCGAGCGCGTGAGGCCGTATCCGACCGCTCCTGGGTCTCTGTGCGAAAACGGGCGCATGGCGTTGTAGAAGTGGGTTAGGTTCGTGACGCCGTTGGCGAAGCCATCCTCCATCTGGGCGAACGTGGCGTCGGTATGCCCTGCGCTTACGATAATGCCTCGCGAAACGAGTTCGCGGACGAGGGGAAGGGCCCCTTGCATCTCGGGCGCAAGGGTCACAATCTTCAGAAGGGAAAGGTGCTCGCCAATTTGCCTCTCAAGCAAATCGCAATCGGGCGCGGAAACGTGTTGTTCGGGCTGGGCACCGGCCCTCTTGGGATTGATGAAGGGCCCCTCCAAGTGCACCCCCGCGAACCCCGGAAATCCCGCGCCGATCGCTTCGAGGGCCCTGCGAATGTCCTCCCACGAGGCGGTGACAGTCGTCAGGCAGTACCATTCGATTCCCCTCGACCTCAGCGCATCTCCGACTTCGCGAGCCTCTCCACCCATCACGTCGAAGCCGTCTACGCCATGGCAATGGATGTCGACGAGCCCCGGAACCAACGTGTCCCCTTCGCCGGTCCACGAGAAAGCGCGCTGCTCGAAGTCGACGACCAGCCGCTTCAAACTTTCACATACCCGCCGCCGGACTTCGCCACGAGCCCTTCGATCTCGAGACCGGTCAGTTCAGCAAGGATTATGCCTGCAGGCTGATCGAGCCGCTCGCTCAGGTTGTCGGCGAGTTCGGGCTCGGCAGTGAGCTTTTCCAAAATGAGCCTTTGGGTAAGCGAAAGCCGCGCCGCCTTCTTCGGTTCGGCCACGCGTTCCACTCCGAGCGCCTCGAAGACCTGGTCCACTGAGTATAGGAGCGTCGCGCCGTCGTTGATCAGCCTAAATCCGCCGAGATAGGCCGCGTTGCCCATTTGAGCAGGGGTTACAAATACATGCCTGCCTTCCTCGCCTGCCAAGTTGGCGGTCAAAAGTGCACCGCTCTTTTCAGGGGCCTCGACCACGATCACGGCGCGGGATAAGCCGGCGATCAGGTAGTTGCGATTGGGAAACCGGTACCAATCGGGTTTTGTGCCGAGCGCAAACTGGGTGACGACCGCGCCGCTCCTCGCGATCTGGTTCAACAGACCACGGTGCGAGGCCGGGTACGGTTTGTCGAGCCCAGACCCCATGACGGCGATCGTCCGCCCGCCAGCCTCGAGCGCGCCCTTGTGTGCCTCCGCGTCGATTCCGAACGCCGCGCCACTGACAATTGTGATGCCGCTCTTGGCGAGTTCTGAAGCGAGCTTTCGCGCAATGGACCGGCCGTAACCGGACGCCTTCCTCGTCCCCACGATCGCAACGGCGACCGTGTCGGAGGGTAATAGCTCACCCGCCACTACAAGCGCTACCGGCGGGTTTTGTGTCGCGCGAAGGTTCTCAGGGAACGCAGCCTCTTCGATCGAAATTGGATTGAGCAAGCTTGCTTGCTGCGCGCTGAGAGACTTTTGCTCCGATAGCTTCTTCCTATCAGAGCCCGAGAGTGCCGGCGACGCCAAAAGGTCGTGGGCCGTAATGCAAGAAGGCCCGAGGCGATCCAATAGCTCTCGGGACTTCTCTGCGGACAGGTCTAGGCTCAGCAGAGCCTGCCAAAAGTCCGGTTTGCGCATCGAGCGTCAGTTGCCGCCACCTCGGCCACCACCACCTCGAGCAGGCCCGACACCGCCCCCGCTCGTCGGGGGAGCGGGTGGTTTGTCGAAGACGGTGTTGTCGATAGTTACAGTAAACGTTTTCTCGGTCACGTTGCCTGCCCAGTCGCTTACAGTCACCACGATGGTCTTTCGGCCGTCGTTTAGTGGGGCGTTCGCTCCAGGCTCGGTACTGCCCGGTTGTCGGATTCGCGCGAACAAGTAGCCACTGCCTTGCTTGAAGTCGTGCTTCATCTCTTCGCCGTTCATCGTTATGTGGATGCTCTTCGACATTATTCCGGTCTGCGGGTCATCGAGCTTGAAGTAAAAGTCGGTGTCCGGTTGTCCCCAAAGGGTCGCGCCCATCGGCGGGTTCAGCATTTTGATCGTCGGTCCGATTTCGTCCACGCCGAAGGCTCCGCCCCAAGCGAACAGGCTACCGTCCTCGGCGAGCCCGTAGACGGACTTATCCGACATCGCCAGTGGGCCGAGAATCGAAACGTAATCGATAGTCTCGCCGGTTTTGCCGTCGGCGCCGGTGGTCTTACGCGCTGCGCCTGAGAGCGCCGAAGTCGTGTACTCCCAGATCACCTTGTTGTCCTTGCGGCTGGGGTCGATCAGCACTAGCGAACCGCCGCGCATTCGGACAAAAATGCCGTTGCCGGCCGCCTGCGGACTTCCGGCGATATATCCGTTCAGTTTTACCGGCTCCTTGCTGACATTGCGCCCTGTCAGATCGAACGTATAGACGTCGCCATCTTCCGTCGCGACAGCTCCACCCTTTTCCGAAACCGCTGCGCCTGCAGCGAGACGCGCGGGGAACTTCGCGACCCAACCTGTACGGCCGGTCAGCGGATTGATCTGCGCCACCTGCGAGCCAGAGATCACATAAACGGACTGCCCGAAAGAAATCGGCCCGCCGTCGATATTGGCGCTTTGGACCGCGACCTGCCAGTCCGGCTTAGACTTCGCGACGTTGAGCCCGGTGAGCTTGCCGCTCGACGTGAAGTAAATCAGCCGTCCGCCAACGTACAGCGGGTCGCCCACCGCGTTGCCTTCGATTTGGTAGTCTGCGCTCCAAGTCTTTGCGCCATTGGCAGGGTCGAGCGCGACGATTCGATCGTCGCCAGTGAAAACGTACAAGGCGTTATCTCCGGCCACCACGTTGCGCGCGTTCGTAGTGCCCAAATTGAATGACCACAGCGTCGCGCCGGTGCCCTTGTTGATGGCGTATACGAAGTGGTTCGTGTTGCCAGCGATTACGGCGTCCCCGACCACGGCCGGGGACGTGCTGAAGTCGCCGCTCGCTTCCTCACCAGCAGGGAACATCCATTTTGGGTTCCCGGTCATCGCGTCGAGGCCATATACGCGCCTTCCGACAGCGATAAACACAAAGCCGTCGCTAAGCGCGGGCTGCGTGTTGGGGGCATAACTAGTCTTGGCAAACCAGCGCCAAGAGAGGGGCAAGGGACCGTCGATTGCGAGCGCGCCCGCCGCGGTTGCGAAGGCTAGGGTCGAAGCGAGAAAATTCTTTGACAACATGGGTTCTCTTCTCCAAGGAGTTTCGATTTGAGTATAGCCTTGGTGTTTCGGCTTTGTCAAAGAGTTTAGACGCACCGTACGTGGGCACGGCTACAAGTCTTGCCGGAGTTCCATCCAGGTAACGTCGCCCGCAAGCGCCTTGAATCCACAGCGAGAATAGAGGCTTGTGGCGTCTTTCGTTGCGAAGATCAATCGGTGCATCGCCTTAGCTCCGGATGCGCAAGGATCGCGTCCATGAGGGCTTTGGACAGTCCCTTGCATCGGTGATCCGGGTCGACCACTAGGTCGCAGACCCAGCCGAACGTCGCGCAATCGGTTACAACTCTCGCTACTGCCACCTGTTCGCCATGCAGGAATACGCCGAAAATGATGCTGTTCCGAAGCGACTTCTCGATAACCTCGCGGGGCCGCTCCTTGGCCCAATAAGTCTGGCGCAGTAGCGCCTCGACCGCATCCAAGTCGATCCGCCCCGGGTCGCAATAGATGGCGTATTCGCCGAACAAGATTGTTTCCACCGCCGATTATTGCCGAGTGCCACTTCCCAGGACCTAGTGACGGATAAGACTTATAGGTCGGGGCCACCTGCCCCGGGTACGCTTTCGCGGGCATGAGGATTCTGTTCTTGGGAGATATCGTGGGGAAGGCGGGGCGGGTGGCGGTGGAAGCCATGCTGCCGTCCCTCGTCGAGGAGCACAAGCCCGACTTCGTTCTAGCGAACGGCGAGAACTCGGCGGCAGGTCTAGGAATCACTTCCGACATCGCGGACAAGCTTTTTCGCGCGGGAATCGACGGAATCACACTCGGGAACCACGCGTTCCACAGGCGCGAGATCGGCACATACCTCGACGTGCATGAAAACATCATCCGGCCTGTCAACTACCCACCCGGAACCGCCGGCAAGGGGTCGATGACTCTGGAGAAGAACGGATTGAAGCTGGCCGTGGCCAACCTGTGCGGGCGGGTGTTCATGTCGGAGTACGACGATCCGTTTCGGGCAGCCGACAAATTCATACAAGGGAGTGACGCAGATTGCAAGCTCATCGACTTCCATGCCGAGGCCACGTCGGAGAAAATGGCGTTCGCCTACTACGTCGAGGGTCGCGTTAGCGCGGTTCTGGGCACCCACACGCACGTGCAGACGGCAGACGAACGAATCCTGGGGAAGGGGACCGCCTTTATAAGCGACGTGGGAATGTGCGGGCCGCAGAACTCCGTAATCGGAATGGACCGCGAGATCATTGTTCGCCGATTTACGACCTTGATGCCTGAGAAGTTTGAGGTTGCGAGCGGCGCTAGTGTAATCTGTGGGGTGGTGATAGACGTCCAATCTGATACCGGCCGTGCCAAATCGATAAAGCGCGTCTTGATTCGAGACATCCACTGACGGTCTTGGAGGAAATTGATGAAACAGTTTGCAGCCGTATTGACTTTCGCAGCCGCCGCGGGCCTTTCCGCGCAGAGCTTCTACAACGGGCAGCCGATAGCGACGACCGGCGTCACACTGTCGTCTTGGGGAGGCGGCAAGATCATCGAATCGAAAGAGAGCTCCTTGGCCGGAGGCAATGCTTTGAGGGTCGAAACCGGCAACCTTTTCCAGGGCGGACTGATCTCTACGGCCTCGCCATTGAACCTCTCCGCCGTCGCTGGGAACAAGAACTCGATGCTGACGATCGGAATCTGGGTTGTCGATTTCAAGGGAGCGGGCGGTGGTGGTGGCGGTGTCCGCGGGCCCGTTGGCCCGGTCGGTGGTGAAGGCGGCGGCACCCGGGGCGGCGGTGGCATGGCCGTCGGTGGTGGCGCGCCCGTTGGCGGGGGTGGAGGTTCATCGGCCACAGCGACCGTGCATATGTCCCGGGTCCGCATGGTGATCAAGACCAGCGACGGCATGCTCTCCGAGGCGATCCTGCCGGTTTCCGGTGCGGGCAAATGGGTCAAGGTCGGCGTCCCTGTTTCGATGATCCCGGGCTTCTCCAAGACCAACAAGCAGATTTCTTCGATCGCGGTGGCCGGCGACGCACCCGCGTTCTTTTATGTGGGCGAGATAGCGGTCGCAGACGACACCACACCAATCCAGGGCTATATCACCAGCCAGGACATGAACATCGGCCGGGGAACCGAGGTAGTGCTGTCCGGCTCAGCGGAGGCGGGGTCCTCTCCGCTCGAGTACATCTGGGATTTCAGCGACAAGGACGGCCTGCAGGCGGAGTCAATGGGCGCGGCCATTCGCCACAAGTTCCGCATTCCTGGCGAGTACAAGGTGACGTTGACGATCCGGGATATCTACGGCCTAAAGCAGCCGTGGGTCGGAACGATCAACGTTACGGTTAATCCTTAGCTTCCGCGGCCCATCAGCCGGTTCAATAGCTCACCGGCCTCTCCCACAAGGGGCACGGTGAGGTTCACGGCTTCGGCTTTTTCTCGTCAGCGCCTTCGGTCTTGATGATCGAATAAATCTCTTGCCGGTGGACCGCAACGTCTTTGGGGGCCTTAATGCCGATGCGAACTTGCTCGCCTCGTACCTCGAGGACGACGATTTCGATGTCGTCCCCGATCATGATGCTCTGATGTACTTTTCTGGTTAGAACAAGCATAGGCCGCCCTCCCTGGCGCCCGGCATTACCGGCTTGCTCATATTATCACACGAACCGTGTCTAGGCCCTGCCTCTAGGGTGGCGCTTGGCAACCACCTCGCGCAACCGCTCGATCGAAACGTGCGTGTAGATCTGCGTCGTAGCGAGGCTTTCATGGCCAAGCAGCTGCTGCACGGTCTTCAGATCGGCGCCGCCGTTTAGAAGGTGGGTTGCGAAGCTGTGGCGGAGCGAGTGGGGAGACACGTCCGGCGATAAGCCGACCAGCGACCGGCGTCGCTCGACGATTCGCTGGAGCGTCCGCGGGCTGAGGCGCGTGCCTTTGTCGTTGGTAAAGAGCGCCGGCCCGTCACCGACCCGTTCGTCGTCGATGTAGCGTCGGATGGCTTCGTCGCAAAGCTCGCCATAGACGACGATTCGATCTTTGTTGCCTTTGCCGCGCACGCGGAGCGTCCGATCACGATTTATGTCGTTCAGGTCGATGGAGACGAGCTCGGATGCGCGCAGCCCCGCGCCGTACAGCAGTTCGAGGATCGTCCTATCGCGCAGCGGTGTCTTGCCGATCTCGGCCATGAGCAGTTCAAAGGCCTGCTCAGGCGCTATGTCCTTGGGAAGGGTCCGTCGGTTGATCGGTGAGCCCATTCCGATTGCGGGGTCTTTCTCGATCGCGCCGATTTCGGCGAGGAACTTGGTAAATGAGCGGGCAGAGCAGGTTTTCCGGGCGCGGGTGACGGGCTTCTTTCCATAGGCGCGAAGGAAAGCGCGGATGTCTTCGCCATCGATGGACGCCGCTTCCGCTTTGCCGCGCTCCTCGCACGTTTTCGCAAGCTGAGCCAGATCGGAGCCATAGCTTCGCACCGTATGCGCCGAGCGGCCGGCGCGAAAGTGGTCGAGGAATCGCTGGACGGCTTCGTCGATAGTCATGGGTGAGCGTAAGATAGGACGGACGCCAACCGAGTATAATTTCCCGCGCTTCGCGCAATGGCGCGTTAAGCCGGAGGATTTCTCACTTGCAACGCGGTATCTGGTTCATTCTTGTTACGGTCGTCCTTGTAGGTCTGTCGATTTGGGTCAATCTGACCGTAAAGCCCAGGCTTGGCCTGGACGTAGACGGCGGCATTCGGTTCACCATTTTGGCCGACAAGAGCAAGCTTGCGCCTGCGGATAGGTCGGGAGAGACATGGAATCGGAAGGCGCTCCAGACGGTTGGGATTCTCGAGAACCGCGCCGCTCAGAGCCTCGGAGTCGCGGAGGCCAGCGTTTATCGCAAGGGTGACGACCGCTTCGTAGTCGAACTTCCCGGTCTGACCAATGAAGTGGAGGCTCGAGAGATTATCACCACCTCCGCTCGGTTGCAATACTACTGGGCTAAGAACGTTAAGACCGATCTCGATCCTGCCAGGCCGTATGAGCACTTCGAGGCCGACACGCCCAACGGGAAAAAGGTCGATCGATTCAAGCGCCGAGGGCAGTCCGACGAGGAATATCTCAGGCTAGGCAGCCCCGAGTACGATCGAATGTTCGACCGATGGATGCTGATCACGGAGGGAGAGAACCTAAGGTCCGCCGTGGAGAAGCTCGATCCAAACGGGACGACCTACAATCTCAATTTGTCCTTCAACAAGGCGGGCGAGGATGACCTTACGGAATTCGCCCGGTCTCACATTAATCGCCGTGAGTCGCTCGTGGCTGTCCTCGACCGGCAAGTAATCTCATACTCCTATATTAGAGAAGGAGTGACCAGCTTCCAGGGCGGAGCGGTCCTTGACGGACGGTTCACGCCGACCGAGGCCAAACAGCTCGCGGGGCTTCTGAACGCAGGTGCTCTACCCGTGGACCTCAAGGAGCAAAACTTCACCAAGATCGCCCCGTCGATCGGACGTCAGGCGTTGTCGCAGATGATCGTCGCGGGCTTCATCTCGTTCGGCGTGATCGCGGCGTTCCTCTTGGTCTACTACATGTTTCCGGGGTTCGTGGCTCTGCTCGCGCTCCTCGCTTATATTTCGCTTTCATACGCGGTCTTCAAATGGATCGGAGTGACGTTCTCGCTCGCTGCGATCGCCGGATTCATCTTGTCGGTGGGCATGGCGGTCGATGCGAACATCTTAATATTCGAGCGCTTGAAGGAAGAATTGCGCATGGGGCGCACGCTCATGACCGCAATCGACCTCGGGTTTAAACGCGCGTTCCCGGCGATCCTCGACTCGAACGCGTGTACCGTGATTACGTCGTTGGTCCTCATCAATATCGGCACAGGGCCGGTCAAGGGCTTCGCCACCACGCTGATGATCGGCGTATTCATCAGCTTGTTCACCGCTGTTACCGTCACCCGAACGTTATTGCTTTTCTTCGTGTCGAGCGGGATCGGAAAGAATCCCAAGCTGTACGGAACGGAGCGCGGCTGGTTCGGCGAACGCTTGGAGGCCAACGCCGACACGAACCCGCTCCAGATCGTAAAAAATATGCGGCGGTATTTCATCATATCGTTACTTATCATCATTCCGGGCCTGATCTTTATGGGAATGGGCGGCCTCAAGCCGAACGTCGAGTTTCTCGGCGGCATCGAGTCGGTTGTGCGCCTTCCGGAGAGTACGCCGGCGACGTCGGCCGCGGTTTCCGGAATGATCGAGAAAGCCGGATTTCACGGAGCGAACGCTAAGATCGGCGATCCGGAGCGCGGAAGCGACCGCCCGCTCGCCTATATCACGATCCCCCCGGCCCAGAATCCCGACGTCGAACGATACTTCAAGCTTAGCGAGAATCCTCAGGGCGGCGAAGGCGGTGGCTCACTCGCAACCCTTCGGCAAGACCTCGGCAAGCGGATCGTCGCGGCTGTAGGCGGTGATACGTCACCGATCGAGAAATTGAACCCCGATGGAACCAAGACGTCGGGCGGAATCAAAGACGAAGTCTCATTCGAGTCCACCGGTCCCGCCGTCCGCGCGGAGACGATTCGCGGCGCGGTTATCGGCGTCATCGTGTCGTCGGTGCTCATCGTCCTCTATTTGGCGATCCGCTTCGGCCTCGCCCTTGGTGGGTTTGCCGTGGGCCTACGCTTCGGCCTGAGCGCCATTATCGCGATGCTTCACGACGTCGTCGTAATTCTCGGCCTTTCGGCGATCGCGGGCTACTTCCTGAATTGGGAGGTCAGTCAGCTGACGATCACGGCGATGCTGACGGTTATCGGCTTCTCGGTTCACGATACGATCGTTATCTTCGACCGAATTCGAGAAAACCTGAGGCGGCCCTTGGCAGGTGAGTCGTTCGATCACCTCGTGGACCGCTCGATCACGCAAAGCTTCGCGCGTTCGCTCAACACGAGCGGAACTGTTATCGTAACGCTTGCGATCCTTGTCTTCATGGGAAGCGCCACACCCGACCTAAAGCACTTCAGCGCGGCGATGCTGATCGGCATCCTGTCGGGAACCTATTCCTCAATCTTCAACGCCGCCCCGATCCTCGTGCTTTGGGAGCGCTGGGTAGGCAAGCGCAAAGGTGCCGGAGCCACGATCATGCACGACAAGAAGCTTCGCGAGCCTGAGCCGGTAATTCGCGATGAGACGGTCTGGACCCCCGACGACGGCGCCCCCGCGAAGGGCCAGTACTCGCAAACCAAGCGCCGTAAGAAGCGATAGCTAGCAGGACGGGAGCGTATAATCAGACCCATGCCCAGGCCTGAAGACATCGAAGCCATGAGGACCGTGCGGAAGGAGCTTGCCCGCCGGCCTATCGACACCACCCTAATGAACATCGGGCTGAACCACGGGATCGTCAAATTCGGCGGCCAGGTGAAGGCCATGCGCGGCCATACGCTTGACCTAAAAGTGGAAATTGAGCTTGTCGCCAAGGTACTCCGGACGCGGCCGGGCATCCGCGACGTCGTCATCGAGTGCATCTTCCGCGGCTAGAACTCCGACAGCCAGCGGATGCCTTCCTCTGGAAGCGCCTGCGGCCCTCCCAATAGGTCTGCCAGCAATAGCGTCTTGGCGACGCGCTCGAGGATTTCCATCTTGATGTAGGCCTCGAGCAGGCCTCCCCCGATCGTCGCCGCTCCGTGAGAACCGAGGAGGAACACTGTGCTTATCTCCAAGTAGGGGGCGAGCGCGTCGCCCATTGCAGCAGTACCGGGAATCGCGAACGGGACCAGCGCCACATCGCCCAAGACGATATCGGCCTCGGGCAGCGTCCGACCGGGGATGTTGCGTCCGGCGAGTGCATATGCGGTTGCCGCCGGCGGGTGCGCGTGGACCACGGCCGTCGCCGCGCTTAGTTCGTAAATGCGCAGATGCATCGCGATCTCGCTGCTGGGACACTGCTCGCCCAGGCATTCCCCTTCGGGCGTGATTAACGCAAGGTCGCCGGCTTTCAATTTGCCCTTTATCGCTCCCGCGGGCGTTGTCAAGATTCTCTTCTCGTCCAGGCGGCACGACACGTTCCCCTCCGCGCCTGCGACGAGGCCCCGGTCCCAGAGGTCCTTGCAGACCTCGCACATCTTCTCTCGAAGCTCTCTCTCGTTCACAGGCATAAGTGTACTGCCCCGCTCGGAGGCGTTCGTGAGGGACTTCTGAGCTAAACTCTTCGCGCATCTCGCCCGGGTGGTGGAACGGTAGACACAGGGGACTTAAAATCCCCCGGGGCAACCCATGCGGGTTCGAATCCCGCCCTGGGCACCAAGTTAGACTGGAGACCTGAGTTGCAACACTCGACGGGCTCTGGAAAGTACAATCCCCTTGGTGAGACCGCGACCCTCCTGGGACGAATACTTCATGCAAATCGCGAAGACGGTCAGCACGCGCGCGACCTGCCTTCGACGGTCCGTCGGGGCGGTCGTCGAGCGCGATCGGCGAATCCTGACGACCGGCTATAACGGCGCCCCGCGCGGCGTTCCGCACTGCGAAGAATACGGGTGCGACATCTCGCAAAGATGCCAGCTCGCAGCTCACGCCGAGCAGAACGCGATCGCGCAGGCAGCGGCCAACGGCGTCTCCTGCGAGGGCGCGACCGTATTCGTCACCTGCCAGCCCTGCAGCGGGTGCGCCAAGATGATGATCAACGCGGGGATCAAGCGTGTGGTTTTCGAAGGCGATTACCCGGACCCGCTGGCCGTGGAACTCTTCGACCTCGCGGGGGTCGACCTCGTGCGCCTCATCCCCGCAGAGTATGTATGATCGACATACTCCGCAACCGGTTCACCTTGGCATTTATCATTGCCCTCGCGGTGGCGCTGCTGATTACGCCACTGGTGATTACCCTTGCGAAGCGCTTCGGAGTCATCGACGTGCCAGGGGACGAACGAAGAGTTCACGCGGCACCCACGCCTCGCTGGGGCGGTCTCGCGATCTTCTTGGGTGTGGTAGTGGCGTGGCTGATCGTGTATCCCATGTCGCACCGCCCACACGGGGAGCAGTTCATCGGTCCGTACACGATCAATTCTCTTTGGATCATGGGGCTCGGCGGTGCGGTCGTGGTTTTCGGCATGCTCGACGACAAGTTCCAGTACCCTGCCACTTGGCAGGCGCTGTTCCTGTTGGCTTGCGGCGTATTGCTTTCCCATCCCCAACTCGGCGATATCCGGATCGAAGGCATTGCCGTCCCATTCGGCGAGCCAGGGCGCTGGCTCCAGTTCAGCCAGGTCAATTCCGTCCTGCTGACCTCACTTTTCGTCTTCGTGGTCGCCAAGACGATGGACACGATCGATGGTATCGACGGCCTTGCCGGGGGCGTGGCAGCGATCATCGCCATCACGATGTTCGCGCTCGCACTTTACGCACAGCCGCTCATCGGTGTGCTTTCTGCGGGAGTAATCGGCGCTTGCATTGGGTTCTTGCGTTACAACTACCATCCTGCGAAGATTTTCATGGGAACCGGCGGCGCACAGTTCCTGGGATTCTTTTTGGCCGCGATCAGCATCCAAGGGGTCGTCAAGACGGCCGCGGCAGTCGCTTTCGTCGTTCCCCTCTTGGTTTTCGGCTTGCCGATCATCGACGCATTCTCGGTGGTCGTTCGAAGATTCTTGAACAAGGTTCCCGTAACAAAAGCGGACAAGCGGCATATCCACCACACCCTTTTAGGCAAAGGGCTCTCGCAACGTCAGGCGGTGTGGGTACTTTATTTGGTGACGGTCGTGCTTTGCGGAACGGCGGTTTTGGTGGTCAAGCTGGCCGCTTGATCTTAGGTCGAGGAGTTCGTTTTCTTGCATTGGTTTGAAGCCTTAGTCATTGGAGTAGTTCAGGGTCTGACCGAATTCTTGCCAATTAGCAGCACGGCTCACGTCCGCGTGGTGCCCGAGCTGTTCGGTTGGAGCGATCCAGGAGCCGCGTTCACTGCGGTTATCCAATTGGGAACGCTGCTGGCTGTCCTCGTTTACTTTCGGGAGGATCTCGCTCGCGCCATCGGCGGGTGGGTCAGGGGCATACGTGGGGGAGAATCCGCGAGAACGCCGGAGGCGCGCCTGGGCTGGGCTGTTTTTTGGGGAACGATCCCGGTGGCCGTGTTGGGCGTTTTGCTTAAGGATTACATCGAAAGTGATTTTCGGTCGCTGTATGTAATCTGTTGGTCGTTGATAGGAGTCGGCGTTCTGATGGCGATCGCCGAGGTCATGGCAAAGCACCGGCGAAAATTGGAATCCGTCAAACCCGCAGATGGCTGGGCTGTGGGAACCTGGCAAGCACTCGCGCTCGTTCCCGGCGTATCGAGGAGCGGCAGCACTATTACCGGTGCGCTGTTTCTTGGTTTCGACCGCGCGACGGCAGCCCGGTTCAGCTTCTTGTTGAGCGTCCCGGCTGTCTTGCTTGCGGGGATATATGAGCTGATTAAGGAAAGAAAGCACCTGGCAGAAGTCGGCATTGCGCCTGTCGTTCTTGCCACCCTTGCGGCTTTCGTCGTTGGCTATTTGTCGATCGAGTTTCTCTTGCGTTTTTTGAGAACCAGGTCCACGGCGGTATTCATTGTCTATCGGGTCGGCCTCGCCGCCCTGCTCCTTTTCCTCCTAGCGAACGGAACACTCAAGCCCCATGCCTGATCGAGTCGGCGTCTTGGCGTTGCAAGGGGATTACCAAAAGCATCTGGATGTCCTATCGGCCATCGGCGCCTTTGCAACCGAGGTCCGCACGCCCAAAGAACTCGCAACGTGTTCGAGGCTGATTATTCCAGGCGGCGAAAGCACCACCTTGGGCATCCTGTTAACAACTTCCGGCCTCGATAGGTCCATTGTTGCAAGAGCAAAGGAGCGCACGCCGATTTGGGGCACCTGTATGGGCATGATCCTAATGGCGAAGGAAGTGGAGGCCCACGAGCAATTTTCTTTCGGAATCTTGGATGTCACCGTCCGGCGAAACGCATTCGGGGCACAAGTCTTTTCTTTCGAAGATGGATTGGAGTTCTCGGGATTGGATTCGCCTCTTCATGCCGTATTTATACGCGCCCCCATTGTTACGCGGATGGGCCGGGGGGTCGAGGCGCTGGCGAGGGTCGACGATCAAATTGTCGCTGTGCGGCAGGGTTTGCTGCTGGGCACGTCTTTTCACCCGGAGTTGACAGGTGACACGCGACTGCACGAAATGTTCCTTAAGTTCTAGTGGATCGTTCCCACGGGTTCTGAGAGAAGGATCGCGTAACCGTCGGGATCTGCGACGAGCAGGGTTCGCTCACCGAAGGCG
This sequence comes from Fimbriimonadales bacterium, assembly GCA_051003155.1. Lineage (GTDB taxonomy): Bacteria > Armatimonadota > Fimbriimonadia > Fimbriimonadales > ATM1 > JACDEQ01. Next base: position 14,748 of record JBPCLO010000050.1, on the reverse strand, counting down.
GGGTTTTCGATGTCTCGTAGAACCGAAACGTGGCCCTGCTTGAGCTTCACGGCAACCTGCATTAATCCCGACACTTTGAAATTCAGCACCAGGCCCCGCCCGCGTGGCCCGAAAAGCGGCTGATCCTCCTGGGGCTGCTGAAGCAAGAGTATTTCGAACCCGTTGGCGGAAACCGTAGCGAGGCGATGGCCATCTAGGTCGCCCATGCTGTGAACGGGCAACCCAAGCTGGTCGCGGTAGAAGCCAATCGACTTGTCCACGCTTCCTACATCGAGAATTAGATGGGCGAACACGGTTTCCATTAAGGGCACCCGAAAGTACCGACACTTAGTTTCGCCGATCATTAGCCTCTCCCTTTAGGGAAATTGAAAGTTTTATAGACCGAGCAGGTGGCGCGCATTTTCGAGCGCTGCTTCGCTCACGGTCTCGCCAGCGAGCATCCGTGCAATCTCCTCGATGCGCTCCCCCTGCTGGAGGCTGCGAACACGCGTCACCGACCGCGCGTCGACCTCGCGTTTCTCGATTGAAATCTGCTTTGAGGCGCGACTCGCGATTTGGGGTACGTGCGTGATCACAATGACCTGGTAATTTCTGGAAAGCTGCTCAAGCTTTTTGGCCACGATGGCCGCGGTTTGCCCGCCCAGGCCGGCGTCGATTTCATCGAAGATGAGGGTTGGCACGCCGCCTTTGCCCGCCATGACGGTCTTGACAGCCAGCATAACGCGGCTGATTTCGCCTCCAGAGGCGACCTTGGAAAGAGACCTTTGGCGCTCGCCCTTGTTCGCCGAGAACATGAACTCGAGGTCGTCGGCGCCGTCGGCTGCGGGTCGCTTGGGTTGTAGGGTCGCGGAGAGAGCTGACTTTGGCATACCCAACTCCGAGAGTTCATGTCCAACAAGATCCGCGAACTTGTCGGCCTTCTCCGCCCGAAGCGTCGTCAGCGACCGACAGTCTGCTCCAAGGCGCTTTTCGTTCTCGGCGAGTTTCATAGCCAGATCGTCCAGGTTCACCTCCGATCCTTCCAAAAGGGATAGGGTTTCCTTCGATTCATGCAGATAAGCAAGGATCGCCTCCTCCGTGTCGCCGTACTTCCGCGTGAGCCGTCCCAAGTGATCGAGGCGTCCTGCAATTTCCTCCAGCCTCTCAGGATTGAACTCGATGCCTTCTTGGCAATCCTTGATGCCCAGCGCGCATTCCTCTAGAGCGATCAGCGCCGATTGAAGCTGATCGCAAGCTGGCCGAAGGCGTGCGTCGATCTGCGCAGCGTTTTCCAGTGATCGAAGCGATCGAGCCAGAAGGTCCTTGGCGGCCACTTCGCCGGCAAACGCGCACTCGGCGGCTTCATGCAGGGCTTCGGCCAGGGCTTCGGCTCCCTTCAGCCTTGTCAAGTCTTCCTCGAGCCGCTTCCTTTCGCCCTTTTGAACGCCGGCTTCTTCGATTTCGGCGACCTGGAAGCGAAGCAAATCCAGACGGTGCTCCCTCTCGCGGTCGTCTGTTTCAAGCTCCCTAATCTTGCGCGAAACCTCTAAGTTTTCCGCGTGTAACTTGGCGATTCGCTTGCGCAATGCAGCGGCGTCGGCGCCGATCCAATCATCGAGCATGTCGAGGTGTCGGTTCGCGTCGAGCAGGCTCTGGTGCTCATGCTGGCCGTGCAAATCTGCAAGCGAGTCCCCGATTCGCTTGCAGATATTGAGCGGCGCGAGTCGGCCATTTATTCTGCACTGACTTTTGCCTTCGGCTGCGATCTCCCGTTGCAGGTAGAGGGCATCGTCGCTGCCGTAGCCGAGGTCTTCCAGAAGGAGCTTCGTCGATGCGGGAGGGTCGAAGACGGCCTGAACTACGGCTTGCGCGGCGCCCGCGCGAACGATATCCGCACCGACCCGTTCGCCGAGACAGAGCGAGATCGAGCCCATAACGAGGGATTTACCTGCGCCCGTCTCGCCGGTTATCGCAGTGAAGCCCGGCCCGAACTGGAGCCGGGCCTTGTCCATGATCGCGACGTTTTCCGCGACGAGCTCGACCAGCATCAGAGTGATGACGTGAACGGGGCAACCGACGCTTCGTCCACAATTTCGGGAAGCGCGCTCGAATCGGTAAACCCCATTGCGGCGCAGTACGTAGCGAAGCGTGAGAACCCTTCCAGGTGGCGGTGGCTGAGGTCGAAGTCGATGGACTCAGTGAGATACTCGAAGCAAAGGCCAAACGGCCATTCGAGCCGAGCACTTTCCTCCTTGGCGATCTGTTCGAGATGCTCCATTCCGAATTCTTTTGCCGAGATCAGGGCCCCGGCCAAGTCTGGAGTCAGGCGCTGCTTGCCAATCCACATCGCCCAAACAAACGGGAGCCCTGTCAGCTCGTTCCAGGCTCCGCCGAGGTCCATCGCTTCCAGGCCAGTTGCATCCGCGGCCATTCCGGCGTCACCGATCAAGACGGCTGCATCGGCTTCTGCCAGCATCGCTTCCAGAACAGGATCGCGAGTGAAGCATTCGGGCAGAATGCCGTATTTCTCCTGGAGGATGATCCGTGCCAGGTGGTTGGAGGTCATCGATTCGGAGTCCAACGCGAGGCTCTCGATCTCGTGAAAGGGCCTTCGCGAGAACAACCTCACGCTCCGCACTTTGCCCTGAGATGCGATCGCTACGCCTGGAGCGACCTTGAATTCAGGATGTGAGAGCGCGAAGAAACTGCTGGCCAATGCGACGTCCACGCGTCCATCCAACACCCAATCGGCCAGTCGCGACGGGGGCGCGAATTCGACTTCTGCGAGGTGGCGTCCTTCGGGGCCGGCGAACAGCGCGACCAGCGGCTTTGCGTTCAAAAACGGGACGCAGCCGATCCTATATCGTGGCATCAATCCGATTCTACACCTTGGCGGCCGCTTTTCATGGCGTATTCATCCCCGGGGTAGACGGGGGCAAAGGTTCTCTGCGTTAATAGGCAGACCTCTCCTATGCGCACCAAAGACGTCGCGATTCGGCCGATGCTGGCCGAAGAGACAACACATATCCTTCGGGCAATGCTCAAGGCGTCCGACTACGGTGTCTTGTTCACAGACCTGAATCACAACAGCATTGCGTGCAATAGGAAATTCGGTGAGCTTTTCAGCCTCGACATTATGAAGACGGTGAGCTCCGAGCCGGAGGACGTTCGCCGGCAGCTCTATCCACGCCTGGAGTCGCCGGCCAAATGGATCGAGCAGTTGGACGTCGTCTACGCGGATCCCCTCGGTGAATTTAGCGACGAATTGACCCTGCTGGGAGAGCCCGCCGTCTACCTGCGCCGTTTTACCGGTCCCGTTTTGAACGAGGCCGACAAAGTGGTCGGCCGGATTTGGACGTTTCTCGACATCAGTGGCGAAAAACGGCAGCAACGGATGCAGCAGGCTCTCTTTGAAGTCAGCACTTTCAACGACCCTGAGCCGGCTAAGGTCTGCCGCTTCGCAGTCGAAAAGTTGGCATCCTTTTACGGCGATGCAATCGCGGCGCTATCGTTGTGGCGGGATAAGTATGTCGACTTTCGTATTGTCATCAACCAGCCTTTGGGATCGGAATCGATCACCGAGATACCAATCGGGGACGCCCACTGATACTTTATTCGAAGGGCCGTGCGCCCTTTGCTCATCCAAGACGCCTCGGGCGACCCGCAATACCAGGCACTGCCCACGACCAAGCTAGGCTTGACCCGGTATCTCGGTGTGCCGCTGCGAGACTCGCAAGGTCGCGGGATCGGAACACTTTGCTTTATGGACAGTCGGTCAGATTTGCCACTGGATCAAGAGGATGTACAGTTCGTAACCCTGCTCGCCGGACGTGTCGGTGTAGAGCTCGAGAGGGAGCGGCTGTTCGCGCAGCGGTTCGAGGAGCAACAGGCGGTGCTCCAGCGTCAAAACGCCGAACTCGCTACGACCCACGAGGTCCTAAATGCGATGAATACTGCATTCACATTGATTGGGCAGTCCAAGGGCACCAGCCAAGTAATCGACGCTCAATTGAATCTGCTTGGTGGATTGCTTGGCTACGACTCTGCAGCGCTGTTGCTATTGGATGAGGCAGGGGACATGCTTGTCGGCAGGTGCTTGCCTGCCAGGGCCAAGATTCCGCGGGCAGTCCAATTGCACCTCAGCACCCATCCGGACTACACAAACCTGTTGAGGGGTTCGGCGATACAGTTTGGACACCAGCCGACCAGCGATCTCGCCCAGATGATGAAATGCAAGTTTTGGGCAACAGCGACGCTTTCGCAGGACGGCAAACCGATGGCGGTCCTGTTTTTGGGTCGACAGTCGCCCGCCGAGGCCGCTGATCAACATCACTTGGTTCACTTGGAAGCGGTCGTCGATCAGGTGGCGCTGCTCGTCAATTTGCACTTGCTGCAGGAGCGCCTGCTTCGAACGCACGATGAGTTGAGGCAGACCCAGCGACAGGTAGTACAGAGTGAGAAGCTTTCTGCAGTTGGCACCCTAGCCGCCAGCATCGCCCACGACATAAAGAACATAGTCTCGTCGCTCTCGATAGAGCTGTCTGCGGGGACGTATGACCCCGAAGCTGCGCTCCGTGCCGTGAAGGCACAGATGGATCGATTCGCCGTCCTGTCGCATCGTCTGCTTTCTTATGCACGGCCCAGGCTCGTCGCGCGCGAGCCTGTCGATATTCACGACACGCTCGAGCGGGTTTTGGCGCTTACTGGGGCGCAGTTGCGAATTTCGTCGGTCAGGGTGGACAAGCACTTCACGCCGTCCTTACCCGCGCTCACAGGCGACCCGCACCAACTCGAACACCTGTTCGTAAATATCATCCTGAACGCCGTCCACGCGATGCAAGCGCGGGGAGGGACGCTTACAATAAGGACGCGGCAGGCACGGCAGGCGATCGTGATCCAATTCGAGGATACGGGCAAGGGAATACCTGGAGACCAGATCCCGGAGCTCTTCAAGCCGTTCACTTCGACCAAGGGCAACGGGTTCGGGCTTGGCCTGTTTAGCAGCCTTCGGATCGTTCAGGAGCACCACGGCTCGATCCGGGTAAAGAGTAAACCCGGGTGCGGGACGACCTTTCTGATAAGCTTTGAACGATTGGGGGACCAATGAGCGCAAAACTTCTTGTTGTCGATGACGACATGTTCTTGCTGGATAACCTGCGCAAATTACTCGAGCGCAGTGGCTATGCGGTGAGAACCGCCACGTCAGGCGAGGACGCCCTTCAGCGCCTGTTCGAGGAGAGCTTTGACCTCGTCATCCTCGACGTGGGGCTCCCGGGATCGGATGGCATTACGGTTTGCAGGCGATTGCGAGAGAAGTATCACCTGCCTGTCGTGATGCTCACGGCACGGACTGATGCAATGGAGAAGGTGATCGGGCTCGAGGTGGGCGCCGACGATTATTTGACCAAGCCGTTCGAGCCTGCGGAGCTCGTCGCTCGCGTCCGTTCGCAGTTGCGGCGCGTCAACGAGTACCAGCAACCTCTTGATTCGGATGAACCTACGACCATCGGGGACCTTACAATCGACTACCAGAACCGCGACTTGCTGGTCAACGGCCGTGCGGCAGGCTTGACAAACCGTGAGTTTCAACTGATGGCATACCTGGGGCGAAACTCAGATAAAGCACTCGCGCGAGAGATCATTTTCGAAGCCGTATGGGGATATGACATGGACTTCAGCAGCAACAGTCTGGACGTTTACATGTATCGAATCCGAAGAAAGATCGAAGCAGACCCGGAGAATCCCAAGTACCTGTTGACTATGAGGGGATTCGGTTATAAGCTGGTCGGCAGCGCCACTTCGTAAAATGTTCGTGCAATAACATTGCGTAATTGAACCCAGGAACTACTTCCTGACGCAATATAGTATCAATAATTCACGGAGGATTCAACCACATGCCTATTTCAATCGGTACCGCTGCGGGGGCGATGAAATTGGCCGGTGTTCTGCTGGTTTTTGCGTGGCTGGTCATGCCGCCGGTGGCCGCCCTTTTCTGGACGGAGAAAATGTCGCACAGCCTTTTGCTCGCGCTCCCGATTTCGCTTTTGGGATCGCTCGCGGGGCTATGGGTCTCCTATGGAAAGGATTACCCGACGGGCGCAACGATGGTAGTGGTCTTCGGAGCCATTGCCGCTGCCAGCTACCTTTTACGCCTACTAATCCCTGAGCGCATCAGCCCTTCTTCAGCTCAAGAATAGCCCTGTCGAGTTGTGGGTCCTTTCCCGACATGTAGTCCTCGTTGCTCCATGGAACCTTGATATCCGGCTGCTGGCCCATGTTCTCCATCGGCGTTCCGTCGAGGCGGTAGACCCCGGCCATCGGCATTCGGATGCTCGTGCCGTCGACGAGCCTCCCGCCCCACGTCCAGATTACATAGCCCGGCGTAGGCATTCCAACGAGCTTCGCCAACTTCCTTTCGCGCATGGCATATGGGAACATCTCCGCATTCGAAAAACTGTCCTCATTGTGAAGTACTACGATGGGTTTATCCCACATCTGGTCGTTCGGGGCGAGCTCGACAAACCCGTCGCGCGGTTTATAGAAGCCATGTGATCTTCTTTCAAGGACGTCGACCAAAGAGTCGGAAATATTTCCGCCGCCATTGAAGCGGACATCGATAATCATCGCCTCCTTGCCCTGCTTATATTCGTGAAATTCCTCCTCGAATCGCTGTCTATCGCCGCCGCCCATACCGCGAATGTGAATATATCCGACCTTGCCGCCGGTCGCCTCTCTGACTTTGGTGCGGTTACCCTCCACCCATTGGGAATAGTGCAACTCACCCCAGGCCTGCGGACTGATCGCTCGATATGTGATTTCCTTTGCCCCGGCCTTCGACGGCTGCGAATTCACCAATAATTTCAGATCGCGCCCGGACTGGTTGTGGAGCACTTTCCACAGGTTTTCGTCGAGACGGACGTCGACGCCGTTGATAGCCATTACGTATACGCCCGGCTTTATTTCCGTTTTTTTATAGGTGCCGGGTGCGCGGTCGAATAGGCTTTTCACGCGAATGCCAGGACCCGTCCAGCCGTAGTCAAAATTAAACCCGGGTAGGCTGACCGAGGGTCCGCCCTGGGTCCCACCCGGCGAGGAACCTACCTCCGTGTGTGATCCTTCGAGTTCGCCGACCACCATGTTGAGCAGCTCGGCAAATTCCTTTCGGTGGCCAACGCCTTCGAGTAGCGGCTCATAACGCGTTCGAATGGAATCCCAGTCGCGGCCATGGAAATTCGGGTCGTAAAATCCGCGATTATACATGCGCCAAAACTCGGTGAACGCGGATTTCCTGACCAGGTTAGCGTCCTGAACCAGCTCGGCCCGAAAGGCAGTGTCAGCGACAGAAACGTTGCTGTCGAGCTTTACTTTTGCCGGCATCCCACCGTGAAGGCCGTAGGCAGACTTTCCATCATCCGATAACGTGAAGCTGCGGATATCTGCCACGATCTGCTTCGCGTTCTTGCCATCGTAATCCGCGACCCATAGGTTATTCGACACCAAGAAATAGATCTTTCCGGACTCCTTGTCGGAAACAACGTTGGCGTGTGCCCCTTGGTCGAATAGTTTCCTAGAGCGCAGATGGATATTCGTGAAGTCGATATCAATCTTGACGGCGTCCTTCGGCTTTTCATACTTTAGTTCGACTTCTTCAGGGTCTTCATCCTCCGGATTCAAAGGCAGAATAAAGAATCCCTCACCCTGTGCATTGCTGGTGAAATAGAGGAATTTCCCATCCGCGGACCAGCCGAGCGCACCATGTCCCACATTTCTCTGTGTAACGTTAACCGCTGGGCCGCCAGCTGCGGGCACGACCCACACGTTCCAGGTCCCGCCGGGCTGCCTGCGCGTTAGGGCGATCCAGTTGCTGTCGGGCGACCACGCGAATTCGCCGGCGCTCGTCCCGAAAAAGTGCGTCCCGGGTTGGTCGAGAATCTTGGTCGGCGTCCCACCCTTGGTATCCCAAGTGTATAAGCCACCCTTATCGCCCGCAGCCCAAAATGCGAGCTTGATTCCATCTGGCGATAGCGTGGGCGTTTGTGCATCGTCTCCGCCCGTCCAGACCGGCGTAACCTTCTTCGTAGCTACGTCGATAGAGTAAATGCGCCGGTTTAGGTTGCGATCGCTTATGAAGTAAATCGATTTCCCATCTTTCGACCAAACGATATCTTCATCGACGCCAGGATAGTCGGTCAGTCTTTCCGCGTCGTCTTTGTTTCTTCCCTTTCCCTTCTCGACCGGCACTGTCCACAATTCCGAACCCACCACGAGCGCGAACGTCTTTCCGTCCGGTGATATTTCGGCTTCGGAGGCGCCGGTCGTTAGCACCATCCTCTCCGTGGCATTCACCTTCGAATCTACGTGGGCGATAATCGGTACTTCGGTTTCCTTGCCGTCGCGGCTAGTATAAATCTTGCCTCCGCGCTCGTAGGCGAGGGTGCCGTCTTTGCTCATTGTAGGATAGCGGATTTGTTCTCCCACGAAACCAGTCACGCGCTGGCCCTTGCCATTCAGATCGAATTTCCAAATATTCGGCGTCCGGTTCGCGTTGTCTACGAACTTGCCGGGGTGCTCATTAATCTTCGAAGAACTCGGTGTTACGTCGCCATAGGAAACCGCGTAGACCATCTTTCCGTTGGGCGAAAATGTCGGCCAGAGGATTTGCTTTTGATTGTCGATTATGCTTTCCGAATTTCCGGTCGCAAGATCCAAGGTCACCAATTCGGCTGCCCCCGATCCGAAATAGCGAGGCCGGGTCCATGGAAATCCGTCCCTCTGGGCAACGATGCTCTTCCCATCGGGCGAAAAATGCGGTTCTGCAAGCCCTAAATAGTCCTCGGCGATTTTCCTAAACTGGAGGCTTCGAACATGGACGACGAAGACGCCCGTCCAAGGTGTATCGCGCCTGCCGGAGAACGCGATCCAGTCGCCGTCTGGCGACCAGTCGGTGGCAGTCTCGTTGCCGCCGCTGTATGTGATCTGCTTCGTCTCGCCGCCCGCCGTCGGTATGGCGAAGATATCGTTGTTGCCGTTGCGATCGCTGGTAAATGCGATCCACTTGCCGTCCGGACTCCAGACCGGCCGCTGATCGAGTTCTACGTGGTCTGTAAGCCTCGTGGCGATACCACCATTCGAAGAAACAAACCAAATATCGCCCCGGTATCGGAACGCGATCTTCGAGCTGTCTCCGCTGATGGCGGGCTGAGCCGCACCGCGGATCGGCTTGGACTCGATGTCTCCGATTTGAGCCAAAGGCGGCCAAGCGACAACGAACAAGGCGAGCAGAACGCAAGTCCTCATAGGCGCAAGATTACCGAATACAATGGGAGCATTGGTCAACAGGGTCTTCGCTCTCGCTGTTGTGGTAGCCGTAATTGCTTCTGTCGCGTTGCATGTCAAGGGCCTGCTCAGGGCCGGCGTCGTGCCTGAGCGAACCGTCTCGGAAGCGCTCGCAGAGTTCGGCCCGGCTGCAAAAAGGCAGTTCGCATCCATCTGCCGGAAAAACAACATACCTTGGCCACCAAAGCGCATCTATTTGCTTGCGTTCAAGAAGGAAAGGCAGCTGGAAATGTGGGCAGGCGCCCGCACCGGCGCGTACGTTTTCCTTGCCGAGTATCCGATTCTCGGAATCAGCGGAAAACAGGGGCCTAAGCTCAAGGAAGGTGACAGACAGGTCCCCGAAGGCTTCTACCGAATCTCCGCGCTGAATCCGAGCAGCCGTTACCACCTATCGCTCAGGGTCGACTATCCTAACGCAGATGACGTCAAGTTCGCGGCCATTCCCCGTGGCCAAATGGGCGGCGATATCTATGTCCACGGCAGCAACGTCTCGATCGGCTGCCTCGCCATGGGCGACGACGCGATCGAGGAGATTTTCTGCTTGGTGGCGTGGGCAAAAGATCGCAAGATCATCATTGGGCCCGTTGATCTGCGCACCAAACGCGTAGCTGATGATCCTCGGAAACTGTATCCGCGTCTGAAGAAAACCCTCAAGAAGTTCCCGCGCTAAACATGCCCGCCAGGCGCGGCCATCGCCAGCAGCGTCAGCCCCGCAACATAGAGAACGAGCCCCAATGCGAACTCCTTGATGTGCTTCTCGATATGCACCTCCTTGAAAATGTAAACGCCCCAGGCGACGGCGACGAGGGTTCCCAAATTAGAAACCGGCCAGCTGATCGACATCGGAATATAGAGCATCGCCAGCGCACCCAGCAGCTGTCCGGAAGTCCAGATCGCACCCGCTCCTTGCGCAAGCAGAAACTCACGTCGACCCGGAAACCTAGGCGCAAGTCGCCTCTCCTTGACAATGTAAATCAGAACCGTTGTTATAAGCACGCCTACGCCCAGCCACGCACAAACCGCATACGCTGAAACACCCTTCTTGAAAAGGTATTTCAGCGGTGCCGAGTAAGCGCCGTAGAAGAAAGCTGCGCCGAGCGAAAATGCTATTCCCAAACCGAAGCTACGCCGCCGCTCCTCCGCGGAACGAGCGACGTCGTAGGCGAAGGCTTTCTCGTGCTCCAGCGCGCTCGCCCGGCCAATGAGAAACGCTGCGGCGACCATAAACAGAACGCCGGAGACCGTCATCGCCAGCGCCACCGGGTTCGCCAGGGAATATTCTTGAAATAGGATGATTCCATAGATCGCCGCGAATACCGGCGCCATGTTCTTGATCGGAGTGCTCCGAGTAACCCCCACATTGTCGACCGCGCTGCTGTAGCTCAACGAGCCGAATGTCCAGATAACGCCGCACAATAGGGAGAGCCCGAGCATCGTCGGCTGCATTGCGAGCCCCGCGCCCGCCACGATGGCGACGACGATGCAGAAGGGCGCGATCACAATCGCGAGCCAGTATTGGTAATCGAGGACGGAGAGTTTGCTGAGCTTTCGCGGGAGTATATAGGCGCCGAACGAAATCGACCCCAGAACAGCCAAGACAAATCCGAGGACCGTATCGGTCAATTGGCGCGCCGTTTACGAACGTCGATCTCAGCCCATCGCTCTTCTGCCCATTCGGTGAACTGCTCCCAATCATCTTGGGCGATTCCTCTCCGAAACATAATGATTGCTCCGCGAGGAAAGACGTACAAAAGGTAATTCCCTTTGAAGAGCCCGATCCGACAAAACTGCGACCACGGAATGGTCAACGAGATGCCATCGATTCCTTCGAGCGTAAATTTTTCCTCATTTATGATGGCTCGCCTGCTCACGGTGAGAATTGCGTAATTCGGATCGCGAAGCCTACGCCGGTAGAACCACGGCAGGAACAGGAAGTTCCACAAAGCGAAAAGGGTCAACCAACAGCCGATTACGCCAACGTAGACATTGCCGCTGCTGTAATATAACGCGAGTTCGAACAATCCGAGGACAAGGCACAGGAGGGAAATAGCTGGCTTAGGCGTGGCGAGGTGCAGGAGCACCTCCAAGAGCTCTTCCTCGGACACCTTTGCGTACTCCGTGACGATCGTCTTCAACTTCTCATCACCGAGGCATCCAATCCCCTATGTACAGCACTTCTTCCTCCAGCTGAACATCGAATCTCTTGAGCACCGCCTCCCGGATCATTTCAGCCAGGCCTCGAATATCAGTGGCCTTCGCACCTCCGACATTGCAGAGAAAGTTGCCGTGCCTCCCCGAGATCGCCGCCCCACCCCGGCGCGCCCCCTTCAAACCGCATGCCTCGATCAAGAACCCCGCAGGCACGACACCCGCATCCTTCATTTTCTCCGGCAGATTCGGCAGCTGTTGCGCAAGGTCGTGACTCTGCACATTCTTGAAGAACGAGCCCGCGCTCGGGTGCGGCGGTTGCTTGCTGATCCGCTGTCGCTGGTAGTCCCGTGCCTGGTCATAGATATGCTTCGGCTCTCCAGGCTCGAGCTTCATTTTCACGGCTAGGAGAGTAATCGCCGGCGGATCGTTGCGCCGCAGGATCGAATGGCGGTACCGGAACTCCAAGTACTCCGGCAGAACCCACCTTCGGTCGCCATCGCGCACCAGTTCGACCTCGGTCAACAGGTCGGCGATGTTCGAGCGATAGGCGCCGGCATTGCTAACGAGCGCTCCGCCGAGCGTCCCCGGAATCCCGACGGCGAACTCCAGGCCGCTCAACCCCCGTTGCGCCGCCTGCAGGAACACATCCTGAAACCAGCATCCGCACTCCGCGTATTGCGTCTTCCCGAAGTACATGCGCCGACAAAGGTTCACGATCGCAAGGCCCGGGAAACCTTGGTCCGCGGGAAGGATGTTGGTGCCGGAACCGAGCGTGATGTGAGGAATCGCGAGCGTCTGGGACAGGGCCGCAACTCCCGCCAGGGTATCCGCGTCGCGAACCTCCACAAGCCACCGGGCAGGGCCGCCGGCCATCAGCGTGGTGTAGGAAACGAGTGTGGCGTTCTCGCGGACGATAAGAGCCGGGAACTTCCGCCTTAGCTCTGCGATCTTATCCGCCACGACGTTCATTCGGGCGCCCTGCCAAATGGCTGCTTCGGTTTGCTGATACTCGGTTCGAGGACGTAGTTCGGGACCAGCACAACCGGATCGACGGCGTTTATCGATTCGAACAAACGCGCGGCATTCTCGGCGAGAGGATAAGTCTGTTCGCCGAATGCCGGACCGTAGCCCAGAGCAGAAGCAAGTCGCGGATCGTCGGCTGAAACCTCGAGGGGAGCTTGGCCCGGGGCTCTAAGCAAACAAGAGCCCTTTCTAGACGGAACCGCGGCAGTAGCTTCGGGAGAAATGAGGTCGAAGGAGGTGAAGCCAGCGGCCGGTTTCTTAAAGCAATAGGCGAGGGTCTTCGCCAGAACCACGCCCACCTTGACGCCGGTGAACGACCCAGGTCCCAGGTCCGCGCTGAAGAGGTCGATCTCGTCCAACCCGACATTCATCTGCTGGAGAATCTCCAGCGCGGCGCCGCTTGCTCCGGTTGGGGCATGGCGGTAATCGCTCTCCAAAACCGCATCGTCCTCGAACAGTGCGACGCTCGCAACCGGCGAACTCGTGCCGATGCACGCCCAGATCAAGAGACAGGCGCCTCGACGCTTACACGCCTCCGATCGCCGTCGATCTCGAACGTGATCGTCTTCGCATCGTCTGGAAGCAAACCGCCTGCCCTCTCGGCCCACTCCACAAGGACGACATGGGTCGACAGGTAGTCTCTCAAACCGAGATCGGCAACCTGCGCCGGAGAATCCAAGCGGTAAAGGTCCACGTGGCAAACGGGCGGGTCCGTGTCGTATTCGTGCACGAGGTTGAATGTCGGCGACCGCACTTCACCTCGATATCCCAAAGCGCGAATGAAGCCCCTTGCGAAAGTCGTTTTGCCCGCGCCGAGATCTCCGATGAGCCGAAAAACTTCTCCGGGCGAAACTCCTCTGGCGAAATTGGCGCCAAGTTCCATCATTTCAGCCTCGGAGTTCACGACCACGTCTCATTTTATCCAACCCGCCGATCTCGTCATCACTACATCTACACCCAGGGGATGTGACGTGATGACGAGATTCCGGCTTCCTGCCCTCAGGCGGTCGGTCTGTTTGGGGGATAATCTTGATCTAGGGTGAAATCAAGTATGAACAAGCTCTCTGCTAGAGCCACCGACGCGGAGATTTTCGAAACCGGCTGTCCAGCCCTTCAGACGCTTCATGTTGCGTACTTCCCTCGCTCAAGCGCCTGGTTCGGACCGGCGTAGCGGCTATTTGCCTTCTTGTCGCCGCCTCACGCGGTCCCGACCACCAAGACACCCCTTCCCGCAGTGGCTTGGGAGTCCCAAAAGCGATACGGAGTCGCGATGAATTCGATTTGCTGACGAAGCGATCGATCGAAGCTGTCGATAATTTTCCTTTGAATAAGGTCTCGGATTAAGACCCCACGCGGTAGACTAAATAGGCAAGCCCGTTTCGGACCGATCAAGGAGAAAACGATGAAACGATTCTTGATGATTTCGACAGCCCCGGCGGCCCGTGGCGAGATAAGAGTGAACACGCGATTCGCGCATCGCTGTATTGGTGTTGCCCTATGCCTGTTCGCGCTGGCAACCGCGGGCGTGGGGCAGGTTACCGAGGCCTGGGTCGCTCGCTACGACGGCCCAGGAAACGATCTTGACGTTGCCAACGCGCTGGCCGTGGACGGAGCGGGGAACGTTTACGTCACTGGCTACTCCCGCGGCGTGGGAACCAGCGACGACTACGCAACGATCAAGTACGATTCCAGCGGCAATCAGCTGTGGGTAGCTCGCTACAACGGCGCTGGAAACTCCGTTGACGATGCCCGGGCGCTGGCGGTGGACGCAGCGGGGAACGTTTACGTCACGGGCTACTCCAGGGGCGCGGGGACCAGCTACGACTACGCAACGATCAAGTACGATTCCAACGGCAATCAGTTGTGGGTTGCTCGCTACAACGGCCCAGGAAACGCCGATGACGCCGCCAACGCGCTGGCCGTGGACGCAGCGGGGAACGTTTATGTCACTGGCTTGTCGTGGGGCGCGGGAACCGGCAGGGATTACGCAACGATCAAGTACGATTCCAGCGGCAATCAGCTGTGGGTTGCTCGCTACAACGGCCCGGGCAACCAGTGGGACCAGGCCTACGCGCTGGCGGTGGACGCGGCGGGGAACGTTTACGTCACGGGCTACTCCGGGGGCGCGGGAACCGGCCTCGACTACGCGAAGGTCAAGTACGATTCCAACGGCAATCAGTTGTGGGTTGCTCGCTACAACGGCCCAGGAAACGCCGATGACGCCGCCAACGCGCTGGCCGTGGACGCAGCGGGGAACGT
>JBPCLO010000049.1:0-41254 GCA_051003155.1 Fimbriimonadales bacterium | reverse complement strand
GTCGTCGGCAGCGTGGCCTGGCCTTTGCAAGTGGGGCACGTTTCGACGTTGAGGGTGCCAAGGCCGCTACAGACAGGGCACGTTTGCGATATTCCCAGCATGCCGCGAACTTGGCCCGAGCCTCTGCACTGAGGACATGGCTGGCTCTTGGCAGCCCGGATTGTTCCGGTTCCGCGACAGGTGCTACATGCGTCTTCGACCCGGTAGGTGAACGACCTCGTAGTACCAGAATCGATTTCTTTCAGGGTTAAGGCAACTGCTTGCTCGAGATCTTGCGCGACTGCTTGGTGGACACCGCGAAAGCCGCCGCCTCCGCCGAAAATCGTTTCAAAAACGGACTCGAATCCCGGTGGAACCCCGCCCTCACCGAAATCGACTCGAAAACCACCGGGCGCACCGCCACCGCCGAAGTTATCACCCATTTTCGACGCCGCTTCCCAGTTCGAGCCGTACTGGTCGTACAACTTGCGCTTCTTCTCGTCACCCAGTACGTCGTACGCTTCCGATATCTCCTTGAACTTCTCTTCGGCCCGCTTGTCGCTGCGGTTGACATCGGGGTGGTGCTTGCGGGCGAGCTTTCGGTATGCGGATTTGATCGCCTTATCGTCGGCCTTTCGGTCGATTCCTAGAATCGCGTAGTAATCCTTTGCCATGAGGTTTAGGGGCGGCGAAGGGCGCCCGCCCCCTTCCTATCGTGAGAGTCCTACTGGCCGGTGTCCTTGTTCTCGTCGAACTCGGCGTCGATGACCTCGCTTTCGGTAGGCGCCGCTGCGCCTACAGGCTCGGTCTCGGCTTCCGCGTCCGGCGCTTGTTGGCTCGTTTGCTCATAGAGCTTTTGCGCCAGGGCGTGCGACTCTTGCTCGAGATCACTGAACTTGGACTGGATTTCGTCGACGTCGTCGGAGGCGATCGCGGTGCGAAGAGCGCCGACCCTCTCCTGGATTCTCGTTCGGTCGGCCTCATCTAGCTTGTCACCGAGGTCCGCAAGGTTCTTCTCCACACCGTAAGCCAGGCTATCGGCGCGGTTCTTGACGTCTTGATTCTCCTTGGCCTTCGCGTCCTCATCCGAGAATCGCTGGGCCTCTTCGACCATTCGATCGATCTCTTCGCGGTTGAGGTTGCCGCTCCCGGTGATCGTGATAGTCTGCTCTTTGCCGGTGGCTTTGTCCTGGGCCTTCACGTTCAGGATTCCGTTCGCGTCGATGTCAAAGGTCACTTCGACCTGAGGGATGCCGCGCGGCGCGGCAGGAATACCCATGAGGTGGAAGCGGCCCAGCGACTTGTTATCGCCGGCACGCGAGCGCTCCCCCTGCAGGACGTGGATTTCAACTTCTTGCTGGTTATCCTGCGCCGTCGTGTAGATGCGGCTTTTCTTCGTTGGGATGGTGGTGTTCCTCTCGATGAGGAAGTCCGCGATTCCGCCGAGCGTCTCCACACCGAGGCCGAGCGGGGTTACGTCGAGGAGCACGAGCCCCTTGACTTCGCCGCCCATAACACCGGCTTGAATCGCCGCACCGATGGCGACGACTTCGTCAGGATTCACCCCGCGATGGGGCTCTTTCCCGACAAGCTTCTTTACGAGTTCGAGTACCATCGGCATACGGGTGGATCCGCCGACGAGCACGACTTCATCGACGTCTTTGGGTTCGACCTTCGCGTCTTTTAGCGCCTTTTCAAAAGGAGTCTTGACCCGCTCGAGCAGGTCCTTGGTCAATTCTTCGAATTTGGCTCGGGTGAGGGCGATATCGAGGTGGCGCGGCTCATTGTCGACGGCCGTGATGTACGGCAAGCTGATCTGGGTTGTGACCTGGCTCGAGAGCTCGACCTTGGCCTTCTCCGCTGCTTCGCGAAGCCGCTGCAGGGCAGACTTGTCGTTGCGCAGGTCGATGCCGTTGGCCTTCTTGAACTCGTCCGCCAGCCAATCGACGATGCGATGGTCCCAGTCGTCTCCGCCGAGGTGGGTATCGCCATCCGTGGATCGGACCTCGAACACGCCTTCGCCGACGTCGAGAACGGATACGTCGAACGTTCCGCCGCCGAGGTCGAAAACGAGGATCGTCTCGTTCTCTTTCTTATCGAGCCCGTATGCCAACGAGGCGGCCGTGGGCTCGTTGATGATCCGCAAAACTTCAAGCCCTGCGATCTCGCCAGCATTCTTTGTGGCGGTCCGCTGCGCGTCGTCGAAGTATGCCGGAACGGTGATAACGGCTTTCGTCACCGGTTCTCCGAGGTATGCCTCGGCGTCGGCCTTGAGCTTCTGAAGGATCATCGCCGAGATTTCTTCGGGCGTGAAATCCTTCTCGACCGCTGGCAGATGCACCGCGGCGTTGCCCTTCTTGTCTTTGACGACCTTGTATGAAGAGCGCTTGGATTCCTCCGTGGCGTCGGATGAGCTTCGTCCCATAAACCTCTTGATCGAAGAAACGGTGTTCTCCGGGTTCATCACGGCTTGCCGCTTTGCCGTAACGCCAACGAGCCTCTCGCCGTTGTTCTTAAACGCGACGACGCTCGGCATGGTGCGCGTGCCCTCGGCTGTCGAGATAACGACGGGCTCGCCGCCTTCCATTACTGCTACGACCGAATTGGTCGTCCCTAAATCGATTCCTACTGTTTTTGCCAAAATTTGGACCTCCGTCTTGGGTTAGTGCGTGCAGTATAGCTTACTTGAGTGTCTTGCTGTCAAGTAGGCGTTCCATTACTTAAAATTTACTCCGATTAGCATAAGGAGGTTGCGAAAGAGCGCGCGCTGGCCTTCCCGGCGACATTGCGTAGCGTCAAAACACCGCTAAAAGCTGGCGCCATGCTGGTCGAGGGTTTCGCCGGACGTTAGAGCTAGAGTATGCCGGAGCGGCTACTCTTCCCGTGAATGGCCAACTAGCTCCGCTGGACCTTGTCGCCCGGTGGCCTTCTCGGACATCCACGACCGTCCCCAATCAGCAAGCGAGACCAAAATTTTCTCCAGCGCCTGACCCTTGGCGGTCATGCGGTACTGGACGTTCGGCGGCACTTTGCTGATCACGTTCCGCTCGACGATGCCGGCGTCTTCTAGCTCGCGGAGCCTTTGGCAAAGCGTTCGAGGGTTGATCCCGTTCTCCCGGGCTAACTCGTTGAACCGCATCGGCTTGGCAAGCAGGCTGTGTACGATATGAAGTGTCCACCTTGCATTCAAGAAGTCGAGTGTCGCGCCCACAGGGCAGTAGGGATGATCCGGAACTGACATTTCTACACCGCGTTCTCAGACAACGCTCTAGATTATACCGAAAGAAGCGTCCACCGAGTATTGTTTTTATAGCGCAATACATAGTATAGTGCAGTCATGACAAGTCAAATCGAATCCACGCGAGCCGTCACCAGGGTCTCGGCGGTGGATGTTTCGCTCTTTATTCTTCGCGTGGCTATAGGCGTCGTCTTCATCGCGCATGGCGGACAAAAGCTTTTCGGCTGGTGGGGTGGCGCCGGCCTCGCGGGCACGGTGAGTTTCATGGCTCAGGGAGGAATCCCCGCGCCGCTAGCCTACATAGCCGTTTTCACGGAGTTTCTGGGCGGAGTCGGCCTTGTGCTTGGCGTCTTGACAAGATTCTGGTCCCTCGGCCTCGCAATAACGATGGCTGTGGCCATGTTCAAAGTCCATTGGGCCAATGGCTTCTTCCTGGGCGGCGAGAAGAGCGGCATCGAGTACACGTTCGTGTTGCTGCTTTTGGCGGCAGCGCTCGCGATATCCGGTCCGGGCCGCATCGCCTTCGGTGATCCTGAAGGCAAGTTGTTGGGCGCCGCAGCCCGATAGCCACTAATCCGATCAGCCACGGGGGCTGCCGTGGCTGATCGATCGAGTCGGACGAGGACGAGATTTACTTTCGGCGACGCTCCGCAAGAAGAGCAGGGTCGACACCGAGCGCGACGAGCGGAGGCCGTTCTTCTTCGAAGGCTCGAGCTTCTTCGGCATCGGCGGAATGTCGGCCCGCTGCGATGAATTTGATGAACGTAGCTAAAACCGCCGGCTCACCCACCCCGCCGACGCTTCGCATCGAGCAAACGCGTGGCGGCGGAGGCGGGTTCTTTGGCGAGATCCGTAGCTGCCGGAGCCTCTGCCGGCGCCGGCTGCGGGTCGTGGGCCCGTTGTTTGGCTTTCTGCAGGCGCTCGACCCTGAGGTCGGTGGCGGGCGCTACTCTTTCGCGCCGCTTGAGCCTATCAACCACCTGTTTCGCCAACGCGCCGACCGGCACGGCGATGCGCCGCGCGGCAACATCGAGCGGAAGCAGCAGCGCGGCCAGCAGCGCGAAGAGCGCCCAAAGCGGCGTGATCGAGAAGCCGGTACTGGGGACCGGGCGGGCGACGTCCTCCGGTTTTGTGAGCGCCATGCCGCCGGTGGCTTTGCTCATGCGCTCAAGCAGCGGCGTATTGGAGCGAAATCGTTTATATTCGGGCGGATAGGGAACAGAGAATCCCGCGGTGGAAACTCTCTTTCCTCCGTCTTCGGCGATGGTGACGACGTAGGTGCCCAACTCGTTTGCGGCAAATTCGCCTCTATATAAACCGGGCGCCTGCTGCGAAAGGGCGACTTCGAGCGAGTTGCCCTCAGGCGTCGAAACGCGAACTTTTGCGTTGATGGAATTTAATGGGTTTCCGAAACGGTCGTAGGCTTTGACGTCGAGTATTCCTTTCCCACCATCTTGCCGCGTGGCGAGCTGGTATTCGTTTTGCGTTGTTCTGCGGGTAATAACGCGAACGGCCTGCGCCCAGAAAGCGCCGAATTGCTGCCAAGTCACCCATTTGGCAGCCCATCGCGCTTGAGCGTCCGACGTAAACGCAAGCGTCGTGCCGAGGCCATATTGCCAGGTTGCCAGCAAAGGGTCGTCTTTTGCGGTGCGCATGCCTGTTTGCGCAAGCGGCCTATCGCTCGCGAGGCAATATGCGTAAAGCGCAGGAATCGAGTTGGGCTCGATTCCCCGGAGAATTTCTTCCCCGATGACGGATTTGGGCAGGAAAACGCCCTCTTCGATAGCGGAGCGCGACATGACGGCGGCGTCTTGCGTGAAAATCGCCGGCAGCTGGCCTGCTTTTCGCGCGAGATAATACTTTCCGCCTCCGGCGGTGGCCAATCGTTTGAGAAACGGCACGTGCTCCCCATCCCCGATGGCGACCACGGAGGTGGTGATTTTTTGAGCTCGCATCGCAATTGCGATCGGGATGCACTCCTCTTGCTGATCGCAATCGGCGCCGTCGGCGAGCAGGATGAGGTGGCGAACTTTCGATTTCTCGGCTTCGAGGGTTGTTTGTGCAAATCGCATGGAGGGCCGGCAGTAAATGCCTCCGCCCCCGGTGCTTAGCTTTCTAACTTGCGAAATGACCTCCGTTTTGTCGTCGGCTTGCTGCATCGGCGCCACGAACTCGATGCCATCGGTGCTGCCTGCGACTCCGATGCGATCTCGCGGCGCCATGAGGTTGACCGTCGTTTCGGCGGCTTTCGCTGCGAGACGGATCTTTTCCACGCCGTCTTCGATCATCGACATGCTTCCGGATGCATCGACGACGATTAACATGGACGTGGAAGGGAAGGTTTTTCGTTGACGGATGTCGAGGTCGACGGGCAGGACGTCGGCCACGGGCGTTCCGTACCATCCGCCGGGAAGGAATGAGTTTTCTCCGCCGATCATTGCGAAGCCGATTCCGGTGTCTTTGACGGCGCTTCCGAGTAGTTTCATTTGCTGCGCTGTCATGCTCGCGGCGTTCACGTCGTTAAAAATGACGGCGTCGTAATTCTGGAATTCATCCACGCGGGTCGGCATTCCGGATGGGCCGAAGACGTCGGCAATGATTCCCTGCTCTCGAATTGCCTGCGCGAGTAGGCGCGATGAATGATTTTGCTGAATCACCAGAACGTGCGGACGGCCACGCACCGTAACGAAAGTCGAACCGACGTTATTGCGTACGTCGGTGTCATTTTTTGCCGTAAGCGTGGCCCGGTATCGATGGAATCCGGGCTTGTCGATGACGTCGCTAATTAATATTTGGCTGCGGCCGGTTGAAAGTTTGACGCTCGTTTCCTTTGCGACCACTCCGTCGCGATCCAGACGGAGAATCGCCTCGGTGTTTTTTGTGGAGTCGATCGTTGCCCTTAAGTCGAACGTTTGGCTGAGGGCGATTTCCGTCGGCGCGGATAAATCGAGAACCGCTGCCTCATCGGTGGTCTGCTGATTTCCGAGAGCTACGTAATCGATTTGAACGTTGTCGATCTGCGCGACAGATGCGGCCTCGACTGCTTCGCCTTGCGTTTCGTTGCCGTCGCTTAAGACGATTATGCGTTTTGATTTCCCGTCGGAATGTGAAGCACTGGCAAGGCGGATGGCGGCGGCAAGGTCGGTGCCGCCGCCGTTCGTCACCGACATGATGCGGCTAAACTTTCGCAGGTTGCTGGGAGCGATTTCGATAGCTGCGTCGCTGCCGAATGCAATGACACCCGCCTCGTCTTGTGGCCTGAGTTCCTCCAATGCGGAATTGATGTATTCGATCGCTGCTTTTTTGTCCGTGTCGCTGATGCTGTCAGACCGATCGACCACGAAAATTGCGGACAGGCCGACATTTGGCCGCCGCGCCTCGGGAGCTGCGAGGGCGAAAATGAGGCATGCGGCAAGCAACGCCCGAAGAACAAACGCAAAGATCTTTCGCCCTCGCATCATTCCATGGACGTGGCGAAAACTGAGCCACAAGCCTATGGCCGCCGGAATAAAAAGCAGTAGATAGATGGGCTCAGCGAAGCGGATCATGATTTCTTCGCAAAGAGCCACCATTCGCAAGCCAATGCGGCTAGGCAAATAACTAGTATTGGACGCCAAAAATCTGCGATCCGGGCAGTCGCCTTGGCAGCAGGAAGCGATCTGCCCTTGAATTGCAAGCTGGAAATTGGAGCGATGTTCGATTCCCGTTCGCTGAGCAAACTCGCATATAGGGTCGTACGTTTGTCGCCGAATTCGAATCTGTATTTTCCCGTCTGCTTCAGGTCCCGCAGGATGTAGCTGCCGGCTGTTGGCTCAACGGCGATTCGAGAGCCATTGGGCAGCGTTAGGAAGCCGTCTTGTTCGGTTGCAGCCGGAAATGAAACGGGCCTACCCGTTTGGATTGTCAACACGTTTGACGTCGCCTGACCTCCCATAAAATCTAATGCGTTTGAGATAAAAATCGGAAATCCGATTTGCAGAGCGAAGTCGGAATTAAGCACGGAAAATGCAACGTAAACTTGTTTTTTCCCGACCTCGGAAGCGAGAACAAGCGCACCCTTGTGGGAATCGACGAGGACTTGAGCCCCGGTTTTGGGTTCGACCTGCTCGGCCTTGTCGATAAACGCCGTGCTCAAATCTACGTATTGCACCAGATCGCTTTCGTTATCGGTTGCCGTGACCTGCGGTTTGTCGATCGTCCCGGTTGGCCGCGCGATCGAAGATGAGCCTGCGGCACCGAACGTCAGCACGCCGCGCGCTTTCACGGCGATTTCCTGAATCCCGTCGAAAACCACGACGTCGTAGGTACCGGGGCCGGGCGAACCCACGTGTTCGTCTACGGGAACGGTCTCGGCCTTGTCGAGCGTTACTCGGGGGTCCAACGCAAGCGCCTGCTCAAGAAAAAGGTTGCCTTTGGTGACGAGCAGCACGCGCAGCGCTGAGCTCGGGTCGGCTAGCGTGAATGCCGCATTATCTGAATCCAAGATGTCATGGACGTCCAGGCGGGCCTCCAGGATCTTAGCCCCGGGAGGGAGCGCCGAAGTTTGGCCGAAAAGGCTTCCGGCATTGATCGCAATGCGCTTCGACTCGAACACAGTTCCGTCCGCAAAAAAGGAAACGGTTGCCGTTTTGTTCTGTTTTGAAAAATTGCGTACGCCGCAAAAGAGCTGCTTGGCGCCGGGGGTATCGCCGACTCCGATGGCCGTAATCGCCACATTGTCGGAGCTTTGGCCGACCTGTTGAAAATGCACGGTGGCTTTGCCCTGCGAAAAATTCGTGAGTTCGGGGAAGGCGCCATCGCTCAACAGAACGATGTGCCCTGATTCCTGGGCGCCCACGAGCGCCGATGCGAGCCGGAGGCCCTCTCCAATGTCACATTCGGTGTCGGTCGGCGAAAGCGAGTGCAACGCATCACGCATGCGGGCCGTGTCACCCGACAAAGGCAGGGCCACGCGCGGCGTCGGGCCAGCTTCTACGAGGCTGAAGCGGTCCCCGGGTTGGGCAGTAGCGACAGTCTTTTTTATTCTCTCGATCGCTTCATCGAAGCGCGTTCCGCCGGCATCCGTTGCGGACATGCTCGCGCTCGTGTCCAAAACAAAAACCGTAACGGTTCCGGCCAGGCCCTCCTGTGTTGTTTGCGGCCGCGCCAGCGAAGCCACAATGAGCAATAGCGAGAGCAGTTGCAGAACCATCAGCCAGCTGAATTTTAGTCTTTGTAGCAGGGAGTTGGCGCGAACCTCGGTGGTTAAATGAGGCCACAAAAACGTCGCCGGAACCTTGAAATCCTTGCGGCGCATTTTCAGGAGATACAAGAGGATAATAATCCCGCCGAGCGGCAAAAGATACCAAAGCGCGGCTGCATTGGCGAGGTTCATGTGACCCATCCTCCGCGGCGAAGTTTGTCTTTGACAAGGCTTTGTATTGAATCTCGCGTGGTTACTTGGACATATCGTCCCCCGACCCGGCGGCATGCAGAGGCCAGTGCCTCGCAATGCTTTTGAAGACTATTCTTATATTCCCTTATTGCCTGGCTGTTTGCCGTTATTTCGACCGCCGATTGAGATTCGCTGTCCAGCAGCCTAAGGTCACCTTCGATATCGGGATCGATCTCTTCGGGCGCAAGAATTTGAATAAATGCAACCTCGTGGCCGCGGCTGCCCAGACGCGCAACCGCTTCGCAGATGCCCGGATCGAGGCCGTCGCTCATCACGATAGCCAAGCCGGGCCGTGATTTGCCTGCCGTAAAATTGCGGAGGACCTCGGTTAGCGCCGTATCGCATTCCGCATGCTGATCCGAAAGCCAAGAATCGAACTTGAGAAAAGACGTACGCCCGCGCAGTGCACGTGTGACGGCCTGTTTCCTGCCCATCGCCTGCGAGTGCAAAGCATCGGATCCGCATAAGGCGATGTATCCGATTGCCGCAGCGATCCTCTTTGCGGCGGCAAATTTGGATGGGTCGCCGAAATCCATCGATGTGGAACAATCGAGCAACACGTATACAGCGACGTCTTCCTCATCTTGGTACGTGCGAATCACGGGTGTCTGCATGCGCGCCAGGACGTTCCAGTCTAAATGGCGAACATCGTCGCCGTCGGTGTAATCGCGATAATCCGCAAATTCGATGCTGACACCCTTTTTGCGTGTAAGGCGATCGCCTCGAATTCGACCACCCGTGACTTTTCTCGGATTGAGGCGAAGGCGCTCGAGCAGTCGAATCTCGCCCGGATGGAGGATGAATTCGCCCGCGGCTTTCATTCTAAACAGATATCGGGTCCTTGTCCGCCTTCTGCACGCTTTCGAGAAGGTTTTCAAGGACGGAATCTGCGGTCATCCCGTCGGCTTCCGCCTCGAAGCTCAGGCCGATGCGGTGTCTAAGGGTCGCCTTTGCCGCTCGAAGAATATCTTCTTTTGCCACATTAAAACGGCCATCCAATAAAGCGTAGGTCTTTCCCGCCGTGACGATCGCTTGGGCTCCCCGAGGGCTAGCGCCGTAACGCAAGTAGCGCGCAGCGGTACTGTTTCCGGAATCGGGCTGCGTCGACAACACGATCGACAATGCAAAATCCAGCACGTTTTGCGCAACCGGCACTTCGCGAACGATATTTCGCATGCGCAAGACGTCCTCTCGATTGGCGACCGGGGTGATCGCTTCACTTTCTGCGCCGGTGGTTCGCATGACGATCATCGCCAACTCTTCGCGCGATGGATACGGGACAAGCAATTTTAGGAAAAACCGGTCGAGTTGCGCTTCGGGCAAGGGGTACGTGCCTTCTTGCTCGATGGGATTTTGCGTTGCCATCACCATGAATGGCTCTTCGAGCGGGTGCCGCACGCCGCCGGACGTAACGAAGCGCTCCTGCATCGCTTCCAACAGCGCGCTTTGGGTTTTCGGTGTTGCGCGGTTTATTTCATCCGCCAAAAGCACGTTTGTAAAAATCGGGCCGCGTCGAAATTCGAAGCGTCGCTCGCCGGTGTCGCTTTGAGAAAGGATATTCGTTCCGGTCACATCGGCGGGCATGAGGTCGGGCGTAAATTGAATTCTGCCGGAATGCAGATCGACTGCCTGCGCTAATGATCGGACCAACAGCGTTTTGCCGAGGCCCGGCATGCCTTCCAAAAGAATATGCCCATTGGAGGCAAGCCCCATTAGCACGCCTTCGACGATGCCCGTTTGGCCGACGACCGTTTTGCCGATCGCCGAGCGAACGGAACCGAATGTAGAACGGAACCATTCCGATGATTGTTCGGCGCTCATCGTCATTTTCCACCCGTCAGTGATTCAAAATACTCGCGAACTCGTTTCTGCTGAGATTTCGGAATCTGCTGGCGATTGATCGCTTGTTCGGCGGACTTGCGATAGTTGGGCAGCACCTTGGTGTACGGTGTTTTCGTACGCTCGCCGTGTGCCGACGGGCCCATGATTTCGATATGAGTTTCGGTACCCTGTTCCGCTCTCGCTCCACGGGCGGCATGCTCTTCCGCCTTGGCTTTTATATCCCGCTCTTCCTTATTTTCAGGAACCTGCCCCGTGTTCGAAAAGAAATTGTCTCGCGAAGGTCCGCCGTTGCCACCGAGCAATTTCAGGATTCCCGGCATTACTCCCGCTCCCGCACCCGCCCCCGCTCCCGCCCCCGCTCCCGCACACGCCCCCGCCCCCTTGCACTGACCCAGCGCCTTCTTTAACTTTTCGATGAATTCTTTTAGGTCTTCGTCGGTTTTGAGCTTGTCGGCAAGCTCTTCGAGTTTTTTTATCATTTCATCGATTTGCTCTTGCGTCAGCTCCTGCTGACCTTGTTCGCCTGCCTTCGCAGATTGCTTTAGCTTCTGCGCCATCTCCAGCAACTTCTTAAACTCTGAGTGGGCGTACAGTCGGTCGAGAAAGTCTTGCGCTTTTTTCGAGAGTTTGATTTCCTGAAGCGCCTTTCGCGCTTCATTCAATTCTAATTCGAGATGTTTGCGTTCCTCCTGAGACAAGCCATTCTGCTCCAGTTCCTTACTGAGCTTGGCGATCTCGGAGTTGAGCGCATTCTCCCGTGAGTCGAGTTCTTCTCTCGTTTGATTCGCCTTGGACAGGTCCGCATCGCCCAAACCCGCGGCTTCGAGCCTTTCCTTCTGCATGCGTTCGAGCGCCGTTTCTGCATCGAGCACCACTTTCCCGGCCTTTGCATAGCGGTGTTTGGCGAGCCTATCGGCTGCCTCCGAAAGCTCGTTGGCTCTAATCAGCGCTTCTTTCTTGGTCATTCGGCCCTTTTCGAGATCTTGTGCCAAGCGTTCCAATCGCTCGGCAAGCTCGCGCTCTTCGGCTTCGTCCGTGCCTTTGGCGCCTTCCAGAATCGGTTTCGAAATGCGCTGAATGTGCTTGGCAGCTGCCTGCAATTCTGCACGCTCTTTTTTTGCCTCTTCATTTAAAAAAATCGGCGAATTTCCGAGCAAGAAGATCGTTGCTGCGAGACCCATTCCGACAACGGCGCCGGCATGCCATCCGGTCAATTTGAGAGGAAACGCATTCTTGCCGGCAGCTTCCGAAAGCCGACAGTCGGCATCGGAGAGCAGGGCTTTGTCGAATTCGCCGTCGCCGCTGTTTTCGAGCGCCGTTCGCAGGCGGTTTCTTAGGTCGAGCCGCCTATCGACGCTGTCGGCGAGGTCGAGGCGATCCACCCGCAGCAGGAAACCGATGACGAAGCCTAGCGCCCCGCCCGCCATGCAGCATGCAATGATCGCCGGCCAACTCGTGTAATAGAGTCCGGATCGATCGAGCGCAGCCAGCCCCGTCGCGGCCAGCGCTCCCCCGAGCGCGCCGATGGCGAGCCCGCGCATCGCCTTGGCCAAGCGCACCCGCCGAGTCAGCCTCTTCAGTTTCTCCTCGATTCCCTTCATGCTACAAACTCCTGACGCTTTTGCCGAACACTATCGTTCCAACGAGCTACAAACGAGACGGCAATTCCGATAGCCGCCATCACAAGTCCTGAGTAGCCTCCGGACCCGATATCCGCAAAGGCGGCGAACATCGGATGGAGTCGCCAGACCTCGTCCGAGTTCTGGCCCGTCGATATTGCTTCGAAGAGTGGGATCGGCAACAACAGCACGCAGAGGAGCAAGGTCATGGCCGTGCCACGGGCGCCGGTTAGGTTCTTGCCGGCTGACGAGGCGAGCATGCAAATCGACCAAACGAGGATCAGAAAGCCCATCGCCCATAGCGTTACCTGGAGCAGGTCCCACCAATCAAAAACGGCGCGAGCGCTTGTCAGGCCGATCGCCGAGAACACGGTGGCGAGCGCAATGGCAATCAAAAAAAACGGCAGCGCGCCCGAGGGCGTGCCGAACAAAATTCCCTGAAAGGAGAAGGCGCCGTCGGGTTGAAACTTGCGCTCGGCCGTTCTGGAATAGCACGCGGTGAAGGGAACCATCCAGTGCAGCAGGATTGCGAGAAAGCAAAGATAATGGGCGACGGCTTCGCCCGACGATCCGGTGGGAACAAAGCCGATACCCGCAACAGGCGAGAGTATCGCAATATAGACCAAACAGTGAATTCGAAAGCTCTTCGTTTCCGCTGAACCATACCGGCTTAGGGACGAAGCTGCTCCCAACAGCAAGAGCTTGCACATGAAGCCGACGAAAACCGCTAGGTGAATCCAGTTGGGCAATGCTAAACCCAGCGCCAGGGTGCTAGTGCCTGCAAACAACCCGACGGAGAAAGGATTTAGAGCCATTAAGAATGATCCGTTCGTCAAGCCGGGTCCGCCGGTGCTGTACGCCAATCCCGCCATGGCCATACTCATGGCGACATAACCGCCGATCGCGCCGTAGGTGTAAACAACTGCCGAGATTGGGCGTGGCGCGACAACCGAAAGTGTCAAACCAACGGCGGTAAAGAGCAATCCGAAGAGGGACAGATAGATGTAGGCATAAATCACGTCGACCCAGGTAGCGCCGCCCAAAACAATGCACATGGAGACGAGCGGCAGGGAGAGGAGGAGCAGCATCCACGTGTAGCGGTAGCTGGCGATAAGTTTCCCGACGAGGTAGTGTTTCAATTCAATAGGCGTGCTGAGAACGAGGTCGAGCGAGCGTCGTTGTCGTTCTCCCGCGATCGAAGCCGCCGTGAGGGCGGGCGCAATGAGCGTCATTGCCGCCGCGAGCAACATCATAATCGCCTGGAAGAAGCTTGCCAGAGCGTACTGCTGGGAAGCAACCGAGTGCTCGGGGGCATTAGCGAGGCCGCTGTAAATCGACATTCCGATCATGATGAGCAGCAGCAGGTACGAGCTCCAGAGAAGGATTGGCTTCGTTCCGCGCAGCTGAGTCCGAAAGTCACGCCGCGCCGTGGCGTTGGAAAAATAGTTTCCCAAATTCGTTTGCAGCCATTCCACTTTAGTTGACCGCTCCGGTCGTAATTTGGAGGAAGACGTCTTCAAGGTCGAATTTCCGCTCGCGAAAATCAAGAATGCGAATGCCTTTTGCGATCATCGCCGCCAAAAGATCTGCCTGCTGTTGGTCGTCTCCGCTGAATTCGATTTCGAGCGCCGAAGGGCCCATCGCGCTAACCTTTATGACGTGCGGCATTTTGTTGATAACGTCGACGGCGCCATCCAATCCGCCAAGAAGGCGGACGTCTACGTGTCTGCCGGCGCGCACTTGCTTGACGATGTCGTTCACCGCGCCGTAAGCAAGCATTTTCCCACGTTCGATAATGCCCACCTTATTGCAGAAGGCCGCTAATTCCGGAAGGATGTGCGACGACACGATGACGATCTTGCCCATACGGCCGAGTTCCACAACCAATTCTTTGAATTCGGCTCGAGCACGCGGGTCAAGGCCGCTTGCGGGCTCGTCGAGCAACAGAAGTGCCGGATCGTGGACAAGGCACTTCGCCAGGCAAAGTCGTTGCTGCATGCCCCGGGATAGAGTCTGCACGAAGGCCTCCCGCTTTATCGTTAGGTCGGTGAGTTCGAGGACGTTGTCGATAATCGTATTGCGCTCTCTGGCTGGAATTTTATAAATTGCCGCGAAAAAATCAAGGTATTCCCATACCCTAATATCGTCATAAAGACCGAAGAAGTCGGGCATGTAGCCGATTTGGCGGCGCACGCCCATCGGATCCTTCCAGATATCCGCGCCGTTGATGCGCGCCGTCCCACTGGTTGGCTCTAGCAGTGTGGTGAGCATGCGGATTGTCGTGGTCTTTCCGGCGCCGTTCGGGCCAATGAATCCGAACACGTCACCTGGACTGAGCGAAAAACTCACGTCGTCGACGGCGAGCAACGGCCCATATGCTTTGCGTAGATTGAGAACTTCGAGCATCTACTTTTTCCTCTTGAGCATCGGGTCCTCCCACCCTGCAGAATTGAGCGCGATCGTTGCCAAATAAAGACAAACAGCGGCGAGGCACAAATAAACACCGACGTGAACGAATCCGTATACCAGGTAACCATTTCGACCCAATACCCGCCCCTCGCCCTGGAAGTCGACGTTGAAGCTGTCGTACCGCTCCATGTTGATTTGCGTAATTGCATAGTAAGGGTTCAAATAGAACGCAGATTCGCTGTCGTCCGCGCCTGCTGTCGCCAGTAGTGCCGGCAGAACGACAAGTCCGAGAAAGAGGCAACCGTAAACAATACCGAGCGCCGTCATGCTGCGCCTCGACCGCGTTGAAACAAAAAGCGTGAACGCTGCTACAAAATAGGCAAATGAAGCGATGACGAGCAATATCGTTGTGCCGGTCGGAAATTTATCGCCGTTCGGGAAGTAGCTTATAAAAATTGCCGTGCCGAAGGCGAGCACAATGACGCCTATTGCTGTAGCAGCACCAATAAATTTGCCGGCGATAATTTGGGAATTGGTTACTGGAGCCACGAGAAGCATATCCCAGCTTCGTCTTTCTCGCTCGCCGGCAACTGCGCCGTGCAGCATAATCGGAACCAGAAGCGAAAATGCTAAAAGAGCCGCCATCGATGCCCCTATGTAATTGAGCTCGTAAACATAAATAAGTCCGACAATCATCGAAAGCAAAATGCCTATGATTAGTACTACGATCCCATTCGTCATGGCATGAGCGCTGAGAAATCTACGCATAAAGCGCTTGGTCTCGATCAGCATCGGATTTGCCACAACTAGATCTTGCCACCATTTCACTCTAGTGGCCCCCAAAAGTACACGAATCTGATTTTGGAGTCGACCTCTTGGCCGATTTGTGGGCCCGGCTTGAATCCGACAAGTGTCCCTTCGATTACGACAAATTGTTCGTCGGACCACATCTCGCTGCCGGCTGAGTCGCTCTTAAGTGTTTTTTGCAGCGTCTCGCCGGAGCCTATGTGGCCGGCATTGAACTTCCAAATGCCTACGGTAATTCGAGCGTCTGCCAGATCGTAAGGTGAATTATTGTTGATCGAGCATTTTATCGATGTAGCTTCGGCCTTGGCAATGGTGCCGTCCAGCCACCGTGGTGCTGCAATTCGCTGCGAATAAAACAGATCGCGGAAGGCGAGGTTCGAAACGCGCAATTGCGGAATGTGCACTTCACCGTCGTCGACGGCGTCCACAGCTTGTGCCCCTACGTAATAATCACCGAACATTTGCGTTGTGACGCTATCGACGTTTTTCAGCTTCAAATCGTAGGCGCCGCCTCTGGGAATAAATATCTCGGTGTGCCCCATGAAGTAGCCCTCGTTGTGCAAGCCGGAGACGAGTAATGCGCCGCGCGACCTCGTGGACTGTCCGCTCTTGTAAAGCCCGGATGCCAGGCTAAAGAAAACAGCCGCAAACGCCACGCTGATAATCGGCGTCGTTGCCCATGCAAACTCGCCTTTGCCTATTTTGCGAAGCAATAAGAAGTTCACCGGCACTGCGATAATAAGATGCAAGATTAGGATGAGGAATACGGTGCCGGAATTCGGCAGTTTCGCATTGAATGGGCCCGATGACGAATACGGATCCGACCGAGCCTCCGGTTCACCTGTCGTATGCCTGATGAGCCACTCCTTGTTGGCGATCGCCTGGTCTAAGCCGATCCCGTTAAGGAAAAGTTTGCGCAGGCCGCCCCATTGTTTTAGAGGCGGTTGAAAAGGATCGAATGCAAGATAGATGGTTTGGCCCAGCCCGACCCTTTGTCGGACAACGACGGGGGACTGCCCCGCGCTAAAGACCACGTTCGAGCCCGAGACGGGTCTGCCCAAGGCAAGCGAGATGCGGCCGGCGGGCGGCGGCGAACCGCCCAACCTCTCCAACCTCCGGATGCCGTCCACATTGCGCGACGTTACGGGGCCGACGGGGAGAAACTCCGACCAGCGACGATCATCCAGAACCGGCGAGCTTGCCCCGCCGATAAAAATCAGCGATCCGCCCCCAACGACCCACGTCTTGATCGCCGCAACCTCTTCGTCCTTCATGCGCTCCGACCCCTCCCCGAGAACGAGAGCTATAAACGCGGAATATCCGGCAGGACGATCCGGCAGGCTGCCGGGACGCCCGTAGGAATCGGATGCTGAAACACCGGTGTCGCTCGGGGCTGTCGTAGTTCGCAAAAACGTCATGTCGCCGATGCTGCCGCCGATCAGCCCTATCGACTGGCGAGCGTGAACCTCGCCGATTTTGATCGGCGCTTCTAGATCGCCCTCGCCGGTTTCGAGCAGCACCGAAGGTTCGGAGTACACCGAAGCCATAGGCGCATAGGCCATGAACCGCTTTCGAGACCCTCTCGGCAGGTCGACCGGGTAAGAGTTCGACGACGATTCCCATTTGACAACGACCCTGCCTGCAGTGCCGGCTCCGCGATTCGCAACCTCGATGCTGAGCGGCAGCGCGCCCTCTATCGCAGCGAGACCCTCGAACACCGGACGCACGGAAATGGAAAGGTCAGTCGAGTCTCCGCGACCGATGCCGCAAAGTGCCACCACGACCAGAATAATCAGAGCTGGGCTATGCGCTCGTGTTCCCACCTGGTACTCTCCGCTACATTACACCTGAAACCTTGACGGCTGCATGGACAATGCACGAGGGCAACGAACACCAGTTGCCCCTGGAGTCTGGCCAGTGTCAATAACATTTGCCAGGCCCCCGCGCATATTCTCGGCCACCTCGTGAACGCGGCGCGCGTGACGGGCTTTCCAATGTGGGCGGTCCCCGAAGTTATCGCGGATATCGAGCATCTCGGCGGTCGCCCTCGGCCTGATCCACAAAAGTGAGCTTCGCCTGCATCCTTCGAACTTCTTTCGCGTGATCGCCTGCTCGAGCGGCAGCCGCCGGCTACGGGGCCGGTAGGCGATTACTGGCGCTTTCTAGAATCTCAACCCAATCTGCGCATAGCGCCTCGAATCCCGTCGACTGTAAAGGCTCGTTTCAGCCATTCCCGCCGTTCGGCCTGATCTTTCTTCCGTGGTGCGGGCTCGATGCGGCCAAGCCGGAAGTTTGCCTATCATCAGTTGCGTCTCGGAGCCGATTTGTGCACCGGTTCTTGCTGGAAAGGCCTCCTTCTTGCCGTGAATGCCCCGAATAGAGCACACTTCGTACCTATGGAGTGGATGGCTGATCCGGCGGCGTGGGCCGCCGTCTTTGCGCTAACCGCGCTTGAAATCGTTCTTGGCGTCGACAACGTCGTCTTCATTTCGATCCTTGCGGCGAAGCTTCCCCAAGGCGAGCGAGCTAAAGCCTGGAAGTTGGGCCTGGGTTTCGCGCTCGCGTTGAGAATTCTGCTGCTGCTCGGGCTTGGCTGGGTTTTGAGCCTGCAGGAAGAGCTGTTTCGCATTTTTGGCCATCCGGTGAGCGGCAAGGATCTAGTTCTTCTGCTCGGTGGGCTATTCCTCATCTATAAAGCGGTGAAGGAGATTCACGAGAAGCTCGAAGGCGAAGAAGGCGAGGTTTCGTCCAGAGTGGCCGCATCCTTCGGGGCGGTCGTCGCGCAGATATCGATCATCAACATCGTGTTTTCTCTCGATTCCGTTATCACAGCCATCGGCATGGTGGATGAAATAATTCTGATGGTGATCGCGGTCGTGGTTTCAACCGTGCTGATGCTCATCTACGGTCAGCGGGTTGGCGCCTTCGTGGAAAGACACCCGACGCTCAAGATGCTCGCTCTTTCGTTCCTCGTACTTATCGGCGTCAACCTGATCGCCGAGGGAGCCGGTCAGCACATCTCCAAGGGCTACACCTACTTCGCGATGGCCTTTGCCGTGGGCGTGGAGATTCTGAACACGCGAATTCGGCCCAAAGCCGAGCCCGTGCACCTGCACGAGCCGTACGCGGAAAGTGGACCTGCCGGGTGAATGCGTTACTTCACGTATTGAATGAACTCCCGGTCGGTCCTTGCCTTCCACGGCCATGAGCAAGAACCAGGTAATTTGTGGAGGATGATTAGGTCGGGTGGACGCGTCGCTCTCGGATTCGCGATGGCTTTAAGCTGGGCGTGCGCCCTGGGCCAAGGGTTCAACATCGATATCGATATTTTTGGCGGCCCGGAGAATATCGGCAACGGAGCCCCGAGCTCAAGTTTCGACGCTGCTGCCGGCCAGCCAGGATATTGGAATCGGCTGTCATACGGTGGACTCCCGCAGCAGGTTCGAGATCTTCAAGGCGAATCCTCTGGGATCACGATGTCTGTTTCCTCAAAATTGAATCTTTTTCATGGTGCTGGGTTTGAGTTCGAAGGTAATACCGGAGACTTCGCCCGTCTACTGAACGACGGGACAGAAGTTGGATCGGTTGTGCAGGGAGGCGATGCCACCTATAGTTTTGACGGTCTTGCCCTTGGCCCGTACCACGTTTACACCTATGCTGTGCATCCCGTTGGCCCTGTGGACACGCCGATACTCATTCCCGAAGCGATCGAGAATCAAACTCAAGTCGTGACAGGGCCGATGCCCGGCAACTCGTTCGAGTATCTTGTAACGCACAGTATTCACTTGGTGGATTGCTCCTCGAGTGATTCTTTCCAGATCACAATCGTTCAGCCGCCAGGAATGCCGCATAACATGTTCGTAAACGGATTTCAGGTCGTTGCCGTACCGGAACCGAGTGCAGCCACGGCCATTGCCGTTTTCGTTGCCCTTTTAATGGTCAAACGAAACATCATGAAATCAGAAGGAGAAGTCGCAAATGAAATTGAACAGAATCGGTAGCCTCGTTTTACTGATAGCCTGCGCTGTTTCGGGCCAGTCACAATTGACTCAAAGCTGGCAGGTTTCATACAACGGGACTGCCAACGGGCTCGACCGTGCTTACGCCGTCGCTGTTGATAAGCGCGGAAACACGTATGTCACCGGCCAATCCGATGAGCTTATTACCGAAACAAATTATGTGACGATTAAGTATGGGCCGGCCGGCAATCAGATATGAAGACAACCTTACGCCGGCGTGCAATCCGACGGCACCGATGGGCCCGAGCGATCGCCGTAGATAACGAAGGCAACGTATATGTGACGGGTGAATCCCACGGTGGAAGCGGAGGGCAGGGCGGCCTCTACGACATCGCCACGGTCAAATACAGTACCAACGGGGACCTGCTTTGGGCGTGCGACTCAACTACAACAGCCAGGAGGATTTCGGTGTGGACTTCGCGGTGAACGCGGCGGGGCATGTCTTCGTCACCGGCTCGGCCGGTCCGCTGACCGGCACTCAGGATTTCATCACCGTCCGCTATAACGAAAACGGAATCCAACAGCCTGGATGGCCGCAACCTTACGACCGGGCAGGTATGAACGACCAAGCCGTCGCCTTGGCGGTTGGCCCCGGGGACGACGTGTTCGTGACCGCCAATCGTTTCACCACACCGCATTCGGCGACTGGGCGCAGCAACGGACTTGAGATGCCGTTCGATAATTAGAGTATGTTCTCGATGTGAAGACAGAGCGACGTCGGGCCGTATTTCTGCTCCTGATCCTCGGGGCATGCATAGGCGCGGCCGGGCAAAGCTTTAACATTGACTTGGATCTGAGTGGCCCAGGTGAACTTGGTGGAGGCGCCCCCAGTTCCTCGTTCGGCGCGGCGGCCGGACAGGCCGGATTCTGGAATCGCTTCGGGCTTGGCATACTGCCTCAGCAAGTTCACGATCTAAACGGTAATTTGACGAACGTCGAGATGACGAAGGAATTTAAAGGGCCTGGGGGCGGCGGAGGTGGATTCGCGTTTGAGGGTAATACGGGCGACTATGCCCTATTGCTCAATGACGGTTCTGACGTAGGGACCGTTGTCCAGGGTGGCAGCGTCACATATTTCTTCGATGGCCTTCAACCTTCTATGTATGAAGTTTACACCTTTGCCGTAAATCCCGTCGGACCTGTTGACACGCCTGTTTATATTCCCGAAGCGATCGAGAACCAAACACAGGTCGTGACGGGACCGATGCCGGGCAATTCTTTCGAATATTTAGTCACGCATAGCATCCACTTGGTGGATTGTACCGGTAACGATTCATTTAGGATAAGTATTGTGCAACCTCCGGGAATGCCGCATAACATGTTCGTAAACGGATTTCAGGTCGTTGCTGTACCGGAACCGAGTTCAGCCCTGATCCTTGCCGCCGCCCTTGTCCTTCTAATCAGTAAACGAAACGTCGTGATATCAAAAGGAGAAATCGCAAATGAAGTCGAATAGAATTGGCAGCCTTGTTTTTCTGGTGGTCTGCTTTGCTTCGGGTCAGGCGCAATTGACTCAAACTTGGCAAGTTCCTTATAATGGCACGGCGAACGGTCTCGACCGGGCTTACGCCGTCGCAGTTGACAAGCGCGGGAACACGTATGTCACCGGCCAATCAGATGAGCTTATTACCGGAACAAATTACGTGACGATTAAGTATGGGCCAGCCGGCAACCAAGTTTGGAAACGCTCCTATGATGGCGCAGTCTGACGGCACAGACATTGCACGCGCGATCGCCGTCGACAACGAGGGCAATGTTTACGTGACTGGTCCAGTCGTTTCATCCGGCCACATTCGGCGATTGGGCTACCATTAAGTACGCCGGTAGTGGCGGCCAAGAACTTTGGGCAAGATTCGTAACCGGCGACGGACAATTCCAAAATAAACACGATCTGCCAACGGACAGCGATGGATTCTCAGTCCAGCGTGTTCGAGTGCGGTGGCATTTTCCATGAAACGCACGCAAACATGGGAACCATATCTTATGCGTCCAACGGCGATATTCGATGGGGACCATTGGAATATAGCGGTCAGCCGAACGCCGGATACGATCAGGCTCGCGCGTTATCCATCGAGCGCGACCATACGGGCAAGGCAGAGTTCGTTTACGTGACGGGCTTCGTCCAACCCACAGGGATTGACTTCGACTACGGGACGCTCCGGTATGCGGGCACTAACGCGAGTACCCACGACTGGGCGGTTACATACAACGGCCTCGGTGGCTCCAGCGTCGACTTCGCCTGGGACATAGGCCGTCGATTCGGCCGAACTCTGCGAGCGCCGCTTCGACTGCGCTCTGCGAATCTTCCGTTCGCGTTAATTCCGCTCGAATCGGAAATGCCTTGGCGCCACCGCCGATGATCGATTCGGCGGTCGCGCGATTGTCCTCATCGTTTCGCCCAACGATAACGGCCACGGCGCCCTCGTTCGCGACAGCACGTTCTATCCCCTCGCCGACGCCCTTGGCGCCGCCTGTTACGACGATTATCTTTGCGTCGAATCCTAATTCATATTAGATCAGCTCGGCGGCTCGGTCAGCCAAATCGTCGGCAGGCAGCGAGGCATCGAGCACACGCCACCTCTCCGGATTGCGTTTCGCCTCCATCAGAAACCCCTCACGAATCCGCTCGTGAAACTCGAGCGGCTCTCGGTCGAGCCTGTCCCTGTCCGTAATCCGCGCTAGACCGACGTCGACCGGCAAGTCCAGAAGGAACGTCAGGTCGGGAGCTAACCCGCTCGTAGCGATGCGATTGAGTTTCCGCAAAAGGTCGACGGGCAGGTCGCGGCCGTATCCTTGGTATACAACCGTGGAATCGGCGTATCGGTCGCAGATCACGGTCTTGCCCCGGTCCAGGGCCGGACGGATTACGGTCTCGACATGCTGCCGCCGGTCCGCCAAAAACAGGAACACCTCTGTCCATGCGTCCAACTCGCCGCCATGGAGAAGAGCCTCACGGATCTTCGGGCCAACGGGTCCCTCTCCGGGCTCGCGGGTTAAGAGAACGTTCGGCACCTTCTCTGCCAGGGCCGCCGCAAGCGTACTCTTGCCCGCTCCTTCCGGGCCTTCGAGGGTGATGAACCGTCCGCTCATATGGCGGCAGGCAGGATCCGAACCCGGCGGTTGGGCTCCTGGCCCACGCTCTCGCTTCGCAGCTTATGCGATTCGATCTCTTGGTGCTGCATCCGACGAACCGTCCCCGGCCGTGGCGCGAGTTCGAACGACCGACCCTTGGCCCTTACGAAATCGATCGCGCCAAGAACTTCGCTCCGCGCCTCTTCCTCGACCTCCCCTGGTTCGGCCACGCTGCCACCAAGTATTTCATCCAGCGCCGTCGCGATTTGCGAGAGCGTGTTGCTTCGCACGACCACGGTGGGAATCGATCGGCCAAGGCGTTCAGTAAACCTGCCCGGCTTCTTCTGCATCGACGTCCGGATCGCCATGACAACGTCCGCTTCGTTCAAATCGTTCGCTATCGCCAATTGAGCGCGCCTTTCGCGAATGGCTCGCTCCAAGCGTGTGCGAGCGATGCCATACGGGAACACGCGGATAACGTGCTGCAGCGGCTGGTTCGGCCGTTCCTTGGCCACGGGTTCTGCAGGCTCCCGTTCCGCTCGTCTCTGGACGGACCTGCCGCCGTTCGCGTAAGGCTCGATCGGTTCCGGCGTCTGGGCCGCCTGCACAACTTCGACGCGCCCTTCCTCGGTGCGAATCCTAATCTCCGGGCGTGGCGAAACGCCCCTCAAGATTAGGTCCACTTGCTTTTGCGCGTCGTGGTGGATCGCGAGCTTGTCGTAATCGATCAGCTCGACCACAGCATCGAACGTCGGCGGAGCCTTGCGCTCAAGAACCGTCTTTTGAGTGCCCCGTCGCTTGGCCTCGTCGTCTGAAAGCGTGACCGCTTGGATGCCCCCTACGAGGTCACAGAGGGTCGGGTTGAGCATCAGATTCTCAAGAGTCCGTCCATGCGCGGTGCCGACAAGTTGTACGCCTCTTTCGGCGATAGTCCTGGCTGCGTAGGCCTCGGCTTCCACACCGATCTCGTCGATGACGATGACCTCGGGCATGTGGTTCTCGACCGCCTCGATCATTACTTGGTGCTGTACGCTGGGATCCTTGACCTGCATGCGGCGAGCGGAGCCGATCGACGGGTGCGGAATGTCTCCGTCGCCGGCGATCTCGTTGGAAGTGTCTACGATCACTACCCGCTTGCCCAGATCGTCCGCGAGCATCCGGGCGACCTCGCGCAGTTTGGTCGTCTTCCCGACGCCCGGCTTGCCGAGGAACAGAATCGATTTCGACGATTCGACGATGTCTTGAATAATGTCGATCGTGCCCTGGACGGCGCGGCCCACACGGCAGGTAAGGCCGACGATGCGGTCCGTGCGGCTGCGTATGGCGCTGATCCGGTGCAGGGTTCTTTCGATCCCCGCCCGGTTGTCTCCGCCGAACTGTCCCACACGATCGGTGACATACGCAATGTCGGATTCGGTGATCGGGTAGTCGTCTAACCGCTCGTAGCGATCCATGAACCTTATTTCTGCGGGCCGGCCGTAATCGATAACGATCTCGATCACTCGGTCGACGTCGGGCGCTTCACGGATGCGCCTTTGGATAATGGGCGGCAGGGCTTGCAGGAGCTCTTCGAGCTCGTTTCTGTTGGAGTTCACTTACTATTATTTCTGACGCCTGTAATCGCCAGAACTTGCGAACATTTTACACGAGATACGGATTCGGCGGTCTAGCGAAGATTTAGGCGGTAAATGTCTTGCCCTTCCTCTTCCTTCTCGCCGGTCGGAACGAAGCCCAGGCTAGTGTATAGAGCCAGGGCAACGGGGTTATCGGCTGAGACGCTCAGATGAATGTTCTTGCAAGCCGGGCATTGCTTCATAAGTTCGAGGACCAGCAGCATGCCCGCCCGCCCCAGGCCTCTTCCTTGGTGCGGAGCATCGATCATAAATCGCGATATCCAGTGCAACTCCGCGTCGGGATTTCTGGCGATCATGGCGAAGCCGACTACCGCATCATCCTCGTAAATAGCGAGTGGCACGTACTCCGGCGCGTCGGGCTTGATATACGCCTCCGCGAGGGAATAGAGGTTGGAATGCAGAAAAGTCGCCTGGCCTTCCCTCAGGCCAAGTTCGCGAACAGAGCGCCAATTGTCCTTGCCTACAGCGACGAGCTTAAGCATGCCGCACAGGGTGCTCCCCCGACGGAGTGCGCCGAGGGAGCTACCGGTTTCTTAGTTGTTCCGGAGAGCGCCGCGGAACTGGTCTACGGTCGTAGTCCAAGTCGGCACCGGAGCACCTTGATTGTGGAATGACACGCGAGCCCTGACCGTCCGGCTCCCAGCTTGGACGAACCTGCTCGGGTTGTCCGTGATGTTGACCACAGTGAACGACTCGGCCGTCGTCGCCGGCCTCAAGTCCACTTGAACCCAGGTTCCGTTCACGAAGTCGAAGGCATGAACGGCCTGCATCACGTTATCGGTCGAAGCAGCAGCCTCCAGAAGGATCTGAACTCGATTGAAGGGCAGGTTGGGTGCAGTCCCTTCCGCCTGGAGACGCACACTCGGCGCAGCGGCGGCTAGCGGAAAGGTCGACTGGATCTGCACGGCCTGGCTGTCGCTGCTGAAAAGGTTGGCGGCGGTGCCGCCCAGCAGAGTTCCGACCAGAACGGTCATGGAGGTGAATCCAGCCAAAGGCTCCTCAGCCTTTAGAATGCCACCGTTCGCGTTGATCCGTCCCCAGCCGAAGCGGTTGTCCCAACCGACTGGGCCCTTGTCATCCGCGGTTCCGGTTATGACTGCTAATACCTCGTCCGGCGTCATGCCGCGATCGTAGGACCACATCAACGCCGCCATGCCGCTCGTGTGCGGAGTGGCCATGGATGTCCCCGAGTAGTACACGTAGCCGTTGCTGTTGGTGAACGAATACACTTCGTCGCCGGGAGCGCTAACGTCCACCTGCGCGCCATAGTTTGACCAGCCGGCAATTGTGTCGAACCGTGTGGTCGCGCCGATCCCGGCGCAATGCTGGAACCTCGCTGGGAAGGCCACGATGTTGCCCTGGCCGTTTCCGGTTGCGGCGATGAGAAGGACCCCTTGGCCGTAGGCGTAGTTGACTGAATCCGCGAACGTCTGCGACCCGGTGTAGTACTGGAGGCTCATGGTTCCTATGTTCGCGCCATGGTCGGTTGCCCAAACAATCCCGGCTGCGCATTGGGCTTCTGACCCGCTGCCAAAGTCGGATAAGACCCTAATGGGCATGATCTTAACCTTCCAATCCATCCCGGCAATGCCGATTCCGTTATTGCCGTTCGCCGCGACTGTGCCGGCGACGTGCGTGCCATGCCCATACACGTCCTGCGTGTTGTTGGTGTTGTTGAAGGTATTCCAACCCGGTACCTTTCTGCCGACGAAGTCGGGATGGTCGTTGACGCCGGTGTCGATCACCGCGACGATAAGGTTGTCGGCGCCCTGCCAGTGGTCCCACGCTTCGAAAGCGTCCACGTCGGCATCGACGGTTCCTCCCTGCTGGCCCGTGTTGTTGAGACCCCAGCAGTTTCCGATGAGCGGGTCGTTCGGAGTAAACGCCGGCCCGCCGATCCCGTCGATCTCGGCAAACTCCACGTTCGGGACAGCGCTGAATTGCGCAGCCATCGTGCGCACGTCGGTTCCGAGACGAACGCCGAACTTGAACGTGCGGCTGAGGCCCAAGCGCTCGGCGAGTTCAGGATTGCCGAAGGCCATCGTGTGGAAGGGCTTAATTCCCTGGACAGACCAGTTAGCGGTGAGTTGATCGAGTCGGGCGTTGCCCGTGCGGAGAGAGCCGTTGGCCAGCGGCTTGGGCACCTGACCGGGCTCAAAGCGTACGAGAATGTGATCGGTTGCGTGCCCGCCGATTTGGTCGGGCCTGCCCATTTGGGAGTAGGAGCCGACCGCAAGGATCGAAAAAAGGGTCGCGCCAAGCGTGAGTTTAAACGCCGGCATAAGGCGAGAAGGTTGGTGATTGTGCATCGAAACCCCTTGTTGGTAACAGGATTCCAGCAGTGTACCACCGGGCTGCAGCGGCCATCATTTGTCGATTCCCTTTTGCTTCTCCATCGCGCCTAGTATCGCGTCCATCCTGCGCCCTTGCTCCTCTAGTTTGTCGATGATGTTGTCGTAGCGAGCGCTTTGATCGATAGCCTTCTGTTGTAGCGCGTCCGTAACCTTCGCCTGCCTATCTGCGGCGTCCAGTTGCTCGCCAACACGTCGCGTCTGGCGTTCGTCTTCGTCCAACCGCGCGTCGATGCGCCTCGTCTGGCGGTCGTAATCGTCCAGTTGCGCTTCATAGCGTTTCATCTGCGGATCCACTGAATCGCCGGCGTCATCTAGGGGGCCCGCAGCCGTTAACCACCTGATGAAGGTGCGCAGTAGTTTTTTCATTCCTTTACATTACATCACACCGGCGCGATGCGCGTCGCGGGGTCGAAACACTCGGCGCGGGCGGCAGCGTTCCAAAGTGGGGACGGAATGGCCCTATCCGCTCCAGCTTATATCGTCCTCTTCAAGTACAAGGTGACCCCGAGGATCGCCGTTGGGAGGCATAAAGCGCCACCGTTCCACAGAGTCCCCGTCGGGGGGCCCCAGGTCGACCGCGAGCGAGAACCCGTCCGACAATCGGAAGCGCAGCGCTCCGTCTGAGCGCACCTCGACTGCCTCCACGATGAGCGGACGGGTTTCGAGCCGCTCGTAGAACGGGTCGGCGTGGCCGTCTCGTCGCTCGGGAGTCGATCCGAAGTGCTCCCAGGACAGGGCGAAGCCTTCGGGTCCTTCGATCCGCCAGTGGCAGTTCGCCACGAGTCCCCAATCGGCCCGCGTGGTGTCCTCGCCCTCGCGGTTCTTCCCGGGCTTCTGCTCTCCGAACTCGAACTTCTGGCACCCTGCGTACCGCCACATGCTCGAGAGCGGTTGGCCCACGAGCGCAGCGAAGGCATCCTCCGCAGTTCTCCTCCGCTTCTCGTCGAGCCTCACGCGGTCGCGCCCGCGGGGCTGTCCCGTCCCACGGGGGCGTCTTTATATTTCACTGATGTTCTCCTTATCCCGGGAAGGCCCACCATGCGCGGTCGATTCGGCCGAGCCACGGATACACGAAAGTCGAGCCGAGAGCGCGGTAGCTGATCCGTGCCCGCATGGCCAGGGTGACGGGTTGTATGAAGCGGGACGTATCGACGGTCACGTTGATGTTCACCGTGTCGTCGGAAGGAGTCGCCAAGCGAGTGTCGAGAACTTCGTACTGGCCGGTGACATAGTTGTAGAGCGAGATCTTCTGCTCGGCGTTCGCGATGCTCGCGTTCGACTCCAAGTGGAAGCTGAACCCGCTAGGCGAGGAAGTCGGAGCCGTTGCGTTCAGGATGATCTGTATCGGCGGCTCGGCGTTGGAAAACACGGCTCCCGGCCTCGTCACCAGCCTGTCGTCGTCGCTACTCTGCAGCGATTCCAGATTGCCCGAGATGACCGAGCCCCGGAACATGCTGTAGGAAGTCGGCGCAACTGCTCTGGACACCCACATCAGCGCTTCCTCCCAGGGGCTCGCTCGGTGATACCCCCATCCGACCACGTAGGTGAACGCGCCATCGTGCCAGATGCTCCTGGCTTCAGAGTCTATGTACCCCGTCGGCAGGAAATCGTGGAGGTTCAACCACGAATCGGCGGTGCCGCTCCATAGGCTGGCGCGATAGTGCTGCCCACGAAGGCATAGCCCACTTGCTGGCCGCCATGCACGCCGTATGCATGCGACCAAATCGCCCGGCCGGGATGGAGGTCCACCCACGAGGCCGCCGTGCCGCTCCACAGGCTGGCGTGAGCGAGGCCGAGCCAGGCGATATTGCCCACTTGCTGTCCGCCCCCCACGCCGTAGGCCTCCGATGCAACCACACCGGCGGGGTGCAGGTCCACCCACGAGCCAGCGGTTCCGCTCCACAAGCTCGCGTGCCTGCGATTGCCCACGATTGCGATGCCTACCTGCTGGCCGCCATGCACGCCGTAGGCAAGCGAGTAAGTCGACCCGGCGGGTTGCAGGTCCACCCACGAGGCTGCCGTACCGGTCCACAGGCTGGCGCGAGGGTTGCCGCCAACCCAGGCCTCGCCCACTTGCTGGCCGCCGTGCACGCCGCTCGCCACCGAGGACGTCGCCCCGGCGGGATGGAGGTCCACCCACGAGCCTGCCGTGCCGCTCCACAGGCTGGCCCGTCCCGTGCCGCCCACACGTGCCCAGCCCACCTGCTGGCCGCCGTCCACACCCAAGGCAACCGAGGAACTCGCCCCGGCGGGGGTGAGGTCCACCCATGAGCCTGCCGTGCCGCTCCACAGGCTGGCGTGAAAGTCGTAAGCGTCACGCCCAGAGGCAA
The DNA here is from genome assembly GCA_051003155.1 of Fimbriimonadales bacterium. Lineage (GTDB taxonomy): Bacteria > Armatimonadota > Fimbriimonadia > Fimbriimonadales > ATM1 > JACDEQ01. The sequence goes on along the minus strand of JBPCLO010000049.1, from coordinate 12,517 downwards.
AGCCAACCTGCTGTCCACCTTGAACGCCCTCGGCCATTGACCGAATCAATCCGGCGGGGTGCAAATTGACGACGGTCCATTGGGCGCTCGCGCAAATCGCGAGGAAGAAAGAGATGGCGCTAATTGCACATTTCATTACGATTCTCCTAATCCCGGGAAGGTCACCACCACCAGGAAGGAGGCTGCACTTAGACCGACGCGAGGACGGTGCCGTCGATGATGGCGTGGGTCTTGTAGATGCGGGGCTGCTGGGTGATGCCCGCCTTCTCCAGAGCGGGGCCGAGGCGCTCGCCGAATGCCTTGAACTTCTCCTCGGAATCCCACACGTCGACCACGAGCCATCCCGTGTCGGTTGGCGACGCGGAGTGGAAGATCAAGCCGTTGGGGACGTTAGATTGCGTGCAATTCGAGAGGCGGCAGACCTCTTCGTACTGTGCTGCAGTGACGCCGGGGGCGTCGAAAACGAGGGTAATCATCGATTGTCTCCTTGTGCCTCTTTGAAAAGGGGCCGAATCATCGTACCCCCGATCAGATTGGCGATAGCGTCGGCAATCAAGCACCTTGCGGCGACGCCTGCGCGTCGTTGTTGCATGCTCGACATTCATTCCTGGGTCACAACGGCCAACAGCTTTGACGGCTGCAAGGTCGTCGCGAATTTCGGCGTCGTGAGGGGAATCACCGTGCGCAGCCGCTCGATTTTCGGCAGCATCGGCGCATCGCTGCAAACGGTCTTCGACGGAACCATCGACCTATTCACGAAACTCGCCGAGGCCTCGCGCAAGGAGGCGTACGAGTTAATGATGAGCCATGCGGTCCGGGTCGGGGCGAACGCCATCCTCCCATGCGATACGACGCTACTGAGCTCGCTTCCGGCGTGACCGAAGTCATCTCCTATGGTACGGCGGTCAAAATCGAGCCGGCGTGAGGCCGGTATATTCTTATCGCGCAGCCCCAAACTGCGGCGCGGATTCATCGGGCTCAGGCCTTCGGGAACCAGATCTCGAGCAGGTTGGCGTCGGGATCGTAGAAGTAGTACGACGAGCCTTCGAAGCGCCCCGGCTCCCAATTCTCAGGGCCGTAGACGGCAACGCCATGTGTCTTCAGCCGGTCCAATGTCGCGTTGACTTCGGAAGCCGGCAGCTTGAATGCGTAATGAACCGGCCCGAATCTATGCCCCTCAGGCAGTGGCGAGTATTGCTCATAGAGGAGGGAGCCTTGCCGGAGGCCCAGCCAGCGATTCTCTTTCTTCTCGCCCGCCCAGAAGCTGGCCCACCCGTCGGCAGGATCCCTGATCGGCTCGAGCCCCACGACATCCCGATAAAAAGCCGCCGCCACTTCGACGTCTTTGACGCGCAGCACTAGCTCGAATAGGTCATGAGCCGGCATTCTGGGCAGTATATACCTTTCGGGTACGACATAGATGACGAAGATATCGGGACAGGCACATGCTTCGCGACTGGCACGGTGTCGACCTGCCGCCTAGATTCGATCGATCTTCCTAGTCATCAGGAGGTCCGTTGCGAGACATCGCAAACAGAATCGAAGGGCGCCAGATGAAAGAGCTTGGCTCCATTTCGCTAAGACGCGCCCTCACTTCTGCTAATCGCCTCTCACGCTCATCAAAGGGCAACTGAACGAGCCTAACGTGATGAGAAAGCCCGGATTTCAAAGCGAAGATCGATTCCGGTGTCCACGTGCGTTCGAATGCCTCCGATTGGATATCAATACCCGTAAAACCGGCGCTCTCCAGAAGTGCCCGGAGCTTCTCGATCTCATTCAAGTCTTCCAATCGGCTCGACTCGTCCGGGTCGGCCGGAATGTCGGCCAAAGCTTCCACCCAAATTTCGTCCCCCGGCAACACATGCGAGTCGCCGTTCCACACGGTGACGCCGAGGGTGCCTCCAGGGCGAAGGACCCTTTTCGCTTCGATCAATCCCTCCAAGGGAGACGGCAGCTTGAACACCACGAAAGCCATCACGGCGAGGTCGAAGCTCGAATTGCGAAGCGGTAGACGGCAACCGTCCGCATGCACTAAAGGGACGCAGCTCTTCGCTGCAACTTCCAGCATACGGCCTGCTCTATCCAAACCTAAGTATCTCGCGTTCGGAGCAGAGGCGACAATCTCGGAGATCAAGTTTCCTGTGCCGCAACCAATGTCGACGACCCGCCGTGCTGAGCCCAACGGCAGCGTCTCCAACAATCGCAGGCCCATCGGCTTGATAACCGGCGACCAGAACCGCGCGTATTCCTCGGCTAATCCATACCGGCCTTGCATCATTTTCGGCACCGACGAATCGTTACACATGGTTAAAGGAACCACCCCGCCCAGCGCGGGCGCTGCGCTCAACGTGGTGAAACGGGGAAGTCTTTAATGCGCCTACATATCCCCCCGCCGGAACATTTCTATCTTCCTGCAAATCTATCCGCGCGCCGCAGGAGTCTCAAACCGTTCACAGTGACTAGCAGGCTTGCACCCATGTCGGCGAAGACGGCCATCCAAAGGGTCGCGAGGCCGAAGAGGGCTAAGGCGAAGAAGATCGCCTTGATACCGATGGCGAGCGCGATGTTCTGCGCCAGGACCTGGCCGGTGCGGCGGCTTAGGCGAATGAACTGTGGTATCTTGCGCAGGTCGTCTTGCATTAGCGCGACGTCGGCAGTTTCGATGGCAGTGTCGGTTCCTGCGGCGCCCATAGCAAACCCGATGTCGGCCTTCGCAAGGGCAGGTGCGTCGTTGATGCCGTCGCCGACCATGCCGACGTGCTTATGTGCCTTGGTGAGGTCTTCGATAATCTTCAGCTTATCCTCCGGCAGGAGGTCACCGCGAGCGTCGTCGATGCCGACCTGCACGGCGATGGCTTTGGCCGTGAGTTCGTTGTCGCCTGTGAGCATCAGCGTCTTGACTCCGAGCTCGTGTAAGTCCTTGACCGCTTCGATGCTCGTGTCGCGAAGGGTATCTGCAACGGCGATAACGCCAAGGGCGCGATCTTCGTCTCCGAGGATGACAACCGTCTTGCCTTCAGCCTCCAGGCGCTCTAACAGCTTCTCCACGTCAGGGCTGCAATAGTCCTCCTCGTGGGCCAGGCGATGGTTGCCCACGAAGTAGAGCTTGCCGCCCACTTTGCCCCTGACGCCACGCCCCGTGATCGACTGGAAATCCTTCACCGGCGTGAGTGTCTGGCCGCTTCTCATGTGCAGCTCGACGATGGCGGACGCGACAGGATGCTCGGAGGGGGCGTCCACCGCAGCCGCCAATCGCAGGATCTCCTCGGGCGAGTTCGAATAGAAGGGCACAACGTCTGTGACCTTGGGCGCGCCGTGCGTCAGCGTGCCGGTCTTGTCGAGGGCGAGGATTCGCAGCCTGCTGCCTTCCTCCATGTAGGCGCCGCCCTTGACCAGGATGCCATTCCTTGCTGCCGAAGCAAGACCGCTTACCACGGTTACCGGTGTCGAGATCACGAGCGCGCAGGGGCATGCTATGACGAGCAGCACAAGCGACTTGTAGAGCCACGGCTGAAATGGCTGAGCGAAAAAGAGCGGCGGGAGGGAGGCGACGAGGATTGCAAGAATGACGACAATTGGAGTGTAGTGGAGAGCGAAGCGATCGACAAAGCGCTGAGTCGGCGCTTTCTGGCCCTGTGCCTGCTGTACCGCGCGAATGATGCGAGCCAGGGTCGTCTGGCCCGTGTTGGCGGTCACTTCGAACTCAAAAGAGCCCTTCTCGTTGACCGTTCCCGCAAAAACGGTATCCCCCGTCTCCTTGCCCACCGGCATGCTTTCGCCAGTGATAGGAGCTTGGTTGACGGTCGAAGAGCCGGAAATCACAGTGCCGTCGAGGGCCACTCGTTCGCCGGGTCTAACGCGGACGAACTGGCCAACTTGGACCTCCGAAGCGGGCATCTCCTTCCATTCGCCGCCCTCGGTTCGGGCCAGCGCGCTCTCCGGCGACATCTCCATGAGCGAGCGAATGGCATGTCGTGCCCGCTCAAGGGAGAACGCCTCGATCATCTCGGCCACCCCAAAAAGAAACGTCACCATCGCCGCTTCGGGCCATGCACCAATGGACACCGCGCCGATGATGGCGACGCTCATGAGGAAGTTGATGTTTAGGGTGAACGTTCTTAGAGAGATGATGCCTTTACGAATCGTTGCCCTTCCTCCCAGCAGGATAGAAAGCAGGGCGGCGGCGATGACCGGCCAGGAAGTCTCCTGACCTGTTGACCAGGCGAAGATCTCCGCTCCAAAGGCAAGAAGGCCGGAAAGGCCCATTAGCCAGCGCTCCCCGATCGGGACAGCTGTTGCCTGCCCGTGCTCGTTCTCCCCAGACTCTGGGTCGACAGGTTTGGGATCCATTCCGACCGACTTCAATGCGGACTGGATGTCGCCAGGATCGTCCAAGGTGTGCGAAACCTTGAGTCGCCGGTTCATGAGGTCGAACTCCAGCCCAAGGATGCCCTTCACCGATCGGAGCCGGTTGCGTATGATCTGCTCCTCGGTCGGGCAGTCCATCTTCTGGATCGTGTAAACGCTTTCTTGCATGGGCGTGTCGAATTCCTCTTCTTCGGCCGTACAGGGCGAGCTTTCCACCTCGGCGCCAAGTCGCTAGTGGCGACGATTCCCGTGGTGATGGTGATGGTGGCCAAAGCCGAATCCGAAGCCCAGGCCGGACCTCCAGTAGGGATTGAGGCGGTTTGGCGAGGACTTGGAACGCTTTCCAAAAGCATCTTTCGAGTCCCGCCATCGTCGCGCGGCGTCATAGTCCATGGGCGTCGTCAAGAACTCGGCGAAGCCCATCTGGTAGAGGACGCGGTAGGAGATTTCGGGGGCGCTGCGCAGCTCAGCCGACCTCTGTTCGAGGAGGTAGACCTGCCCTGCGCTGAGCAGGCGCTTCGCCTCGCGCTGGACCGTGTCGAAAGCCTTGCGAATCTCCCGTTCCGCGTTGTCCAAATCTCTGGGGCTTGGCCGCGGGCGCTTGCTGGCGAGTTTCTTTTCCTGCTTCTCCCGCTTGGCGTTCACGAAATCCCAGAGCTGGTCGAGCTGCACCAACTGTTGGCCGGAAAGGTTGAGCAAGGCGGCAGAGGTGCCCTGGAAGCCGCTACCCTCTGCCGCAGTTCGCCCATCGCCGGCTGATGTCCCGCCTTGGCCTTGGCACTGCCCCAAAACGGCAAGTGTAACGACTATAAATATATGCTTCATTTTTGCCTCCTGATTCTTGCGACGGCCGCTATTATGTTACCGAGCATCTTCTCCTCTTTCGCCGGTCCGGATAACGATGCTCTCTTCGATCGGAATGATAAAGATTCGGCCATCGCCTTCTTGGCCAGTATGTGCGCCGCTCCGAATCGCCTCGACCACAGTTTCGACCAGCGCGTCGGGAACCATCATTTCGAGCTTTGCCATGGTCTCGCTTTCGTAGAATCCGGGAACGACGTTCGTGAACCGTGCCTCAGTTGTCACGACAGACGGCAGGTTGCCGAGCTCGTGCAGGTTGTGGAGGACCTGGTCCAGTTTATGCGGTTGGACGACAGCCTTAACCTCTTTCATACGCCCACTCCTTCAGCCGCCTCGTCGGCAGGGTCTTCGGGCTCGACGCGCGGCTTGTCCCGCTCGAACCACGTATACAATACGGGAAGCACGACCAGCGTGAGAATCGTTGCCGATGCGATTCCTCCGATCACAACCGTCGCCAATGGACGCTGAACTTCGGCGCCGATGTCCGTGTTTATCGCCATCGGGATGAATCCGAGGGCGGCGACGAGGGCGGTCATGATCACCGGCCTGAGCCGTTCCATCGCGCCCTGTCGGACGGCATCCGCCACCGACAGCCCGTGCTGCTCGCGCAGCCGGTTTATAGCTGAGACCATCACGACGCCGTTGAGCACCGCGACGCCCGACAGCGCGATGAATCCGACGCCGGCCGAGATGCTGAAGGGCAGGCCCCGCATCCATAGAGCGATGACGCCGCCCGTGATCGCGAGGGGCACACCGGTGAAGATCAGCAGCGTCTGCCGCATCGAGCCGAAAGTCATGAAAAGGAGCCCGAAGATCAGCGCGAGTGCGACCGGGACTACGATCGTCAGCCGCTGGCTCGCCTTCTGCAGATTCTCGAACTGCCCGCCCCACGTGATGTAGTAGCCCTCGGGCAGCTTCACCTTCGAAGCGATCGCCTTCTGAGCGTTCTCCACGAACGAGCCAAGGTCGGTGCCGCGCACGTTGAGCTGCACGACCACGCGCCGCTTGCCGTCCTCCCTGCTGATCTGGGCCGGCGCGGGTTGGTTGTCGATGTGGGCGATCTCGGAGAGGGGCACGCTCTCGCCGCCGCTGGTCTTGATCGGCAGGCTCGCGATCGCCTCGGGGCTGTTGCGGATCTCGTCCGGAAGGCGGACGACCATCTCGAAGCGCTTGTCGCCTTCGACGATCTGCCCGATCTCCTCGCCTCCGAGCGCCGATCCAATCAGCTCCTGTATCTCTAGGATGCTGACCCCGTACCGGGCGATCGCCTCGCGGTCGATGTCGATCTGGAGCACTGGGATCGGCTCGGCCTGCTCGACCTCGACGTCGGCGGCGCCCGGGATCGCGCGAACCACGGCCGCGATCTCGTCCGCCTTGTCCTTGAGCACGTCGAGGTCCTCGCCGAAGACCTTGATGCCGATGTCGGCCTTGACCCCCGAGATCAGCTCGGAGAAGCGCAGCTCGATGGGCTGGGAGAAGTTGTAGCCCTGGCCGGGCACGCCCTCCAGCTTGTGCTCGATCTCCTGGCGGATCTTCTCCTTGGTCATGCCGGGGCGCCATTCGCCGCGCTCCTTGAGCATGATGAAGGAGTCCGTTAGGCTGATCGGCATCGGGTCGGTGGCGACCTCGGGGGTGCCGCTTCGCGAGAACATGGTCACGACTTCGGGCACCTCCAACACCTTCCGCTCGGCCGCCGTGACGAGCCGGATAGTTTCTTCGGCGTTGACCGTCCTCGTGCGGATAGGCTGGACCACCAAGTCGCCCTCGTCGAGCTTCGGGATGAACTCAGAGCCGAGCGTGGTGAACAGCCATCCTGCGATCAACAGCAGCGTGGCGGCGAATCCTACGGTAAGCGCTCGCGCCCGCAACGCAAAGCCCAACACGGGCTTGTATAGCTTGCTGAACAAGCCCATTACCGGATTCCTGCCCTCCTTCGTATCCCCGGACAGCAGCATGCTGGCCAAGGCTGGGACCAAAGTGAGGGTGAGAAAAAGCGCCCCGAGCAAGGCGAAAACGACGGTGAACGCCATCGGCTTGAACATCTTCCCCTCGACTCCCTCTAGCGCGAGGATGGGCAGGTACACGACGGTGATGATGCCCACGGCGAAGGCAGTCGGCTTAGCTACCTCATGGCACGATTCGGACACGGTCTGTCTGACCTCTTCACGGCTCAGCTTCCTGCCCTGGTGTTCGCGTCGTTCTGCGAGGCGACGAACCGCGTTCTCGATCATGACGACGGCCCCGTCAACGATGAGGCCGAAGTCGATGGCGCCCAACGACATTAGGTTGCCGGAGATGCCCCAGTAGTTCATCATCCCGATCGCGATGAGCATGGAGAGCGGGATCGCCAGAGACACAATCAGCGCCCCGCGAATATTCCCGAGCACCACGAGCAGCACTAGAATGACCAGGATCCCGCCCATCAGCAAGCTGTGCTCGACCGTTCCGACCGTCTTGTTGACCAGGTTCGCCCGGTTGTAGACTGTGGTCAGCCTCACCTCTTTGGGCAACTGAGAACGAATCTCGGTGATCTTCTTGTCCACCGCCTCGGAGACCGTCCGCCCGTTCGCCCCCTTGAGCATCATCGCGATCGCGACGAGCGCTTGCTTCCCGTCCTTGGTCGAGAGCCCTGTCACGACCGGGATGCCCGTCGTCACGTCGGCCACGTCCCGCACGAGCACCGGCCTGCCCTCTTCCGAAGACACCGTAATAGCCTCGATATCGGCAGACGAGGTCGCCATGCCCACCGAGCGGATCAGCACCCGCTCCCCGCCCGCGTCCAGCACCCCGCCGCCCGCGTTCTGGTTGTTGCTCTGCAGCGCCTCGATCAGGTCGTGCACCCCCAGCCCCCGCGCCTGCAGCCGCATCGGATCGGCCACCACCTGGTACTGCTTCACGTTCCCGTCCGCGACGTTCACCTCCGCCACGCCCTTCACCGAGCGCAACTGGGGCGATATCTGCCAGTCCATGATCGAGCGCAGCTCCGTGATCGGCCGCGAATCGGACTCCAGCGAGAACATGTAGATGTCGCCCAGCCCCGTCGAGACCGGCCCCATCTCAGGCGGGTCGATCCCCTCCGGCAGATCCCCGCCGACGCCACCCAGCCGCTCGTTCACGAGCTGCCGCGCGAAGAAGATGTCCACGCCGTCCTCGAACGTGACGGTGACCTGCGAGAGCCCGTACTGGCTCAGCGAGCGCGTGCCGGTGACGCCGGGCAGACCCGCCATCCCGGTCTCGATCGGGAAGGTGACGAGCCGCTCGACCTCCTGCGGGCCCATGCCGCCCGTCATCGTGTTGATCTGCACCTGGTTGGTCGTGATGTCGGGCACCGCGTCCAGGTTGAGCCGAGTCCAGCTCATCGTCCCCCAGAGCGCGATCGCGATCGTGGCGAGAATGACGAGAAGCCGCTGCGTAAGGCTAAAGTGGAGGAGTTTGTCCAGCATCAGTGTCCGTGTCCCTTGAGCTCACTCTTTATCTTTTCGCTCTTTAGTACGAACGCGCCCTTGACCACCGCCTTGGCGCCCTCGTCGAGTCCGCTCAGGATTTCCACGTAGTCGCCTTTGGTGCGGCCGAGTTCCACGACCTTCTCCTCGTATTTGCCGCCTTCCTCGGCGATGAAGACCGAGCGGGCGTCTCCCTCTTGAACGATTGCGCTCCGTCGGACGGCGATCACGAAGTCGGTCCGGCCAACGCCGAGGGAAACTGCGGCGAACATATCTGCTCGGAGCGATCCCGCAGGGTTGTCGACCAGTACCTGAACAGGCATGGTTCGGGTCTTAGGATCAAGACGGCTGCCGACCACCTGCACGACCCCAACGAAGATCCGGTTCGGAAAGGCCTTGACCGCTACTTGCGCCGTCGCGCCCTTGCGGGCCTTGCCTATCTCCTTGTCTGGAACGCTCGCGGTAACCCAAACAGTCCGCAGGTTCTCTATATGGCATATTTCGGACGTGCGCTCCAAAGCTTGCCCGAGGGTCGCTTCGAAATCCGTGACTGTGCCACCAATCGGAGCAGTAACGGTTACCGTTCCGCCAGAAGCCCGGCTGCCTCCCGACAGAGCGTCATAGCTGACCCTCGCCGCCTGGAGGCCCTGCTGCGCACCCCGGACCGCCGCTTGGGCAGAACGATGCCTAATTTTGGACTGCTCGACCCCGAGGTTCGCGGCTCGGACTTCGGCGTCGGCGGTCTGGATTTCTTTGGAGTTCATAAGGCCACGCTGGGCGATAGTTTTTTCCCGCCGGAAGGCCGATCTGGCAATTTGAATCTGGCGCTTGGCTTTCTCCTGTCGGAGCTTGTCCTTTTGCGCCTCGAGGCGTGCTTCTTCTAACTCGCTACGCGAAATCAGTTCTTGCCTGAATAGGCGCTCCGCGCGTTCGAGCTGCGCCTGGTGTAGTACCTGCTCTTGAAGCGTCCCTTCAAGCTCGGTCTCGGCCTCGTTGAGATCCTTCTCGGCTTGCTGAACGCCCGGCTGGCTGAAAGCCCCGGTGCTGGCGAATTGTCTTTGGCGGTCCAATGACACTCGCGTGGCTCTTAGCTGGCCCCTCGACAAGTTCAGTTCCGCCAGTGCCTCACGAACAGCCGCCTGCGAGGTTGCGAGATCGCGCTGCGCCTCGATAATGTGCGCGAACGCCTCCGCCAACTCGGAGGATTGGAGAGTGGCGATGGGCTGACCCGCTCGCACTTGATCGCCCATCCTAACGAGCAAGCGCTTGACCTTGCCTGCGACGGGTGGTGTTACGACGGCCTTGCCGTGGGCGGTGTTCGTCACGACTCCGGGGACACTCAGCTCGGCTTGCATCGGCATGCGGCGCGCCTGCTCGATCTCGATTCCCGCGATCTTGGCCGCTTCAGCCGTGAGCGTGATGTCCTCGGCATGCCCTGGTTCTTCGTGGGGCGCTTCCTCGACGTGCGCCGGCGCCGGGTCCCCTCCGCTCCCGCAACCGGCCAAAAAGCCGCCAAGCCCTGCGCAAACAGCTAACGTCCACAACTGCTTCACTTGCCGTCCTCCAAGAGCCTTCCGCTCGCCCGCAGATATGCCGACTGTGCTTGAGCCAACCTCAGCCTGGCCTCTACGTAGCCTTCCTCCACCTCTCGCAAAGCCCGTGTACTTTCAAGAAGCTCCACGAGGGTGATCGCCCGTTCCGTGAACCCGATTCTCGACCTTTCGACTAGGAGCCTCGCGTTCGCGACGATGGATTGGTAACGCAGAATCTGGTCTAAAGCCGCGGTAAGTTCGATGCGCGCTGCCTGCAACTCGGACTCAGCGATGCGTTTTGCATCGGCGAGCGCCTTCCTTGCACCCTCCGCCTTGGCACGTGCGGAAGCCGTCTCCGCGCGGGCCCGTCCAAAGTCGTAGATCGGCAAGCCAAGCTGCACGCGCAGCCCGTATCTTGCGTCGGGCTCCTGCCACGCCGTGCGCCTTCCTTGAATCTCCAACTCCGGCGCATTGCCAAGCCGTGCGACTCGCGCCTCGGCATCGGCGGCTCGAATCTCTGCAGCCAGGAGCATTAAGTCTGCGCGCTGGATCTGCATCTGTGCAGGCTCGATCAGTTCTACGGTGATCTGAGCAAAGTTCTGGACCACAATGCCTTCGGGCGGAGTATTGAGAAGGCCGCTCAGCCGCTGAATGCTGGCCTGCAGTTCCGAGTTTCGCTGGCCGGCGGTGAGCTTCGCTCGGTCGAGCTCGATCCCGACTCGCGTCAGTTGGACCCCAGGCAGCTTGCCCTCTTCCACCAAGGTCTGGATGGCGCCGTAGAGCTTCTGCGCGATTTCCTGGCCCTGCGCGGCACTTTCCGCAAGTGCCTTCGCCGCTGCCGCCTCGCTAAATTCCTCGATGACCTGGGATTGAACGTCAGCGAGAACTTGCTGGAGCGCCGCTTCCGCTCGAGCAATCTCGGCATCGCCCACCGCCTTAAAAGCCGAAGCGCGTCCGAAGATGTCGAGCGGCTGGGCGAGCACGAGGTCATCGTCGCTTCCACCCGTAGCAACGTCGCTGGTGTAACCAACGAAGAGCCTTGTGGCAGGAAAGGCGCCGAGTCCTCGGCGAGACAAACGAGCGCTCGTGACCCGCAGTTGAGCCGCCTCGATGTTTGGCCGGTTCGCTCTCGCGGCAGCAAGGGCCTGGGGTAGTTGTAACGGTTTTTCCTGTCCCCCTGCGCTCTGCCAAAAGGCAAACGCAAAGGCGATCAATGCTATGGATTTCAAATTGGCTCCAACTGAACGTAGGTCGAGGCGGCAAAAAGCCGCAGAGCGACTAACTTTGTTGGAAAGGAGGAGCCCGCGAGGGACTCGATTCAGGGGGTCCGGTTGTCAGCTGAGACCGGAGGTATTCGATCTGCCCCGCTGAATGGGCCGCATACGGAAGTCTAAGCCAATCGTCCTCAGGCGCGAGCCCAAGCTCCATTTGGCCCGCGAAGGCGCTGACAGCCATTGGTTCCGGCTGCCGAGAAGCACAGGCCGCGAGTGCACAACAATCATGGCAGTCACCATGCACGTCACCCACTTGCATTCGCCGCTGGGCACCGTCATTTAGCGTTGGGCAGGTCTGACAGACACTGCCGTCCGGCATGCGAAACTCCGGGCGGCAGACATGAATCTGTCCCGCTACGAGCAAGAGCAGGGTCACCAATGCGGTGAGGAAGCGTTGCACCGTAGCGATGGTACCCACAACCGGCGAAGTTGTGGTGCCGCCTCCTCGGCCAGAACTATGGCGCCGTCCAACTCGAAGTCGCCCTTCGAAGCTCTTCGTGTAATCGGCTTTGGGGCGATGTAGTTGCCGCAAAGAGCCGAGCTGTGTGTGTGCGAACTGGTAGACGCTCTCGAAATCAGTAACGAGATGCTTCAGCGACTAATCCCCATCAAAGCCCCATGATGCTTCCAGACGTTCAGCTTCAACCAAACTCCCGGAGCGATTGCTCCAGGAGTCGGGACATCTCGGGCTCGTCTTCGACGACTAACTTAGATTGTGCTAAGCATTCCGCAATTAGCCTTGCGGGCAACCACCGACCGTCCCCTAGCAGTTCGAACGCGGGCCGTTGACACCCTAATGTTAGTTTCTCGTCGCCTTAGAATCCGAAGTGAAGTGGAACTTCTTGAGGCGCGGCGATATTCCCTGCCTTATCCACGCATCTCACGGTAAGCTTGAAATCCGTTATCCCCGGAGGCAGCGAGGCTCTCCACCGCCCGACCCAGCGAGCGGTCGTCTCATTCACTTCATCGTACCGCAAACGTGCCACCCGCCTGAGAATGTTATCATCGAGATCGCGGATTTCGACAACGACTGCAACCG
>JBPCLO010000048.1:0-76634 GCA_051003155.1 Fimbriimonadales bacterium | reverse complement strand
GGGTCGCTATCCATGGTTTTCTCTTCTGGGCAAGATCACAGAACCGAGACCCCAAATCACGACCGCCACGGCCGTTCCCAGGATCATGGGTGTCAATAGCTTGTAGACCGGGAGCTCCGAATTGAGGTTGTATAAATACCAGCCAAGAGACGCGGCGCTGCTGAGGACGAGGCAAGCCAAAGCAACGGAAGGCGCCGGGCGAACACGAGCGACATAGGCGCCTATCACCGGCACGAATAAGCCCGGGATCACCATGCTCGGGACTGCGTACCACAGGATGACGATGTCCTGAGCCCAAAGCGCCAGAACGATTCCGAGTACGGTCGCTACAGTCAGGCCGACGCGGGTGTAGAGCGTGAGCTGCGCCTCCGTCGCGTTCTCCTTGATCCTTCCGAGGAGATCACGCCCCAGGGTGGAGCCGGAGATGAACGTGTAGCCGACTGTGGCGGCGAGTAGCGCCCCGAACATGCCGGCGAAGAAAACGCCCCTAACGCCATCGGGCAGAACGGCGCTCCCGTAAATGGGGAACAAGTTAAGTTCCAGAGACTTCGGCGGCTGCAGAGCGTGCATGGCGTACATCGCGGTCATTGTGGTCATGGTGTCGAAGATCACCCAGAACACGACGGCGAGCAGGACGCCTCGCTTCGCGGCCTGCTCGCCGTGAACGGACGCGACACGCTGGTGGAATCCGGGGTCGACGAAAGTCCACGATCCGACCAGGAACCAGCTCAGCACCCAGGCTAGGCCGTTGCCCGCGTCCCAAGTTCGCTTAATCGGTTCGATCTGGCTCGCGACATGTGCCGGCGAGCCGTACTTGGCTATGGAGATGACGAGGATTGTGATGAACGCTGCGTACATCATCACGAAGCTAATGGTATTGCTGCGCGCGTCCGCCAGCAGCCCGCCTCGGTAGAGGAAGAGCGTGCCGACAACCGCCCCCAGCGCGGTTGCGGGAACGATCTCCATGCCGGTCGAGATAGCGAGCAGCGAGCCGAGCATCATGATGAAGGCCGCCGGCGACGCCAGCAGGATTACCAAGGCGGCGGATATGAGGCCACAGGTCTTGCCGTAGCAACGCTCGATTCGCTCAGGGATGCTGATTTGCGGTTCGCGCCGCACCTGCTTGGCCATGATGAGCGCGAATAGAACCCCGAAGGTCCAGTAGGGAAGACCGTTGATCGTCAGGGTGGCAAGCCCGTAAAGGCCGTAGAGTTGGCCCGACCCGAGCACCCCACCATACCAGGTCGCCACGAGTGTGGCAACGAACAGCGGCATCGTCAGGGCGCGCCCGGCCGCGACGAGTTGAAGCGTGGAGTTCTCTTTGAGCTTGGCGCTGAATCCCAGCGCAAGAACGGCGCAGAAGAACAGGGCGAGGACGATATAGTCGGCTGGCGCTAAATTTACCATGAGACGTCACCCTCGAACCGCCCGATAAACACGAGCAACGATCCCGACTCGACTTCGAGCCGCACCAACCCCCCCGTGCTCCGATTCGAGACGCCATCGCGGCCGCCGGCTCGGAGTTCGAGGCCGTCGACAGAAAACTCCAGCCCTTCCGCGCGCCGAACACGCGTGGGCAAAGAAGAGAGAAGTGAGACAAGCAGGTCCGGCCGGGTTTCAAACGACCTTTCTCCCGGGCCAACGCAGTGCGCAATCAACCTTTCGAACACGAACCGTATCGTGATCCTCTCCTGGTACATCCCTACCGAGTACAGGGCGGAAAGAGTATGGTCGATGCGCGTGCCCTCAGCCCCCAAGACGACGATGTCCGTGGCCCCCAGGCCGTCTGCATGACGAAGCGCCTTTTGGCAGTCGGTCAGATTCTGGTCTTCGACATGAAGTACCTGCTCCTCCGGCATGGAGGCTAGCACGGACGGGTCGATCCCATCCAGGTCGCCTACGACTATGTCGGGTGAGACGCTGTTGTCGGCCAGCAGATTAGCGCCTCCATCTGCCGCTATAATGTGATCCGCACCCGGAAGCCAAGGCAGCAACATCGCTGCCTGCAGCCGTTCCCCGTGAAGTACGATGAGAGCGTTCTTGGACACGGTAAAAGCTTACTCGGTCGAGGCAGTAGCACATTTTCCCGTGTTAATTCACGACTAAAAAAATAAAAAAAACTATAGAAGAAGGGAGGAAAACCGCCTAAGAACGCGGTATCTTGAATTAACGCCGCCAAAGGGACTGAGGGGTAGGAGAAGCCCTTGGTAGGCATCCTATGGCGGCTTCACCTTTTGCGCGTGCTCTGACAAGATGGACTACCAGATGAACTTCGACGACGACCCGATTGTGGTCAAACTGGTCAACGCTTGGGAGCGTGCAATGTCCCGTCTCGAACCGACGATGTCGCCCCCTCAATTCCAACGATTCATCAAGCCCCTACAGCCCAAATCGCGCGACGGAAACGTCATCACCGTAGGCGCCCCTGGCCAGTTCCTGGTCTCCTGGGTCACGAAGAACTTTGAAGAGCGTATCGTCGAGGCCCTGTCTGACGAGCTTGGGGAGGAGATTCAAGTCAAGCTCGTGGCGGAACTAAAGCCGAAGTCGGCGGTGCTCCAGGCTACGGCTTTATCCGCGGCCGTTGTTCCTGAGCAAAGGTTCAGCGACAAGTTTACGTTCGACAACTTCATCGTCGGCCAGAGCAACCGGTTGGCCCACTCGGGGGCATTCGCCGTGGCCGAAGCGCCGGGTCGAAGGTTCAATCCCCTTTTCATATACGGGGCAAGCGGTCTGGGGAAAACACACCTCCTTCACGCGATCGCCAACACCCTCGCCAACAAGGATGAGCCTGTCGTCGTTAGCTACACTACCGGCCAGGAGTTCGCCGAGAAGTTCGTGGCTTCGCTGCAACACGGACGTATGGAGCACTTCCGGAGGACGATACGCAATTCCGAGATTTGGCTAGTTGACGACGTGCAATTCGTCGCTGGCAAGGACAAGACTCAGGAGGAGCTGTTTCACTCTTTCAACCAGCTTCAGCAGTCGGGCAAGCAAATAGTTTTGACCTCGGATAGGCCGCCGCGGGACCTCTACGGTATGGACGACCGGCTTCGCTCCCGATTCGAGGGTGGCCTCGTCGCCGACGTCATGCCGCCAGACACCGAGACACGCACCGCGATCGTGAAAGCCAAGGCTGAAGCCGATGGGGTCGCCCTTAGCCATGAGGTCTGCGAGTTCTTGGCCATGAACGTCCCGGGCAATATTCGGACGCTCGAAGGCGCCCTTACGAAGGTGGTGGTGCAGGCGAGCTTTTCGGGCGTTGACGTAACGACCGATCTCGCAAAGCAGATCGTCGAAGCGTCCTACCCTTCCGGAGCAGGCCATAAGCCGACGTTCGACAAGATTCTTGAAGAGGTCGGATCGTACTTTGACATTCTACGCAAGGATCTTGTTGGGCCAAGCCGCAAGGCCGACTTCACGCATGCCCGCCACATTTGCGTCTACCTGGCGCGCAACATCACGGGGGACAGCTGGAAGCGGCTCGGCGAGCGGTTCTACCGCGATCATACGTCGATGATCCACGCCTACCAGAAAATTTCCGGGCTGGCCACTAAGGACATCGAAACGCAGAGCCACCTTCGGAACCTCGAGCGCCGTTTGAACTCCGCCTGCTGACCATGATTCTCGGCGAAATGACCTGGCAAGAGGTCCGCGATGCTTCACGTGAACTTGTGTGCGTCATCCCGACCGGCAGCCTCGAGCAGCACGGCCCTCATTTACCTCTGCTCACGGACACGCTCTTATGCACTGCCGTTGCTGGGCGGGCCGAGGTCCGCACTGCCGACAAATCGCTACTCTTTCCCGGAATTTGGCTCGGCTGTAGCGCCCATCACATGGCCATGGACGGTACGGTCAGTGCGAGCAGCCAAACGTACGTTACCGTCCTGACCGACGTTGTCACTTCGTTCATGACCCACGGGTTCCGCAAGTTCTTCGTCCTGAACGGCCACGGCGGTAATACGGAACAGAACGGCGTTGCCCTCCGGGAGTTGAAGCGCGGGCACCCCAATGATCTGCTCTCCCATGCAAACTATTACGGCCTTATCGGCCCGGATGGCGACAAGGCCCTGCGGGGTCCTTTGAAAGCGATCCGCCATTCCTGCGAGGCCGAAGTTTCGATGATGCTGCACTTGCACCCGGACCTGGTGAGGGTCCACAAGTTGCGCGATGACGGGCTAACGCTGCAACCCGAAGCGCCGGCAGGATTGTCGATCATCCAGCACTATGACGAGATTACCGAAGAGGGCAGCTTCGGTTACTCGACCTTCGGGACGGCGGAGACGGGCAAGACCCTCGTCGAGCTTGCGGTCAAGGGTGTGAGCGAAGCTATCGAATATACCCATGCCGGCTACTTCTTGGCGAGGTAGCGTCGCAGCCCCGCTTCCAATGGGGTGAGCTCGATGCCGAATGTCTGAATCGTCCGCGCCAGTTCTTCGTCGGAACAAACAATGGGCATATCGAGCATCTGTATGGCGTCGCCGCCTACGGGAACGGGTACGCCAAGCTTCGAAAGTGGGTCGAGGAACGACGTTGCTAAGAACTTTGCGAGCCACAGCGGCACGGATGGATGCCAGGAGCGCCGATGCATGATCTTCTCAGCAACCGCGATGACTTCGCGTAAGGACAGCCTTTCGGGGCCGCCCACTTCGAAAGTCTGCTGCGCTGCATCCGGGACCGTTATACAACTTCGAATAACTGTGGCGACGTCTTCGACGTAGACTGGCTGATTCTTGCCGCCTCCGGGAAACGGCACCGGCTTGCCCGCGAAAAGGTTGAGGAACCGTCTCCTGGCCCGAGGATTATGCTCGGTCGAAGAATCGTGTGGTTCAAGGTGGAACTTCTAACTGCCTCCTCTGCCTTCCACTTGGCTTCGAAGTACTTGCTGCCCGTCTTGGCGGACGTGCCCATGGCGCTTACGTAAACGATCTTCTCGAGTCCGACATCGTTCGCAGCTTCGACAAAGTTGCGCGTTCCCTGGGCGATCACATTGTCGAAGGTGGCCCCCCGCAGGCCCTCTTTGATGATCGCGACGAGGTTGATGGCTGCTTGCGCACCTTCGAAAGCGGCTTGCAAGCTTCTTGCGTTGCCAATGTCGGCCTTCGCGGTGGTCACCCGCGACCGCGTGAGCCAACAAGGTGGTTCTCCGCGCACGATCGCCGTTACTGCGAAGCCGTCCGCGAGCAAGCGATCCACGACGCACCTACCCAAAAAACCCGCGGCTCCGGCGACGGCAACATGCTTCATCTCCAAGGTATTATCTATGATGGCGATGGCACGACTTTGGGAAGACGGCCTCGTCTTTTTTTGCGGCCTGGTTCCACGTTTTCTAGGAGAACATTCATGGGTTACACATACGCGATTTTGGGTTCGGGCATGCAGGGCACGTGCGCTGCTTATGATTTGGCGAAGCATGGGGACGCGGCGCGCATCCTCATGGGTGACAAGAGCCTTGACCAGGCGCGGAACAACGGGGAGCGGGTCAACAAGCTGGTGGGAAAGAATATATGCGAGCCGGCCCAGGTCGATGCGCTGAACTCAGAGGAGCTCGCCGCGTTTCTGAAGCCTGTGGACGTGGTCCTCTCTTGCGTTCCTTACTGGATGCACCCGAAGATCGCACCGGTCGCCATCCAAACCGCGACAAGCATGATCGACATGGGCGGAGACACCGAGGTGACCCTCGAGACATTGAAGCTCGACGGGGCCGCCAAAGCGGCCAAAGTTTCCGTCGTTCCCGACACCGGCTTGGCCCCCGGCCTCGTCAATAGCCTCGCTACTCACCTCATGTCGCAACTCGACGAGGTGGACACAGTACGCATGTACTGCGGCGGCCTTCCGCAGAACCCGGAGCCTCCGTTCAACTACAAGCTCGTCTTCAATGTCGAGGGCCTGGTCGCCGAATACACCGACGACGCGTTCGCCGTCCGCGACTACAAGCTCGTTCGACCGCAGACGCTCGGCGAAATTGAGGAAATCGAGTGGCCCGGCCTCGGCAAGATGGAGGCCTTTGTGACGAGCGGAGGGACGAGCACCGCCCCCTACACTTTTGAAGGCAAAGTTCGCAACTACGAATACAAGACGATTCGCTTTCCGGGCCACTGCGCGCTTATGCGCGTGTTCATGGACTTCGGCTTCTGGGATAAAGAGGCGATCGATGTAGACGGAGTGAAGGTCGCGCCTCGCGATGTGTTTCACAAGATAATGGCCGAGAAGCTCCGCGACGACCAAGACAGCGATCAGATTTTGGTTCGGGCCTGGGCCACGGGCAAGAAGGATGGCGCCGAGAAGCGCTTGCAGATCGACATCCACGACAAGCAGGACCCGGCGACCGGCTTCAGCTCGATGGAGCGCATGACGGGCTTCCCAGCAGCGATTTATGCGGCCGAGATCGCCAAGGGCAACGTGGAAGCCGGCTGCATACGCTACGAGCTAGCCGTTCCCGGCACAACGGTTATGAATGGACTAAGGGAGCGCGGGATTCCGATTACCGAATCGGCAGGATAGGCAACCGCCGCTAAAAGTGCCAGAAATGTGCGCCGAAAGGCCTAACCCAGTACGCTCGGCGCGATCATTCTCGAGCGCAGACCGTCTAAGTTATTGCAATGACGTTCTCCTAAGGCGAACGATCGGGGGGCGGGGCCGAAATGCTCCGCCCTTTTATTTTGCGAGCCCGCCAAAGGTCGCCCGGGCAAAAACTGAGCCGTAAGGTGAGAATGGTCTGGTCGGAGGAATCGACGACGTTCGTTATGACGTCGTTCCCGAACGCGCCACAATCCTTTCTCTCGGGATCGGTCGCGCCGCCCTCGCAGCGCGACGCAGACGATAAGACTAAAGGCTTAAAAACGCAAGAAGCCCCATCCGCATTGGTTGCGGATGGGGCTTCATGATGTGTCTTAGTTGATCCTGAAGATATCTCCAAGGAAACCCCAGTTGTTGCGGTCACGATCGTTCCGCGGGCGTCGCTCTCGGCGCTCCCAGTCGGAGCTGATTCCGAAGATCTCGCGAACTCGGTTCCAGCTCTTGTGGTTCCGCTCGAGTTCGTGGAGAACCTCGTTCGGATCTACGCGAGCCAGCTTGCCCACGTGTGCAGCAAGGGAAAGATCGCCCTCGTTCATGCCTTGCTCGACCCACCGCCACGAACGGTTCGCATCCACCTTGTACGCGCGTTCGAGAATCTGGTCCCAAACCCTACGCTCATAGTTACGGTCGGCATAATTGCGGTCGTTCCGATAATCGTACTGGTCGTCATAACGATCGTTGCGACGCCTACCGAGCACGTCGCCAAGCACGTCCTCAAGCCCGCGACCTTGCCCGCGGTTCCGATCATCGTAGCGATCGTTTTCGTCATCGTATCGGTGATCGCCGTCGTCGCACCGGTAATCATCGTCGTAGCGGTAATCATCGTCGTAGCGGCCACCCTTCTTCTTCTTCTTCCTGCGCCCGTAATCGTTGTTCGGGTCCCGCTCCAGCGACTGCCAGCTTGCGCCTCGCTCGTGCTCCTGCCAAATCGTCCTCGGGCTCTGTCGAGTTCGCTCGGCTATGAAGAATGCCGGAGCCAGGTCCCAGGCCTTTTGCCGAAGATCCTTGCGCGCCCTAAGAACTTCGTTTGTGCTGACGCCGACCCCCTTCGAGATTGCCACTACGGCCGCCGCCTCTTGGGGACTGAGACGTTCCTGACGAATAATGTCGCGTATCGTCGCAGAGAATGCAGAACTTGCGCCGCACAACAGTAAGCCGGTTGCCAAAATAACTGAATTGCGTTTCACTTTGTGTCTCCTATATTGGATATACATACGAGACTTTCATGTTAGGGACACCGTTACGGCGATT
The DNA here is from genome assembly GCA_051003155.1 of Fimbriimonadales bacterium. GTDB lineage: Bacteria > Armatimonadota > Fimbriimonadia > Fimbriimonadales > ATM1 > JACDEQ01. The sequence goes on along the minus strand of JBPCLO010000048.1, from coordinate 68,807 downwards.
TCGCGCTATGCTTCACCACGTGCAACAGATCGTCGCCGAATTGGCAGCTAGCGAACGAACAGGAGCCAAGCTGCGAAAGCGCGCGATGGAGCTGCTTTCGAACCTTCCGGGCTACGACTGGTGCGGCGTCTACCGTCTAGAAGGAGAAACGTTGATACTCGACGAGTACGTCGGCGTGTCCACCGAGCATGGCCGGATTCCTGTGGGCAGCGGCGTCTGCGGAACGGCTGTTGCGGAAAACCGAAACCAAATCGTGGATGACGTGCAAGGGCTGGAAAACTACCTATCCTGCAGCCTCGAAACGCGCTCGGAGATCGTGGTGTTGATTCGCGATCGTGACCTTATCCTTGGCCAGATTGATATCGATAGCCATTCCCCAAGCGCTTTTGGCCCTGATGATGAGCGGCTGCTCCGGGCCATAGCGGCCATTCTGGCGCAGGCTTGGGCTTGATAGGATAGAATGTCCTCGGTTTCCCGACTTCAAAGGCGAGGTTGAAATGCCAGTAATTTCCGTAAGAATTCCGCAAATGGGTGAGGGCCTCCAAGAGGCGCGTCTTGTCGGTTTCCTAAAAAGGCCGGGCGAGGCAGTTCGGCGCGACGATCCCCTGTACCAGATGGAAACCGACAAGGCCGTGATGGACGTCGAGTCGCCCTACGACGGGACGCTCGTCGAGTGGACTGCGGAAGAAGGTGCGGTGCTTCCCATCGGCGTGGAGGTTGCTACGATGGAGGTCGCGGATGGCGTAAAGGAAATGGCCGCCGGCCACGGGCCCCCAGCTCCGACCAACAAGACAGCCCCGACGGCCGAACCCGAGGTGGTAATCAAAGAGCCTGCTGCGCCCGCCGGCCCCCTGAGAAACTCCCAAGTTCCACCTCGAACGAGGCGCTATCTGAAGGAGAAGGGCCTGCTCGACGAAGCGCACTTGATTCCTGCGACTTCATCAAAGATGATGATCGAGGATGTGGACGCTTACCTCGGAGGCGATCCGGCTGCACTGGACGTAGCCACGCCACCCCGCATATTGCAGACCACGACCGAATTCGAAGAGGTCGAACTTTCGCGGCGGCAGCGGACGCTAGCCTACCGCTTAGCCCGAGGGTCGCAGGTATGTGTTCCCGGTACGATCATGGTGGACTGCCGTTGGGACGCGATCGAAGTCGCTCGTGAAGAGGTGAAGGCTTCGGGTGACAAGTTCCAGCCAAGCGCGTTTACCATGATGGCGTGGTGCGTGGTCGAGACAATGGCCGCGAGCCCGAAGTTTCGGAGCACCATGCCGAATGAAACGACTTTGCGAACCTACAAGGGTGCGAATTTGGGCATTGCGGTCGCCCTGCCAGGAGATGAATTGGTTACCGCTATGGTTCCGAACGCAGACACGCTCGGCTGGCATGGATTCGCTGAGGCCGTGCGTGCGCAAATCGAATTGGCCCGTGACGGACGAGACCAAGCAACCGAGGCCACCACTCTGAGCATCACGAACATGAGCGCTTTCGGTTTGAAGAACGCCGTGCCCGTAGTCGTCTCTCCGTCCGTCGCAACACTATTCCTGGGCGAGGCGTTTTGGCACCCGGTTCCGAAGATGGGCGGCTTTGACTTCGTCCGAATGGTCACCCTGTCGATGACGTTCGATCACCGGGTGATCAACGGCGTGGGCGCAGCGAATTTCATAAACGATGTTAAGCGGCGCCTCGAAAATTTCAAACTCTAACTCTGGTCGTCGAGACGAATTTCCTCCATCGCCTTCATTAGGCGTTCGACGGGAAGGCCGACGATGTTGTCGAAGTCGCCCGCGATCTTCATAGCGAAGCCGTTCGCTCCGCCTTGAATTGCATATGCGCCCGCCTTGTCCATCGGTTCGCCCGACGCGACATAAATTTCTATCTCCTTCGTCGATAACGGTCTAAAAGTAACCGCAGATGTCTCCTGAAATCCAAACTCTCCAGCCGGCCAAATCAAGAAGACACCCGTCACAACACAATGCCTCTTGCCGGATAGCCGAGCAAGCATTTCCACTGCATCTCGTTCGTCGCACGGCTTGCCCAACACTTTCCCGTCGAGCACAACGATCGTATCGCAGCCTATAACCAAGCTATGCGGGCGATGCCTGAACACATCTTGCGCTTTGGCTTTCGCCAATTCTGCCGCGAGTACGTCTGGACCGGCCGTCACCATGCTTTCATCAAACGTGGACGGTAGGACCTCGAACGATTCGAGAATACGCGCGAGCAGCTCTTTGCGGCGAGGCGAGCCGCTGGCGAGCACTACTGGGTACTTGGCTTCCATAATCCGTTGGAAAATGCAGGAGCTTACGCCGGACGAGCTTAGGCGCTACGCGCGGCACCTCATTATGCCGGAGGTCGGCCGCGACGGCCAGCTCAAGCTCAAAGGTGCGTCCGTTCTCATTGTCGGTTTGGGCGGCCTCGGGGCGCCCGCCGCCTATTACTTAGCAGCTGCGGGTGTCGGTCGAATCGGCCTTGTGGATTTCGATTTGGTCGACGAGACGAACTTGCAGAGGCAGATCCTTCACTTCACGTCAGACGTCGGCAGGTCCAAGACTGACAGCGCTTTGGAAAAGCTGCGGGGTATCAACCCGTTCGTGCAGTTGGAGGTATTCAAGGATGCCCTCAGCAGCAAGAACGCCATCGATATCATCCGGGGATTCGACGTCGTCGTCGACGGCACGGACAACTTTGCCACGCGCTACCTCGTCAACGATGCCTGCGTGCTGTCCGGCAAGCCAAACGTCTACGGCTCGATCTTTCGCTTCGAGGGGCAGGCAAGTGTCTTTTGGGCGAAGAAGGGCCCCTGCTACCGATGCCTGTACTCTGAGCCGCCACCACCCGGCGAAGTTCCCAATTGCGCCGAGGCGGGCGTCCTCGGAGTGCTCCCTGGGATCGTCGGGTGCATCCAGGCAAACGAGGCGATCAAGCTCATCCTGGGCCTCGGCGAGCCGCTCGTCGGCCATCTGCTTCACTTCGACGCGCTCGAAATGCGATTCCGTCGCCTCGAAGTGCGCAAGGACCCGGACTGCCCGATCTGCGGGCAAGAAGCCACGATGACGGAGCTCATCGACTACGAAGAGTTTTGTGGAGTGAAAGCCAATTTAGACATGAATCGAGGTATGCCGGAAGTGTCGGTGCAAGAGCTGGCCGCAAAGAGGAAAAACGGCGAGACGTTCACCCTCCTCGATATCCGCGAGCCACACGAGCTTCAGATTTCGCGCCTCGATCCATCCGTGCACATCCCCATGCATCAGGTCGCCGGACGACTGCAAGAACTCGACAGGGACGCCGAGATACTGGTGCTCTGTCGAACAGGAAGTCGCGGCGGCGAAATCACTCAGGTCCTTCTCATTCGAGGCTTCAAAGGCGCGAAGAACGTTGCGGGCGGGATCAACGCCTACGCCGAAGAGATCGACTCGTCGTTGTTGGCCACTGATGGATGCATTGGAACGCTCCCGAAGAGTCTCCATTAGCTTCAATTTAGCGATTTTCAGCCTTGCAAATGCCCTTGGAGAGCCTCTGGAAGGCAATTTACGGGTAATGGAAGGCAATTTGCGGGTCGTGGGTCATATTCGAAGCCTCAAGGATCATCAGACCGCCCGGTGGTCCAAGGTATTTGGCGTTCGCAACTGCGCGAATCAAGTCAGCGGGAGGCTTGCCGCAAAAATGACGGTCACAATTTACCGCCCGCCTGCCAATTAACTATCGGATACAACAAGGAGTTTCTTTTGAACTCCCACTGTTCTTACCGGAGGAACAAATGAAAATTACGAGACTTTTGAGCTTGTCGGCGATGGTTACCGGTCTAACGGCCGGCGCTAGCGCGCAACTGCTCTATGACAACGGTCCGCCGAACCAGGCGAGCGGCAACGAGATGACCCAATGGCTCCAGGCGGAGAACTTTACGCTCACCGGCAACGCTACGCTGGGGTGGATCCGTTTCTGGACGATCGAGGACTCCGTCTTTGGCAGTTATGACGGCAACGTCGATTGGTTCGTGTTCGACAATAACGGAGGCATTCCGGGCAGCATCGTAGACAGCGGGTCGGTGACGAACCCGTCTAAGACGTTTCTGCAGTCAGGAATCCTCGGAGTCTTCGACGAATACGTTTACGACCTGGACATCGCGGATGTGGCTTTGACCGGCAGCACTGACTACTGGCTGGGCCTGCACGTCAACGTAGGCTATGGCAGCCGGCGCGAGATATATTGGGAAACGACCAGTGCAGGCAACGCTCCGACGGGCCAAGAGAGCGACGGAGGCACGATGAACAACTGGTTCGGTAACGGCCAAGAGCACGCGTTCGAACTCTACGGCCCAGTGCCCGAACCGAGCACGATCGCTGTCCTCGGCGTTCTCGGGGCTCTGATGCTACGGCGTCGCAAGTAGTCCTTTCTGAAGCAAGGGTCTTGCTGGCCCTTGCTTCTCTTTGTCTCAGTGCTTCGCTCGGAAATACGCGATGATCTCCCACATTACTTTGCAGTCGACCTCGTTATAGTTGCCGATCGCCTTCATCAGGTCTAGATCGATCAGCCGACAGTCCTTAGCAACCGCCTCCGCCTGACATCGCCAAGCACCGACCATCGCCGCCATCCCGTCGCCAGGCCCATCTTCCCATCTCTCACGAATGAGGCCGTTCGAGTGCATGGCCTTGGCAACGGCCTTTAGGCCGAAGGCAAGCGCCCCTTTAATTGTGATCGGCTCCTTCCGCGCAACTCGGCCCAGGAAGTCGAACCAGTTCGGCTCCGGCCACGGCGCGCTTGGATGTCGTTCGCGAGCAGAGTTGAAGGCGTTCGTCAGCGACGAGGTCTCGGCGGGGGACCAATGGAACACCAACGGCGTAGCCTCACCGAATCGCGCCGCCAGGTCAGACATGTGCTCGATCCATGCGTCGATGATATGGGCCTCGGATGCCTCGTCCAACCGGTCGGCAATGAAACACTCGAACTTCCATTCTCCGCCCTCCTCGTGGCCGCAGCCGATCATAAAGATGAGCGGTTGCCCACCCGCCTCCGGAAAGGTCGCAAAGTCGTCGTCGAGGTTGCTTACCGTTTCGAAATCGACATAGAATTCGATTAGCTTTCTTGGCTGCCACAAATTGCGATCGGTTGAGATGCGTTCCGGCGAAACCAGCGCAGCCTCGGGCCGCTGGCTTGCAAGGATGCAGTCGAGAACGCGCGCACGGTCATCGGGCAGCTCGAAAACAGAAGGATCGCACTTAACGTCGTCCCAGCGAGAAATCCCGCGGTTCAGGCCAAGCGGACGCTTGCCTGCAGAGACGTACCACAGCGACGTGAGGTCCTTGAGGCTCTCGTTGATCTCCCGCTTCGCCTGATGCCAGGGCGAGTCTTCTGTGTTGCCCATATTTGGCCTCAGCTCGTCGAGGGTCGGTTCCGGCTCAACTTGCCAATCGGCGCCCTCAGCGCGAACTCGGCGCATCCAAACTGCCGCCATATCCACACTCTTGGTGAGTTGCGCATCATCCATTCGCGCGGGCGCAAGCATCGCGAAGCAGCTTTCGTGCCTAACCTTCTGCCACTCGTAGGTCCTTCCAAGTAGGTACGCGAGAGGTGAGAAAGTCCCCTGGACGGCCGCAAGGCCACGGTTGTAGACGAGCAGTTGGCTAAGGCGATTGCTAGTGGTGCTTATGCCGCCTTTCTTCAAGAGATCCAGGCCGGCATATTTAATGTCGATCACGCTGTAGTGATGATCATCACCGCGTACCTCGGGTACTTCGTCGCAGATACTATTCAAAACGTCATTTCGGAGAATGAGGCCAGGCCGCCCGTACATCCGCGAAATCGGATCCATGACAGCACCTTGGTATACCGCCTGCACACCGTCCTGGAGGAGCGTATCGGTTTCGGTGGCCCACGCCTCCCAAGCCTCCTGGGCACTCCCCGACCACGGTGTGCTTAGCCGGCGGATTTGCAACTTGCTCTCTAGGTGCTGGATGACCTTGGCCTCGAACTGCCTCCCTTTCTCGAAAATAAACCGCCCGAAGTCGGTGGTAGGGTCATAACCCTGACGCTTGTGGTCCGGAATGAACCCGTTCGCCTCGCCGTAAAGGTCCAGCCAATCGAGCAGAGGGTCGTCACGAAACCAGTTTCTAATTTTAGATGCCGAAACCCAATCGTCCCAATTGCTTCTCATCGCTCCCGTCTCCAGACTACCAGAGCAGTCGATCACAACGCAGTAACCGACCAAGGTTGGCAATCGCCGCACCTGATGAAAGGGAGGGTACGGGCAATGATCTCAACTTCGGTGCTCGCCGTTGCCGCGCTTTGTCAGCGCGCGCGAAACCCTGAAGAGCGTCAAGAAGGACTCTAACACTTTCGAGTATCTGGTGCCCTTAAAGTCCGACGAGGAGCAGGTGATTACTTACACGATCGTAGCGACGTGGGGCTAAGGACCGTTCCCCGTCTTCGTAAGTGTGCTTACTGCGAAGGTTCGGTTGCCCGAGCCTTCCGAATTGCTTCTGACTTCCTCTTGTTCTTCGCGGTGCGCAGACGGATTGCCCAAGGGATGTTTCTCTCGTTAGTGGTGTAACGGCCCGTGAGCAGATCATAGACCGGAAGCACGACGTTGAAATTGCGGTCGTCTGCCAAGTGATGGATGAAGTGCCGCTTGTCGAACCAATCGAAGTACATCTTGACCGGCTTGATGTTCTCGAACCAGCGAAGTTTGCCGTTCCTCGGTGGGAAGTGCATGTGCCAGTGAAGCGTCTCGTAGGTCGCGTAGTAAAGCGTCATCGTGATCGGGACTGCGAGGCCGGGGCCGACGCCGAACCGGGTCCACATGAACCATGCGATCGGGGAAGTGATGATCAGCATGATGGGTAGCGTGTACCACTCAAGACTGATCCGTTTCTCGTGATCGGGCGCCTCACGATGGTAGTGCTCGTCCCGGTAAGCCGGGTGATGCTCGATGGCATGGGCATTGAAGGCGGGATATAAGATACCGCCCAAGACCTTCTTCTGGGGCGTGTGTAAAATGAACTGGTGGAGAAGTCCTTCGATAACGCTCGAAACGACGATCATTCCTAAAACAGTCAAAACGATGATGAGCAAGCTACTTCTCCTTGATTCTCGCGGATTAGATACGTAAATCAGGCCGTCCGACCCTAAAGATCAGACGGCCCGTGAACTGGTTTAGTAGCCGCGTCTGCCGCTGCTGCCGCCACTGCGGTTTCCACCGCCGTAGCTGCCACCGCCACCGCCACCGCGATTGCCACCGCCACCGCCGCCTCCGCCGCTGCCGTAGCTTCGACCGCCACCGCCGCCGTAGCCGCCACCACCACCACTGCCGCCGCGATCCTCGCGTGGGCGAGCCTCGTTGACCACAATATTGCGGCCAGAGAGGTCGGTGTTGTGCTTGTCGGCGATTGCCTGTTCAGCCTGGGTGTCATCGACGTCGACGAAGCCGAAGCCTCGACCTTCAACGATGCGAGCGGATGCCGCGCCGTAGGGCTCGAAAAGTTCGAGCAGTCCCGCCTCGGTTGTCGAGTAGGGAAGATTCCCAACGTAAAGGGATTTTGTTGCCATTTCTGTTACTCCTGATGAGCCGTTTTTTCGGCTCTTTGATTGCGATTGTTTCGGTACTCGTAGCTTTTCTCGTTCGTCGCAATCTGCCAGGCAGAAAGTGATGCTCGTGATTGACTCGGGGCCGTAACGCTCTTATTATAACGCTTTAAGCCTCCGGAAAGTTGCAGGTTAGCCCAAGTGGTCAGGATTCAACCCTTGCAGGGAAGCTAATACAAAATGGCCATCTTGGCGGACAATTTTGCCGTCGAACCGGATCTCGCCGCCACCGAATTCGGGACGCTGGATGCATACCATGTCCCAGTGGACAGCCGATCGGTTGCCATTGTCGGCTTCTAAATACGCATTGCCGGGCGTGAAGTGAAAGCTGCCGGCGATCTTCTCGTCGAAGAGCGTGTCGAGCATCGGCGTGAGTATGTAGGGGTTGAACCCAAGGCTCCACTCGCCAACGTAGCGGGCGCCTTCGTCAGTATCGAGAATGTTGTTGAAGGCTTCGGTCATTGGTCCCGCATCTACGTCGATCACTTTTCCATCTTTCAGTGTCAAACATGGATCTTTAAACAGCTTTCCTTGATTGAGGGTGGACGTGTTGAACTGCAGAGTCCCATTCACCGAATCCTTGACAGGTGCCGTGAAGCACTCGCCGTCAGGGATATTGCGCAGGCCGGTACATGGCACGGCGCCGATTCCTTTGATGCTGAAACTCAGGTTCGTGCCTGGCCCCTCTACTTCGACCATGTCCGTTGCGGCCATTAGCTCTTGCAGCGGCTTGCTCGCCTGCTCCATTTTCGCGTAGTCGAGCGTGCATACACGAAAGTAGAAATCCTCGAACGCCTCGGTGCTCATTTGTGCCTGCTGGGCCATGCTCGCTGATGGCCAGCGCAGAACAACCCATCGCGTCTTTGGAACCCGTCGATCGAAGTGCACCGGATTCAGATACTTTTTCATCCAAATCTTGTTGTTGTCATCGGGTATGTCGCTCATTTCCGCAAAGTTGTTGGTCCCGCGCAACCCGATATAGGCGTCCATCCGGTCCATGCGGTTCGCGTCGATCTCGCCATACGTCGCGGCGCCTGTCTCGGTGATCCCACGCAACAGGCTTCTTTGCACGGCCGCTTGATACGTCTGGACGAAAACCTCGGCGCACTTCGACCGCGCAATGCGAACCATCTCGGCCGTGCATTCCGCGGGAATATCGAAGGCTTCGATGAGTACTTTATCGCCCGGTTCGAGGCGTGTGCTGTGGATCGCCAAGAGCTCTGCGAGGCGAGTTATTCGGGGATCGAGCATGACCTCGAGTTTAGCATTACTGCCCGATGTCTTCCAACCGCACGCCGAACACGCGCACAACCGACCAGGTGGGGTCGGAAATCAGCAATAGCCGGTTCCGCATTTCACGCTTGAACTCGATCTGCATCTCCGGGAAGTCAAAGCTGAAATCGGTCGGCAAAGGTGGGTAGGAGAGGGAGCCTGATGCGTGCACAGTCGCGATCGCCGCGCCGCCCGCAACTTGAATCTTGACGTCGCTGATAGTGAGCTCGCTGAAGTTGGCCCTACGGATGAATGTAGCCACCCGCGCCTTCGGGTTGTCAAACATTCCGTCACCGGAGGCGACCCCCTCCGGAAGCTCGAAACTCTCGGACAGGTATTTCTGCACGCCTCCAGGTTTGTTTTCTAAGCTCGCCACGCGCATCTCCTCGATCGCCGCCCTGATTTGCGCTTCGTCATCGGGCTTTGAGCGCACGGCGACGAAGTTGACCAGCAGCAATATGAACAAGGCTAAGGCCGCGAGTACAAGGGCGATCAGCCAAACGGGAAGCTTAGGTCTTGCTGCGTTCTTCAAGTGTCTCTCTCGCGTTCTCTATATCCAGACGAATCTGCGCAACGAGATTCTCATGAGAATCGAACCAAAGTTCGTCTCGCAGGCGCGCAACGAATTCGAGCGATAAGAACCTGCCATACAAGTCGCGGTCTGGAAAGTCCAGGAGGTGCGCTTCGATGGCGAAACCTGCGCCCTCGATTGCCGGCCTTGTTCCTAACGAGACAGCCGCTTGAAAGCGGCCTTGGGGTGCTGTGCCGAAGCATGCGTAAATTCCGTCCTTCGGTATCACTTGATCGATGATCGGGACGATATTTGCGGTCGGAATGCCTAGTTTTTTGCCAAGCTGTTGGCCTTTTGCAACGATCCCAGCCAGTTCGTAGGGTCCACCGAGCAGCGCTGCGGCTTCCGCCACTTGCCCTTCGGCGACGTCCTTTCTGATTTCCGTCGAGCTGACACGACGGCCGCGCTGCTCGAGCGGAGGTAGGATTTCTGTCGGAATTCTCTCGCTCAGCCACGCTGCCGTGCCGACCCTGTCCTTGCCGAGAGCGAAATCGTGGCCGACAACGACCTTCTTGGCACAAATGCGAGCCCGGAGCTCGTTCTCCAGAAATTCCTGCGCAGGCATTTGTGAGAAAGATTTGTCAAACGTTGTGACCAGCGTCAGATCGATCCCCAGGGCGGCGATCTTGGCGAGCTTCGCGTTCTGGCCAAGAATGGTCTTCGGGCAGCGTTCCGGCCTCAGTACGGCGAGCGGATTTCGGTCGAAGGTAACGGCGACTGCGGGCCGGCTGTTCGCTCTTGCGTTGTCGCAAGCCGCGCGAATCACCGATTGATGGCCGAGATGGACGCCGTCGAATACACCTATGCAAACCGTGGACTCGGCCCAGCCCGGCGAGAGCGTTTCTAATCCAAAAACGGTCTGCATACTCGCCGGAAGTCTACCTCTGAGCTTGCTTGGCTTTTGCGGGCTTCCTCGCGACTGCCTTTCCATTAGTGGTGGCACGAGGTTTGAGCATCGTTTTTAGGTAATTGCCGGTATGGCTCGCCGAGGCTCTTGCGATCGCTTCCGGAGGCCCTGAAGCTATTATTTGTCCACCGGCGGCCCCGCCGTCGGGGCCCAAATCGATCACCCAATCGGCCGTCTTTCTCACGTCGAGGTTGTGCTCGATAACAAGCACCGAATTACCCTGCTCGACCAATCGATGGAGGACGCCTAGGAGCTTTTTCACGTCGTCGAAATGCAGGCCGGTAGTCGGTTCGTCGAGGATATACATCGTGTTGCCGGTTGCCCGCTTGCTCAATTCCGCGGCGAGCTTGATCCTTTGCGCCTCACCCCCGGACAACGTCGTTGCTGGCTGCCCCATCCTCACGTATCCGAGGCCGACATCACCCAGTGTTTGGAGCTTTCGATAAATCTTCGGAATCGGCTTGAAGAATTCGAGCGACTCAGACAGCGTCATTTCCAAAATGTCGGAAATGTTTTTCCCTTTGTATTTCACTTCGAGCGTTTCGCGGTTATATCTCTTGCCCTTGCAAACGTCGCAAGGCACGTAGACATCTGGCAGGAAAACCATTTCTATCTTTATGATGCCGTCGCCGCGGCACGCCTCGCAACGTCCGCCCTTAACATTAAAGGAGAACCGCCCGATCTTGTAGCCTCGCATTTTCGCATCTGGCGTGAGCGCGAATATTTCGCGAATGAGGTCGAATGTTCCGGTGTATGTCGCCGGATTGCTTCGCGGGGTCCTACCAATGGGCGACTGGTCGATATCGACCACTTTGTCGAGACTTTCTAGTCCACTTATCGATTTATGCTGAGCCCAAGCGTGCCTTGTTCCGTAGACTTCGTACATCAACCTGGGGAAAAGCGTGTCCTGGATTAGCGTGGATTTGCCGGACCCTGAGACGCCGGTTATACAGACGAACATGCCGAGCGGAATATCGACATCGATCGATCTTAGGTTGTTACCGCAAGCACCCCTCAATTTGATGAAGGCGGCATCGGGGATTCGTCGCTGTTTTGGTACAGGAATTGTTTCCTTTCCAGTCAGATAACGAGCTGTAAGCCCATCCGACTTTAGGAACTCTTCCAAAGACCCTTTCGCTACGATTTCGCCACCAAGTTCGCCGGCGCCGGGCCCCAAGTCGATCACGTAATCCGCCGAGCGAATTGTCTCCTCATCGTGCTCGACGATAATAACGGTATTTCCGATGTCGCGCAGCCGGACAAGCGTCTCGATCAGCTTTCCGTTGTCTTTCTGGTGCAGGCCGATACTAGGTTCGTCGAGAATATATAAGACACCCATCAGCCCCGATCCGATCTGCGTGGCCAGCCTGATCCTTTGCGCTTCTCCACCCGCCAGCGTGTTGGCATTTCTGCTGAGGGTCAGATACCCTAGGCCTACTTTCTCGAGGAAGCCAAGGCGCTCGGAAATTTCCTTGACCGCTCTTTCGGCGATCGCCTTTTGCCTCGCGGTCAATTTCGGTGCGAGCGCCAAGAAAAACGCGTACGCCTCCTCGATCGAAAAGGAACTCACTTGCGCGATGTTTTTCTCGCCCAGGGTTACAGCCAGCGATTCCGGCTTGAGCTTTTGGCCCTTGCAAACCGGACACGGCCGGCTAGACATATACTGCTCGAGGTCCTGTTTAACCCATTCGCTCTCGGTCGTCTCGTACCTTTTCCTCAAGATCGCGATAACGCCTTCGAAATTCGTATTGAATGCGCGAGTCCGCCCCGAGCCGTACCGAACGTTGACCGCTATCGGCTCGGCCGTACCCTCGAAAACTAGGTTTTGAATATTCTTCGGCAACCTCTTGAACGGTGTGTCGGCATCGAAGCCGAATTTGTTGCCGACTCCTTCCAATAGATCCGGCCACCAATCTTTTAATTCGCCGTTCTTGTGCACAAATGGGGCGATAGCGCCGGACTTAAGCGGCTTTTTCGGGTCGGGAACTACCATCTCGCGGTCGAATTCCGTCTTAGTTCCGAGCCCCGCACACTCGGGACATGCGCCGTAGGGGGAGTTGAACGAAAACATTCGCGGTTCAATTTCGCCCAGGGAGACCCCGCAATCCGGACACGCGAACTGTTCGCTAAAAAGACGCTCTTCGCCTTCCAGGGAATGAATCGACACCAAGCCGTTGCCCATTTTAAGGGCCGTTTCGACGGAATCTGCGAGTCGCTGCTCGATGCCGTCCTTTATGACAACCCGGTCGACGACCGCCTCGATCGTGTGCTGTTTGTACCGGTCCACCGGAATATCGTCCGTGACCTCGTACATCTCGCCGTCGACGCGCACACGCACGAATCCCGCTTTCTGAATATCCTGAATTACCGACTTATATTCGCCCTTTCGCCCTCGAACCACCGGCGCTAGAACCTGTAACCGCGCTCCGTCTCCGAAGGAGAGAGCCGAGTCGACGATCTGTTCGACCGTTTGCCTTTGGATCGCCTTGCCGCAGTTCGGACAATGGGGAACCCCGGCCCGCGCGAAAAGTATTCGCATGTAGTCGTATATTTCTGTGACCGTGCCGACGGTTGATCGCGGATTCCGGCTCGCCGACTTTTGGTCGATGCTGACCGCCGGCGAAAGGCCATCGATGTGGTCCACGTCCGGCTTATCCATTTGCCCCAAGAACTGCCGGGCGTATGCGCTCAGCGACTCCACGTAGCGCCGCTGGCCCTCCGCGTAAATCGTGTCGAATGCCAGCGAAGACTTGCCCGAGCCGCTCAGGCCCGTGATAACGACGAGCTTGTCGCGCGGGATCTCGACGTTGATGTTCTTAAGGTTATGCTCCCGAGCTCCGAGAATAACGATCTTGTCTTGGGACACCATCTTATTTTACCTGATGATCAGGTAGACGTACGTACAGTTGTATTGTCTGCCGAAATTAATCCGCGGAATCTCATCCGTCTACGGGGGTGAGACGCCCGCCCAACTGAATTGCCGCTTCCAAATGATCGGTCGAGTGCCACAACTCGATGATGCGGCCGTCTACGACTCGAAAGATGTCTATGCCAATCACACGCATCGTCTTTCCCGTCGCAGGCAGCCCAGCCCATGGGCGAGTCTGCGTGCCGGTGTATGTCACCCGGGTAACCACGCGCCCATCCCCGGCGGGCAGGAATTCATCAATTTCGGCCTTGAAGTCGGGAAAGATCGACCTCCATCGATGCACGGCTTGTTGAAACGCGTCGATGTCGAGGATTTCTCCGTTCTCGGTGGCTCCCGGTCCAAAAAGGCTCGGCAACAACTCGGCTCGGCCCTCAGACCAAACGTCAGTCCAGAATCTGGTCACCGCTTCCATTAAACGACAAGTATGGCGCGCGATCAGCGAGCCATCGGTAGCGGGATGCGGTGACGAGGCCGGGCCGGCTCTTCATCGCGAACCACTTCATGATAGAGTGAATCCCGCTCGATAGGCTCCCGGCCCGCCTCACGGATCATGTGGATCATCCCGGCAGGATCGAGTGATTGGCTCTTGTTGCCCCAGGCCCCATCCTCATAGGTGATCTCGTATTCCAAAACCGTGCCGTCGGTATCGTCTGCGCCACACCACAACGCCAGCTGCGTCACTGCCGGGGTGTTCATGATCCAGAAGCTCTTGATATGTTCGAAATTGTCTAACATTAAGCGTGAAACCGCAATGTTTCTTAGATCAGCATCACCGGAGGGATGAGGGATGTCGGCCAGCTCCGTGTTCTCCGGATGGAAGCTCAGCGGCGTGAAACACAGGAAATGGCCCGTTTCGTCTTGCAATTCACGCAGCTGGATGAGGTGGTCCACTCGCTCCTCGTCGGTTTCGATATGGCCGTACAGCATCGTAGCGTATTGCTTCAGGCCGAGCTTAGCCGCAACCCTCGCCACTTCGAGCCACTCCTCGCCACGAAGCTTGCGCCCGAACAACTCCTCGTGAACCCGATCGCTGAGCACTTCGATGCCGCCGCCGGGAAGGGAGTCCAATCCAGCTTCAATTAAATCGCGCAAAGCTCCTTCAATGGTAGTTTTACCGACACGGGCGATCTCCACGATCTCAACGGCGGTGAAGGCCTTGACGTGAACGCCCGGCCGCTCTTCCTTGATCGCTCGAAGGAAATCCATATAATACGAATAGGGCAGGCGCGGATTGATTCCGCCAACGCTATGGACCTCTGTGATTGGGATGTGCTTATGGCGGCGCAGCGCCAGGCGCGCCTCTTGAATCGACATCTCATAGGGCTGTGGCCCACCCTTTTTCGCGTAAAAGGAACAAAATTTGCAGAATTTGTTGCAAATATTGGTGTAGTTGATGTGCTGGTTCCGCACGTAAAAAGTCCGTGCACCGTGCTTTCTTTCGCGCACCAAATTCGCCAAATAGCCAACACCGCTTAGGTTGCGGGACCTGTAAAGCGCAACGCCGTCATCGAACGAAAGCCTCTCGCCGACAGCGATCTTATGATAGATCGGCATCAATTCGTCGGCAAGAACGGCTCCCGGCTTCATAACTGCCTACAGTTTACCGCCCGGCTACCGAGGATGGCTAACGGTGAGGTCGCCTTCGGTCAGAACACCGTTTGCGCTGTGCATCAGCTGGCCGTTCATGGCGCGGCATTCCATAGTGAATCGGTCGGGCCGCGACCGCCCGCCGTCTAGAACGAAGACGCTAACCTGTGCTGCGGTGCCGTTATATGTTCCCATACCGTTGAAGCGTGCGGTCGCACGGCCCCATTGCATCTCGGAATCGAAGTCGGTGATGAAAATATCGACAGCGATGAACATGCCGTGGTCCCAAAAGTAAAATCGGTTCGGGCTGTTGGGGTTCTCCGGTTGTTGCACGTAAAAATCGAAATGAGCGCCTGCCCAAGAGCCGCCTTCGACGACCCCGATTCCTCGGGCGCGATGGGCGATGGCCCACGCCGCGACCGCAATGGTCGTCAATGCGAAAAGGATTAAAACACGTTTCATAAAACTTGCCTCCTAATAAAGATAAATACGTGCGATCTTGAGTAGAGGGTTTTACCATGTCCGGCTTGTCCGGTCAAGCTCCTTGCAGAGTAGGCGCCGGATGCTAAACTAAGACTTCCATGGGATCAGCCTATACGCCCGGCCTGACCGTCAGCGCCGACCAGATCGTTCACAAAGTTCGTCGTCTCCCCTTGAAGGGCCAGGTTTTGGTGCAAGTCGGTGATTCCGTCGAGCCGGCAACCGTTGCAGCCCGGACCGAACTGCCAGGGGTTCTCCAAGCCGTCAAGATCGCCGAAAAGCTCGGTGTGGAGCCTAAGGATGTTCCCTCCCTCCTGAAAATCGCGATCGGCGACCCCGTTACGGCCGGCCAGCAGCTAGCAGAGTCGAAAGGAATCTTCGGAATGTTCAAGAGCATCTGCATCTGCGACTACGACGGTACAGCGGAGTCGCTGTCGGAGGCCACGGGCACGCTCTTGGTGCGGGAAGCACCCATTCCGGTCGAGATCACGGCGTACATGCGCGGCAAGGTCGTCGATATCCTCCCCGAAGAAGGGGCAATCATCGAGACGCGCGGCGCCATGGTCCAAGGAATTTTCGGCGTCGGGGGCGAGCGGCAGGGCGAAATTCGAGTGGTCGTCACTTCGGCGTCCGAAGTCCTGGACGCCGGCCATATCAAGGACGAGCACAGGGGCTGCATCCTCGTTGGTGGTTCCGGCATTAGCTATGCGGCGATGCTGCGTGCTGCGGAGATCGGCGTGGTCGGCCTGATCGCGGGAGCCATACGAGACGTCGACCTAACGAAGTATCTCGGCTACGACATAGGCGTGGCCATCACGGGCCAGGAGGCTATCCCGCTCACGATAATCGCTACGGAAGGATTTGGCGAACTTGCCATGGCTCAGCGAACTTTCGAACTGCTCCAATCCCTCGAGGGCAAGCAAGCAAGCGTCAACGGTGCGACACAGATCCGCGCGGGGGTTATCCGCCCAGAGGTGATCGTTCCATCCGACAACCCTCCCGCCGGTGAGCCCAAAAAGGATGCGGGCGGGATGCTCGAGCACGGCACGCCGATCCGAATCATTCGGGAACCGTATTTCGGGGCGATTGGCAAAGTGACGGGCCTTCCCGCCGAGCTTCAAGTTGTGGAATCGGGCACCGAGGTTCGCGTCCTCAAGGCCATGCTCGAGGACGGCAGGGAAGTGACCGTCCCACGTGCAAACGTCGAAATCATCGCCTCCTAACGAAGGGCTCGCACGTATGCGTCGTACTCGTCCGTGGATACGTTGCCGCGTTCGGGAAGCTGTTCGGGTCTGAGCGCAGAATCGAGAAGCTTGACCACGCGACCAGGAACACCCACAACCACGCCCCCGGCAGGCACGTTCTTGGTGACCACCGCTCCTGCGCCAATCACCGCGAAATCGCCGACCTCCACGCCGCCGATAACCATGCAGTTTGCGCCCAGAGTCACCCAGTTGCCGATCTTCGGCGCCTTTAGCGTCTGGTCGGCGATGAGGTTGACGCCTTGCCAAATATCACAATAGTCGCCGATCTCCGTGGCGCCGTTTACGATCACGCCACCCTGGTGCATGTGCCTTGCGCCTTTGCCGATTTGGGCATCTCCGCTTATCCAGGATCCCCCGAGGATCGTCGCTGAGATACGAAGCAAAACCGCCCAAACGCGGAAGCAGAATCGAGTGATCGGGTCGGGCTTCCCATTCCTCAAAACGGAGGCGGCGCGGTTTGCCAGCAGAGCCACCGAACCGGGATGCTCATAAGCGACCCCCCAGTACTTGAACCAAATCGCCAAAGGCGACGCGCCGGTCTTTCGTTGTAGATAACTGTCGAGGTCCGAGCGCACGAGCGACCAGAACCCAGGGTACTCGTGGTCACTCATGGGCTGTAGCCTGCAAGTATAACTAACTACTCAGCCCAGGCGGGAAGGGAACTCATGTAGGTCGCCGCTCGTTCGTGTGCGGTCGTCTCGCTCAGGTTTGGCTGCCATGTCATGAACCAACTCGTGATCCCCTTCTGAACGGCTTAGCGCGATTCGAGATTGCCTGCCGCGTCGACGCAATACTTGCAGCAGATGTCGGATTCGCCCTTGAAATCCGGATGACGAGCGAAACTGCACACGAATGACAGTATTGAGACATAACTTATGTACTCCCTATAGGGGCGGCAGGTTGGGATTCCGCATCGCCAGGCGGCGATAAAGGCTCTTTGCAGTAATCAGGTTACCTTTCGCCTTGTAAAGCAGCGCGGCGCGGTACCAGGATGCTTCGTCGTCGGGATGTGAGCGCACCAGCTTCTTTATCGCGGCGTCGATCTGGTTCGATTTCTTCAGTTCGACCGCCCATGCGTTCAAGAGGTTGCGGTCGAACGGAGCAATCCCCAGCGCAGCCTCGTAGCGCCGGGCCGATGCAGAATGGTTCTTGCGCCGTGAATCGAGTCGCGCCAGCGCGACATACGACTCGATTGCCTCCGGGTTTAGCCGGGTGGCATCGGCAAACGCGGCGGCCGCCTCGCTGGTTTTTCCCCGCCTCAGCAAAATCTCGCCTAGGGCGAAGCGAACTTGTGCGGATTGCGGATGATCGGTCATCACCTTTCGCAATTGCGTTTCCGCCTCCGCCGGCTTGCCGGATTCTGCGAGCGACGCTGCATAGGCCAGCCTCAGATCGGCGTCTCTCGGCGCAATCTTAAGAGGGCCTTCGAAAAAGCGGAGAGCTTCGACGTGCTTGCCCGAAGCGGAGAGCGCGAGCGCAAGATCTCGCCTCGCGGCGACCCGTCCCGGATCGGACTCGACGGCTGTTCTGAGCTGCGCTATCGCCTCATTCTGTTTGCCGCGAGCCGCCAGAGTTCTCGCGAGCTGGTACCGCGCTCCCGCAAGATCGGGTCCAAGTTCGATCGCTCGTCTCAGGTGCTGCTCGCCCTTCTCGAGGTCTCCCAGAAAGGCAAACCCAGAGCCAAGCGACGCCTCCAAGTTCGCGACAGGGAAGAATCCGCTCGACCGACACCAGCCGAAATGCTCCATCGCTGCCTTCGTCGACTCCTCCGCGCTTTCCGGTGACTTTGCCGACTCCGCTTGCGCATAGAGGCGGTTTCCCTCGTGGTAGTGAAACTGCCAGACACCCGAGTGGCCGGCAAAAACGATCAACAACCCTGCCACTCCAAGAAGCGCGCAACCGGCGGGAGTCGTCGCGCCGCTGATCCGCAGCTGCTTGTGCTGAAGCCGGAATGAAGGCGTGTAGAGCAGCCGTGCCGCCATGACGATGAGAAACGCCGTGACGGAGCTCAGCCCGATCGCCAGCAGAAACGGCACCGAGTCGTACAAGCCGCGAAAGGCATAGAACGCGAGCGCGAACAGTGCCGCCATGGCGATCTCTTCGGAAAGCGAAAAGTCGTACATGCGCGCCGCTCGTTCCAAACCCGGGGCGCGCTTCGCCTCGATCCCTTTCTGAGCAAGCGACGGCTTGCCGAAGCCGTAATACAGCGCATTCTTCGGGCAAACGCTCACGCAGTCCATGCACTTCATGCACCCCGGGTCGACGACCATGCCGTAGCGCTTTACCTCTTCGTGGACGCGGACATTCGAGGTGCAGGTCGCGGTGCAGTGCCCGCAGCCTTCACAAGCGTCCGTCACACGGATCTTGCCGGGGGCGACGCGGTCGGCGTGATAAAAGATAGCGCCGTACGGGCAGCCGTAGGTGCAGAAGCCCTTGTTCCCCAAGAGATAAACGATCAGGAAACCGCATATTCCGAACGTGAGCAGCGCGATGCCGGGGCCGGGGAAGGTGGCCCAAAAGTTCTCGGTCTGCAGGTGGTTGCTCAGACCTGGAAACGCCCGGCCATCGAGCCAGCGCACGATCGTCGGCCACAGGAACATATAGAACGCCGCAAAGAGCGGGACGAACACCAGCAGCCGCGAGCGGAACGGCTTGGGCTTGACCCCCGCCTTCTTCATCAGCCATCCGCAAACGTCTTGGAGCGCCACGACGTGGCAGCCCCAGCCGCAAAAGAACCGTCCGAAGACGAGCGTGCTCAGGATGAGCCCGATGAACAGGATGAACCCCGCGTTTACATAGCCCAGTTCGAGCGTCTGCATCGCCTCGCTGGGCTCCACCGGCGATACCGTCTTGCCGGCGAGCTTCCAGTGGACGATGTGCGCGATGATCAGCACGTGGACGCCGATGAGCACCGCCGCCCGCCAAACCCCGCGCTTCGACACGCGCAACCCCCCGCACCCGATGGTCTCGGCTTCGCGTGGAATAGAAATCGGGGCTGCGGAGATCAGGTCTTCCCGTTTAATAACGTTCATTGAAGGCTAACGCCCTATTTTAGACGATTGCCTGATGCCTGCGATGTCACTTGGTCTCTCGAGGACGCTCAACCGCCGGGTTGGCGTGTAGACTTTGTTCGCATGAAGCCGCTCCTCCGAATGTTGCAGGACAGCATCAACACATCGAATACGCGGCGGATATCGGTGCGGGCCGGTGGGTTCTCAATTTCGATCAGCCCGACCGAGACGCTCGCCTGGCTCAACGATGCCGTTCCCGTCGAGGACCCGGCGCCGGGCGACATCGAAGAGATGATCGGCGTCTTCCGATCCTACGAGAGGCAGCCAAGGCTCGAGTTCTTCACGCAACTGTGGCCTCACGTGCCGAAGCAGCTCGAGGATTTCGGTTTCGTTCTCAAGGAGACTCAGCCCGCTATGTTGATGTCCAACGGCTCATGGCAAGGATATCCAACGGCCATCGATGTCGAATTGGCGGGGCCTGACAGCGCCGCGGCGGTCAACCGCGTTGGGCACCAAGTGTTCGAGGCGCCGGGGGACCCCGATCCCGCCCGCGAGGAAGCCATTCGGGAATCCCTGGCGCGGGGAAGCTCATCGGCGGCGTACGCGACCGTCGATGGCGAGGTCGCGGGCGTCGGCCGCGCTGTCGGCACCGATAAAGTGCGCGAGATCGTCTCGGTCGCGACCCTGCCTGCGTTCCGCCGTCGAGGAATCGCTTCTGCCGTTACGGCGAGGTTGCTAGAGGATTTCTTCGATGCAGGCGGGCAGTACGCTTGGCTGACGGCTGCCGACGATGCTGCGATGGCCGTCTACGCGAAGCTCGGCTTTCAGGAGATAGCCGAGCAGTGTTGTTACGTTTTGCCCGGTCCTAGTTGACTCGACGGTTTGGCTAGCTAAAGCTTCGCTCTCCATCGGTTTCGTACCCGCGCCTGACCGTCATCACGTCACAACCCCAATATACAAGGTGTCGTGATGCCGCCTCTCGACCGCCCCTCCTAGCTTCCCTGGCAACCACACCGGCGTCGATTTAGGAGTCTCCGTGCCGGCGGAGGAACCGGAACCGAGCCCGCTCTCCCCGTCTCCGGTTTCCAGTCTTATCCTCGGCAGTCGTCAGTCGGCAATCGTCAGTCGGCAGTCGCTCCCCCAACAAACGCCCGGTCCACTTGACCATATACCCGTCCATACGCTAAGATAAACACGTTGGCACTGATTGAACACAACCAGGAAGGAGGGCGAAAGGCGCGAAAGCTGCACATTCGCTAAACGAGCCGTCGCCTCGTGCGTCGAGGCGATAAGTCGAACCCCTTCCGTTTGTGTTGGGGTTTTTGCCTGATAGAGAACCAAATTATGCCTAGGATGCACTCGCTGGACAAAACACGAAATATCGGTATTGCCGCCCACATCGACGCGGGCAAGACGACAACGACCGAGAGGATTCTGTTCTACTCAGGCAAGATTCACCGTGTCGGCGAGGTTCACGAAGGCGCGGCCACCATGGACTGGATGGAGCAGGAGCAGGAGCGCGGAATCACCATCACGTCAGCTGCAACAACGTGTTACTGGAAGGACCACCGCGTCAACATCATCGACACCCCCGGCCACGTCGACTTCACGGTCGAGGTCGAGCGGTCGCTACGCGTTTTGGACGGCGTAGTAGCCGTCTTCTGCGCGGTCGGTGGGGTTCAGCCACAGTCGGAAACGGTTTGGCGCCAGGCGAACAAGTACGGCGTTCCGCGGATTGTGTACATCAATAAGATGGACCGGCTCGGTGCGGACTTCAAGAGCGTCGCCGAAAAGATTCAGCAGCGCCTGGGCGCGAACGGCGTGCCGATCCAACTCCCGATCGGCGCCGAGAGCGACTTTGTAGGCTATGTCGACCTGGTCAGCATGAAAGCGATTGTCTACGAGGACGACATGGGCAAAATCGTCAACGAAACCGACATCCCCGCGAACATG
Organism: Fimbriimonadales bacterium; assembly: GCA_051003155.1. Lineage (GTDB taxonomy): Bacteria > Armatimonadota > Fimbriimonadia > Fimbriimonadales > ATM1 > JACDEQ01. The sequence goes on along the minus strand of JBPCLO010000048.1, from coordinate 47,248 downwards.
ATGGCCGAGGTGGCCGAGGCTCGCGAGAAGGTCATCGAGGCCTGCGCCGATGTGGACGATTCGATCATGGAGCGCTTCCTGGAAGGTGAAGAGATTAGCGTAGACGAGATCCGCGCCGCTCTGCGCGCCGGCACCCTTGCCAACAAGGTCGTTCCTATCATCTGCGGGTCTTCCTTTAAGAACAAGGGCGTTCAAGCGCTTGTCGACTCGGTGGTCTATTACCTGCCCAGCCCCGAAGACGTGGGCGCCGTAAACGGCTACAACCTTGATAAGGATGAAGAGCAATCGCGCGAGCCCGACGACAAGGCGGCGTTCTGCTCGCTCGCGTTCAAGATCATGAGCGACCCTTATGTCGGCCGGCTGACGTTCATCAGGATTTACAGCGGCACGCTGAAGAAGGGCAGCTCCTACAGTGTTTGCTATCGCGACCCCCAGACCAACGACTTTGTGAATCGCAAGGAGCGCGTCGGCCGCATCTTGCAGATGCACGCAAACAGCCGAGAGGACCTCGATGAGGCGTTTGCGGGCGACATCGTTGGCGTAATCGGCCTCAACGACGTAACCACCGGACACACGGTCTGCGCACAGGACAACCCGATCGTGCTGGAAGCCATCAAGTTCCCTGAGCCGGTCATCTCGATCGCGATCGAACCAAAGTCACGGGCCGATCAGGAAAAGCTCGGCAACAGCCTCTTCCGCCTGGCGCAAGAAGACCCTACGTTCCGAGTGTTTACCGACCAGGAGACCGGCCAGACGATCATCAGCGGGATGGGCGAGCTCCACCTCGAAATCATCGTGGATCGACTGGGTCGCGAATTCGGTGTGAACGCCAATCAGGGCCGGCCCATGGTAGCGTACAAAGAGACGATCCGCACGCGCTCGAAGGCCGAGGGGAGGTATATCAAGCAGACTGGCGGTTCGGGCCAGTACGGCCATGTCGTACTCGAAGCGGAGCCGTTGCCACCGGGTACTGGCTTCCAGTTCGAGAACAAGCTCACGGGCGGCTCGATTCCGAAGGAGTACGTTCCCGCTGTCGAGAAGGGAATCCGGGAAGCCTTGGAGACGGGCACCGTGGCCGGGTATCCGGTAGTCGATGTTCTTGTCCGGTTAACGGACGGCAGCTACCACGAGGTCGACTCGAACGAGAACGCGTTCAAGCAGGCCGCGATTAGCGGTTTCAAGGAGTGCATGAAGAAGGCTAACCCGGCGCTGAAAGAGCCGGTTATGCACGTGGAGGTTAACACGCCCGAACAATACCTTGGCGACGTGATCGGCGACATTAACTCTCGCCGAGGGCGCATCGAGGGCACCGAGCCTGCGATGGGCGGCGTCCAGATCATCAAGGCGCTCGTCCCGCTGTCGGAGATGTTCGGCTACGTGACTTCGCTACGTTCGATGAGCCAGGGCCGCGCCGCGCCGAACGTCACCCCTTCGCACTACGAAGAGGTCCCGCAGAACGTGGCGCAGGAGATTATCACCAAGGCCCACGGCGGCAAGGGCTAGGCGAAATCCATTACTGCGGGATGATCCATTTCGTCTGGTCGATTCGGGCGTGCCAAGGATAACCGAACACGGTTCCGAGCGCCTTGTAGCTCATACGAGCCGTAATTAGGAGCGAGCCGGGTTGCACAAACCGAGACGTATTGCTATTCACATTCACCTGGACGATGCTGTCGCTCGTCGTCGCCATTCGCGTATCCAATACCTCGAAGGACTGAGTGACGAAATTGTAGAGGGAAACCTTCTGCTGGGCGTTCGCGATGCTCGCATGCGACTCGACCGAGAAGCTTAGGCTCGTTGGAGAGGCGGACGGCGACGTAGCGTTGACGATGACCTGGATCGGAGGCTCGAATGTGGAGAAGACGAAGCCCGGTTTTACAACGAGCCTGACATTGTCACTGTTGATCAGCGAAGCGAGGTTGCCTGAGACGATGGAGCCACGGTACATGATCAAGGTTTCTGGGGCGATCGAGAATGAATCATACAGATATCCGTGGAAGAGGCCGGCCGGGGTCATCCCCTTGCCAACGACATAGCGCGCGTTGGGACTCATCCCTTCGACGGTGAGTTCAGCTCCGCCGAGGCTGCCACGATCTTTCATTTGGCCGTCTTCGTAGCGGAATAGGTGAAAGTCGCCTTCGCTGGTTCGTGCCCATCCGTACACATCGCCGTCCGGGGAAATCACTCTGGCTTCGCTCCGGTTTCCGCCGAAGGTGCCGAGGTCTATCATCTCGCCATCTTCGTAAAGGAAGGCATGATATGTGCCGGCCGATGTTTGAGCCGTACCGGCCACCTGGCCGGCGTCGTTTATCGCATACGCGTCGCTGTCGGCGCCGCCCAAGGTGCCCAAGTTCATCATGACCCCATCGGTGTATAGAAATGCGATGGAAGTTCCGGTCGCATCATGGGCGAAACCAACGACCTGGCCATGCTCATTGACTGCATAGGCGACGCTCGAGTCGCCGCCCAAGGTTCCCAAGTCGAACATAGTCCTGCCCGTCCATAAGAACGCATGCGAAAAACCATCGGGTGTTCTGGCGGGGCCAACTACTTGGTCTTGATTGTTTATGTCTTCAGCGTCGCTATAGTCGCCACCAAGGGTTCCGAGGTTCATGGTAACCCCGTCGCGATAAAGGAATGCGCGGTGAAGCTCATTACCCGGGACATGCGCATAGCCGGTCACATGGCCGGACTCGTTCAGGTCTTTGCCACCGCTCGAGGAACCCCCGAAGTCGCCCAAGTCAATGAACTTGCCGGCGGTGTAGAGGAAAGCGTGCGACTCGCCGGTCGGGTTATTCGAACGGCCGGTGATCTGCCCAATTGTGTTGATGGCGAACGCCTCGCTGTGCACGCCGCCGAGCGTGCCGATGTCCGTCATTGTGCCGGCGATGTAAAGAAATGCGCGGTGAATATCCCCGCCGATGTCGGTCCTTCCCACGACATGGCCGAGATTGTTTACAGCGAAGGCGCTGCTCTCGGGGCCTCCAAGCGTTCCGAGGTCGGTTAGTTGCGACTGCACCGGCAACGCTGCCAGTCCAAGCGCAAGAAACGGGAAAACGGTGCTATTACTACGCATTGCACTCTCCCTAGGTTTGTAAATGGCAAACCAATAACATTATGTACGACAACGCACCGCATCCATAGCTTCTTTCGACGGACTTTAATTTGCAATCCAGTACAATCGGAGCGATGGCCAATGCCGAAGATTTCATGCCTAACGCGGCGATCGGGAGTCAGTTCACCAACGACGGATTTTACTTGGCGCGAGGCATCTTCTCTTCTGCTGAAATTGAGGAATTCGAAATCGCTTTCGACAGGATCGTCGACCAGGTTATCGCCAGCGGCGAGGAGGCTAACGCAGTGTGGTCCGGACCGCAGATGGAGCGGATCGCCAAGGCGGACGCGGTGGTTTTACACACACACAACGTTCAGCAATATTCAGCCAAGTGGCTAAGAGCGTTCACCCACCCGAAGTTCCTCGAAGTCGCGACGGCGATTCTCGGCGCCAATGTTATCCTCCACCACTCGAAGCTCTTTCAAAAGCCCGCCGAGCAGGGGGCGCCGTTTCCGATGCACCAGGATTGGACCTACTTCCCGACCGAGAAGGACACGATGCTCGCGGCCATCATTCATGTGAGCCCGGCGACGGACGAGATGGGGTGCCTTCGTGTCTATCCGGGAAGCCATAAGCTGGGCCGAGTACAAGGCTCATCCGGCCAAATGCCCTCGCAGATGCTGGATAACCACCCGATCGAGGGTGCGACGCCGCTCGAAGCCGAGCCCGGTGACGTGCTTTTCTTCCACTACTTCACGCTGCACGGCTCGATGCCCAACCGGTCGAGCGAGACACGCAAGACCGTTCTCGTGCAGATGTACGCCGGTGGCGACCGGGTCGAGGAGGGAAACAGCCACCCGAACGAGCGCCTGGTTCTTAGCGGTTGGAACCACTTCGCGACGCGCGATGTAGCGGGTCGTGCGAAATCTTGAGATATATCATTGAATCAATCAAGAAAAACGGCCATAAGGCGATAACAAAGAGCAACACAGCTGTGATCATGGCCAAGACGGCGAGCACCATAAGGAGCGAGATTCGCAGCCACCAAGATGGTTGCCCATCTTTTCTTCCCAGTCCGTACCAGCGGGCTGGATGTCTGGCAGTGGGACGGCGAATTCGTTGGATGAAGGCAGCTTCACGGTCGTCGCGTACTCTTCGGAAGCGCTGAAGAAGGCGAAGATTTTCATGCCGACCTTGGCCACGTCCTCGCCCCACGGGTGATCCAGACGAGCCTCCGGAAAGCCCAGCGCGAAGCCAATCAATTCGTCCCGCTTCGATTTAGCCATGGTCTCATTGTATCAGCGGGCCACCTTTGCGTCTCAGGTCAGTTACTTTCTTGTAAAGAGAATGAAAGGAGAGAATGAATGACAAAACTTAGCCTTGCTGCCATCGCCATCTTCATAGCGCCGGGAGCGAGCGCAGACCTGCTTTACGACCTAAGCCCCCACGATCCGCAGCTGGCATTCGCATCCGATTCGGTTCCCGGACAGTTCAACAATCAGCGACTGGCGGAGGCTTTCACCATCGGATCGCCTTCCGAGATTCAGCGGTTCAAGTGGTGGGGTCGCTCCGAGGGTGCGTTCTTCAGCGACCTGAGGAACATGGAATCCTTCACGATGGCCGTTTTCGCCGATGACGCCGGCATGCCGGGCACAGAGCTCGCCTCGGAAACCGCGCTTACGGAGGACATCGCCCCGATCGAGGTGGGCGAGGATCCGTTCGGAATCCCCATTTGGGAGTTCGACTTTACGATGGACTCATCCCTCGCAGTCGCACCAGGGAACTATTGGTTTTCGGTGGGTTCGGATAACTTCGATCCCGATGGCGACGGCTTCTATTGGCAGGCCGCCGTGCCTTCTGTCAGCAACAACTTCGCCGCACAAATACCGGTCGGAAGCGACTGGGAGATCAGCGGCTTCGCGGACCTGTCGTTCCAGATACACGGAGTCGTTGTGCCGGAACCCGCCACCCTTGCCGCAGTTGCTGCCGGCCTTGCCTTCGCGGTTAGTCGAAGGCGTTGCCGATAGATTAACCGCCGAGGGCGGAGACAAGCTCGGACTTGCTCATCCTGCTGCGGCCCTTGAGGCCGTGCTCTTGGGCCAGGTTGTAAAGCTCGTCGCGGGTACGTTCTCCCAGTGGCTCGTTCGGATTTCCCGTGCCGGAGGTTCGCTTGTTCTTGGTACGGCCCTCGATGCGCCGATGCTTGTTAACCGTCCTGGCTGCGACTTCTTCCGCACGTGATTCCGGCCTGCCACGGTCGCGCTCGCTGTCCTTGATGTGCTCGTACATTTTCTCGTCTTTCTTGGTCCAGCTTTTCTGTGGCATTTCATTGCACCTCAATGTTTCTACGCAACAAAGAGCGCTCCGATGACGGCTGCGCGGCTAGTGAGAGGTGCTGTTTTGGCTTGGCAGGATATGGATGTTACAATATTCAATCGCGGCCTTCTTACCTTCCACGAACCCCGGTCTCGCGAACCTTTAGGCGAGCTTGCTCTGAATACGAGCCCGGGGTGGAACACGAGATGGAGAGAAGCCGTAGGAATGGCGTGACCGTCGCAGTTTGCAAGGACGAAGGCGTTCGGAACGGGCCGCTGAGTTTATGCTATGCGCCGCACGCGGGCTACGAGACGCAACAAGAAGACTCTCAGTTGGAGAAGAAAGAGGAACTATTATGAATACCAATCGCACCACTTTGGTTTACGCATTCGTGGGCTTTTTGGGCGGACTACTAATGCCCGCAGCAGCCCAGACGCAGGAGTGGGTGGCTCGATACAACGGGCCGGGCAAGGACTTCAGTAACGACTCTGCGGTCGATGTCGCGGCAGATGCTCAGGGCAATGTCTACGTGACGGGCTACTCCTACGGCTCCGGCAATTTTGACTACGCTACCGTCAAGTACGATTCCGCGGGCAAGGAGCAGTGGGTCGCACGCTACAACGGCGCGAACGGCGACGATTTCGCGACCGCCTTGGCGACAGATGGCTCGGGCAACGTTTACGTGACGGGCTACTCCTGGAACGGCTCGAACCGCGAGGACTACGCTACCATCAAATATGATTCCGAAGGCAACGAGCAATGGGTAGCAAGGTACCATGGGGGCTCTTGGGTTGATAAGGCGTACGCCGTGGCAGTAGACCCTTCGGGCAACGTCTACGTGACAGGAGAGTCCCACGGCTCAATCGGCAGTGACTACGCCACAATCAAGTATGACTCCTCGGGTAAGGAGCAGTGGGTCGCACGTGGGCCTGAGGAGTCGGTCTTGGGGGAACGGGCCGTAGCGTTGGCGGTAGATGCCTCGGGCAACGTCTATGTGACGGGAACGGTCGCAACCTTACTAACAACCTTGACTACGCCACGGTCAAGTATGACCCCGCGGGCAACGAACAGTGGGTCGCACGCTACCATGGAGGGAGCGATTCCGATTACGCCAACGCGTTGGCGGTAGATACCTCGGGCAACGTCTATGTGACGGGAGAGTCCTACGGCGCCGGCAATTTTGACTACGCCACAATCAAGTACGATTCCGCAGGCAACGAGCAGTGGGTCACACGATACGATGGGCCATGGCACAACACCGATTACGCCTACGCGTTGGCGGTAGATACCTCGGGCAACATCTACGTGACGGGCTCGTCCACGGGCATAGGGAGTTCCGAGGACTACGGCACCATCAAGTACGATTCTGCGGGCAATGAGCAATGGGTCGCACGTTACAATGGGCCGATGAACGGCTATGATGTAGCCAATTCCTTGGCGCTGGATGCTTCGGGAAACGTCTACGTGACGGGCTTTTCCTCGGGCACAGGCAGCAGCTTTGACTACGCTACCATCAAGTACGATTCTGCGGGCATCGAGCAGTGGCTCACGCGCTACTCCGGTGTGGCGAACGGCTACGATTTAGCAACTGCCTTGGCGCTAGACGTCTCGGGCAACGTTTACGTGACGGGCTATTCCGCGGGCACAGGAAGCGGTTTCGACTACGCTACGGTGAAATACGCACCCTCCACGATCCGGCGAAGACTAGTTCTACCCGACGCGTTCACCATTCAGAGAGGGATTCTGATTGCGGGAGAGCTGTCAGATCTCTACACAAGTGACAACGAGCGTTTGGAAATTCAGGCGCGTCCGGTGGTCGCAAGGACCAAGCCGGGCCTGAACGGCACGGCGGTCATGGTGGAGGGCAATGCAACTGTATCCTCGGTTAGCAAGTTGACCTTTAGGGCCGAAGCTCTCACGACGGGTTTTCCCCTATCGCGGGTGACGTACAAGATCGAATTGTACAACTTCGTTACGCGGAGTTGGGAAGTGTTTGTGCGGCAGCCTTCAAACATGGAAACCGTGGAGGATGTCGAGATCACAACTGATCCTGATCGGTTCATACAACCCGGAACGCTTAGGATGCGATCACGTTTGTCCTGGTTCGCCGTTGATGTGATGATGCCGAATTGGGGCTCGAAGATAGACCAAGCCGTCTGGTTCGTTGAGCAGTAGGAACGCCCGGTGACCCGTCGACTCGGCGACAAGCAGTCGGCGAACCATCGGAACTGTGGAGGGATAGGCATCTGCTCTCGGGAACGGGTTACCATTGACCTCGCGGCTTCGTTTGTGTCAGAATTGCAAGTCGCGCCCAAGCTATGTGCGGGCGCAAACCTATTCACCAAGAGGTATCGATGGCAAGAGCTAAATTTGAGCGGACTAAACCGCACGTAAATATTGGAACCATTGGTCACGTCGACCACGGCAAGACGACGCTGACCTCGGCGATCACGAACGTGCTCGCGTCGCAGGGCCTTGCCCAAAAGAAGAAGTACGACGAGATCGACGCAGCCCCCGAAGAGAAGGCGCGTGGTATCACGATCAACATCTTCCACGCCGAGTACGAAACGGCGACGCGCCACTATGCCCACGTCGACTGTCCCGGACACGCCGACTTCATTAAGAATATGATCACCGGCGCCGCCCAGATGGACGGCGCGATCCTGGTCGTGAGCGCTTCCGACGGGCCCATGCCCCAGACGCGCGAGCACATCCTGCTCGCCCGCCAGGTTGGCGTCCCCCACATCGTCGTGTTCATGAACAAGTGCGACATGGTGGACGATCCCGAGCTCCTCGACGTCGTCGAGTTGGAGATCCAGGAACTGCTCACCAAGTACGGCTTCCCCGGCGACAAGACCCCGATCATCCGCGGCTCGGCCCTCAAGGTTATGGAGCAAGACCCGATCGACCTCGAGAACGAGTGGACGAAGAAGATCACCGAGTTGATGGCCGCGGTGGACAGCCACATCCCGCAGCCCGAGCGCGACAAGGACAAACCGTTCCTTACAGCCGTGGAAGACGTCTTCACGATCACGGGCCGTGGTACGGTTGCCACCGGGCGCGTCGAGCGAGGACAGCTCAAGGCCATGGAAGAGGTCGAGATCATCGGCCTTAAGCCCGAGAGCCGCAAGACGGTATGCACCGGTATCGAAATGTTCCGCAAGATGCTCGACTACTGCGAGGCGGGCGACAACGTCGGCCTTCTCCTTCGCGGCGTCGAGCGCAAGGATATCGAGCGCGGCATGGTCATCGCCAAGCCCGGCTCGATCAAGCCGCACACGAAGTTCAAGTCCGAGGTTTACGTCCTGAGCAAGGAAGAGGGCGGCCGTCACACGCCGTTCGTCACGGGCTATCGCCCGCAGTTCTACTTCCGCACCACGGACGTGACCGGTACGCTGAACCTTCCCGACGGCGTCGAGATGGTGATGCCCGGCGACAACATCACAATGACGGTCGAGTTGATCCAGCCGATCGCCATGGAAGTCGGCTCCAAGTTTGCCATCCGCGAAGGCGGCCGAACGGTGGGCGCCGGCAGCATCACGGAAGTGGTCGCTTAGTGCGTACCGAAAAAGTTAGAATCAAGCTGAAAGCGTACGATCACCGCGCTCTCGACCAGAGTGCGGAGAGAATTGCGGACACTGCGAAGCGCACGGGCGCCCGCCTTGCGGGCCCAATTCCGCTGCCTACCCATATCCGCAAGTTCTCGCTGATCCGCGGGCCCCATATCGACAAGGAGTCCATGGAACAGTTCGAGATTCGGACGCACAATCGGCTGATCGACATCCTCGAGCCGACGAACAAGACCATCGATGCCCTCATGCGTCTCGACCTCCCCAGCGGAGTGGACATAGAGATCAAGCTCTAACTTCAATCGGTTGTATTGTGAAGTACCCCGAGGCTAGTTCATCCCGGGGTCTTTTCCTTTTCGGCATCCCGATGGATGGGGGAACCTCATTCAAACTTCGATCCGTACATTCGCGTCATCACGACACCTGTGAGTCAGGGAATGTGACGTGATGACGCCGTTTTCTGAATCCGTTTCCCCCTATTGGTCGACGTTTCGCGGCGCAGGGTGACGCCGATTCATCGTTGTTTATTATGGTCATGCTCTTTAGGGCCGGTAGATTCAAAAACAGGCGGACGCAAGATTAACGATGAATGGACCTCCGGGTGTCGGGCGCAGCTTCGCCCTCAATTCTTTCGGAACCTCGGCGAGCAGATGTCAACCGCGTATTCACCCAGGGGTAGCATCTTGTTTGTCCGAGCGTCCAGCATTAGGGACCTGCAATCGCGCAGCTCTCCGCGACTGGCAACCCGTCACCCCGACAGCTTCGCTGTGCAGGTAGTCGACTATGACTATCGACGTGCGAACCTGACCGGGCCGCCCGACCGTCGTACGATTGGTTGAAATGTTGCCAAGCGGGGATAGCAACTAGGTGTAGCACAACATGGGTTGGGAAACTCGCAGAAATTACGTGGGTGCGGCTCGGGATTGTGAACCCCCAAAACACCCCTTAGCGCGGGCTTTTGGGGGTCCGGCCGTAACTAGCGCGTGCCGCCCTTTCTTGGGTCGTCGGCAGGGTTTACGTAGTTGATGTCGAAGGGACCCATTGCGCTAAGCTGAATAGTCGCTCCTGTTTCGCCCGCAATGGCGAAGTGGTTCGTCTTCACGGGCATCACAGCGTATCCCCCGACCATCAGGGTCTGCGCCATCGATTTGTCGAGCTTGGCGCTGAGGGCCATCATCAGCGAGCCTTCGAGAACGGTGACATGCTCCTCGGTGGAATGCCAGTTCGGCTTCACCGTGTAGCCGCCGGGCATTCTCATTCTAATCGTGAAGACCCTCCTTGGTCGGGTCGCCCCTAAGGACGGCGACGATTCGACGAGGGTGCTAGATGAAGCCTATTTATGAGCCATCCTAAGCAAGCGGGGGCCGAGCACCCCCCGCGCCTGCGCCAAAGCCCGCGGCTCAGAGGTATATTTTCGCCATCGTGCAAATCGCGGTCGCCATTATGACTTTGTCGCTTGCTTCTGGTGGAGAGCAGCAGGGATTTAAGTATTTTGCTGCGAAGGAATTGCCAGCGATTGTGACTTTCCTTCGTTCGCTGAAGCCAAACGAAAAGTTTCCGGGGATTGCCGCGCGCATCCCGAAAGCTGTGAGAACAAAGAACATTGACCAAGCACCCGAATGGTCCGAAGGTGAGATCGTCGGGAGTTTTTATCGTTTCTCCGGTATTCTGGACGGGTTCCTCGTCTTCACGTCGCACGACCTTCGGACCAGGCTGAAAAACGGTACCTATTTCACGGTGCCACAGGAAGATCGTCCGAATGTCTTTCGCTTTTCGAAAAAGGACGTGGTGGACCTGGCGTCCATAACGCTGGTCCCACAATCGAAACTGCCTATCGCGGAACGTGGTGTCAAGGTCTTTGAGGGGGAAGAGCGCCGATTGTTGAAGAAGCTCAAGAGCTTGCTCGGAGAACCAAGCCTAGCATCAACCGAAGAGCCTGATTCCATATTTGCGAAATGGAGATTGTCTCATGGCCGCAGGCTAATTTACACTGATGTTTCGCTGTGGCTGGTTTTTGATTATTCATTTGTCGAAAGCGACTTTTGGAGGTAGGGCAATGTTCGCGTGCGCGTGCCCGGGCTCGTTGAAGGTCTTGCTAAGTTTGTGCTTTCCGATGGAAGACGAGGATACCGAAAGACGTCACACGGACAGATTCGCTGTTCTAGGATGCTGAGACTCCTTCCAAGGCGGCGAACCTGACCGTGCCACCCAGGGTCGTGCAACCGTCAAATGTTCTCGAACGCCTATCCTGGGCACACGCGTCCTCGAACGGATACGGTCGTCGGAAGGCCAACAGCAGAGCGCAGCTCGAAGCTCCCAGGCTCCCGCAAAAAACACTGATAAGCCGATTAGCGAAGTGATTCAAGAGCTCGGCCCCGATAAGCGCGAGTTGCTTGAAAGAACACGCGAACTAATCCTCGGGCTGGGAGAGGATGTCTCCGAAAAGCAGACGAAGCCCTACCTGGCATTCAAGAGATTTCGGAACTTTGCCAGCATCGACGTGCAGAAGAGACACCTGGATCTCTACCTACACCTAGACCCAAGCAGCATTGTTGTTGGAGGAAGGCTTCATACGCGACGTAAGCAACATCGGCCATTGGGGAACGGGGGACGTAGAGGTCGCAGGTTGCGCGACGCTCGAGGCGGGGAACTGGATTCACGGAACCTACTCCGTGTCCGACGAGCACTTCGGGTCGCTGTACCTGGACGTTCAGCCACAGGGCGTCCCTGGCGCGAACGGCGCCACGCCCAATCCGGCGTCCAAGGCGTACCCGATCGTCCCGACGCTCGGTGAAAATGGCACATGGAAGCTCGTCACGACGCCGATGAGCGCGTGCGGCTACGTGATCCGGCTACGCATCTGGGATCGAACGATCGTGAGCAGCAACGGCGGTTGGTACTGCGAAGACTTCGAAGGCTTCTGCCTGAAGACGTAGAGTACTAACCGAGAGAAGGCCCGGGGTTTTATGCCCGGGCCTTCCTGTATTATCTGAGCATGCTTCTCGCAGCGATCGCGGCCTTGTCCATGAGCGCCGATCCGTCGGCTGAGCTTGCTGCGCTGAGGAAGGCGGACCAGACGGAGCGCCACTTCACAACCCCGCCCACGCGGGCCGAGTGGGAGAAGATTTCGACCAGGGACGCCGCGCGGCGTAATCGGGTGCGTGAGTTGCTCCTTGCCGACGAAGTCCGAACCGCCGAGGATTTCGACGCGGCCGCGCTTATCTTCCAGCACGGCGATAAGCCCGAGGATTACCTCTTGGCGCACGAGCTATCCGCCATTGCCGCATTCAAAGGGTCCTTTGGCAACCTGCCCGCCTTAACAGAGGACCGGTGGTTGGCGTCGCTCGGCAGGCTCCAGAGATGGGGATCGCAGTTCGACGGGGAGGGCAAACTAAAGCCGCCAGATACCCAGGGGCCGGTTGTGACCGACCAAATGCGGCAAGACTTCCTGCTTCCTACGCTCAAGGAGGTGCAGGAAGGCGGGTTCGACGCTGTCATGAAGAACCTCGACGTGCGCATCAAATATCTGACACGACGTTTGGACAAAAGGGTTTGGAAGGACTCGGATGGGTTGCGCAAGCTCCTCTCGTCATCGCCAAAACGGGAGGTCGAGAGAGCGCTCCGGATCGTCGCCTCGGGAGAGTTAAACACTGCGTCCGACTACCGAAACGCATCTGCAATTCTCCTTCGCTCGCGGGAGCCGAAGGCACTTCTCCTGGCGCACGAACTGGCGACCCTTGCGATGAGTAGGAGGGACCGGGCGTCGAAGCGTCTTTTCGTCCTGTCTCTCGATACCTACATGGCAGCCACAGGCCTTTCGCCTCGCTACAGGGCCGGCAACGTTGCACCGGGTGTTCGCCGCGAACTGGCTCTGCCCGGACTCTATGGTCCATAGCTCGCAGATGCACCTGGGCAGCATGTTAGGTAACGCTTTTTCAGTTTCAGACGCGCTGTTCTATCCGCCTACTGCTTGCTGTGGAGGGTATCCATCTGCCGTCTGAGCGTGCCTGATATCCAGGGAACGGCGCGAGAGGGCAGCACGCCACTTCGCAGTAGCAGAGCCTTCGCCAACGCCCAAGTGCCGTCCACGCCGTTTTAGCCATCAGTCTGCCGGCGCCTGTCCTAGGTATTGAGCTTGACAATGCCGACCGTTCTCTGATACAATATTACGCTGGCAAGGCCCACTGGGCCGTGTCCTAATAAAAATTGACTAATCGTCGGAGGGAGGCTCCTTGATCTAACGGGAACCTGCGGATTCTAAGCGATGGCGTCCAAGAAATTCGACGCGGCCTATGAGGACCCTCCCGACGTGTGTCGGTAGGGTTTTCTTTTGAAGCCCGCTAGCTGCCGACCGGCGCAACGACGCCGGCCGGCAGTCTGAATGAAGGCTTCACAGCGGCGGTTCGAGCGACCCTAAGTCACAGGGGCAACGCGAAGAGTGAACCGAGCGCGGACGAGGCTAAGGAGAATGGACTTAATGCTTCCAGGAATACTGGGTAGAAAAATTGGAATGACGCACCTGTTCAACGAACAGGGCAAGATGGTCCCCGTAACCGTCATCGAAGCGGGCCCCGTCGTCGTTACTCAGGTCAAGACCGAGGAGACCGACGGCTACGCCGCAGTCCAGGTCGGCTACGAAGAGCAGAAGGTACGCAAGGTCACTTTCCCGATGGCGGGCCACCTGAAGAAGGCGGGCGCCGGACCGTTGAAAGTCCTTCGAGAGTTTCGCTCGAAGGAAATCGCCGTCGAGCCTGGACAGATCGTCGGGGTGGACATTTTCGAGGCAGGCGAGAAGGTCCGCGTCGAGGGCATCTCCAAGGGTAAGGGATTTGCAGGCGTTATGAAGCGGCACCACTTCCATGGCCAGCACGCTTCGCACGGCTACATGACGCACCGCCGGCCGCTCTCGAACGGCGCCACGGGCCCCGCGAGGGTGTTCAAGGGCAAGAAGGGCCCCGGCCATATGGGGCACGAGCAAGTGACCCAGGGTGGTCTGAAAGTCGTTCAGGTGGACGCCGAGCGCAACCTGCTCCTTGTGAGCGGAAGCGTTCCCGGCCCGAACGGCTGTCTGGTGAAGGTTTTGAAGGCAGGTTACAAGAATGGCTAAGAAAGACACATCGGTTAACGAGCTGATAGAGAAGCTGAACGTCGAGGAAGTCAAGAACTCGACGCTGCACCGCGTCGTCTTGGCCGAGCAAGCCAACAAGCGGCAGGGGACGCAAAGCGTCAGGACCCGCGGCGAAGCTCGCGGAGGTGGACGCAAGCCATACAAGCAGAAGAAGACGGGACGAGCCCGCCAAGGTTCGATCCGCGCTCCGCACTATGCTCACGGCGGCATGGCCCACGCCGTGAAGCCACGCAGCTATGAACAGAAGGTCAACAAGAAAGAACGACGCCTCGCTACGAAGGCAGCTTTCGCAACCAGAGTCCAGGCGGGCGACGTGATCGTTGTGGATTCGATCCAGATAGCCGCCCCCAAAACCAAGGACGCCGCCGCACTGTTGAAGGCGGCGGGAGCGGAGGCAAAGCGCCTCCTTGTCATCCTCTCGCAGTACGACGAAGCCACGTACAAGAGCTTCCGAAATATGCGCAACGGGAACGACATGAAAATAGAAGTTAGAACCGCGCCGGCTTCAGTCAAAGCCGGCGCTGATGCTGTTAAGACGCAAGCGTTCAGCACGCGCGACCTCTTGATCGCCCATAAGATCGTGGTTTCAAAGGACGCCCTGCGCGCCATCGAGGAGGTCTGGGCTTGAAACTCGCGGCCGAGCAGATCATTTTGAGGCCCGCTCTCACCGAAAAGAGCGAGATTCTTAAGCAGGACGGGAAGTACGTCTTCTTCGTCTCGGCCGAGGCCAACCGCATCGAGGTCGCTCAGGCGATCGAAGAGATTTACAACCGAGGCAAGAAGAAGGAAAAGGACCGCATTAAAGTCGATAAGGTGAACATGATCACCGTCCACGGCAAAGCCGCGCGTTCGGGCTTCCGCACGACGGGACGCCGCGCGGACCGAAAGAAGGCGATCATCACGCTCGCCGAAGGCCAAATCCTCGAGGACATCGGAGCTTAACATGCCAGTCAAGAAACATAAGCCCACATCACCCGGACGTAGGTTCTCCGCGACCTCGGATTACAGCGAAGTCACAAGGACAAAGCCCGAAAAGTCGCTCGTCAAGAAGCTGAGCAAGTCCGGCGGCCGCAACAATACCGGTCGAACGACGGCCCATTGGCGCGGAGGAGGAAACAAGCGTCGCTACAGAGAGATCGATTTCAAACGCAATAAGGTGGGCGTCGCAGCCAAGGTCGCGCACATCGAATACGATCCGAACCGGACGAGCCGCATCGCGCTACTCTACTACGTGGACGGCGAGAAGCGGTACATCATCGCGGCGAACGGCTTGAACGTCGGCGATATGATAATGAGCGGCCCGGAAGCGGACATTCGCCCGGGCAACTGCTTGCCGCTGGTGAACATCCCCCTCGGTACGAGGATTCACAACATCGAAATGCAGCCGGGACGTGGTGGCCAGATGGTTCGCTCCGCCGGCATGTTCGCCCAGCTCATGGCGAAGGAAGGTAGCTACGTCACGGTGCGCCTCCCGAGCGGCGAGATGCGACGAATCTTCGCCGAGTGCAAGGCGACCATCGGTGAAGTCGGCAACGCCGAGCATGAGAATGAATCGATCGGCAAAGCAGGCAAAAACCGCGGGCTCGGCAAGAGGCCGCACGTTCGAGGGGTCGCCATGACCCCGCGCGACCACCCGCACGGCGGCGGGGAGGCGAAGTCACCGATCGGGCGCAAGAAGGGCCCCGTCGACCGCTGGGGCAACAAGGCGCTAGGAACGAAAACCCGTCGCAACAAGAAGTCCGACAAGTTCATCGTCCGACGAAGAGGAAGCAAGTAATGGCTCGAAGCATCAAGAAAGGACCGTTTATCGACGACCACCTGATCAAGAAGGTTGACGCCATGAACGCCACCGGACAGAAGAATATAGTGAAGACCTGGTCTCGGCGGAGCACGATCGTTCCGGAGATGATCGGCCATACTTTCGCCGTTCACGACGGCCGGAAGCACATCCCGGTATACGTGACCGAGAACATGGTCGGCCACAAGCTCGGCGAATTCGCGCCAACTCGGACATTCCGCGGGCACGCCGGCGGACAGGTCGATAGGAGCACGCGAGTCCGCTGATGATTTCCCTTGTCGCTCTCGCTATGCTCACGGTACAAGGTCAACAGCCTGCGCCGACCCAGGTGGCAGCTCTTGAGCCGTTAAAGGTGAAGCTCTCGCGCACCTACAAGGCAGGCGAGTCGCAGGCCTACAAAGCCTGGTTCACGATGAAGAGCGACGACATGCCTTCGGAGATGCGGGTCGAAGGCGAGTTCGTTCGGACCACGAAAGAGCTCGCGGCCGAGGGTGAGGCAAAGGTCGAGACCGAATACAGAGCGGTCAAGATGAGCTTCGGTGACGAGGCACAGGACGCCGATGAGCTTCCAAAACCCTTGACCGCTGAACACAACGTAATGGGCCTTGCCAAGGCTTTTGACCTCAACGACGAGGAAGACCCGCTCGGTTTTGTTTTGGCTACGTTCATGCTGCCTGGCAAGGAAGCCGAGATCGGCAAGCCCTTCCCGTTAACGTGGTCCTCGTCTGCAGACTCGAAGTTCGAGGGCGAATGGACGCTGATCGCGACGGGCATGCTCTACGAAGAGCACGTGGCCAAGGTGAAGGTTTCGATGAAGGGGACCCCCAAGGACGACGTTGCAGGCTCCTTCAATTACATCGCTTATTTCAACACGGAGACGGGGAAACTCGTCAAGGCGGAGGGTACCGTAGCCACGGAAGGTGAGGAACTCGGCAAAGTCAACGTCAAGTTCGACGTTTCCAAAGTGAGGGACAAGAAATGAAAGGAATTATCTCAATCGCACCGATAGCGCTCTTTGTCGCATTATTTGCCGCCCAGGAAACCTTCACAATCGACCGTAAGTATAAGGTCGACGAGAAAGATTCGTACAAAGTAGTTGCGAAGCTCGAAATGGAACAAGGTCAGGGCGATGCATCGATGACCGTGATCCAGAAGATTCTGAAGGTTCATGACAACGGCGATGCCGATGTCGAGGTCAGTGCTGCCGACGAGAAGCTGATGATGGGCGGCGAAGAGCACATCGAAGGGTTCGAGGACATCATCCTTCGAGTGGACAAGCGTGGCATCCTGATGCCCCTCTCAAGCGATGAACACGGGCCGTTATCGGGAATCAGTTTACTGATGGCCGCCTCCGGCTTTACGGATAAGGTGATGAAGGTCGGCGAAGAAATCAAGGTCGACGTCGAAGCCAAAGACGGTAAGCCGACGGTGAAGGGGACGATCAAGCTGGAGAGCTTGAAGGACGGCGTCGCAAAGATAGTGTCGCAGTGCGAGGTCACATCCGAGGAGTTCGATAACGCGACATTCAAAATGACGGCGACGTCGCTTGTCGACACCGCGACGTCGAAGCCCAACAAGATCGATCTCAAGTGCGACTTCGGGGCCAGCGCTTTCGAGATCAAGACGATTACGTTATCGATGGAGCGGGTTAAGTAGCCCTCCGGGAAAATTCTATGGAAGTTCGAGCAACTGGAAGAAGACTGAGGGTCCAGCCCCGCAAGGCGAGGCTTGTCGCTAGCGAGGTCAAGGGCAAGCACGCAGTGCTGGCCTTGGCTGAACTCAGGTACCACCCGAGCAAGGGCGCTCATTTGCTCCGCAAGGTGCTGCTGAGTGCTGTCGCTAACGCGGTGGAGAACGAGAAGCGCGACGCGGAATCGCTGGTGATCTCTCGAATCGATATAGACGAGGGTATGCGGATGAAGCGAATCCGTGCCCGAGCGCAGGGAAGGGCAAACCGAATCCTCAAGCGCACGAGCCACATCACCGTCGTTCTCGAAGACGGCGAACCGTTCTCGGTTAAGCGCAGCAATGCCAAGCCGAAGCCGAGGCCGAAGTTCGACGGCATGAAGAAGAAAGCCAAGAAGGACGAGGCCGCCGAGCCGATCGCCGCCGAGGCGCAGGAAAGCGCCCAAGTTGGGGAAGAACTCTCAGTTGAAGAAACCGTAGTCGAAGGAACCGCTTCGAAAGAGCCCGCAGCCGAAGAAGTCCCGGCAGCCGAGGAACCTGCGTCAGAGAACGGGGCGCCCGCAGCAGATGACGGCGCCAAACAAAAGAAGGAACAGGAGTAACACTTGGGCCAAAAAGTACATCCCATAGGTTTTAGACTCGGGGTCATCCGAGATGCCGACAGCCATTGGTTCGCCGACAAGCGAACCTACAAGCACCTGCTGATCGGCGATCACCAGATCCGCCGGTTCATAAAGCAGCGGCTTGGTATAGGCAACATAAGCCGCGTCGATATCGAGCGTGCAGCGAACCGTGTGACGGTGACACTCCATACCGCGCGGCCCGGTGCCGTGATCGGCCGCGGAGGCAAGGGTATCGATGAGCTAAGCCAGGATCTGCAGCGCATCGTCTCGAAGATGGACAAGGATTCACGAGTCCACGTCAACGTCTCCGAGGTGCGTCAGCCCGAGCTCGACGCCCAACTGGTCGCCGAGAACATCGCCCAACAGCTCGAACGGAGAATTTCCCACCGGAGAGCCATGCGGCAAGCCGTCGGCCGGTGTCTGCGGATGAACGGGCGCGGTATCAAGATTATTTCCAGCGGCCGCCTCGGCGGATCGGAAATCGCCCGAAGAGAGGTCGAGAAGATGGGCAAAGTGCCCCTTCACACGCTAAGAGCGGACATCGACTACGGCCGGGCCGAGGCACGAACCACCTACGGTATCATCGGCGTCAAGGTTTGGATATACAAGGGCGAGGTGCTCCCCGAGAAAATGCGAATCGCCCAAGAGGCCGCGCTCAAGGAGAGCCCCCGCAAGCCGAAAAAGATCGAAGAGCCTGTAGCCGTAACGAAACCCATTGTTGAAGGTCCAGCCCTCATGGACGAGCCGGTGGACGCTGCCGACCGTACACCGACTCCCGTTGCAGAAAAAGCGGAGGTGACACCCGATGTTAATGCCTAAGCGTATTAAGCACCGCAAGGTGTCTCGCGGGCGGCGCAAGGGCCTGGCAAAGGGTGGGGCCAACCTCGATTTCGGTGATTTTGGCCTGCAGGCCCTCGAAGCCGCGTGGATCACGAACCGGCAGATCGAGGCCGCCCGTATCGCCATGACCCGACACATCCGCAGAGGCGGCAAGGTTTGGATTCGGATTTTCCCGGACAAGCCTTTCACCAAGAAGCCTGCGGAAACGCGAATGGGCTCCGGTAAGGGTTCGCCCGAAGGATGGGTCGCCGTAGTAAAGCCGGGCAGAATGCTTTTCGAAATGTCCGGCGTTGCGGAAGAGGTGGCGAAGGAAGCAATGCGGCTTGCCGGCCACAAGCTCCCGATTAAGGTCAAGTTTATAACGCGCCACGACATGCCCGACCATGTCGAGGAAGCGCAATTGGAAGAGACCGAAGCCGTGCAGCCGCAGATCGCCCATGAAGAGGAGCCGGCTGTCGAGGAAGAGCAGGCAGAAGGCCAAGCCGAAGGGCCGACTGAAGTCGAAACCGAGGAACAGAAATGAAAGCATTGAAAGTTAACGACCTTAGAGAGAAGACAGTCCAAGAACTACAGGAGCTTTTGGAGAAAGAAAGAATCGCGCTATACGACTCGCGGCGCAAGCTGGTCTTTCGCGAGATCAAGGACGTAAACCTTGTTAGGGAACATCGCCACAACATCGCGCGCATCATGACGCTGATCACCGAAAAGAAGCGGGGTGACCAGTAATGGCGGAGGCGACCGCAGCGCGCAACCGGCGCAAAACACGGCATGGCGTCGTGGTCTCCAATAAAATGGAGAAGACGGTGGTCGTGCGAGTGCAGCGTCAGGTGCAGCACCCTCTTTATGGAAAAACGGTTTTGCGCAGTGAGAAATTCAAGGCGCATGATGAGATGAGCTGTGATATGGGCGACTTCGTTGAAATCACGGAGACGCGGCCCTTGAGCAAGGAAAAGCGTTGGCGGGTCAGCAAGATTGTAGAAAAGGTCAAGTAGTTTTCGCCTTCGGATTTTCCGAAGGCTTTGTCGGAGAAAGAAATGATTCAGCAATACACGAGACTAAAAGTAGCGGATAACTCCGGAGCGCGCGAGCTGCTGTGCATTCGTGTCCTCAAGGGGTCGCAGCCGCGTTATGGCCGTGTCGGCGACGTTATTGTCGGGACCGTAAAGGTTTCCACGCCGAACATGCCGGTCAAGAAGGGCGAAGTTGTGAAAGCGGTCATCGTTCGCACGAAGCGCGATATCCGTCGCCAAGACGGCAGCACTTTGCGCTTCGACGACAACGCATGCGTGCTGATCAATCAGGCAAAGGAGCCGCGCGGCACGCGTATTTTCGGCCCAGTCGCCCGCGAGCTCCGCGAAAAGGAATTCATGAAAATTGTTTCTCTCGCCCCGGAGGTCCTGTAAATGTACAAAAAGATCGTAGCTCCAAAACAATCCGTAAAGATTAAACTGAAAACCGGCGACACCGTTGAGATTATCGCGGGGAAAGATAAGGGCGCCCGTGGCCGCATTATCAAGGTTATGCCCAAGCGGATGATGGTTCTCGTGGAAGGTCACGAAAAGGACAAGGACGGCGTAAAGGTTCCCCTGAACGCGGTTACCAAGCACCAAAAGCCCCGAACGATGGGCGAGCAAGGCAAGAAAACTCGCATGGCCGCCCCCTTGCACATCAGCAAAGTAATGCTCATCGATCCTCATTCGGATAAACCGACCCGCGTCGGTCGGCGAGTCGAGGAAGGCAAGCTCGTCCGCTACGCCAAGGCAAGCAACGAGACTATCGACGTCAAATAGAGAGATTAGAGAATGGCAAAAGAAAAAGAAGGAAATACGGCAACCGTGCCGCCGAAGAGTCGGCTTCGCGAGCATTATAAGGACACGGTATTGCCGTCCCTGGTGAAGGAACTCGAGTATTCGACTCCGATGCAGGCGCCGCGACTCGATAAGATCGTCATCAATATGGGTGTCGGCGAATCGACCAAAGATGGCAAGCTGCTCGATAACTCCGTGCGCGACCTCACTGTCATCACGGGGCAGGCGCCGGTCGTAACCACTGCGAAAAAGGCCATTTCCAATTTCCGTCTCCGGCAAGGAGTGAAGATCGGCGCGAAGGTTACGCTCCGCGGCGAGCGCATGTACCACTTTCTCGACAAGCTCATCACCGTGGTGTTCCCCCGCCTTCGCGACTTCCAGGGTCTCAATCCGAAGTCGTTCGACGGACGCGGCAATTTCGCTGTCGGCTTGAAAGAGCAGCTTGTTTTCCCCGAGATCAGTTACGACACGTTCGATCGGATCCGCGGCATGGACATCGTTATTTGCACCACCGCAAGAACGGACGATGAAGCGCGGGCCTTCTTGAAGAAAATGGGGATGCCGATCCGGGAGAAATAGATTCGCCTTAGAACGCAGCCATGAACACCTACAGCCCTGACAAAATTCGCAATGTAGCCATCGTAGGCCACGTCGGCGCGGGCAAGACCACGCTCGTCGAGCAGTTGCTGTTTGCGTCCAAAAGCGTCGACCGCCTGGGCAGCGTAGACCAGGGAAACAGCCACAGCGATTTCGATGCGCAGGAAATTCGGCGAAAGATCAGCTTGAATATCGCCGTCTTCCCGATTGAATGGAAGGGCCACAAAATCAACATCATCGACACGCCGGGATTCCCAGATTTTATCGGCGATCTGCATGGTGTGGCCAAGGTGGTCGAAGCGATGATCGTCGTCGCACCCGCGCACGCAGGCCTCGATGTCGGTTTCGACAACGCGTGGGAGATCGCCGAGGAAGAGGGCCTCTGCCGTCTTATTTTCGTCAACAAGCTCGAACGTGACAATGCTGATTACCCAGGGCTAATGAAGTCGCTCGACGAGCGATTTGGCAACAAGGTCGTTCCGCTTCAGGTTCCGATCGGTTCTCAAGCCGCCTTTAAAGGCGTTCTCGACCTCGTGGACATGAAAATTCATGGCGGCAGCGGCCGCGAGGAAGAAGTGAGCGAACCGCCGGCTGAGATTGCCGCCGATGTGCAGCAGGCTCGCGACCAAATGATGGATTCAGCCGCCGAAGGCGACGACGCGCTCATTGAGAAATATCTCGATGGCGAAAAGCTGACCGAAGACGAAGTGATCCACGGTTTGGAGGTCGGCGTTGCAGCGGGGAGAGTATTCCCGGTTCTCGTCGGCAGCGCGGCATCGGGGATCGGCATTGCGTCGCTTCTCGATCGTGTGGTCGGCGCCGTCCCCAGCCCGGCAGAAAAGCTCAAGATTTCAGGCGGGGAAGAGATTACGCCCAACCCCAACGGGCCCCTATCGGCGTTCGTTTTCAAGACCACGGCCGATCCGTACGTCGGCCGCATTAACTACGTCCGAGTGATGACCGGGACGCTCAAGCCCGATTCTCAACTTAAGAACACAAACAACGACGAATCCGAAAGAGTCGGGTCCCTGTTCTTCTCGAAGGGGAAGGAGCAGTTCGCTGCCACCGCTGTCGGCGCCGGCGACATCGCCGCAATCTCGAAACTGCAGCATACGCACACGGGCGATACGCTAGCTGAAGCGAAGTCTTCAATTAAATACGACAGGGTCGCCTTCCCGGAGCCGATTTACCGTCTTGCGATCCACGCCAAGACGAAGGCCGACGAAGACAAGCTGGGAACCTCACTTTCGAGGATCTCAGACGAAGACCCGACGTTCCGCAGCCGCCGCGACTCGGAAAGCGGGCAGGAGATCATCGAAGGCATGGGCGATATGCACCTCGACGTCTCGATCGAAAAGCTCAAGGAGAAGTTCGGCGTAAATGTCGTAACTTCCGATGCGACCGTGCCTTACCGCGAAACCATCAAGTCTTCCGCGAAGGCCCAAGGTAAGTTCAAACGGCAGACCGGTGGGCGCGGCCAATACGGAGATTGCTGGCTTGAGCTCGACCCTATGCCCAGAGGTACCGGCTTCGAATTCGGTGTGCGCGTCGTCGGAGGATCGATTCCCAAGAACTTTATCCCCGCGATCGAGAAAGGCGTGCGCGACGTGCTGTCCAAAGGATTTCTCGCCGGCTACCCGGTGGTCGACGTAAAGGCCACGG
The DNA here is from genome assembly GCA_051003155.1 of Fimbriimonadales bacterium. Lineage (GTDB taxonomy): Bacteria > Armatimonadota > Fimbriimonadia > Fimbriimonadales > ATM1 > JACDEQ01. The sequence continues at coordinate 24,166 of JBPCLO010000048.1, read as the reverse complement.
TCTACGACGGCAGCTACCACGACGTGGATTCTAGCGAGAATGCGTTCAAGATGGCCGGCGCAATGGCCTTCAGGAACGCCGCTTCGAATGCGAAACCCACAATCCTCGAACCTATCCTGCTTGTAGAGGTCGACGTTCCCGAGGAGTACACGGGCGACGTCATGGGGGACCTCAACACGCGTCGCGGCCGGCCCATGGGCATGGAAATGGTTGCTGCCCGAAAGCAAAGGATCAAGGCCGAAGTGCCGATGGCCACAATGGCTAAGTACGCGCTCGACTTGAGATCGATCACCAAGGGGCGCGGCCGATTCAGGGCCGAATTTGCCCATTACGAGGAGCTGCCCGCTAACGAACAGCAGTCGCTGATAACCCACCACCAGAAGACGAGGGCGGAGGAGTCGGAGGACTAAGAGGTATAATTGGCTTTCGCGCCAATTTCGCGTGCGGGCCGGAGAAATAATTGGCAAAAATCTGTTTAATTGTAAAGCAAAAGAGGAAACCGAAATTCGGTGTGCGCGCCTATAACCGGTGTAGCATCTGCGGCCGTCAGCGCGGTTATTTTCGCTATTTCGGCGTATGTCGCATTTGCCTGAGAGAGCAATCTCTCGCGGGCAACCTGCCCGGTGTCACTAAGTCGAGCTGGTAAACGAATTATGCATAGTGACCCCATTGCAGACCTTCTGACACGAATCCGCAACGCCAGCGGAGCACGCTTAACGACCACCGATTGTCCCTACAGCAGCATCAAGGAAGATATCGTCAAGATCCTCAAAGCCGAAGGGTTGATCGCGGATTATGAGATTTCGAAGGAAACGAAGTTTCCGAACTTGCGGATCCACCTGCGCTACGATGCAAAGCGTCAGCCAGTTCTTCGCGAGATCAGGCGGGTGAGCAAGCCCGGACTGCGTGCATACCGGGGCGCGGAAGAACTGACCCCCGTTCGCAGCGGCCTTGCAACGCAGATCGTTTCGACCAATAAGGGCATGATGACCGACCGTGAAGCGCGCAAGCACAAGATCGGCGGCGAAGTGATTTGTGAGGTCTGGTAATGTCCCGAATAGGCCGTAAACCCATCCCGGTCCCGAGCGGCGTCACCGTAGACGTCGGCGAGAATAACCTCGTGGCCATCAAGGGCCCGAAGGGTGAGCTCAAGCAGCCGATTTGCCCGGAGCTTAAGATCGTCGCCGAGGAAGGCACGCTCTCGATCGAGCGTCCGTCCGAGCGGAGAGAGCATAGAAGCCAGCACGGCCTCGCGCGCACGCTGATTAGCAACATGGTCGTCGGGGTCAGTGAGGGCTTCTATCGACAGCTCGAGGTTCATGGGGTCGGATATCGCGCCGCCGTCGAGGGCAAAGATTTGGTGCTGAACGTCGGTTACTCGCACTCCGTGCGCATGAGACCGCCAGAGGGCATCACCTTCGAAGTTGGCCAGGAGGATCGATCGCGGATCGGCAGGATCACTGTCAGCGGGATCGATAAGCAGCGCGTCGGCCAAATTGCGGCCGACATCCGCAAAGTTCGGAAGCCGGACCCGTACAAGGGCAAAGGCATTCGCTATGCGGGCGAAGTGATCAAGCTCAGGCAGGGCAAGAGGGCAACCGCTTAGGGAAATTTTACGATGGCAACACGTTCAAGCAAAGCAAGTAGGAGCATGCGGCACGCACGCATTCGGAAACGCGTCGAAGGGAGCGCCGATCGCCCGAGGCTCGCGGTTTTCCGCAGCCTGAAGCAGATTAGCGTCCAGTTGATCGACGATAGCCAAGGTGTTACCGTGGCCTCGGCAAGCAGCCTGGAAAAGGCGCAGGACAGCAACGTCGGCGGCAACAAGAAGGGCGCCGAAAACGTCGGCCAGCTGATCGCCGAGCGCGCGAAAGAGAAAGGCATCGCGAAGGTCGTTTTCGACCGTGGTGGCTTCCGCTACGCTGGACGCGTCGCGGTGCTCGCCAATGCGGCGAGGAAGGCTGGGTTAGAGTTCTAAGATGGCAGGCGGAAGATTTCAAGGTGGCGGCAAACGAGAAAGCACGGACGGCATGGACGTCCGCGTGGTGCAGACGAACCGCGTTTCGAAGACCCACAAGGGCGGCAAGACCCCCTCGTGGAGTTGTCTGGTAGTCGCCGGCAATGGTCAAGGCAAGGTTGGAGCTGCGATCGGCAAGGCACGGAGCGTTCCCGACGCGATTCGCAAGGGTGAAGAGGGCGCGCGCAAGTCGATGATCGATATCCCGGTGGTGCAAAAGACGATTCCGCATATGATCATCGGCCGCATGGGCAGCACCAGCGTTATGCTCCGCCCGGCGAGCCCCGGCACAGGTGTCGTCGCAGGTGGCGCTGTTCGAGCGTTGCTCGAGGCTGCCGGCATCCATGACGTGCTCGCCAAAACCCTTGGCAGCCGAAACGCTGTGAACTGCGCTTGGGCGACCATGGATGCGCTCAAGAACCTTATGAAGCCCGAGACTCGCGCCGCCCAGCGAGGCCTGGAAGTGGCCGATTTGACGCCTTGGCTTAAGCAGACGAGAAAACAGGAGAGTGAAAGTGAAGTTGCGGGTCAGGCTGGTTAAGAGCACCATCGGCAACAAGCCACGCAACCGCCGAACGGTGGCGGCGCTCGGCTTGCATAAAGTTAATCAAGTGGTCTTCCACGAAGACAGCGCCTCGATTAGAGGGATGCTGCACAACGTGCGCCACCTGGTCGAAGTAAAGATTACTGAGGACGACAATGCAACTGCATGAACTTAAGCCCGAAATGGGCAGCAAAAAAAAGAAGGTTCGCGTTGGCCGGGGCATTGGCAGCGGTCTGGGTAAGACCTGCGGCCGTGGCATGAAGGGCCAAGGCGCGCGGCGCAACATCCACCCCCGATTCGAAGGAGGCCAGACGCCGATTCACCGACGGCTTCCGGTAAAGAAGGGCTTCCGCAACCCCAACCACATCGAGTTCGCGGTGCTCAACCTCGCGTCGCTCGAAGAAGCGTTCGAGGCCGGCTCGGAGGTCTCACCGGAAACGATTCGGGAGAAGGGCCTCGTGGGCAACCTCAAGGACGGCCTCAAGATCCTCGGGCAAGGCGCCCTCAGCAAGAAGCTCAAGGTCACGGCGCATGCGTTCAGCAAGTCCGCGGAAGACAAAATCACTAAGGCTGGAGGAGAGGTTATCAGGCTGTGAGGCTTGCCGATACGTTACGTGCGGCTTGGAACGAACCGGAACTTCGCGAACGAATCCTGTTCATTTTCGCTATTTTTGGCGTATACGTCATCGCATTGAACATCACCACCCCGATCCCTGGGATCAATCCCAGCGAGATCCAACAAGTGCTGAAAGATAACGCCTACCTGAACCTCCTCAATCTCTTCGGCGGCGGCGCTCTGAATAAGATCAGCATCATCTCGCTCGGACTCAATCCATACATCACGTCCTCGATTATCATGCAGCTCATGACGGTCGCCATCCCCAGCATGAAGAAGGCAGAGATGGAGGGGGGCCAATACGCTCGAATGAAGAAGGCCCAGAAGACTCGGCTGCTAACGCTTGTCTTGTGCGCGTTCCAGTCGTGGGGGCTCATCCAGATTTTCAAGCAGTCGTTACCGGCCCTAAGCGGTTTCCACTACTTCTCGATCATCATGATTTGGACGGCCGGCGCGATGCTCGTCCTGTGGCTTGGAGAACAGATTCAGGAGAAGGGAATCGGCCAGGGCGTAAGCCTTATGATCTTTGCCGGTATCGTTGTCTCGTTCCCGATGCTGATCAGCAACATCGCGACCGAGCTTCGTGACGGCACGGCGCAGTTCTGGCAGCCGCTTTTGCTCGTCATCATCTTTGTCGCCGTAACGGCGCTGGTCGTTTACTTTACGCAAGCGCAAAGGCGGATAAACATCCAACATATGAGGCGCAATGTGGGCACAAAGGCGATGGGCGGTGGGTCTTCGTACCTGCCGATCCCGGTGAACGCCGCCGGCGTCATCCCGATCATCTTCGCGATCTCGCTCGTCTTTATCCCAGCGCAATTCGCCTCTTTCGCCCCGGCTGGCTCCCCTTGGAATGACACACTGACCGCAATCGCAAGCTGGTTTAACCCGACGCCAGGCAGCACGGCCTGGTATCAATGGATTGTCGGCTCGCTCCTCTACGCTGCGATGATCTTCTTCTTCACGTACTTCTGGACGGCGATTCAGTACAACGTGGAAGACATCGCGACTCGCCTGAAGCAGAGCGGCGCCTACATACCCGGCGTTCGGCAGGGTAAGCAGACCGAGCAGTTCCTCGACGGAGTCATCTCGCGGATCACGATCGTGGGCGCTATCTTCCTCACCCTGGTTGCGCTCATTCCGTATTGGGTGCCCCTGATCACGAGACTCGACGGCTTCCAGATCGTCGGTGGCACCTCGCTTCTCATTATCGTGTCGGTCGTGCTTGACCTGATGCGCCAGATCGAGGCTAATCTCATCATGCGCGGCTACGGCAAATAGGTTCTATGCGGCTGATTCTTCTCGGCGCGCCCGGAGTGGGCAAAGGAACTCAGGCGAGGGCCATCGCAGATCGGTACCGTATCCCTCACATCGCAACCGGCGACATACTAAGATTGGCGGCCGATTCGTGCTCCGACGTTGGCTTGCAGGCCAAGGAATACATGGTCCGTGGCGATCTCGTGCCGGATGCCCTCATCATCGGCTGTGTCCGCGAGCGGCTTGACAAAGCGGATGCTGCTACTGGCTTTTTGCTGGATGGCTTTCCGCGTACCGTTCCACAGGCCGAAGCGCTCGACAGCTTATTGCTGGAAATCGGCCAGGAGCTGGACGCGGTTATAGCGATCGACGTCGAGGAAGAGACCATTGTGCGGAGGCTCGACGGACGGCGCACATGCGGGGACTGCGGTGCGGTGACCAGCGACGCTGCGAATTCTTCGGGACGATGCGAACGGTGTTCGGGCACGCTTTTGGTGCGCGAGGACGACAAGCCGGAAGCGATCCGCCAGAGACTCGCCGTTTATAAAGAGAAGAGGGCTCCGCTATTCGACTACTACAGCGATAGGGGCCTCCTTCGGAAAGTCGATGGCAACGGTGGGGTCGAAGAGATCGAGAGAAGGATTGAAGCGGTCCTGTGATCTATATCAAAACCGCGCCCGAGATCGAGATCATGCGTCAGTGCGGCCGCAAGGTTCGCTTAGCGCTGGATGCGATGTCCGATGCGATCGTTCCGGGTAAGTCCACGACCGCCGATCTCGACGCTATCGGTGAAGAGGTTTTGCGCAACGAAGGCGCGGTGCCCTCATTCAAGGGATACAAAGGCTTCCCGGCCGCTGTGTGCATCTCCGTGAACGATGAAGTGGTCCACGGAATCCCCGGGCCGCGGCTTTTGCTGGAAGGCGATATCGTCAGCCTCGACATCGGCGCTTTCTTTGAGGGCTTCCACGGCGATTCGGCTTGGACGTACGCGGTCGGAGAAATCTCGTCTGTGGCCCAGCGTTTGCTCAACGTAACCAAGGAGAGTCTCTACCAGGGAATCGCCCAAGCAAGGGAAGGGAACCGCACCGGCGATATCGGCTCGGCAGTCGCTTCTTACGTCGAGCGCCACGGCTACTCCGCGGTTCGCGATTTGGTGGGCCACGGAATCGGGCGAAGCCTTCACGAGGAGCCGAACGTCCCAAACTTTGGAAAGCCCGGCACCGGCCCCAGGCTGAAAGCCGGCATGACGATCTGTATCGAGCCCATGATCAATCAGGGCAAGTATCACGTCCGGTGCTTAGCCGACCACTGGACCACCGTAACGCAGGACGGCAAATTCTCGGCGCACTTCGAGCACATGGTGCTGGTAACCAAAGGCTCCCCCGTGATCCTGACAGACCTAAGCAGCAGCCCGACTGTGCTCAGCGGCCAGGCCCTAAAGGCATAGATGGCAAGACAAAGAAAACTAAAGACAACCGACAAAGAGCGCGGAATCGAGGTCGAAGGCACGGTCGTGGAGAAGCTTCCGAGCGCGGTCTTCCGGGTGAAGCTGGAAACCGGCAACGAAGTCCTCGCACACATCAGTGGCAAGATGCGCATGTACTACATCCGCATCCTGCCCGGCGACAAAGTGCGCGTCGAACTCACCCCTTACGACCTCTCCCGCGGGCGTATTACTTACCGGTACAAGTAAGGGAAAACGACTGTCGTCTGCCGTGAGGCTCCCGGCGAGTCGCTACCTGCCACACGAGGTCACGCCTCAACGGATACATGGCGATTCGAAAAATCGCTTCATAGTTAGGGGTGTTGCCCCAGGGACAGAGACGAAGTAGCTAGCAGAAAACTAAGTGCGCCGTGCCCGTTTTTCGCGAATATGAATTAGCGCCCGCTCGCGGTCCATTCGCTCCGGTTGCCGGTTCGGCCGACCGTCGCCGCCCAGATGCCGTTAAGCGGCGAGCCGTTAAAAGCGGGTGGCACGATCATCCGAGCCGTCGGGCCGGGGGCGACATGCGGAACCCAGCGCTCGCCGTACCTCGCGTATACCGCGAACCAACGGACGCCCTCGCCGGCGGCAGAAGAGAGAAAAACCGTCCCATGCTCGCCTGCGACCACCGGCTTCGAGGGAACCTTCTTTTCTAGCCAGGGCGAGGCGGGGATGAGCGCCGGGCCGGCGTATGGGCCCTTCTTGAGGAGCACGTTGAGCGACTTCGGGTTGTTCATGAACGCGGTCATGCTATAGTGCACGTTGCCGCTCGCGCCATCGACCCGGCGCGTGATGCCGATCTGGCCGGTGACCTCTTTGGCCGGCCACTTGCCTTGGTCCACCATGCCGGTGTACATGCCGGGCCAGATGTGGCGGCCTTTCGGGTTCTGCTTCACCCACCACTTGAGAAGGGTGCTGAAGCTCTGGGGGGTCTGGCTGTTGCGCCAGTAAAGCTGCGGCGAGTAGTAGTCGCACCAGCCTTGTACCAGCCACTTTCGGGCGTCTGCGTAGAGGTCGGCGTACTGATCCACGCCCGCCTTGATGCCCTTCGGAATGCCGGGGCGATAGATGCCGAACGGGCTGATCCCGAACTTCACGTGCGGTTTCTCGGCCTTGATGGACTTGTACAGGCGCTCCACGAACGTGTCCACGCTCCACCGCCGCCAGTCGTCTTTGCCAAGGCTGCCGCCAGTCGCCTTGTATCGCCCGTAGCTCATACCGTCAGGGAAGTCCTGGTCGTTTTCCTTATACGGATAGAAATAGTCGTCGATGTGAACGCCGTCGACGTCGTAGCGGCGCACGACGTCCATCATGACCGCGAGCGAATGGCCTTGCGTGGCCTTCTCGCCCGGGTCCATCCAGAGGTACCGGCCGTATTTCCGGACGATGTGCGGTTTGGTGAAGCTGACGTGCGATGGCGCGTTCGCCCCGATCTGCTTGAAGTGAGTCGCGCGGTATGGGTTGAACCATGCGTGGAGCTCCAGCCCGCGCTTGTGAGACTCCTCGATGGCGAAGGAGAGCGGGTCCCATTTAGGGTCGGGGGCGCGGCCTTGGCGGCCTGTCAAGAACTCCGACCAGGGTTCGAGCTTGCTTTTGTAGAGGGCGTCTGCGCTCGGGCGGACCTGGAAGACGACGGCGTTGAGTTTGAGCTCGGCGCACCGGTCGAGTATCGCTAGGAGCTCCTTTTGGGCTTGCTCGGTCGGGATGCCGCGCTCCGAGGGCCAGTCCACGTTGTCGACTGTCGCCACCCAGACGGCGCGGAACTCTCGTGGGAACTCGGGCGGTGTTTGGGGGGTGATCGAGGTGGCGAGGAGCATTGCGATTGTTAGCATGGTCAGGCTGGTGTAATTATGACGATTGGAGCCTTCCTCGAATCACCCCCCAAGCTGCAATAGGACGAAAAGGACCTAGATGATCAAGGCGGCCCAAACCAGGAACGTCGCCCGCGATTTGGGCAAACTTTGCGGTATACTTCGCTCTTGCGTCAGTTCTTACCGGCGACGAGGTGGTCGATGGCGCATGGTTGCTATTTATGAAAGTCCGCACAAGTGTGAAGAAGATGTGTGATAAGTGCAAGATCGTGCGACGCGAAGGCGTCGTGCGCGTTTTGTGCACGAACCCGAAGCACAAGCAGAGGCAAGGCTAAGAATGAGAGTGAACAACTAACATATGGCTCGTATCGCCGGTGTGGACCTTCCGCGGGACAAGAGGGTCGAATATGCTCTTCCTTATATCTACGGCATCGGAAGGAAGACTTCGAAAGAGATCTGCGAAAGGGCGGGAGTCGACGTCAGCAAGAAAGTCAACGAGCTAAGCGACCAGGACATAGCGCACCTTAGGGAAGTCATCGAGCGCGACTATCAGGTGGAGGGCGATCTCAAGAGGGACGTCCAGACCAACATCCGACGCCTGATCGAGATTGGCAGCTACCGCGGCTTGCGACACCGCCGCGGGCTACCCACGAGGGGCCAGAACACTCGGTCCAACGCTCGCGGCCGTAAAGGTCCGAAGAAGACGGTCGCCGGCAAGAAGAAAGTTACGAAGTAAGGGATTTTATGGCTCGAAAACCAGTTACAACCAAAGGCAAGCAGAAGGTTTCGAAAGGCATCCTCCACGCGATTGCCCATATCAAGTCCTCGTTCAACAACACGATCGTCACCATCACGGACAAAGCCGGCAACGTGATCGTGTGGTCCAGCGCTGGGCATGTCAATTTCAAGGGAAGCCGCAAGGGCACGCCGTTCGCCGCGCAGATGGCCGCGGAGGACTGTGCACGGCGCGCCCAGGAACACGGCGTGAAGCGAGTGGATATCTGGGTCCGAGGGCCGGGTGGTGGCCGTGAAACCGCGATGCGCGCGCTGCAGGCGAGCGGCCTCGACGTCGTTTCCGTTCGCGATGTCACCCCTTTGCCGCATAACGGCTGCCGGCCGCCCAAGAGGAGAAGAGTCTAACAGCATGTCAGTGATTTGGGAAGCCAAGTGCCGCCTCTGCCGCCGCGCCGGCCAGAAGCTATTTTTGAAGGGCGATCGATGCTATACGCGCAAGTGCCAGATCGAGCGTGAAAACCGCAATAAGCCGCCCGGGCAGCACGGCGACAACGCCATGCGCGGCCGCCGCTTGACCGAATTCGCCGAGCAGCTCCTTGAAAAGCAGAAGCTGAAGAGGATGTACCAGCTTCGCGAGAAGCAGTTTTCCGCTTATATGGACGAAGCTACGCGAAGGCGAGGCGTTACGGGCGAGAATATGCTCCAGCTTCTTGAGACCCGGCTCGACAACGTCGTTTACCGCCTGGGCTGGGCCACCGCGCGCGGTTTGGCTCGCCAGCTAGTTTCTCACCGGTTCTTCACGGTGAACGGGAAGCGAGTGAATATTCCTAGCTACCAACTTCGTCCCGGCGACGTGGTGGCTCTGCACGAGAGCAAGCGCGAGAGCGCTTATATCAAGGAAACGCTTCAGCAGATGGGAGTTCGCTCGATTCCCGAATGGCTCGAACTAAACTCGGACTCTTTCGAAGGCAAGGTCCTTAGGCCGCCGACGAAGGGCGAGCTCAACCTGGAGATCAACGAACAATTGATCGTCGAGTTCTACACAAGATAATGAACGCACAGATTCAAACACTCGAACTCACCGCAAATTACGTCAAATTCGTGCTCACGCCGCTCGAGCGCGGGTACGGCCAGACCATCGGCAATACGCTGCGCCGCGTTCTGCTCAGCTCGATCCCCGGGGCCGCGATCACGGCCGTCCGTGTCGACAAGGTCTTACATGAATTTGCCGCGATCCCAGGCGTGAAGGAAGACATGAGCGAGCTGCTCCTGAACCTTCGTGACGTCGCGATTCGGGTCAACACCGAGCGGCCGCCTGAGGACGACAGCGAGCTTGTTATCGACATCAAGGGCAAGGGCCGCGTCACCGGCGCCGACATCCAAACGCCCGACGAGATCGAGATCATCAACCCCGAAGTTTACATTTGCACGATGAGCGAGGCCAAGACGTCGCTCTATGTGGAGCTCTACGTGAGTTGGGGCACCGGATACGTTTTGCCTGAACGGCAAGAGCGCTACAAAGGCACGATCGGGATCATTCCGATGGGTTCTCAGTTCACCCCTGTCAAGAAGGTCAATTACACTGTCGAGCAGACCCGCGTCGGGCAGCGCACCGACTTTGAGAGGCTCACGCTCGAGGTCTGGACGACCGGAGCCGTGGCGCCTAATGTGGCGGTTACGCAAGCTTCGCAAATACTCGACAAGTACTTCCGGATGTTCTTCGAGCTTGGCGGCGGGGTCATGGATTTGGGCATCGACGATGAGGGTGAGGAAGCTCCAGAATTGGCGGGTGTTCCCGACATCCGAGTAGAGGAAATGGATTTCAGCCAACGCACATTCAACTGCCTTCGGCGAGCGAATTTATCAACCTTGAAGGACATCGTTGTCCAGTCCGAGGCCGATCTGTTCGGAATCCGCGGCTTTGGAAAGAAAGCGCTTCAGGAAGTGCGTGACAAGTTGGCCGAGCGCGGTTTAGAACTGAAGCCCGGCAAGGCAGGTGCCCGAGTGGTCGAGTTCGACGACGACGACGAAGAGGAAGACGAAGAGTAATGAGACATCGGGTCGACAGGCGAAAGCTGGGACTTCCCAGCGACCAGCGCAATGCGTTGCTTACGAATCTGACGCGGCAGCTAATCCGCCACGGCTACGTGCACACGACCGAGGGCCGCGCCAAGGAATTACGGAGGGTGGTCGAGCCGCTGATTACTCTCGCCAAGGACGATTCGCTCGCAGCTCGTCGAAGAGCGCGCCGCGTGTTGGTCGGGCATGGTTCGAGCACTCCCGCACGCAGAAAGCTAGCATTGACGCAGGAGGAACTGGCGGAGAGGTGCTTGATCAACGGTGAAGACCTGGTGAAGCACCTGTTCGACAATGTGGCACCGAAGTCAAAGGATCGGCCGGGCGGTTATACACGGATCACGCGAACCGGCCGTCGCCGGGGCGATGCCGCTCCCACGGTTGTTATCGAATTGATTGACTAGTGAGAAACGACGAATTCGGCTGCTAATCGAGTTCGACGGAACTGATTTTTGCGGCTGGGCAGAGCAGCGCGGTCTCAGAACCGTGAAAGGAACCTTGAAAAGTTGCATTCGCCAGATCTGCGGCGAGGAAGTGGATCTAAGAGGCGCGAGCCGGACGGATTCCGGGGCGCACGCGAAGGGCTTCGTGGCCGACTTCGCATCCGCGAATCCGATGCCCACCGAGAACTGGAAGCTCGCGATCAACCGCCAGGCCGGACCGGCGATACGGATTCTGGACGCCGTCGAGGTATCGAAGGATTTCCATTCGCGATTCTACGCTCGATCGAGGGTGTACGAGTATCGAATCGCAGAGTCGGAGCACGTCGACCCGCGTCGAGCCAGGTTCGTTTATGGGACCTTTCGAAAGCTCGACGTGGAGAAGATGCGAAAAGCAGCCGCCGCCCTTGTCGGGCGCAACGATTTTCGAGCCTTCGGTGAGGAGCTGGATGGTGTGGAGAACACGCTCCGGGACGTAAAGGCGATCTCGGTTAGGCGAATGCGAGACGAAGTGAGAATCCGGATCGAGGCTACGGCCTTTCTCCGCGGGATGGTGAGGCGAATTGCCGGGGGCCTGATGGAAGTGGGCTACGGCAAGAGGAGCCTTAGGGATTTCGGAGCGCTTCTCGATCCTGCCAAGCGCGGTTCGATTAAGTGGCCCGTAGTGCTCCCGGCGAAGGGGCTAACGCTCTTGAAAGTGAAGTACGGGCGGCAGTTGAGAGACCTGCGCAAAACAAACGATTTTGTGGACGGCGACGAATAGAGGAATGAGAAAATGAGCACCTACTCGGTGAAACCGGAAGACATACAGAGAAAATGGTATATCGTGGACGCCACGGGGCACGCCATCGGGCGCCTCGCGGGAGCGGTCGCGCAGGTTCTGCGGGGCAAGCACAAGCCTATGTTCGCCTACAATGCCGACGTGGGGGACCATGTGATTGTCATCAATGCAGGCAAAGCCAAACTGACGGGCAAGAACAAGCAAGACGAACTCGTCTATTGGCACACTGGCTATCCGGGCGGCATCAAGAGCGTTTCTCGCGGCAAGCTTTTGAAGACCCATCCGGAGCGCCTTATCGAGAAAGCTGTGTGGGGAATGCTTCCAAAGCACAAGCTGGGGCGCGCCACCTATGCGAAGCTCAAGGTGTACGCGGGCGATGAGCACCCGCACACGGCGCAGTCGCCGGAACCACTCAAGATCGGGAGAGACAAGTAATGGCAAAGACAGACAAGTATTACGCGACGGGCCGACGCAAGTGCGCGATCGCTCGGGTATGGCTTTCACCCGGAACCGGAGCGATAACCATCAACAAGCAGCCGATGGCCGCGTACCTGGGCCGGAAGGTGCTGGAGATGGTTGTCGAAAGCCCCTTGAAGCAAGTGGGACTCGATGGCAAGGTAGACATCGTGGCCGATACGGCCGGCGGCGGAATCACCGGGCAGGCAGGCGCTGTCAAACTCGGTATCGCCAGGGCCATCATCGAGATGGACTCGAACTTGCGTACTCCGCTTCGACGAAGCGGATACTTGACCCGCGACCCACGAGTCAAAGAACGGAAAAAGTACGGACGCAAGCGTGCGCGGCGCGGCTTCCAGTTCGTCAAACGGTAGCGGCGAAAAAGCAGTCAAAATGAGGGCGAGCCTGATTCTTTAGGCTCGTCCTCTTTCTTATGCGGACTTCGGGGGCTGAAACAACACCTGTCTGGCGACGTGCGCCGATCTTCCGGCTCCTCCTAATAGCACTTGCCGCCGAGCTCGGATTCGCGGTTCTGAACGTCTCGGTCATGCCCGTCTACCTCAAGCTCGACCGCGGGTTCTCGGGGACGGTCTTCACCACGGTGCTTGCCGCATTTCTTTTCAGCGAGGCGGTATTCAAGCCGTTTGCGGGTCATTTGACGGATAAATACGGGCGGCGGATGTTCCTGATTCTTGCGCCGGCGCTTGTGGTGCTCACGCCGCTGCTGAGTTTGGCCGTTCCGTACACCTGGGGACATGCGGAGGTGGCTTCATTCGTCGGCCTGCGGGTGATCGACGGGCTCGCAGCGGCGATGCTGTGGCCAGCCATCTATGCCGCCGTTGGTGAAGCGGTAGGGCCCGAAGAGCGAACGCAAGGCATGTCCCTCCTCAACGTGTGTTTTATGCTGGGATTGGCGCTCGGGCCGCTGGTGGGCGGGGTGGTAAACGATTTGTTCGGTTCGCGCGTCCCCAGCTTTGTGTTGGCGTCCGCGCTTTTTCTGGCTACCGGTTTGGCTGCATTCCGATTTGCTGCGAAGGATAGCAGAAAGCACCGCATCGCAGAGGGGCACGCTTTGGATGAGCATCGCCTCCAAGACTTGATTCAATGCGCACGGAAAATCCCACTTGTGTTAGCCCTTGCGTTCGTCGTGTTTCTTGCGGTCGGGCTCCTGCTCGGGGTCATCAAGCCATTGGCATCGGAACTATACGGCCTTTCGGAGACTCAGTTCGGCCTGCTTCTGCTTCCTGCAGCTGTTTCAATGGCGATCTTGGGAGTTCCGATCAGCAAGTGGGGGGAGCGAATGGGTAGCAGGCGGGCGGTCCAACTGGGTCTCTTGCTTTGCGCCTTGGGAATTTGGTTCGTGGCGGTCGGAGCGTGGTACGACTTTGCGCGCAACCTCGCATTCGTCGCATTTTCTGGGGCCCTGGTTGGCGTCGGTTTCTTGTTGGCGATTCCCAGTTGGCAGGCCGCGATCGGGCACATCGACCCCAGGCGCGCGGGGTCGTACCTTGGGGCGGTGATGACGGCGCAAGGAGTCGGCGCGATCGTCGGGGTACCGTTGGGCGGGCTGCTATTCGATATCGGCCATTTCTGGCCGATCATTGCTTGTGCAGTCACGCTCGGCGCTTCCGTGCTCCTGGCATCGGTGGCGATTCCTGTTTCCGACCCCGTCGTCGAAGAGGTCAGCGAATAGTGCTGCTGTCCTCCGGCCACCAGTAGGCAGCCCGTGGCGGCTCGTACAAAATAGGCGGAAATCTCCATACTGTGGAAGGACGAGATCGATCACGAAGACATGGACCCCTTAGGTAGAACTAAAATGAGAATCCTGCTAGTGAACCTGCTGTTTGTTACCACCCAGGGTGCGTTACCTCACAACGAGCTATGGTACGGCGGAGACTTCGACGGCAGAGGTTTCCTCGAATCGGGCAAGAACACTGCCATCGAAGACGCCCGCGTTTATGACAATTTCTTTGTTGAAGGCCCCGGATATGACATCCAGTACCTGTTCGGCAACTTTCTGGTCGCCGGGCCGCTGCCGACTCAGCTGTATTACGAGTTCCGCAGAAACATGGGACCGGGGGACGGGGGTAAACTCTTGCATTCTGGAACGGTGGCCGCGACCAACACGGCCACGGGAAGGAGCGGCTGGGGAATGACGGAATGGCGCGTGAGCGGCGACATGCCAGAGATAGAGCTTGAGCAGGGGCACTATTGGCTAACGGTGGCCCCCGTCGGCAATGGCACTGGCAATTTCTACCTGTCCACAACTTCGGGAGCAAATAGCATCGGGTTTCCGATTGGGGACGGCAATTCGTTTTACGACCAACGGAGTGTTTCCCTTAGGCATAGCCCCCTCCCTGGCGGCTATACGGAGCCGAATTTCGATCCCACCTCAGAATGGCTCGGCATCGAAAAGTGGGACTTTTCCCAAGGCTTCGGCAACAACTACTGGGGCGCAAGAACCCGCGACGCTCTCGGCCACGCTCTACGGGCTTGGTTTGCTTGCTCTCCGCAAGCGAAGATGCGACTAGCTCGGCGATCAATCCCGGGACGACTTTCCGAGGCTTGAAGAGGATCTTCTCGGGCTTGAAGAAGACCTTCTCAGTGTTGAAGAAGACCTTCTCGGGTTAGAAGAGGACCTCCTCGCGTCGCCAGAGACGGCCTTCTTCGACTCCGAGACACGACTCTTCGACCCCGAGGCGTCGTTCTTTTGCCCCGAAAGGTTCTTGCACGCTCCCGAGCCGTGCCGGTGTTGAACACTGCAACTAAAGTGAGCAGTTTGGACTGGGGCGAGCGTAGGATGCGCTATCTCGAGTCGATTTGAAGGAGGACTTTGGAAGATGATGAAGACTATGACGATTTTGGCGGGCCTCGCACTGAGCGTCGCCGCAATTGCAAACACTTCGGTTAGTGTCGAAGGAGCGGTGAACAAACCCGGAGAGATTCGGTATACCGACGGCCTTCGCGTTCGCGAGGCGCTGAAGCTCGCGGGGGGCTTGACGGCACACGCCGATCAAACGAAGATCGAGCTGACGAATCCGGATGGAGGCAAGCGTTGCGTCGACCTGACGAAGCTCGGCCCCCCACCGCTCGTTTCTCCTGGCGCGAAGGTATCGGTCCCGAAGCTCGATCCGGCCAACTACGTGACTGTCAAAGGTGCGGTTGCTAAGCCCGGAGTAATCTCGTACCGCGACGGCATCACTCTCACCGACGCGCTCGCGCAAAGCAAGCCTTACACGGAAGCTCGAACGGATAACCTCAAGATCACTAGAACGGATGAAGACGGCAAGACCAAGACGATTATTGTCGATCTCGGCAAGATTCAGGCTTCGGCATCGCCCATGGAGCTTCGGCCCGGGGATTTTCTTGAAGTAGCGTATCCAGGCCAGTCCTCGATTTCAAACAAGGACCTCCTGGTGCTGATCGCGATAGGCGTGCTGATACTGATCGTACTGCGATAGCGAAACCGCACGTCGGATGAAGACGCCATCGAACCTCGCGGGAGCCGGTGGCGTCTTCGATTTGGACTTATGACTATGAAGTGGATATCGGGGTCGATCTTTGTGTTGTCGGTCATGCTGGCGACTATCTTTCCGGTGAAGCAGGACACCGAGGTTACTTTCTACAAGAACATAGCCCCCGTTCTGCTTGCGAAATGCGCTCCGTGCCACCACGACGGCACTCACGCGCCGTTCGCTCTCATAACGTACGACCAAGCGCGCCGAAGGGCAGAAACGATTCGCTGGGTGGTGCTGAACCGCTCGATGCCGCCTTACAAGGCGACTTCCGATTTCGGCATCATGCACCCCGGTGAAACCATGACCGACGATGAAGCCGTCCTCGTTCAGCGGTGGGTTCAAACTGGCATGAAGGAAGGCGATCCTAAGGATATCCCTCCGCAACCGGTCTTCGAGAACGGATGGCAACTGGGTAGGCCCGATTTGATCGTCGAGCCGGAAGCGAAGATCGCCGTGAAGGCCGAGGGACCCATCTACTGGCGGACGTTCGTCATCTCGCCTGGGTTAGGGAAGAAGCGTGGCCTCATCGGATTCGACATCCGGCCGAAGAGTCCAAGGAACGTCCGCCAGGCGGTGCTTGCGCTCGACATCGAAGGCAAGGGAAGAAGGGAAGACTCGAAATCGGCGACGCCGGGATTCGAAACGACGGGCAGCCTGGAAGCCGTGACCGACGAGTACATCGGCGCCTGGGCATCGAGCCACCGATCATGGCGGACGCCGGCCGGAGTTGCGAAAACCATCACGAGCAAGGACAGGCTGCTAATTCAAATCCAGTACGCCCCGGACGGCAATCCGTCCGATGGGTCGTTCGAACTGGCTCTATACTTCGCCAAGGGAGCGAAATATGCAGAGCTCGAGCATCTGGAACTCGGCACGCGCGAACTGGTTATTCCCGTGCTCAAGTCCCCTACACACGAACGGACACTCACGCTCGACTATGACGTGCGGGTCATTTCGGTGATCCCGGAGGCGCGGCTTGCGGCCACACAGGTTAACCTAACCGCGGTATTGCCGAGCGGCTCAAAGAAGACCATCCTGCGCGCCTACCCCTGGGTTCTCGCGTGGGTGGGCGCATATACCTTCGAGAACCCGCCCAGGTTATCCAAGGGGACGAAGCTTGTCGCGGCCATCGCCTACGAAAACGACCGGCACGGCGAGAGACAAGGCAAAACGCCGATCAAGTACGGGCCCGCTTTGACCGACGAGCTTTTTTGGGTGCGACTTCAGGTTGCGCCGGCGAAGTAACTACAGCAGGTCCAGACCGCGGTCGGCAGAGCCCGGTTCGTGTGTAAACTTCCACTGATCCTCGTTCATGCGCCTGGCAAGATTTTGGTAAGCGGCTATATTCTCCTCGCTCGTGACGATGATATTCGCCGACCGAATTCCTTGATCGCGGCTGCGAAGGATAGCATCGACTATTCGGCGAGCAGCCTGCATGGGCTCAACCCGACGTTCTTGGTAGTTCCAGTCGTCGGTCGGATCGAAAAGCGTAAAGGACTTGCCGTTTTGGGCTTCGATCTCCCTGGTGGCAGCCCGGAATGCCGCGGAGTATTGCTCGCCACTCATCATCTTCTGCTGGTCGAATGGATTCGCCACTACGAGACGCTTCACGGGGAGCCGGTGGACGGCGACCGACACGGCCTCTCCACCTTGGATGGGAGCTAGCGACGTGATTTCATCGTCGAGCCGGTAATCGCTCTTGTCCTTGATGTACTTGGATGTTCCGTGACCCAGCCAGCCGGTCGCGTCAGTAAAGACGATGAACGCGTCGGCCCGTGGAATGTTGCGGAGCTTCCAACCCGGAATGTGAAAGATTCGAAGGTAGATGCGAGCAAGGTCAAGGGTAGCGGCCGGCCTTGGGCCGAACGGGAGCAAGGAGAACATCTGCCCTATTATGGGCTATGCGGCGGACTGCGAACCTTCGAGTGCGGCGGATCGCGTAGGCAGCGGCTGGGTTGACAATACGGCCGCGCCCGCGAGGACCGTCGCGATCCACAGAAGGTCCGCCAGGAAGAGGTGGAGAAGCGCCAGAACCGTGGGCGCTTTCAGCCATACGCTTATCAGCCCGAGGCCGATTTGAGTCAGCACCAACGCCACCACCAGCCTAAGGAAAATGTGCGCCGTGCGACTCGCGCGCGTGTCTCCGAGCACAGCGGTCATGAAGAAGAGGTACATGCCGGCGCAGATCGCGATGAACGGGTGCCACAGGCGCAGCCGAATCAGAAAGTGGCCCGTTACCGAAAGACCCTCTTGAATCACCTGGGCCGAGTTGTCGCGCGGAAAGAGCGTGTCGCCGAGCGAGGTCACGGCGCCGCTCATCCCGACAAGTAGCACGGCGAACGCGCCGCCCGCCACGAGCCAACCCGCCGCGCCCTGGCCGCGCATGTGCATCGGCTTACCGCCGGTGCCCCACCACGAGGTCAGGGTAAGAGCGCCGAGCAGGAGCATCGTGTTGATCAAGTGGGCGGACAGGGTGACGGCCCGGGCGATCGAGTCGTCTCTCTCGACGAGCCCGAAAATAACCAGACCGGCGCCGATGAGGGCTGAGATGACTGTGAAAGCGACGCTTAAGAGCGATCCGGTGCGCGAGCCGTGGCCCTTAGGAAAAGTGCGGAATGCGAACACGACGAGTGCGATCACCAAGAGAAGGGCGAGGCCGCTCGTGAGCCTGTGGGAGTACTCGATTATCGTCTCCATGCTCGGAGAACGAGGGAAAACTTCGCCATTGCAGAGCGGCCAGTGGCTGCCGCAGCCAGCACCCGAGCCGGTATGCCTTACGTACGCTCCCCACAAGATGACGCAGAGGTTGAAAACCAGCACGCCGAGTGCGAATTTCGAGAACCGGGTAAGGCTCATGGCAACAAGCGCAGGATACCCTTTGGACTGGAGGCTGACTGGCTCAAGAGTCTCCCGGTGACGGTCGGCCCCCAGGCGGATTCGCGCGTTAGTCGAAGCCGAGTACTTCGCGAGCCGACTTGAGGATGTTGATATAGAAGTTCCCTTGCACTTCGCGGACGGGCTCGAACTCCATCCCCGGGGCACCGAAAAACGGACGGAGAGTCCAGCCGAGTTGGCTACCGACGAAGGCGTACAGCGCGATCCAGAGGACGAGAACTTTGTCGCGCGCATCGCGGTTCTCTTCCCATAGAGTTCGCATCGCGCGGAGGAAGAATCTGGCCCCGATGATGCCCGAGATTCCCAGAACGGCCACGTTGAGCAGCTTGAAGAACTGGTAATGGCTACTCGTCATCAAGAAGAACGCCGTGATCGGCGCGAAGCCAATGAGAAGGATGCCGGTTGCAGCCAGTGTGCCGAGGAGAACGACGAGGTACTGACCCACGCTTTCTTTCGCGCCGAGCACCAGGCCGAGGACGTAGAGAGTCGGCAGGCAGATGAGAACGGTGATGAGAAAGAGCAAGGGAAGTTTTATGGCGGAGAGCAGCACGGGTATCCGGGTTCAGTATGAACTCGAGCTTCTTTTCAAACCGCCACTCATCCTCCGGTTGGCTCCATACTCGAATCTGATAGTCAGTATCTGCAAGTTCGAACAAGGCGATGAAGACTTCCCTCTTGAATTTGGCGTCGCCGATGCTCAACGCGGTTACGGACCTCCCCACGTGGGCCACTTCCGTTCACGGACACGCTCCTTGCGAGCATTTCGCGATTGGAAGCAGGAGTTGCGTGTCCGTGCCACCCAAGCCTTTACATATTTCAAGGTCATGCCGACAACCCGCTCGCACAGGCTTGAAACGACAAGGCGCAGACGAGGGTTCGCGCGGTCGCTCGGAACCAGGTTCCATTGTCAAACAACGGAGCTCCCTTCAAGGATGCCATTGCTGCAGTTCTTCTCTGCGGTGCAAGTAATGCTTCCGGTTCATAAAGCTCACGTCCTTGAGCGAAGGGTGTCTGATTAAGGGTGTCATATCGCTGTCCGCCACATCGGTGTTTTCGTAGAAGTAGAACTCCTCCAACTTAGGCATATGGTCTAGGAACTTGATCGTCGGTATTTGATGACAATTGATCAGCGCAAGCTTTCGTAGGTTCACGAGGTGCGATAGAGCGGAACGTCGGTCAAGTGCTTGCTCGTCGTATCGATCCACAGCTCTTCAAGCTGTGTCAACGGCTCCAGCCCCCCAAATCTCCTTAGACGGTTTGCGCAGCGCATGTCGATGCTCTTCAGACTAGTCAGAGGTTCTATTCCCTGAAAATCCTCGAACTGCGACCCGCCTGCGATAAATACGTCCACCAATTGAGTCAAGGCACCAAATCGATTCAATGTTCTGTCAGGAAACTCATAAGGCTGAGTTTTGTGATCGACTTCGACTCGAATAGGGAGGCGAAGCGCTCCTTCCACTGTCCGAGCGAGAGCCTTCGAAGATTGGACAGGAGGGCGAAGTTTAGCGGATGGGACGCCCCTGTAACCAGGTGCAGATCGCTCAGGTCATGTAGTCTCTCGACGATTCGATCATCTTTTACCCGGGTCGTCAACACGGTTAGCCCCTCGAGTAGCCCAATCTCACCAAGAAAATCTATGCTGTCTCCCCGAAAGCCCCATGCACCGTTGAGTTCGAGGTAAATAAGTCTCTCGCGTTTCATCACCACGGCCATCGCCGGCGTCCAATAGTCGAGCACTCTGAGCCTGCGATCTCCATCTTCTTTTGCGATCTCAAAGTTGGCCATGCAATTTAGGGTGGCGGAATGCCGAATTGTTCCCAAAACTTCTCCGCTACGGGATCTCGCTTGTTTGCAAGAGGGCCGCCGGGTTTCTTACCTCCACGGCGATTGACTTCTTCTGCTCCTCAATCTCCCGCTGGGTCTGCCGCCGGACACGCGCGTTCTCTTCGCATTGTCAGCTTGTGCTCGTCAACTTGCCAGAGCGCACATGCTCGTCTAAGCGGCGATCGATATCATTGGATTGGCCCATTGTAAACCTTGCCGCCCTTCGTCTCGACCACGTAGATTCCCGTTCGTACCTTCTGGCCCTGTTTCAGGACATCATTCGGCCGGCTGGGTGGGCGTGACCTACAATTTACCTCAACTATGGGTGGCACGGACACGCGACTCCTTGCTTCCAGTCATGAATAACTCACAATCAGCGTGCCCGTGAACGACGTCCTTCGCCGGCGCGCAAGTAAAATCGGCTCGTGGCAGAGAAGCGCAAACAGCGGCTGGCATATGCCGAGGCAGGCCACGCGCATGAACTGACGTTTTCTTGCTACCGCGGTCTGCCCCTGCTCGAAAACGACGCATTCAAACGGCTTTTCCTAAAGTCCCTCGATAAGGCGCGAAAGCGGCATGGGTTTATGGTTTTGGCATACGTGATCATGCCGAACCATGTCCATGTGCTCGTCTACCCGCTGAGAAGAACGTATTCGGTCGGGGACATTCTGCGGTCGATCAAGCAGCCGGTGGCGCAGGTTGCATTGCGCGAAATCTGCGGGAACGAACCCATGTTGGCGAAGCAGCTCACATTGCCCGATGGCCGGCGGCGGTTTTGGCGGGCAGGAGGCGGGTACGACCGAGATCTGTTCTCGTCCCATGCGATACACGCCTCAAACGATTACATCCACGCGAACCCGGTTCGGCGAGGTTTGTGCGAGGCCGTAGTCGATTGGGAATGGTCGAGCGCGAGATGGGTACGCTGATTTGGAATCGAAATTCGGGGTGGATCGATGCGATGCAGTTCTGCAATTGAAAGGTATGCGTTCACGGACACGCTGACGGACATTTCAGCGAGCGAGAGGATGCGGTCGCGTGTCCGTGCCACCCAAGCTCATGGAGAACGGGGTCAAGCCCACCCAGCCGCCAGCCGAACCCGGTTACTACGCTTGCCCTCAGCACCCGATTTCACCATTCGACAACCGCCCTGCCAACCCGTCCGCTTTTGGCTGGACATATTTGGCAGGCAAGATTTGCTCTCAGCGCATCTTGCAAGCGTTGCGACTAACATCACTCTCAATCACCCACCGATTGCAGGGTCACGCCCACCCAGCCCGCTGATAGCACGACTCCGAAGGCGATGAAGACTACCAGCAGAGGGAGGCAAGAGGCCTGCCTCTCGCGACCGCGCGATTTCGCAAGCTCCTCCTGCCAAGTGGTCTCCGTCCAGTGCCCCATCGAGGTGCTTAGTATTTCCTCCACCCATTCAGCTCTTCCTGCAGCAGGCTCCATTTCACCTAATCGTGCCCGCTTCAAGCCGGTGTGTATGTCTATCTTGAGGTTGAGCTGCCTGCCAAAGCGATCGAACACAAGCACTTCGGGAGGGTCGCTTTCGCTGTCGCTGTCGTAAAACTCCAATCCCGACAGGACCCCAAATAGGTCGGGCATCAACGTCACGTCATTCGGATCTACGATATCCTGGCTGACAAATGGCAAAACGGGTTCCATTGGGTAATTGATTACGGAAACCTCTCCCATGGTCCGTGCTTCCCGATTCCAGAGCGCCTATGGTAGCGGGGCCACATCCGTCTGTCATTCATCATAGTCCTCGAACTCCCAGCGACCGATCCGGCTCAGCTTAAGGCCACATTCTGCCCAGGATTTCCCGACGCAGGCCCCAACGGCATCGTTCAAATGCTTAATCAGCCTGCAAAAGTTGTACTCGAGAACGATCAGATAGTGTCGCGCCATTAGAACGTCGCTCCGCAAAAGTGTCTGACGAAGGTACCGGTGTGCAAACAGAAACGTCGACGCTCTCTTCGCCAGGGTCGTCTCTTGGACCCACCAAAAGCTGGAGAACGAAACCGAAAACTTGCGGATCGCCGGGCGCGAAGTGTTCGAGATCCTCAACGTCCGGACTGTGGATTCCCTTAAGCATACGGGTAATCAATTTATATCTAGATGACCGTTGTGCTCCCAGGGACCCTTTGGTTGGCTCCAAAGCCATCGCGAGACAACGAGAATTGCGGCCGGACGAAACCACTTCCGTTCCATTAATATCTCTTTGTGCCTGTGGCGGTTACCAGGCTTAGGGGACTCTAGCACTTTCGCACCGGGCAATACAACCGCGACGCTCGGAACCGAATCGAGGAAAGCGGACTATAATAGGTTCAGACCCGTTTTCGGGCTCCCAAGCCAAGGCTTTAGCCGTCGTAGAATCAGGAGTAAATCAATGAGATCACTTGAAAACTATGTGGAAGGCAACGTCGCGGATGCTCCGCTCGACGCTCGCCTGACCTTCATTCGCAAGACCTACTCGCACCTGGCGATGGCGATCGTTGCGTTCGTCGCGGTCTCGGCGTTTTTCTACAGCTCCGGCGTCGGCGAGCGGATGCTGGCCATGATTTCCGGCAGCCAGTACGCGTGGCTGCTGGTGCTTGGCGGCTTCATGCTGGTCGGGTGGCTGGCGAGCGCTATGGCGGCCTCGGGCGGCGCGAGCATTTCGTACGTGGGCCTGGGCGTGTACACGGTTGCCGAAGCGCTGATCTTCTCGCCTGTAATCTTCCTGGCGGCGACTTCGTACAACGGCGTGTTGACGCAGGCGACCGGCGTCACCTTGCTGGTCTTCGGGGCGCTGACCCTCTACGTGCTGTTCACGCGGAAAGACTTTTCATTCCTTAGAACCGCGCTATTCGTCGTGGGTATCGCAGCTCTCGGCTTGATCGTCGCCGGTGCGCTCTTCGGGTTCAACCTGGGGCTTTGGTTCAGCGTCGGAATGGTGATCTTCGCTGCCGGGGCGATTCTGTACACGACTTCGCAGGTTCTGCACAAGTATCGGACCGATCAGTACGTCGCAGCAGCCCTCGCATTGTTTGCCGC
The DNA here is from genome assembly GCA_051003155.1 of Fimbriimonadales bacterium. GTDB lineage: Bacteria > Armatimonadota > Fimbriimonadia > Fimbriimonadales > ATM1 > JACDEQ01. The sequence goes on along the minus strand of JBPCLO010000048.1, from coordinate 674 downwards.
CGTAGCGCTGCTGTTCTGGTACGTGTTGCAGATCTTCATGTCTCGCGATTAGAACTCCGACTTCTGGGTGCGAGGTAGCCTGCCGCTATGGGAGGTGGCAGGAGGAGAGGCCACGCTTTTCCAGGTAGCGCTGGTGGTATTCCTCAGCGCGGTAGAAGGCGGTCGCGGGTGTGATTTCGGTCACGATCGGGCGGCTGAGGCGGGTTTGGACTTGCTCCCGTGACCTAAGAGCGGCGGTCTCCTGCTTCGGCGAATGGTAAAAGATGGCTGAGCGGTATTGACTGCCGACGTCTGCCCCCTGGCGATCGAGCGTCGTGGGATCGTGCAGTTTCCAAAAGGCGTCGAGGAGCTGCTCGTAGGTCATCACCGAAGGGTCGAATGAAACCTGGACTACCTCCGCGTGGCCGGTTTGGCCGGTGCAGACTTGTTCGTAGGTCGGGTTTTCCAAGGTCCCACCCAGATAGCCGGAGGTGGCTTCGATTACGCCCGGCATTTGTCTGAAGGCATCTTCGACCCCCCAGAAACAACCGGCGCCGAAGGTTGCCAGGTCAGTTGCTTGCGCCATGCGACTGATTATAGCGGCGGGGGGGGGGGGAGGGGGGGGGGGCAGACCCCCCCCAAAAAAAAAACTCTCTTTTTTTGTCTCCCCCCCCCCCTCTTGTCTCCTCCCTTCC
>JBPCLO010000047.1:0-31125 GCA_051003155.1 Fimbriimonadales bacterium | reverse complement strand
AAGGTCCGGGCCAGGATTGGTTACCGGGAAACGGTTCGCCACGAGGCGAACGCATTCATCACAGGCCCTCTAGTAAATGGAGCGTGGGCGCGTTTGGACTATCTATCTTGGCGCATCGATCGCTAATTCGTTGGCGGCAGGCTGGTTCACCCATGGGTGGGCCCATAGGTCCTAACCTAACCATCCGGACAAGCTTACAGTACTTCGACTAAAACGGCAGTCGCCTCACCCCCGCCGATGCATGGCGTCGCTACCCCGAACTGCGCGCCTCGTCGGCGGAGTTCGTTGATCAGCGTTATCACGAGCCGGGTGCCACTCATACCGATCGGGTGGCCAAGTGCCACGGCGCCCCCGTTGACATTCAGCTTCTCCCGCGGGATACCGACCTTATCACTCACCGCAAGGGCCACCACAGCGAAAGCCTCGTTAACTTCGAAAAGGTCGATGTCGGCAACGGTTTTGCCGGATAGTTCAAGAAGCTTCTGAATCGCGAAGGCGGGCGCCGTCGTGAACCACTTCGGCTCTTGCGCGTGCTGAGCATAGGCGACGAGCCGCGCGATCGGTTTCAGGCCCAGAGAGGCGGCTTTCTCCGCTGAAGCCACGACCATCGCGGCGCCGCCGTCGTTGATCGACGAAGCGTTGCCGGCTGTCACGGTTCCTTCTTTCTCGAAGGCAGGGCGCAGTTCAGAAAGCTTCGCGACGTTGCCCTTTCCAGGCTCCTCGTCCTTGTCGACGACCATCGGGTCGCCCTTTCGCTGAGGAATCTCCACGGGAACGATCTCTTCGGCGAACAGGCACTTCTCTTGGGCAGCAAGAGCGCGCGTATAAGATCGCGCTGCGAATTCGTCCTGCTTTTCCCTCGGTAAGCCGCACTCCCGCGCGCAGAGCTCACCGGCGTTGCCCATATGCATATCGTCATACGGGTCCCAGAGGCCGTCGTGGATCATCAGATCGACGAGTTCGCCGTGTCCCATTCGGTATCCGGTTCGAGCTTTGGGCAGCGCATAAGGGGTGTTGCTCATGCTCTCCATGCCGCCTGCGACCACTACCCCGGCATCGCCGCATTTTATCGCCTGGGCGGCCATCATAATCGTCTTCATGCCACTGCCGCAGACTTTGTTAACCGTGGTGCAAGGTACACTGTCGGGGATGCCCGCAAACCGGCTGGCTTGGCGCGCAGGAGCTTGGCCGATGCCACCAGATAGAACATTGCCCATCAAGACCTCGTCCACTTGATTCGGCTTCAGACCCGCTCGGTCGAGCGCGGCCCTAATCGCAGCTGCGCCCAACTGCGGTGCGGTTCGTGACGACAATGAGCCCATGAAACTCCCGATCGGGGTGCGCGCGCCCGATAAAAATACGACTTCTTTCATTTTGCTGGCCTGCTCACAAGTTTACCTGGGCAAGTGTTTGGCGTATATCAAAGGTCTGGGAAGGATGAAATGTACCGCTTGTTAATTGCGGACGACGACGATGATGTGCGCGAACTATTGCGCGCTCAGTTGGAGAGGCTCGGCCATAACGTGGTTGCGGAGGCCCGGAACGGTGAAGAGGCTGTGCGCTTGGCCGCCCAGCATGCCCCAAACATGGCGATCCTCGACGTGCGAATGCCCATCATGGACGGCATCGACGCAGCACACAAGATACTGCATGACAATCCGTGCCCGGTGATCTTCCTTACCGCGTATGTCGAAGAGGACACGGTTGCGAGAGCTGGGGAGACCGGGGCGTTCTATTACCTGGTCAAGCCATTTAGGACAGAGGACCTGGCGCCTGCGATGACCTTGTCGGCAGCGCGGTTCAATCAGTACCAGAATGCACAGTACCTGCTCGAAAGGGCCAAGAAGGACCTCGACGACCGCAAGACGATCGAACGCGCAAAGGGACTGCTCATGGAGCAGTTCGGCCTGACCGAGCAAGAAGCTTTCAAAAAGATACACTTCGCCGCGCGAAACTCGAACCGCCATACTGCTGCGGTTGCCGCTGAAGTGCTTGAATCCGGTCAGGTTCCAAGCTAAGCGGCAATCCGGCGGGTACGATTGCACCCATGCCCACCGGAGAGGCGGTCGAGACCCAACTCACCCTTAACACGATTCGCGGCCTTTCGATGGACGCTGTCCAGGCGGCCAACAGCGGGCACCCCGGCCTGCCGATGGGTGCAGCTGCGATGGGCTACGCGCTCTTCGCGAGGCACCTCCGCTTCGACCCCGAAGCGCCGGAATGGTTCAACAGAGATAGGTTCATTCTCAGCGCGGGACACGGGAGCATGCTGCTCTACAGCCTGCTGTATCTCACGGGCTACGACCTGAGCCTCGAAGATATCAAGAACTTCCGCCAGTGGGGAAGCAAGACCCCCGGACACCCCGAGAACTTTATGACTCCGGGCGTCGAAATGGCGACGGGGCCCCTCGGACAGGGGTTCGCGACAGGTGTCGGGATGGCGATTGCAGAGGAGATGCTGCGCGCCGAGTTCCCAGTCCATGTGGGCCATTGGACATACGCGATCTGCAGCGACGGCGATCTGATGGAGGGCGTAAGCCACGAAGCGGCTTCGCTAGCCGGCCACCTGCAGCTGGGCCGGCTGGTTTATCTCTACGATTCGAACCGCGTCACGATCGACGGCAAAACGGACCTTACCTATTCCGACGACGTTGCCGGGCGGTTCGCCGCGTATGGCTGGCACGTGTCGAAGTGCGATGGGATGGACGTTGACCAAGTAGATCAGCGGATCGCTGAGGCGAAGGGGGACGAGCGCCCGTCGTTGATCGTCTGCACAACGACGATCGGTTACGGCAGTCCCAATAAGGCGGACAGTGAGCAGTCCCACGGATCGCCGCTGGGCATCGAGGAGGTTAAGACCAGCAAAATCGCTCTTGGGATTCCCCTCGAACCGCATTTCCTGGTGCCCGGCGAAGTTCGGGAACGAATGCTGAAGTTGGGCACGAGGTGCCGGCAAGAGCGGATCGCGTCAGAAAGCAAGATCGATGAGGCTTTGAAGAAGCGCTTGGCGGGCGAGATGGACCACTCGTGGGAACGCCATTTGCCCGTGTTCGAAGGCGCCATGGCTACCCGGGCTTCCAGCGGCAAGATTATCAACGCGATATCTAAGGGCGCGCAGCAGCTTGTGGGGGGAAGCGCAGACCTAACTGAGTCCAATCAGACTGAAATCATCGCTGGTGACACATTCTCCGCCGGGAGTAGGATGGGTCGCAATATTCACTTCGGAGTTCGCGAGCATGCTATGGCTTGCGCACTCAACGGCCTGAATCTGCATGGTGGGTTTCGCGCGTTCGGCGGAACGTTTTTGATCTTCAGCGATTATATGAGGCCGGCCGTTCGGCTGGCTGCGCTTATGCAATTGAGTTCGATATTCGTGTTTACGCATGACAGCATCGGCCTCGGCGAAGACGGGCCAACGCACCAGCCGATCGAACACCTGATGGGGCTAAGGGCGATTCCCAACCTAGCGGTGTTTCGACCGGCCGACGCAAACGAAACAGCCGCGGCTTGGAAAATTGCTTTAGAGCGCAACAGGGGGCCGACGGCGCTCGTGCTGACCCGCCAGCCGGTGCCGCCGCTTTCGCCCGGAATCGAGGGCGGATTGTGCGGCGGGTACGTTCTGAGGGAAGCATCCAGTGATCCCAGGGTTATACTTGTCGCAACGGGATCGGAGGTTTCCATTTGCGTCGACGCACGCGAGATGCTTGAAGCTGAAGGCATACCGACGCGTGTCGTGAGCATTCCCTGCTGGGAGCTGTTCGGGGAGCAGCCGCAGGAGTACCGGGACTCCGTGCTGCCACCCTCGGTTACGGCGCGAGTGAGCGTCGAGGCGGGAGCCACGCTCGGCTGGGAACGGTGGATCGGTTCATCTGGCAAGGCAATTGGGCTCGACCACTTTGGAGCGAGCGCGCCTTACAAGCGAATCTACGAGGAGTTCGGACTTACAGCGGAAAGGGTCGCCGACACGGCGCTTTCGCTGGTGTAGCGGCTACAATTCTCACCCGTTGTTAATCGAAAACCAACACGATAATGTGGACAAGATCTTCGCCAAATGTCGGATAGGCGATCAAGCGGCTTGGTCAGCCTTGGTACAAAAGTACCAGAACTTAGTGTACTCGATCCCAACCCGTATGCGACTCGGCAGGGAAGACTGCGCCGATGTGTTCCAAACTACCTTCGTCGCCTTGGCTGCAAATATCGATCGGATAGAGCAAGCCGCCGCCCTTCCGAAGTGGCTATCCGTCACTGCTTCGAGGGAAGCGCTTCGCATCAAGCGCATTGCCGGGTCGCACCAAACGGTGAGCGAATCCGATAAGTTGTCGTTGGACGAGGTAGTCGCTTCGGAAGAGCGGTCGGCGGAAGCATCGGCGATCGACGCGGTGGAGGCTGAAGTCGTGAGATCGGCCGTTGGTGGTATGGATAAGAAATGTCGTGAACTCCTGTCCCTACTGTTCTTCGAAAACGACGTTGCTTATTCAGAAGTCTCCGAACGAACAGGAATGCCTGTGGGAGCGATCGGGCCGACGAGGTCCAGGTGTCTCGACAAGCTCAGAAAGACACTAGCGGACAACGACTTCTTTTGACAATCAACGTATTTATGAACGCGAAACAAGCTCTCTACCATTGCCATGCGAAATCCTTGTCCTGAATCGTTGGACGGCCTGGTGGACCTCGCGATAGGGCGCGAGAGCCTGACGGCCGCGGACCACGTAGAACGATGCGAAGCATGCGCTGCTGCATTGAGCCAGTTCCGACGGGTTATGTCCCGTATGGCAATCGGATTTGCAGACGCACCCGAAGATGCAATGCGGCGAGCGCTGAATATTCGTCCTTCTAGGCGCCCGGTTACCCCAATGCAGCTTTCCGCCAGCAGCCGGCAAGCGAGCGGCGCTCGCCGAGATCGGGGCGAAACCTTTCAGCTAGTTTTTCGACGAGGTGATGTCGAGGCTCGCCTGCAATACCGGTTTGCCGGGACCTTGTGGGAGATCATGGGCCGAATCGATCCCGCCGCTGGATGGAGTGTCGAGACGGAAAGCGGCGAGCTTCCAGTTTCTGAGGATGGCCGCTTCATTTTCATGGCGGACACCCTTGCGGACACGCGTTTGAGACTCGTCAGCGCAAGCGATACCCTGCATATCCCGCCGGCCGATGTGGACGATGGTGAATCCCAAGGCGCTGATTAGCCGCTTGGAGTCGGCCGACCCCTCGGAGGGGCGCCGGATACTAAGTCAGAACGGAAAGACGGAAGGACTGTCTTTTGCGTTTTTTTCTAGAACGATCGAACTTCTGAGCATTGATCCGTCGGCCGCGGCCCGTTTTGCCGGCCATTGGCGAGCCCTCCTCGAATTCGGCGACGACCGTGGGTTGACGTATCGGGCAAAAGCAGTGGGCGAGAGGGCCAGCGGCGACTGGGTCAAGAGCGTCCAATCCTTCAAGATGGCCGGGGCAGCCACGAAGGACTCCGTGGCGAAGCTGTCGTTTCAAACGGGCGCAGTCGATTCCTTGGCTCGCGCTGGGAAGGTCGATGAGGCTGTCGCCTTGGGAGCGCGGCTTGCGCGCGGCCTTGATAAGCACGGCCGCACAGACCTCGCGGCACGCGTCAGGCTCAATGTTGGAAATGCCCTCTTGTGGCGGGACCTTTACCGGCGTGCTCGGGGTTGGTTTCAAAAAGCGCTTACGGGGCTCGGCGCGCCCGAATTCGAGCGTGAAAGAGCGGCTGCACTCCTAGGGGTCTCGGGTTGCTCACTCTTCGGCGGCGATCTGATCGAATCGACATCCGCTGCCGAGGAAGCTAAGCGATCTTTCGAGTCGATCGGCGACACATTCTCGGCCGACCTTTGTCGTCTCAACGTCGCTCACACTTCACTGCTCGCCGGTAAACCGGACGAGGCGCTTGCGACGTTGCTCGAGCTACGGGATGCGATATCACGGAGCTCAGAAACAGACGCAGCGAGAGTCGAAGAGTTTCTTGGCGACGCCTACTTGGTGCTGAATATGCACGAAGAGGCATTGGAGGCGTTCCAAAGCGCCCTGGCTTCTCCCACCAACTCGCAAACACCACTAAATCGCACGAACCGGAACTTCGGAGTTGGGCTTGCCCATTTGGGGATGGGCGATGCAAACGCCGCTCGGCCACACCTGTTGGCAGCGTCGCGCGCCTATGACAGGCTTGGCAATGAGACTTGGGCTGGCGCGGCGCGTGTTGTGCTTTCGGAGGCGCTGCTGGCCCTGGGTCGGACCAAACAAGCGATCGCTCAAAGCGAGGCCGCTCTGCGGCAACTAGAGAAATCGGGTTCGCCTTATCAGCTCTGTAAAGCCAGGCTGGCCCATGGGTCGCTCACCGCAGGATCGGACAATCGGCCTCATGACCTGGTTCTAGCAGCCGCACGCGTAATCAACGCCCGGGGTTACCATGGCCTGGCGTGGCAGGTTTCGTTCATTCGGGCGCGTGCAGCGCATGATGCGAGACAGAAGCGCTCAATTTATCGAAGAATGTTTCGTGAAATCCTGGAAGCGCGGCTCGCCACGTCGAGCGTCGTTTCACGTGCGGCATACATGCGCGACAAAACCGTCGCCTTGTCGGCTTACCTGGACGCACTATTAGCGCCCGCAGAGGGCCTGTCAAGTCGTCATGCGCGCGCACTCGTGAAGGAGGCCATTGGCGTCGTCTCCCGTTCGCGCTCGGTCGCACTGATCGACGAGATTCTGTCGTCATCGGGGGCCACGTTATCAGAAGAAGTTTCACTAAAGCTGTCCGAGATTCGCGCAGAAATCAACATAGAAACCGATGCCGACATACCCGGATCGACGATTCGGCGCGCACCGATGCCGCGCGGGCGGCTGAACCGACTCCGACGTCGCTGGTTTGAGCTTAACCATTCCGCGGGATTATTCCTCGGCCAAGCACACCTGCCTGCCCCGAATGCCGTAGTCTTCGCGGAAGCGCAAGGCGGATACTACGCAATCCGCAACGGGCTCTCTACGAAGCTTCCAATCTCGAAGGGAGAACTAGATGCGAGCCTTCAATGGTTCGAGTTCGATCTCCTGGCTCCGATGGCCGAGCGAGACGCATCGTCAAGAGCCATAATGGAGTCACTGTGCGACCTCAAGAGGAAAGTGCTGGATCCATGGCTCGGGGAGTCGGTTTCGACAATGCCGATCTCGCCGGACGGGGCGCTTTGGAACGTACCGTGGCAAGCACTTCTGAACCTCGAAACCGAAGTCGCCGAGCCCATACTCTTGCCCAGTCCACTCTTCGGAGCCGAAGCAGGTAACGCAACTCTGCCGGCAAACCCTAAAGCTGCGATATGGTCGTTCGGGAGCGAGAGTCTACCGCACGTCCGAGCGGAGACGGAAGCGTTTCTGAACTGCTTCCCGGGCGCCGCGGTGGCCGTTACCACCGATGACGCAATGGCCATGATGGAATCGCGTTCTCTAGACCTGCTGCATGTCGCGGGCCACTCTGTCGTTCGGTTCGACAACCCTATGTTTTCGAGCATCGAACTGGCCGGCGGAAGAATATACGCGGCAGATATCGCTCGCAGTCATCTGGGCGTGCGTCTCGTAACGTTGTCGGCGTGCGACACCGGCCGATTGTCCTTTCGGTCGAAGATGGAACCCGACGGGCTCGTGCGGGCGTTTATGTCTCGGGGCGCGCAGGCGGTCGTCGCTAGCGCATGGCCCTTGGATGACCTCGTCGCCAGCGAGATGATGACGGCGTATTATAGAGAGTTGTCCTCTAAGAAAACTCTAAAAGATTCCCTGCGGGCCGCCAGGGCTACGGGACGCCAGATCCAGGAACACCCTTATTTCTGGGCCCCGCTGGTGTTATTCGGCGGCTACGTCAATCGAGATAAATAACATGAAAAAATACTTAGCTAGCGTTGTTGTTTGCCTTGCGGCGAGTTCTTGGACGGCGGAAATCATGGCCGAACTGGCGCCGGGCGCCGACCCTAAGGAAATCGCGGCTGCATTCGACCTAACGCTGATCGACGTAACTCCGCAGGCGCCGTTTGCTTACTTCGGAGTGCCTCAAGGACAGGATCCCGAAGAAGTGGAAGCGGCGATGGAATTGCATCCCAGCGTAGTGTGGGCTGAGGAAGATGAAGACCTCGAGATGCCTGAGCACAGCGGGGCAGGGAAGGCCACCACGATTGGGGCCGTGGGTGATCCCAACGCCTTCTATGAGTTGAACGCTGCGTTCTTAGCCCAGATCAACTGGATACCAAACGGTTCGGCCTTTGCGATGCGAGAAGTGCGCGTCGCAGTGCTGGACACCGGACTATCGCCCCGACAGCCTTTTCTCTGGGAGTCCGTCGTGGCAAGCGCCAATATGGTTGAGTCGAACCTGCATGCCTTCGACCTGCCTCGCGGCGTCGACACGAACGGCAATGGGTTTTTCGATGAGGCGGCCGGCCATGGGACGATGGTGTCGGGAATCATCGCGCAAATGGCTCCTCATTCAAAGCTGATTGTCGTCAGGGTGGCGGACAGCGACGGATACACAACCGCTTGGCGGCTCATCAAGGGAATCGCCTTCGCGGTCACCTCCGGAGCGGAAGTAGCTAACGTCAGCCTTGGCTCGCTCGAATCAATCAATGCTATGAGCGACTTTCTCGATTGGACCGAAACGCGCGGCATCCTGATCGTGGGCGCGGCCGGAAACAACGGATTACCAAGCGCATTCTTTCCGGCATCCTATAGCGAGATGCTCAGTGTGAGCGCAATCGATCCGCAAAACCTCAAAGCGCCATTCAGTAACTGGGACAGCTCGGTCGACATGGCCGCCCCGGGAACCGGAATCAAGAGCTTCTATTGGGATGGAAATATGGCTATATGGTCCGGGACCTCCTTCTCGTCGCCGATGGCCGCTGCAACTCTCGCCATTGGACTGGAATACGTGCGCCGCGGGATATTGCCGGAGATTCTACGCGATCTCCTGATCTCCACAGGTGACGACATCGACCCACTCAACGACCCCGAGTATTCGGGGAAGATCGGACAAAGGATCAACGTCCGGCGGTTTGTGATCGCCATGCGGGTGCTCCCTCACTAGTGGAAAAGGGGTAACGTTCCAGCGGCCAGGCAACTTTTGCCGGCCCGGCTTTCGTTAATCGGTTGTCCGCTTTGCCGTGCATTTCGCGGCTCACACCATTTTTGATTCTGAGAGGGAGTTCCCAAATGCGTCTTTCCTGTCGATTAGCCGCGACCGTTGCGGCCTTGTCCACGTTCGCCATCTGCTATGCCCAAGGCACGACCGAGGACCTACTTGCGAACCTGAAGTTCCGCAGCATTGGGCCGGCGACGATGAGCGGGCGTATCGCGGACATCGATGTCGATCCGAAGGACACGGCAACCGTTTACATCGCAACCGCTTCGGGCGGCGTCTGGAAGACCACGGGCGGCGGCGTCGTCTGGACTCCGATTTTCGACGACCAGCCGGCGGCTTCGATTGGCTGCGTTCAGGTCTCGCGAGCCGACAGCAATATCGTTTGGGTCGGGTCGGGCGAATCCAACAACCGCAATAGTTCGGCTTGGGGCAATGGCGTTTACGTGTCGGCCGATGCAGGGAAGACCTGGCGCAACGTTGGGCTCACCGAGAGCCAGCAGATCGCGCGGATAGTTACGCATCCCAAGGATCCCAAGAAAGCTTGGGTCGCCGCAATCGGTCCTCTTTGGTCGGCCGGAGAGGAGCGCGGTGTTTACATGACCGAGGACGGCGGCGCCACTTGGACCAAGACCCTCTACATCGACGAGAATACCGGCGCAACGGAACTCGTTATCGACCCGAAGAACCCGAACGTTTTGTATGCGGGTATGTACGAGCGTCGAAGGTTTCCCTACACCTTTCGAAGCGGCGGGAAGTCGGGCGGGGTGTTTAAGAGCACGGACGGCGGCAAGAAATGGAAGAAGCTGGCCGGCGGCTTGCCGGCGGGAGAAACTGGCAAAATCGGCCTTGCTGTCTATCCTAAGAATCCGAGTACCATCTTTGCGCTAGTCGAGGGCACAGCCGGCGAGAAAGGTGAGGATGGACTCTACAGGAGCGACGACGCCGGCAAGTCCTGGAAGAAGTTTGGGCGTTTTAATTCGAGGCCGTTCTATTACTACGAACTGGCGGTCGATCCTAACGACGAAAACCACCTGTATTCCACGAGCACGCAGCTAATGGAAAGCAAAGATGGCGGCGCAACATGGCGACCCGTTCGCGCTTCGCTTCACGTGGACTATCACGCGGTTTGGATCGATCCAGCGAATTCGAAGCACATGTGGGTCGGCAACGACGGTGGCGCTGGGGTCTCTTGGGACGGAGGGCAAACATGGCGGCACATGGGCGCAATCGTCGGCGCGCAGTTCTACGCGGTCGGTTACGACATGGCCTATCCCTACCACGTCTATGGCGGCCTGCAAGATAACGGTAGCTGGGGCGGGCCTTCTCAGTCCCGAAACCGAGCCGGCATCGCAAACTACGACTGGTACCGCGTCGGTGGCGGGGACGGGTTCCACGTGCAAGTAGATTGGTTGGACAACGAGACGGTTTACAGCGAAAGCCAAGGTGGAGGGATCAGCCGGCTAAACAAGCGGACAGGCGCTAGCGCATCCATCCGGCCCCGGCCGCCGCAAGGCGAAACGTACCGCTTCAACTGGTCGAGCCCTATAGTTTTGAGCCCACACAATCCGCGCATCGTCTGGTTCGGCGGCAACAAACTCTTTAAATCGATCGACCGCGGCGACAACTGGCGTATTGCGGGCCCCGATTTGACGACGAATGATCCGGAGAAGCAGAAGAAGATGGCCGGCCTCAGTCCGGAGAACACCGGCGCCGAAACCCACTGTACGATCATCACGATCAGCGAGTCTCCGCGCATGCCGGGAAACGTATGGGTCGGAACCGACGATGGCTTGGTCCAAGTTTCGCAAAACGACGGTTACGACTGGACCAATGTCACAGCGAACATTCCAGACGTGCCCAAGAATACGTGGGTTAGCAGGGTCGAAGCCAGCAAGCATAAACTGGAGCGGTGTTATGTCACGTTCGACGGCCACCGATCGGGGAATATGAAGCCGTACATCCTTCTCACCGAAGACTTTGGCAAGACCTGGTCCCAAATTGCCGCCAATATGCCGATGGGCTCGGTCTATGTGATCGAGGAAGACGCCGTTAACGAGAATCTGCTATTCGCAGGAACCGAGTTCGGCGTGTTCGTTTCGAACGATCGCGGCAAGACATGGACCCGTTGGAAATCGGACCTGCCCACGGTCGCTGTGCACGATATTGTCGTTCATCCGCGCGAGCGCGAGATCATTTTGGCCACACACGGCCGCGGCATGTTTATCGCGCCTGTGGAGGCCCTTCAGCAGGCGACCGCCAAGATTCTACAAGAGGATCTCGTCCTATTCGATATGGTCGACGCGGTTCGGTGGACAAGGGACCGCAGCGGCGGTTACGGGGACGGCCAAGGCTGGTTTTGGGGACGCAATCCCCCCGTTGGCGCGCGAATCAGCTACTACTTGAAGTCCGAGGCAAAGGACGCGAAGCTCGAGGTTCTAAATGCGGACGGCACAGTCTTCTCGACGTTGCAAAACGTAGCTTGCGCAAAGGGTATCGGCGTCGCATATTGGAATTTGCGCGGTTCGGCACAAGGCGAGGAAGAAGGCCGGGGCAGACGAGGCGGGCCACCGGCCGCAGACCCGGGAGTCTACGCGGTTCGGCTCAGTGCCGGGGGCAAAACCGTGGTCAAAAAGCTGCGCCTGATACAGGACCCTCTTCTCGCCAAGCCCTCTGAGTAGAATGGCCTCATGAAAGTGGAATACGCTTCTGTTCCCGAGCCGTCTACACTCCTAGCCACCGCCGGATCGGTGGGCTTGGCGGCATGGCGCAGGAGATAAGCGAACTGCGCAATGGGGGCTACGACCTGAGATACTTCACAAGTAGGGAAGTGTGCCCCATTTGCGAAACGCCAGGAGGGAGACTGCTTTACCGAGCCCCACTGAGCGAAGCCCCTTTGCGGAGCATGTTGGAGAACCATTACTCCGCCGCTAACGGAACCATAGAATGGAGCTATTTGGAGGGCACGGATTACGTATTAATCGAATGTGAATCTTGCGGCCTTATCTATCAGAAGTACGTTCCAAACGGGTTCATGTTGAACCACGTTTACAACGAAATGATCGATTCGGATTTTCTCAAGGCCTACGAGGAGCGCGTGCTTACGCTGAGAAACTTCGAAAACATTTCTGGTGAGCTGGAGGCTCTTTTCGCACTGATACGCAAGCCTCTGTCCGAGATCACGTTCTTAGACTACGGCTTCGGTTTTGGCAAGTGGTCTCGGGCCGCTCGTGGGATTGGCGCAACCGTTTTCGCCACAGAGATTTCGCCTGAGAAGATCAAATTCGCCCGCGAGGTCGGCGTGCAGATCATAGACAACGAAGCGATAGCTGCTATGAAGTTCGACATCGTCCACGCTGAGCAGGTAGCCGAACATTTAGTCGAGCCACTCGAAGATATCGCACTCTTGGCGGGGGCTACCGCAAAGGGCGGAATATTCAAAATGGCGGTCCCTCGTCCCGGCAACGTAAAGGCTCTGTTAGCTTCCCGAGGCATGATCGGCCGGTCTCCTCAGGAACACCTACTCAAGGAAGACGAGTCCCTGAAGGACGCCAGCGCTGCCGATTACGTCGGAATTATGCCGCTGGAGCACGTCAATTTGTACACCGACAGGACAGCAGAATGTATCGCCAAAAAGTTTGGCTTGACGATCGAAAGCACAGTGAGGCCGCGCGTTCCGCGAGTCCATGTCGAAGGCTTCGGCTCTATCGCTAGATCTTTGGCTAATGTGGCTAAAGAGGCTCTAAAGCCCATCATTGAAAGGCAAAGGAAGGATCGGGGCTACTATTTGTTTCGAAAGTGAGAGGAAGATTACGACTCCCGAGCTTGATCCTCACTTGCAACTCAACATAATATATCTTATCAGACAACACAATTTGAGCGCCAGTCAGGATGCTGTGACAACCGCCGCTAATGCGATAGCAATCCTGACGATATTCATTTTTCCTTCCTTATAGGTTTTCACGCCAGAATCGACGCGAAATCGTAAATGCGCAGATGAGTAATCCGAAGACAAGAAGCCCGGATGGCTCAGGCACCGGGTTGAACAATAGATAGTGCCATTCTGACCCTGTGAAACCTGATGTCAAGAATTGGCCCGAGTCGTTGACCGAGAAGGCTCTCTCGCTATTGGAATCCCGCTCAATCGCGCGTGTGCCCGTGACTGGGGTGTCTGGCCCAGCGACGACTACTTGTTTCGCACCCAAGTCACCGATGCCTTAAAAGACCCTGTTCCGGCACTGGACTCAAAAAGTTAGCCCTGGCTATGTCGCCACCCGAAAACGGCGTGACCCGAAAGCGCTTAGTTCGCCAGCGAAAGGTCGCTGACCATGCGGTCGAGTTCGGCCGCCTTGTTGCCGTAGAAATCCAGCAGGCCGTCGATCGCAGTATCGACTTCCTCACCGTGCTCACGGATCAGTTTGACGACATATACCGCAACCGCGCCGAGACCCGCAATCGCCGCCGTCATCCCGAGTAATCCCGTCAGTTTTGTCTTCTTCAACATATCGTTCACCCCCTAGCGTCAGTAGTTATCCACAAGATTATAACCAGTTATCCACACCAGGTAATGACCAAATTAGGTGAATTTCAAACTTTCTTAACTAATCGATATCGTAGCGCTTCTGCCCGTCATTCCCACCACCCGCGATGATTCTCTTGATAAATGTAACCAATTCCGCAGGATTGAAAGGCTTGGTCAGATACACATCGGCGCCGAAGTGGTAGCCCTCGAACACGTCTTTGTCTTGCGCCTTGGCCGTTAGCATAACGACCGGCAGGTTCTGGGTTTCAGGCTCGCGTCTCAGATTCTTGAGCACTTCGAAGCCGTCCATGTACGGCATCATGACGTCGAGAACGCAAATGTCCGGCTTATCAGCCCGGATCTTCTCCAGCCCTTCCTTGCCATCATACGCGGTGACGACTTCCCAGCCCTGTCGCTCCAGGTTCACTTGAATCAGACGCACGATGCTGCGCTCATCATCGCAGACTAGAATCTTGACGGCCATATGCTTTTACAGAATCCTCCGAGTCGTAGGGTTCGCAAATGCTACCTCACGGGTAGGGCTTGCGTGTAGATCGAGTTACTCTTCTTCGGTTCTCACGCTGTCGAGTATCGAATCCAAAACGTATATGGGACAGCCGAAGCGAACTGCCAACGCAATCGCATCGCTCGGCCTGGAATCCACCTCGAGCTCTTCCCCACCAAGCCTTACGTAAAGCTTGGCGTAGTAGGTTGCGTTCCACAAATCGTCGATGACGACACGATCCAGAGTGCCGCTCATCCGCTCGATGACCATTTTGAGGAGATCGTGTGTCATCGGTCGGTCCAGCTGGGTGCCTTCCATGACGAGAGAAATAGCCATGGCCTCGAACGGCCCGATCGAAATTGTGAGGTCCCTTCCCTCGTCGTCTTGAAGCTGCACAAACCGCTGGACCGTGCCGCCGGTTTCTGTTCCGTACGTGGCGGCTATCCGAACCTGGATTGGCACCCCCACGAACTCACCCCTTCCGAGGTCCTTTGGGAAAAAGGGCGGCGGGTCGTTGAATTCCGGGTTGAACTCTTCGGGCATCTCGCTATGTTGCGGCGCGTGTCTTTTCTACCACGCCTTGCAGGAATTCCGCATTGGATGGCGTTCGTTTGAGCAGTTTAATGAGAGATTCGGTGGCCTCCACGCTATCCCTTTGGTTTGCGAGGAGCCTGTGCAGGTGGTAGACGGCTTCGAGTTCGCCCGGCGCAAAGAGCTTCTCTTCGGCCCTCGTCGAGCTTCTCTTGACGTCGATCGCGGGCCAGATGCGTCGTTCGGCGAGGTCGCGGTCGAGGACGAGCTCCATGTTGCCCGTACCCTTGAACTCCTCGAAGATCGCGTCATCCATCTTGCTGCCGGTATCAATAAGCGCTGTTGCGATAATGGTGAGGCTGCCGCCTTCTTCGATATTCCTAGCCGAGCCGAAGAATCTTCGCGGACGATACATTGCTGATGGGTCGAGGCCGCCGCTGAGTGTCCTTCCACTGGGGTTGACCGTCAAATTGCTTGCGCGGGCCATACGGGTGATCGAGTCGAGCAACACGACCACGTCATGACCGACCTCGACAAGCCGTCGGGCTTGCTCGAGGCAGAGTTCCGAAACTCTCATGTGGTTCTCAGGCGGCTCGTCGAACGTGCTGCTGATCACTTGGCCGCGCACGGAGCGCCGCATATCGGTGACCTCTTCCGGCCGCTCATCTACGAGCAGCACCATCAGCTTGACCTCGGGGTGGTTGGCCTCCACGCTGTTTGCGATTGTCTTCAAAAGCATGGTCTTTCCGGCCTTGGGAGGGGAGACGATGAGTCCTCTTTGCCCCTTCCCTATCGGGCAGATCATGTCGATAATACGCGCCGCGATAGCGGTAGGCGCGGTCTCCATGTGGATCCGCTCATCAGGGAAAATTGGCGTTAGTTTGTCGAAATCGGGCCGCTTGACGATCGCTTCCGATTCGGCGGCGAATCCGTTTACGGACTCGACCCGCAGGATTCCAAAATACTTCTCGCCCTCTTTCGGAGCCCGTGCGTGGCCCAGAACAGTATCGCCTGTTCGAAGCCAGAACCTGCGGATCTGCGACTGGCTAACGTAGATATCATCCTGCGATGGAGCGTAGTTCTTTTGTCTGAGGAAGCCCCAGCCGTCAGGAAGGATTTCCAAGACGCCGGACTTATAAATCGCGCCGGATTCACGGTTGGTTTCGATCATCACGGCTTCCACGACCGCCGACCGCGAGCTCCCGTTAAGTGTGATCTTGTATTTTTTGGCCTCCTTGGCGAGCGCCGTGTCGGCCATAGTATCGAAGTGCCTATAGTCCGTCGTCGGCAGCTGATCGAGGTCCGCCTGGGTTAAAACATGTTCCCTTGGCCGATTATCACGTCGGCCGCCGCCCTTATTTCTTTGTCGAGACGCGCTATTGGGCTCAGCGCCTGAAGGTTTGCGAAAGTGCATAGAACACCTGTGTGAAAGGATTGGAGAATGACGACACGCGTGGGCAGCGCCCACGGGTCGGTCTTTAGTATATCACGAATTCACTCATAAATATTGCTTGGCGCTATTGGGCCAGCCGTCCAACGAATCTCAAGTTCCGCCACTCTTCGTTCAAATCCATTCCGCAGCCAACCACGAAGTCGTTCGTAAGTTCGAACCGATGAACTCTGGGCGGTCCGTTCCTTGAAATGCGTCCGGCTTGAAAAGCAACGTCACAACGCGGACACTCGTCGCGCCTCTCGCTTTGAGAACCCCAAGCAGGTATTCCAACGTGAGCCCGGTTTCGACGACGTCTTCTACTATTAGGACGTCTCGGCCCTCGATATGGGTGCCAAGATCTAGGCGAATTCCACAGCCCGCGTCGACCTGGTTCCGTCGTAGCTGGCTACGGCCATGAAATCGATCGGGTAGCCACTACCTAGCTCGCGAGCCAGGTCGGCGAGGAAGAACACGGACCCCTTGAGGATCGATAGCAGCAAGGGCGCCGAATCCGCGTATGCGCGATGAATTTCCTTCGCAAGCTCATGTATTCGGGATGCGATCTGCTCTTCGGTTAGAACGGTCTCGACGCGCATCACTCCCACTCGATGGTGGCCGGTGGCTTGCTGGTAAGATCGTACAAAACCCGGTTTACTCCTTGAACCTCATTGACGATTCTGCTTGCAATCCGTTCTAGAACAGCGAACGGTATCTCGGAAGCATGCGCCGTCATTGCGTCTTCGCTGGAGACCGCGCGAAGCACGATCGGGCTCAAATAGGTCCTTTCATCCCCCATAACGCCGACGCTCCGAACATCGAGAAGCGCAGCGTAGGATTGCCATATTCCCTCGTGAAGGCCTTCGCGGCGCAGCTCCTCGCGGAAGATCCAATCGGCATCCTGCACGGTCTTTACCCTCTCCGGCGTGACCTCGCCCAGAATTCGCACCGCCAGGCCCGGCCCGGGAAACGGTTCGCGGTCGATGGCGTCGCTGGGCAATCCAAGTTCCCTCCCTACGGACCGAACTTCGTCTTTGAAGAGCCAACGGAGAGGTTCGATGAGCCCCATCCACATCCACTCCGGCAGCCCGCCCACATTGTGGTGGGTTTTTATCTTGGCCGCTGTCTTCGAACCGCTCTCGATCACGTCGGGATAAAGCGTTCCTTGAGCCAGGAAATCGCAGTCGCCGATCTCCGATGCGTGCTGCTCGAAAACGCGCACGAATTCTGCGCCGATTCGCTTCCTCTTCTCTTCAGGATCGATTACACCGGAAAGAACCTTAAAGAACTGGCATGAAGCGTCTATCGGCACGAACTCGGCCGGAACGTATGTGCGGAACGTTCTAACGACCTCCGCGGCCTCGTTCTTTCTCATGAGGCCATGATCGACAAAGACACACACCAGGCGATCGCCGACCGCTCTGGCGATGAGGGCTGCGGCAACGGTGCTGTCCACCCCACCGGAGACGGCGCATAACACCCGTCCCTTGTTGCCGACGCGGCGACGGATATCTTCCGAAGTCTCCTGGATGAAGTTAGCGGACGTCCAGTCCCCACGAAAGCCCGCTTGGTCGAACAGGAACTTTCGAAGGATTTCCTTGCCGCCCTCGGTGTGCGTGACCTCGGGGTGAAACTGAACTCCAAAGAGCTTTTCCTCGGGGGCCTCCATCGCCGCCACCGCGCAGGTCGATGTGGCTGCCGCCACTTGAAAGCCGTTAGGAAGCGTGGCAACGGCATCGCCGTGGCTCATCCACACCTGGCCGCTTTCACCCAGGAGCGCGGCGTTCGCAACGGGTTGGAGTAGCTGCTTGCCATACTCGCGGTTCTCCACCTTGACAACTTCGCCATCGAGGAGCTTCGCCAACAGCTGCTGCCCGTAGCAAATTCCGAGGACCGGTGTACCATCTCTTAAAAGATCGGACGAGATGGTCGGGCTGTCGCTGTCGAGCACGCTCTTTGGGCCGCCGCTGAGGATTGCGGCCGTCGCCTGACGCCATTCGGATTCGAGATTCGGAGAATCCCAGGCGACGATCTTTGAATAAACTTTTAACTCACGGACCTTCCGCGCAATCAGTTGGGTGTACTGTCCGCCGAAGTCTACAACCAACAAGGTTTCGTGCGTCGCAGACTTGTCCACTCTTTTAGTTTTCCATTTATCCCGGCGCTCGGTCAAGTGAGGTAGCCTTTGCGCGTTGATCACGGTCGATTCCCTGGCAAAGCACTTTGTAGACACCAAGCGAGGCATCGTGCGCGCAGTGGACGGCGTCTCCTTCGAATCTCAACCAGGGGAAATCTTCGGATTATTGGGAGCGAACGGCGCCGGCAAGACGACGCTCATGCGCATGCTCAGCACAGTGATCACTCCCACTTACGGATCCGCGACGATCGCCGGCTACGACGTCGTCCGAGACGCCGCGCAGGTCAGACGCAATATCGGCTTTATGTCCAGCACAACGGCTCTGTACACGCGCCTCACCGCCAAGGAGATGATCGCCTACATGGGCCGACTTTATGGGCTCCGCGGCCGCGATCTCGATCGGCGTGTGGCCGAAGTGATTCAGATGCTTCAGATTGCCGAATTCCAGGACAGATTGTGCGACAAATTATCCACCGGCCAGAAGCAGCGTGTGAGCCTCGCAAGAACGATCCTCCACGACCCGCCGGTGCTCTTCTTCGACGAGCCTACGGCTGGCCTCGACGTCCTCGCCAGCCGCACGATCATGGAGTTCATCGAGGAACGCCGAGCCACTGGAAAAACGGTGGTTTTTTGCACTCATATCATGAGCGAAGCGGAGCGGCTTTGCGACCGTATTTGCGTTCTGCATAATGGCAAGGTCGCGGCAATCGGCACGCTCGACGAGCTTAAACAGATGACCGGGGAAGAACGGCTCGAGAAGGTTTTCCTATCCCTCGTGTCTGGCCAAGAGGCCGACGTCGCTTGAAAGGTTGGACGCACGTCTTCCGCAAGGAGATTCGCGAGTTCGCAAGGGACAAGCGCGTTTTTTACACTTCCCTGCTCGGCCCCCTTATTCTCGAAGTATTAATCATTTTTCTTTTTGGGTTTCTATTCCAGGTGATGGGCTCGGAGCGCCAGCACAGGGTTCTCGTGGTCAACAGAAACGAGGGCGCGCCGGTACTCAAGGCTCTGGAGGAAACCAAGCGTTTCAAACTGACCGATTTAGACGATTACGCCAGGGGCGCGGAATTGCTCAAGAAGGGCGACGCCAACTTAGTTATCAAGTTTCCGAAAGGATTTCTTCATCAGTACAAGGATCGCAAAGCGCCGGAATTTACTACGCTCTATGATGACAACGAGGCCACCAGCCAAGTTGCGAAGGAAACGGTCAAAGCCATACTCGCGGAAGCCCGCGATCAAGAGCGAATCGCGCGAATAAAAGAAGCAAAACTCGATCCCGACGCGTTCGAGGCTTATAAGCTAAACGAGATGAAGGCGGATACCGGGAAACCCTTTGCGGGAACGGTCCTTGTGGGCTTCTTGCCCTATCTAATAGTTATTTGGGCATTTTATGGGGGTTTCTCGATCGTAAGCGATTTGGTGGCCGGCGAGAAAGAGCGAGGTTCGCTGGAGACGCTTCTCGTCTCCCCAATATCACGCCAGGCGATCGGTTTTGGGAAATTCGTGGCACTCGCGATGCTGAGTTTGGCGAGCTGCCTTTCTGCCCTTCTCGGCGTCGTGATTATGGGACTCCTCGACCTACCGCTTACGCGGACGATGTTCGAGGACGGACTCCACATCAGCGCGCTTTCCGCGTTCGCGATTGTTGTTACTTTAATTCCCTTGGTCGTCTTCTTTGCGGGCACTCTGCTGGCCCTCTCGACCTACGCGCGCAATCAGCGGGAGGTCCAGGGATACCTTTCGTTGGCCAGCTTTGTTGTCTTGGTCCCGGCGATGATGAGCCAATTCATCGGCTACACCGACGCGGCCACGGCGAAGTGGGTCGCCTTCGTGCCGGTCCTGAACACCGCAACGGTAATTCGCCAAGCGCTGCTTCAAAAAGTAGACCCGTTCATGCTCATAGCGACTGCCGGCACGAGCGCTCTGCTGGCAGCTCTCGGGCTGTGGTTTGCGATTCGTTTATTCTCCAAAGAAGCCGTTCTCCTGAGAGTTTAGCTAACGCCCCGAAAAGGTAATCTTTGCGGGGGAATTACTCCAGCCGTTTAGGGGCGCTTTCATGGACGAACAGACCACTTCGCTACAACTCGAGCAGCTTGAGGAACTGGTCGAGCAAGGTCGCCTCAGCGATGCTGCCGTCCTTGTGGCCGCCGCCCATGCGTCCGACGCGGCGGACGCCCTCCAAGCCCTCGAACCGGCCGAGGTGGCGAACATCCTCCTACGGCTCGATCGCGAGCACGCGGCGGACATCCTCGAAGACCTGCCCGACGACCTTGCGGCCGACGCCATCGACAAGATGCAGCCCAAAGAGGCGGCCGAGATCGTCACCGAGCTGCGTTCTGACGAAGAAGCGGACATTTTGCAAGAGGTCTCGGACCCGCACGTGGAGGCGATTATCGGCCATCTCGACCAAGAGCAGGCCGAGATGGCTCGCGAACTGCTGGCTTATGGCGAGGACACCGCGGGCGGCCTCATGCAAAAGGAGTTCATCGCCGTCCCGATCACCCTCACCGCTACCGAAGCCCGGAAGAGCCTCCAAGGAATGGCCGAGGATGAGATGAACCTTTATCCTTATTCTTATATCTATGTGGTTGACAATGGTGGTAAGTTCCAAGGCGTCCTCGGCCTTCGAGCCCTTCTGTTCGCCAGTCCCACGACGCCGATTGCGACCCTCTTGACGGCCGATGCGCTGACAACCTCTCCGGAAACCCCCGGGGAGGAGCTGGTCAAAACCTTCCGCCGAAGTCGGCTGCTTTCGGCGCCTGTTGTCGCGCGCGATGGGGTTCTTCTGGGAATCGTAACTCAGGAGGACGCGATGCGCTTCAGTAAAGAGGAGTCCGACGAAGAGTTCCTCCGCTTTTCCGGTATCGCCGGCGGCGAAGAGTTCCGGGACATGCCGCTGAGGGAACGCGCGGGGAAGCGGCTCATCTGGCTGGTGATCAAGATGATCCTCAACATCATCCCGGCCAGCGTCATCGCGTATTACACGAAGACTCCCGCGTTCGCCCTGCTCGCGCCGATCCTGCCCATCATCAGCGACATGGGTGGCTCGGGTGGGTCGCAAGCGATCGCCGTCAGCATTCGTGAACTTTCGCTGGGCCGAATCAAGGCACTCGATTTCGTTTGGGTTCTTGGCAAGGAGCTCGGCGTCGGCCTCGTCAACGGCGTGATCCTTGGCGTCCTGCTCGGTATCGGCGCGTATGTAATCACCAATGACCCGACCCTGGCGCTCATCGTGGGGTGCTCGATGATGGCCACGGCGGTCGTCGCGGTGACGATCGGCGGCATAATGCCCCTCTTTCTGCGGATGCTCCGCGTCGATCCGGCTGTCGCCTCGTCGCCCATCCTCACGATGGTTACCGACACGTGCGGCTTCTACTTTGTTCTTGCCCTAGCTGTAGCATTCTACAGCTAGAGCCTTGAGACCACCGCGCTGCCCATTTCAGACGTAGATGCCTCACCGCCGAGGTCTCGTGTCCGCACGCCGTCGGCGAGGGTCTTCTCAACCGCAGTTTCGATCGCCGCTGCCTCCCCATCCATCCGGAATGAGTATTTTAGAAGCATCGCCGCGCTGAGAATGGTTGCGAGCGGGTTGGCGATGCCCTGTCCTGCGATGTCCGGCGCGGAGCCGTGTGCCGGTTCGTAGAGTCCCTTGTCATCCGAGAGCGAAGCGCTGGGAAGCATTCCGAGCGAGCCGGTGATCTGGGCGGCCTCGTCCGAGAGGATGTCTCCGAACATGTTCTCGGTGAGGATCACGTCGAATGCCCCAGGGTTGCGCACAAGCTGCATCGCGCAGTTATCCACGAGCATGAATTCGTACTTCACGTCGGAGTAATTCGCGGCCACTTCGGCGACCACTTCCCTCCACAGCCGGCTCGTTTCCAAAACGTTGGCCTTGTCTACGCTGACGAGGGTCTTACTTCGCTGACGGGCGATTCCGAACCCGCGCCGCGCAATACGGCGAATCTCGGTCTTCGAATACACGCAGGTATCGACGGCGACCTCGCCCCCTTCCCTTCTCTCGCGAGGCTTCCCGAAGTAGATGCCGCCCGTCAGCTCTCGAACCACGATCAGGTCTATCTCGGGCTCTTTCAACGGGCTCGCATCCTTCAGGGCGTCGAAGATCCGCGCGGGCCGCAAGTTCGCGTACAAGTTCAGTTCGCTACGCAGCGGCAGGAGGGCGCCCACTTCCGGCCGCATTTCCACCGGTTGAACTCGGTCCCACTTTGGGCCGCCAACGGCGCCGAGCAGGATCGCGTCCGCCCTCTTGCATAGGTCGAGAGTCGCCGCGGGCAGCGGATGCCCGACTTCGTCGTAGGCTGCCCCGCCGACGCGCGCCTCTTCGTATTCGAAATCCGGTGCTACCGCCTGGAGAACGAAGACCGCTTCTCTGACTACTTCCGGTCCGATGCCGTCTCCAGGCAGGACCGCGATCTTGAAAGCCATAGGCTCGGATTATGCACCGGAGACGGGCGCATCAGCCGGAAGAAAGTACCAGCGGGCAGATTGCCCAACTTGTCACCCCACACCGCCTCCACCCGGCGCATCGCGTCGGTGCCGTCGGCGGGGTGCATATCAACGTCAAGGATTGCCGAGCCCCGCTCGATCAATGGGCCGATGTTCGCGTTCGGCGACTTCCTCCACCCACGGCCACCCGATCGGGGTCAGAGGACGTCGCGTTGCGCCAGCCTTTGATTCGGGAACGCTTGCCGGCGACTTCGCCCTTTTTCAGGGCGCCGGCACAGTAAATCCAAACTGCCCTTGCGGCGTTCACGGAACTCGCACGATTTGGCCGATCGAGGGAATGTCGTCGACCATGGCAAAGAGCATGTAGTGCCCGGACGGCAGCAGGTTGGCATTGGAGGGCAGGTCAAACGAAACGGTATTGCCCGCTTGCCCAGGGCGCATAACGACGCGGCGAGGAATGCCGCCGTCCACCCAATGAGTGGTCGACTGCGTTCCAATCAATACAACGCTGGTGACCTGAGTTGCCGGGGTGATCGTGATCTTCTGCCCAGAACCTCGAATCAGGGTCGAGGCCAGCCTTCCGATCCGCGGGCGCACGCCGCGGAATAGATAGGGAGGCGAAAAGGCCTCGACGTCCGCGCTCGTCGGCCCGTACTGGAATTTAATTCGCGTGCCGCCTGTCGTGAACACGCGCCCGTCAGGCACGAGCAGCGTCACCGCGTGATATTCGCGGAAGTGGTTCATGTCGGCCACGCGTCGCCATGCATTCGTCGATGGGTCGAAGAGATCGGTCCACTTGACGATACCGAGGATGTTGGGGATCCCGCCCAGATCGCCCTCGCCCTCGCCTGCCCCGACAAAGATGCGGCCGTCTGGAAGCTGGACCACCTCGGGCTGAAGGCGCACGAGGCCCGGATTCGAGGTAAGGCTCCATGTCTGCGTCAACGGGTTGTAGATTTCGCCCATAAACTGGTTATTGCTCGGCCCCTTTCGGACGCCGACCGCGGCGACACGCCCGTCGGAGAGCACGACGATCGAATGGTCGGAGTGGTTCGGCCAGCCTCGCTCGGGCTGGATGAAGTTGCCGGTTGCCGTCCAGGTTTCGGTCGCCGGGCTAAAAAGCTGAGGCGGAGACCATGTGATCAGCACCTTCCCGTTGTGCAGCAGCGCCGCGGGTGGGAACTCTGCAGGATTAAGCATCGAGCCGGTCCACGACCAGCTTTGCGTAGTCGGATTCCACCACTCGCAGGTGTCGGTGCGCTCGGCCTTGGGACGCGTGCCGCCACCCATGGCCAAATAAGACCCGTCCGCGAGCCGCGCGAAGCCCGGATACCAGCGGCCGTTCTCTTGCAGGAGGTCGGGCAGCCGTTGCCAAGAGTTCGTTGCTGGGTTGTACGTTCGGACATATCGCACCGCGTTAGTGAAGCTTCCAGGATCGTTCCCTTCTTGGCCTCCTGCGAAGAACACCTTGCCGTCAGTCCCCAGCGTGCCGTTCATACATCCGCTTGGCAGCCAGAATCCGGCAGGGAACGTCTTCTGGCCCGTCACGGGATCGAAGAGGATCGGGTCGGTAGTGTCATGGCAGTAGAAGATCTTGCCGTTCGCCAGAAGTACAGCTATGTCCGTCCCATCGAAGAACTCCGGCAGGGTATTCCCGACGATGTTCCACTGCCCGGGGTGCGTTTCCGGCTGCAGCGCGAAGTTCATCGTCTGCATGCCGCCGTTGGTGTCCACCTGGATCTCTTGGTAGCCAAGATTCACCTTTGCCACACCCAAGCGGTAGGGCATAGGAGGCACGCCGGTGATCGTGTAGCGGCCATCGCCTGCCGTCCTTGTCTCGAAGAACTGGCTTAGATTCGGCGTAAAGAGTGTAACCCGGGCGCCCGCGACAGGCGAGCCGGAGGCAGTGACGAGGCCCGTGAATCCGTTCTGGCCGGCGGCCATCGAGGCGAAGGACAGGAGACAGGCGAAGAGGCAGCTACGCATGCCGCAGTATACAGAGGTTTGCCAACCCTTCGTAACCCTCGGGCCCTATCCTGGGAACGTCCACCATGCTTTGTCGATGCGGCCGAGCCAGGGGTACACGAACGTCGAACCGAGCGCGCGGTAGCTCACCCGCGCGCGAATTGCCATGGGAAGACTCCCCACGTCCGGCCCGATCCGGGCCACGCGGAAACGAACGAACGACTTCCCGTAGCTGACTATGGCACCGTGAACAACCGGCGTTCAGCCAAAAGGGGCCGCTACACGAGCCGTAGCCCGCGTTTTGAAGCCCCAGCCTTGAGATATAGCCTATTGCATTTCGCGGACGAACACGGACGCCCTTTTATGGCGTGCAAGATTCATCGCTTTCTCCGCAGGATTTCCCTTGCGCATGGCGCGCTGAACCCACTCGTGGCCCGCGAACAGCGTCAGCACATCGTCGCACTCGCCCTGCGTGATCTCGATGGAGCGGGGTCAGGAGATCATGTTTCGAGGCCCCTAATGGTCATCCCTTGGAAACACTAACGTGGGGTTGGGCCCATCAGCACCGTTGAATCGTGACGCGCCAATGCGAACCACTGTCCATTTGGCGATGTCGCGATATCGTTTATGCCGCCCGTTTCCAAATCGTAGTTGCTGATCAAAGATCCGTCGGAAACCCGATACACTCTGAGGAGGCTGCGAATGGCTCCGTTGTTGGATCGGTCGCCAGCGATCAGGAATTGGTTATCCGCCGTGAAGGCAACCGCGCCCACCGCGAAGTTGAAACCCGCCAGTATTGACGGTGGACCACCGCTCAGCTGCCAAAGTCGCACGGTGTTATCACTCCCGCCAGCGGCAAGCCATTGACCGTCAGGCGAAAACCTCACCGACACCAGATCGACTCCGGGAGTTGTTAGCAATCGCGCTATTGAGAAGTCGGACGTTCGGTAGATGGCGACAACGCCATTCCGGCTGACCGCCGCTAAGAATGACCCATCCGAAGAGAAAGCGACCTCACGCACGTCACGCACTCTTTGCATTACTGTTAGAACAGGGGTGGTCAATGTTCTGAGAAGCGATCCGGTAGCCGAGTCCCATATTCTCACGCTTCCATCATTGCTAGCCGAGGCAATGATGGGATCAGTGGGCGAAAATGCAACCGAGGTAACAGCGTT
Organism: Fimbriimonadales bacterium; assembly: GCA_051003155.1. GTDB lineage: Bacteria > Armatimonadota > Fimbriimonadia > Fimbriimonadales > ATM1 > JACDEQ01. The sequence continues at coordinate 5,291 of JBPCLO010000047.1, read as the reverse complement.
CGTGTGTCCTAATAGGGTGCGTATTAAGGTTCTGTCAGAAACCCTCCAGAGTCGCACGGATCGATCGTTGCTAGCCGACGCGACAACCTGACCGTCCGGCGAAAATGCAACCGAAGTGACGGCGTCATCGTGCATCCCGAGCACTCCTAAAGGATTGCCCTGTTCTGCCTGGAAAAGTTGGATGGATCGGTCACCGCTTCCACTCGCAACGAGAGCATTGTCCGGAGAGAACGCAACACCAGCTACGGGACCCGTGTGGTCACCCAAGGTGGAGATCAGCTGACCATCTGACTCTCGGTATACGTAGATGTGCTTCGCATTTCCAGCGCCAAGAAACAGTTGTTGTGCGTCTGTCGACACGGCGACTGGGCATGTAGCATGCTCTGCCTGGGTGTACCAAAGTCGTGTATTACCGTCGGCCACTCTGGATACGGCAACGTGGCCAAAGCTGGCCCCACCAGCCGAGAAGATGTATTGCGAACTTGGATACCAAGTACAGGTGGCGGCGTTCTCGGCACCGGGAACGTCCCGAAGTACAGTCCAAGTGGAAGTCTCCCAAATCCTCAATCCTCCAGCGTTCGACCTGCAAGCGGTGAGCATGGTTCCATCTGGTGAGAATTCCAAGCCATCCCCAGACCCTTCTCCGGTAAGCGTGCGCAAGAGTGCGCCGTCAGATACTCGCCAAATACGCACAAACCAATCTCGACACCCGGTTGCAACAAACTTCTTGTTGGGAGAGATCGATACATTGAAGACGACGTCGGGATGAGGCAACGTTTTTAGCAAGGTCCCCGTAGGCACGTCCCAGAGACGTGCTGTATTGTCTTCGGCTGCCGAGGCTCCGAGAATTCCGTCTCGCGACCAATCGACGTCAGTTAGAATCTCGGTATGGCCCGCGAGGATTCTTACGGTCGTAGCGTCACTAATCCGATATAGGCGCAGGTCTCGCCCCCAATGAGCCAGGAACGTCTGCCCGTCTCCGGAAATTATTCCGCTAAATGCATTCACTGGAGACGTTCCTATAGGGGAGCCATCAGAGGTGCGCCAAAACCGCAGCACCCCATCTCCAGCGGACACGGCGAGAATGGTACCGTCGTGCGTTTGTGATAACTGTTGAGGCCAAGCTCCAAGGCCGGGCCTAATCCAAATGAACGGAACGGTTTGGGCATGTGCAACGAACGCGCACGCAAACATCGTCGTCACTGTAAGCACCCTCATCATGGCGAATCTTGTCATCCCGCAAAACCTCCGATACAGAGACATGCAAATCGCCATCAAGTATATCACGGAATTCCGCTACTCCACCAAGTGGCGAAGCACCTCTGGCACTCGCAGATAAGCCTGACCGCCAACTAGCAGATAAGCCTGACCGCCAACTAAGCGAATCTCAGAGGAAGGCCGCCCAAGATCCTCTATGCTCACACGCCTGTGGTGTGGCACTTCTCAGGCAAACATGCCCTTGTAGTGGCGATACCAGTCGCTCTGGAACCGCTCATCCGGATCGTACTGGAGCTTCTTGGCGAGGAAGTCGGGAAACTGCGGATAACAGGCAAGGACCTGATCCTTGCGCGCCCATCGGTGGTAGGTCAGGTAATAGCTGCCGTCTCGCTCGATGGCAAGGTCGATCAAGGCCCGAAATGCTTCTATCGCTTCCTCGATCTTCTTGGGCGAGTGGATCACGTGCAGGTTGAAGATGACGCACGCGTAGTCCTGTTTCGCCCAGGCTAGGAAGCTCTCATCGTCTTTCTCGATCAAGCGGATGGTGCCGTAGATCACATTCCCATTCTTCTTGCGCATTGCCTCCGCTGCCGCGGACATAAAACTCGCTAGCTTATGCCGCGGCACATAAAGCTCCGTTATCATCTCGCTGGCAGGCGTGCCCGCTTTCATTCGCTGATCGATCTGCCTGTGGTAGTCGACTGGGTAGGCGCCGATCTGCGAAGTGTCGGACCAATAGATTTGGCCCGAGGATTTCAAATAGAACTCTGAATAGAGCTCGAACGCCCGGCTCTTGTCGGTGTGAGCGAGGTAGACAAGCTCTTCCCATGCTCTATCCGAAACCACGTCCTGTCCTTCCGGGATCGGTGTGGCCATATCCACGGGCTGGTAGCACGAGAACACACCCTGTCGCAGGAACTGGCTCGAGTTCTCATCTGTGGCGAATTGGAAGTCGCCGAGCACGAACCCATCGGCAATGCGCCTATCGAATCCTGCAGCCAGATCGTCGATGTCCAAGACCTCGACTACCCGGCGCAGCTTCTGGCGGTGGACAAGCCGCAGGACTACCGAGTGCGCCACTCCGAAGAGGCCATATCCGCCGATCGCCAGCGAGAATAGCTCGGGGTTTACGGCACGGCTGCAGCGAACCATGTCGCCATCGCCGTTCACGAGAAGGAACGACTCGACATCGCTGATGAAAGGTTTCTTGGTAAGGCTTCGCCCGTGCGCGTTGGCAGAAAGGGCGCCTCCAACCGTCAGCTTGTCCGCGCCGGTCTGTTTGGTCGAGATGCTCCACTGGTTTGCCTGGCCCTTTTGCACGGCGAGCAAGTGATCCACCAAGTCCGGCCACTCGATACCCGCCTCGATCTCCACCAGTCCTCGCTGCTCGTCAAGGTCGATGACGGTCTTCATCTTCCGTGTGTCTATGAGGCTCCCGCCCTCTAGGAACTGCTGGCCGCCCATCGCATGTCTGGATCCGCAGACTGAAAGGTACTTCTTCGATCTCTTCGCGCCCTTGATTAGGCCGTAAAGCTCCTCGAGCGAGCTCGGCTCGAGCAACTCGGCGACGCGAGCTCCGTTGAGATGCGAGTGCATGTCGTTAACGAAGAGTGGGTCCAGGGCCTTCCTAAGCCATGTCTCGAGGAGCCGAACCAGTCCGAATCCACCGGCGGCAACGACGACCCCAGTGCCCACCAATTCGAGAACTCGCCGGCGCGTGATGAGCCCGCCCGAGTACTCCTCTTCCTTTGCGATCGGCTCCCGCTGGCTGCTGAGCATAAGGTGGTACTTCGCAACCATGAGCACGTATGCAGCAAGGAGCCAGTGGAAGAAGATCGGGATCGATCCTCCGAACCATCGCTCCTCTGGGTGTATCGCCATATGGATGATATAGCGACCGATCATCACCGCAAGATAAAGGGAGCCGAACCATAGCAAACCCATCCCGAATCCACGCCTTGGCCGGACGAACCAGCCGTCCCCACGCGAGAACTGTACGCATACCGTCGCTAGCAGCGCAATGATCAGCACCTGGGCAGCGAACAAAGTGGGATAGGGCACCAACCCCGAGAACCACTCCTCCATTGGCGGGAGATATGGCACCCTCCAAACCGCAACGAGAAGTTGGCCAATCACTCTGAGGCAGAACAGCAGGAAGAGGAGCCAGAGCCAAGGGGCCAAACTGCGCGCTGCGGGACCGTATGTCTGCTCGGCTTTGGCCATCATTTACCAGTGGATTGCCTTTGCCCGCCGTTCGAGATTGGCAGCCCTTGATGCTCAGTGTAGATCGCTTTACCCTTGATGGCTGCGATCCAGCCATGGCAGATCATGCCGGTGCCCCTGCCCACGTTCCCTTCGGCGACGGGGCCGCTTTTGGAAGGGCCGTACCCATAGCTAACTATGGCACACGTGAGCATTCAGGGCTCCGCAAGCAGTTCTTCGACTCCGTTATGACCGAGCTCGAGCGCGCGGTTACCGTCAGGACTGCCTACCAGGTGCTTCGGAGAGACGGCGAGCAATAGGCCAGGCGCCCGCGGAGGTGTTGGCCATGACCGTCCACGTGCAGCCGGTCGTCGGGTCGTGGACGCTGCGGAACGAGACGCCGGCGTCGTAACCCGTCAGCGATACCTGCGGCCCGTGCTCGTCGAGCCAGAAGCCGAGTCCGTAGCGAGCGTGCTCCTCCGGCACGTCGGAACGAGGCCGGACCATCTCGTCGACGAGCTCGCGCGGGAGGATCCTGCCGGCGAAGAGCGACTCCCAGAACGCCGACATGTCGTCGAGCGTGGTGTAGAGCCCGCCGTCGCCGTTGCCGAGGACCGGGAGATGGAAGACGTTGGTGCGACCGTCGACGAGGTAGCCGATCGCTGTGTCACCCGGCAGCCGGTCGGATCGCAGGAAGTCGGAGCGACGCATACCGGCGGGTGAGAGCACGCGCTCCCGGACGAGCTCGTGGTAGCCGACGCCGCTGGCTCGCCCGGCCAGCAGCGCGAGTACAATGAACCCGCCGTTGCAGTAGGAGAAGGCGGTGCCGGGCTCGAACTTCTGCGCGAAGCCCTCGAGCATCGGCACGAATGCCTCGGTCGTGGTGAGCTCGTGGACGGGCCTGGTGAGCACGTAGTCGTCGGCTTCCCACTCGGCCTCCTCGTCGAGGTAGTCACCGATTCCTGAACGGTGTGCGAGCAGGTGCTCGACGGTCACTGTGTCGTCGACGAGAGTAAGGTCGCCGCCCAGCAGCGATCGGGCGCGAGTCTCGAGGCTCAACACGCCGTCGGCCACGAGGCTCATCACGGCGAGCGCGGTCATGCCCTTGCTCCCGCTGGCGATCGCGAAGCGGGTCTCGACGGAGTTCAGGATGCCATGTGCGCGGTCGGCCTCACCGTGGGCGAGCTGCTGACGTCCGACCTGCACCACCCCTGAGAAACCGATCTCGGCGACGAGGCCGGCGAGCTCATCCACGGACGGTCATAATGCCGCCGAAGGCATTGCCGACCTGTTGGCCTCCATCCACGCCACGGGCAATGGATCTGGCTGCCCCTTGGGGGTGTAGGTCCACCCAAGAGCCGGCAGTGCCTGTCCAAAGGCTAGCGCGGTCAATGCCTCCGACCGTTGCCCAGCCTGCCCGATGGCCACCGTCCACGTCTAAGGCACCGGATTCAGTCGCCCCCTGAGGGGTCAGGTCCACCCACGAGCCGCGTGTGCCCGTCCAAAGGTTGGCGTGCGTGATATGTGCCGTGGATGGCATAGCCGACCTGTTGGCCGCCCTGCACCCCAAGCCTGCACGAAAAAACCCGGTGGGGTTTAGGCTGAAGACCGTCCATTGGGCATTCGCGCAAATCGCGAGGAAGATGGTGATGGCGCTGGCTGTATGTTTCATTGATGTTCTCCTTAACCGGGAAAGGCTCCCCACGTCTGGCCGATCCGGGCTACGCGGAAACAAACGAACGCCATTAGCGATCGATGCGCCAAGATAGATAGTCCAAACGCGCCCACGCTCCATTTACTAGAGGGCCTGTGATGAATGCGTTCGCCTCGTGGCGAACCGTTTCCCGGTAACCAATCCTGGCCCGGACCTT
>JBPCLO010000046.1:0-6706 GCA_051003155.1 Fimbriimonadales bacterium | reverse complement strand
CCTCGTCCTCAGCAGCGCCGCGGCTCTTGGCTGGTATTTATACAACCTCAATTCTGAGCTCCCGGTCTACAAGCTATTGACACCCATGACCCTGGGCACGGCCGTGGCGGTCGGGATTTGGGGTATAGGTTCTGTGATCTTGCCCAGAAGAGAAGACCATGGATAGCGACCCGATCGAAGAACCCGTCATAGAACCCGAAGACACCTCGTCGCCCTCGCCCGCCGCGGAGTTGAGGCCCGTCAGGGCGGACGCAACTGAGCGATTCGCAATCGCCGAGCGTGCGGTGATCGGCAGGTTCGACCCGGGCGTCGGCCCGATCGACGTCGACCTTGGGTCGCTTCCCGAGGGCGTCTATATCTCGCGCAAGCACGCCGAGATTTGGCACGAAGACGGCGTCTGGTACATCAAAGACCTGGACTCAAGCAACGGCACTTTCCTGCTGCGGCACGGCGACTTCGCGCGGATCGACGAGGAGTCCGAAATAGCCGACGGCCAAGAAATCGCCTTCGGCAACGCCCGCTTCAGCTTCCACACTCTCTCCACTCCTGCGCCGGCGCTCGAGGTTGTGCCTGAGGATATATCGGCCGGAGAATCAGTCGATCCGGACGACGCCTGAGCTGACATCCGGCTCATACCTCCGCTTCACGCCGAACCAGACGAGGGCGAGGCCGATGGTTATGATTGCACTCGGTTATGGCACGGGTGTCCAGAGAATTGCATGGGCGGCGTTTGATTACAGGTGATGCGGCCACCGGCCACGTCAAGGGCCTCCGAGTAAGTAGACCTCGAAGGATTCAGGTACACCCTTGGAATGAGCTTGTCGTGTCGGTTGTTCGACAAGCCCTTGCGTTCGGAGACCCGAATTCCCAAACTGGGCTCACACTGAACAAGAACACAACATTTGGCGAGATCCAAAAATCCACTTTAGTATATTTTATGGTACATTCGCTTCAGACACTAGGGACAGATACCTGGTAATTTCAGTTCAAAATAGTGGAGCCTTTGACGGGAATCGGACCCGTGACCTCCTCTTTACCAAAGAGGTGCTCTACCACTGAGCTACAAAGGCTTAAGACATGGTGGGGAGAGTAGGATTCGAACCTACGTAGGCATTCGCCGGCAGATTTACAGTCTGCTCCCATTGGCCGCTCGGGCATCTCCCCGGGAGGGCTAAATGTACCTCAATGACGACTGGCGACTGGCCACCCTACCGATTGCAGACTGCCGACTGACGAACAGATACACGCGGTTGCCGTAGCTCGACCTGTCCCCTGGCCAACGGACGATACTGGTTCGCTCGCCTACGCTCAGGGCGACGAACAAAGGGGCAACGCGCCCCGACTCAATCGAGCATGTGCCACAATTGCCGGTCAGTAATGGAAAGCGACAGTTGGCGGCTAGCCGGCGTCTTTGCCCTCGTCCTTCTCAACGCTTTCTTCGTGGCGGCTGAATACGCGCTCGTGGGGGCACGCCATGGCCGCGTTGCAGCTCTTGCTAAGAAGGGGGCCGCCGGGGGTAAGGCTGCGCTGAGAGCACTCGCCAACGTCAACCCATACATCGCCGGCATCCAGCTCGCGATAACGATGTCGGGCATCGGACTCGGATGGCTCGGTGAGCAGGCATTAGCGAGAATGTTGGAGCCGTTCTTCGATGGCCTGGGCCTCCACTTCATCTCCGGCGCGATCGCATTCCTCATCGTAACGTTCCTGCTGGTCGTTTTGGGAGAGCTCATTCCGAAGTACCTCGTCCTTCGCACGGCCGACAAGATGCTCGTCAGGCTTATACTCCCGCTCAACGCCATTCTCTTCGTTCTGCGGCCGATGACGCTGCTGCTGGAGACCGCGGGCTATTGGGCGCTCCGTCCGTTCGGAATCAACATTCGCAACCAGGAGCGCCAGGCGATCGCCAAGGAAGAGCTCGCAATGATCATCCAGGAGAGCCACAGCGCCGGCGAGTTCGACCGCGGGCACGCCCGGATGGTCACGAAGGCGCTGCGCCTCGCCGACCTGCAGGCGGACGACGTGATGATCCCCAGGGTCGACGTCGTGGCTGTAGACGCAAACCTGTCCACTGAGGAACTCGCCCAACAGCTGGCCCGCCAGAGCCACACGCGCGTCGTTGTTGCCGAAGGCGGCGACCTGGACGAGATCGTCGGCATCTTGCATCTTCAGGACGCAGTTCGACTTTTGGCCGGGCGAGCCAAGGACCTCAAGAGCATCGTGCGCCCAGCCGTCTTCGTCCCGCCGAATCTGTCGCTCGAAAGGCTTGTTGATCGCATGCAGCAGGAGAAAACCCAGATGCTGATCATCCGGGACGAACACGGAGGTACCGCGGGGCTGCTCACGCTCGAGGACATCGTCGAAGAGATATTCGGTGAACTCGACGACCAGGTAGAGCACGCCCAACCGCGCATCATCACCTGGGACGACGGCCGCGTCATCATGCGGGGTGACGTGCGCACCGACGAGTTAGCGGACTATATGCATCTCGACGAAAACCCGCTCGAACGCGAGGCTGTTTCCACGATCATTATGAGCGCGCTCGACCGCGTTCCGCGAATCGGAGATTCCATCGACAGCGCGCTCGGTGTCTTCCGCGTCGTCAACATGTCGCGACAGAGAATAACACGAGTGGCGCTGACCCCGCGGTCACAGGGCATAAATCGCGAGGGCCAATAGCGTTCCGTTGTGAAGGGTGTGCATCACAATCGCGGGGACCAGGCTCTTGCGCTCCCGCGTGACCAAGGCGCCCATTGCGCCAATCCAGGCGAGCGTGGGCCAAAGTGCGCCACCTTGGGGATGAATGGCCGCAAAAGCAAGGGACGAGAGAAAGACTGCCCAGAACATGTTGCGAAGCCTGAGCTGCAATCCTTGGAAGAACAGGCCTCGAAAGGCAGTCTCCTCGAGCATTCCCGTTAGGATCGACGCGGAAAGCAAGAGCGGAACTTGCGCTCCCGGCTGCATGATCATCGTCTGTACCGGATGCCCGCCGGAGGGGATCCAATCGAGGAGCTTGCTCCCCAACAAGGCGAGCGCGAACACGATCGGTAGGTTGGCCAAGAAGGCCCAGACGCCGATCAAGATGTCCTTGCCGATGTTCTGGGTGCGCCAACCGACGTCCCTGAAATTGATGACTCGCCCGAGCATCGGAACGCTCATCACTGCCCATAGGAGGAGTAGCAGCACAACTCTGGCAAACGCGTCGGTCCACGCGGCCGACCAACTCGGGGGTGTGAGCACGGCCACCACGCCCGGCGCAAAGGCGAACAGCATGAAGAAAATGATCATTCGGAGGCCGAGCCCGTCGCCCACGTCTGAACCTGCGCCCTGCAAGGGAATGCCCAGCGGAAGATTCCCTCGCCCGCGGTACACCGCGTAGACGAACCACGCGCCTATTCCGAGAACGACGAGGACCATCAGGATCACGCCGGCGATTAGCTTGTCGGTCCTGGAGGCGACCTGGCCGGAGAGTTCGTCCACACGGTGAAGTGCCATCACGATCGGCCACGGCGAGCCGCTCTCGCCGGCGATCGTCTCCTTCAGCGTGTTCGCCTGGACTTCGGAGAGTTTCTTGGCCGCATAAACCTCGCGGAGGGCCGCGTTCAGCTTCTGCCGCCTTTCGGAAACGTCCATTCGGGCTTCCGGTGATTCGAAGTCGTCGGCCTTGTGGTTGAGGCCCGAAAAGTCGGGTTTGCCGGCAGGGTTCGTCGCTTGTTCGAGTATGAGGTTCGCCCGGGCTCGAGCTCCCTTTGCGCCTTGGGTCTTCAGAGGGATTCGCCCCAATCGCTTCTCTGCGGCTTCCGCGAATTTTTTGGTAACCGGGGGCATATCCGCAAGCGGATCGCTGTTCATCCACTCGGTTTGAAGGGCGCTCAGTTCGGTGTCGAGCAGCTGGCGATCTGGAGTTACCCCGGGCGTCTTTCCGATCGCATAGAGTTGAGCGGCCGCGAGCAAGATCGCGATGGCCCCCACGACGAACCAAACCCACGGCCCGGGCCCGTGCGACGGCCGCTCCATGTCATCGTCGGAGAGTTGAAAGGGAGGATCGATCATGGAAGCTCACGACTTCCGAAGGACGACCGACGACTGGCGAGCGCAGACTTTTTAGATTGATAGCTGCAGACGCCACAGGCCAGATTATCGGGCCCGATGGGGAGGCGATCAGCGATTCCGGAATGTCTCGTGTCCATGTATGGTGCTAGCGCGTTCTCGCAGTTTCGGCTGATGCCGTCACCCAAGTCTACAGTCTGCAGTCCGGGGTCTGCCTCGCTGCCGATGTTAGGGAGATTCGTATGAAGCCACAAGGGCTATCGCGGGCCCGTCTTGCGATTCGTCGAGGTCGACCAATCCCCTTTTCGGCAGTCGTCAGTTGGCAGTCGGCTTCGTGGATTCCGCAGTCTAGTCCTGCGCCCACCACATCTCGTCGGCGGGTTCCGCGATGACCGCTTGCTTCAGCGTCTCGATTGCTTTGCCCAGTCCCTCAATCGGGGACATCAGGCCGTCCTCGTGCTCGATCGAGAGAACATTGTCGTAGCCCACCGTCCGCAAGACCGAGACGAAGTCCTTCCACCAGTCGACGCCGTGCCCATAGCCCACAGACCGGAAGACCCACGAGCGTGTCGCTATGTCCGCATAGCTCTTCGCGTCGAGATTGCCGTTGAGCGAGGAGTTGCGCGGATCGATTCTCGCGTCTTTCGCGTGGCAGTGGAATAGCGCGCCTTCCTCCCCAAGCTGCCGGGCGCAGGCGGACGGGTCCATTCCCTGCCACCAAAGGTGCGACGGGTCGAAATTCGCGCCGATCCATTCGCCGTTCGGCACTCCATAGCGCAGTTTTAGCAATGTGTCGGTCGAGTAGCAAACGAATCCGGGATGCATCTCTACCGCGAACCGTACCTTGTGCTTCTTGAGAAGTTTGGCCTGCTCGCCCCAGTAGGGCAAGACAGACTCGCTCCATTGCCAATCCAGCATCTCGCGGTACTCGTCGGGCCATGCGCAGGTCACCCAGTTCGGGTACTTCGCCCTCGGTCCGTCGCCTGGGCAGCCGCTAAAGCCGTTCACGACATCGACGCCGAGCGCCTCGGCGAGTTTCAACGTCTGCTCGAAAACCGCATGGTGCTCCTTGGCGATTTTGGATTGCGGATGTAGCGGGTTCCCGTGGCAGCTGAGCGCGGATATCCGAAGCCCTCGATCGGCGATGGCTTTCAATAGCCGCTTCCGCTCGGCTTGGCTTTTCAGGAGCAAGTCCAGGTCGAGGTGAGGCGAACCCGGGTACGCACCGGTCCCCATCTCGACTGCTTGGACGCCCTCGGCCTGGGCGATATCGAGGGCATCCTCAAGCGAACGATTGCCGAAAAGTGCCAAGAAAAGCCCGATTTGCATTGGGGTCTATTGTGACCGAATCGATCAGCCGCTTCCGTAGCTTGCGCTAACCATTCCCATACGACACGCCGCCTTCGGGGTCATTCATTCATCTAGCGCAAGTGCCTCGTCGAACCGGGCTGACAGGCGAAGGAATTCATATGCCCATCCGCTGCTGAGGGATACCTCTTGAATGGGACCCGTTGGACTGAACAGAGCGCTTACGTCAGCTGGAATGGAGCCTGCATTCGGCGCGCTTATCATGCCATCCACCTCTTCCAGAGCCTCATCGTCCCCAGCCAAGATGACCAATTGAAGTCGTTGTTTGCACGCGCCGGGAGCCCACGAGCATCCTCCAAGACGGCGATGAGAAGAGATGAACTCGGCATTAGAGGAGCTGGTTCTATGGTAGCCCGGACGGGATTCGAACCCGCGACCTTCGCCGTGAAAGGGCGATGTCCTAACCGCTAGACGACCGGGCCACGGCAACCCATCATGATACCCCCCAAGCAAAAAGGGCCGCCTCTCCGTGGCAGCCCGTTTGAACATCGCGATTCCAAAGGTCTCGAGGGGACGTTCGACCTCCGTCTGAAACGGTGTTAGTCGGTTTTGGCGCCGTTAGCGGATGCTGTTGGCGCGGTTATCGCGTCTTCCACGTTCCTGGCCCTCAGCTTCGCCGTCGGCCGGTGAGCCGAAATGAGCCTCTTGGCATAGTAGCCTTGAAGAGCGTCGATACGGACCCGGCCGCCACCGCTGCTGGCGTGGATGAAGTTGCCGTTTCCGATATAAATGCCGGAATGGTTTATCCGGGAGCCGCCTCGCGAAGCGAACGAAAGAACGTCGCCTGGCCGAAGCTCGGCTTTCGGCACTCGGACGCCGAATCTCGCCTGCTCACGCGAAGTACGGGGAAGGGTGATCCCTTCCGCCTTACCATACACGTAGCGGACGAAACCCGAGCAGTCAAAGCCACGGGTCGTGGTGCCGCCCCAGACGTAGCGCGTTCCGAGGTGCCTCTTCGCTTCCGCGATCAGGTCCGTGGAGTCACCGTCGATCGCCGCATAGTAATCCGAGCGCGTGGCATTGCGCCAGTTGCGCGGGTTGGAAGCCATGAGTGGTTCTGTCGAAAGACAGTCACGCCGCACGAAACCGACTGTGCCGCTTGCGAATTTCAGCTTATACCAATCGCCCACCTTGCCCAGGATGCGGGCTGTCTTGCCACGGTCGACCGTGGCAATCCTGCCGGTCTTCGTGGAGGCGCCTCTGCGCACCACAACCGCATTGCGGATAATATCAGCCGACCTGGCGCTGGTCTGTTGGACCAAGGGAATACCGGTCCGGAACTCACGCC
>JBPCLO010000045.1:0-18542 GCA_051003155.1 Fimbriimonadales bacterium | reverse complement strand
ATCTCCTTGAGAACCCTTATGATCTGGTCCTCGCTGTAGCGTTTTCCTCTGTTCATTTTCGCGTCTCCTTGTTTCTTGAGACGGAAACTAAAACTCAGGGGTGGTCAGATTATGGGGTACCAGTCATAACGAGCTCCGATAGACTCACAGTTTTAATGTTAGCACGGTCAGCGGGCGGGGACATGCTGACACGAAACAAGCCAAACGTCTTTCGAACCAGCCTCTGCGGCATGAGCTGGTGAACTAGTTCTTGCTATACAGCAAAATCGGCTTCCGTTCCTACAAATAGAGCCCGGATACCCGTGGATCGTCGAGCACAAGAGCATCCCCATCCCCACAGCCTTTGTCATACTGCAAAGACGGTGGGACTCGCGCGCCCGTTACGAGGGCCACGTTAACGAACCAATGTTACGCATCGCCGCAATCGCGTCTTCGCTCGTTGGCCTACTCTTCGCTTGCAGGTTCCTCTGGGATCAGCTTGCAGCGACCTTCTCACCACCGAAACCCGAATTCTTTGCAGCAGGGCGACTTAGCGAATTTGCCTACTTGGTCCCGTACGTCGTCTTGCCAATCGCATGCCCAGCTGCCCTCCTTCTCGTCGATCGTGCCCGCCGTCGTGCAGCGAGCAAACGCAATGGTTCGGTTACAGGAACCAAGCCGAACACGGGTAGATTTGCGATTGGGGCCGTGGCGAGTGTCGCAATTGTCGCGCTACTCGTTATAGTGGCTGCCTTCATTTTTCCAACTGGCGAGGGAGAACGGGTTATGTTTCTTGGCGGCAAGCGTATCGAGAGGGGCCAGTAGGTTTCTTGTCCAGAACTGAGGCAGAGGGGTGGGCTCCATCGTACTCCCGAAGCTCCTTCCGCTAGCCCCCGCTCCACGGTTCAGCTAACAAAATCGCGTTCAATGCGAACCGACAGCAATGCGAGCGATCAACCAACGATCTCCCTCTTTAACAAACTCGATCCGCCATTCAGCGTTGCTCGCGATCGTGCCAGCCAACGAGCGGAACCCCCCGCAAGGGGGCCTCGGAGATGCCTTTGCCGTCGTCGGCAGCAATGAAATATGAGTTCTTGTACAACCGGATGAACTTGCTTAAAAGCTCGATCGATTGTGGCGACCTCTTGGACGAGCCCGCAAATGAAGAAACGACCATCGAATATTGACCCGTACCTTCGATCTTAAAGTCCTGCAGTCTAAATATCGGCGGGAACAGCTTGCGACGCGATTCATCATTGAAGTCTATATCATAAAGGCGAACGATCTGCACATATTCGACCTGCTCGGCAAGCAGCGCTAACACCTCCTCGGCACTCCCTGTTTTGAGCGCTGTTGTTACCTGATCTACGGCCAACTGAAAAGTCCGATCAGAGGCAGAAGTTGCCCCTTGTTGAGGCGATTGCCTACAACCGACAGCGAAATTAGTCAAAGAGATTACAAGCACCAATGGCGCGGACAGCCCAAGAATGTTCGACACTACTACACACCGACCCTATTTCGTGTCGTCTGCCGATTCGCCGCAATGGTCCTGCGCAGCGTCTTGTCATTCGCCGGCGCCGCCATGATGCTCCTGCGCGCCTCCGCACGCAGCTTTGCCCAAGCCTCTCTGCTTGCATCGGCCTTCGGAATCGCGCCGATATCGAGGGCTTTCGCCGCGAGGAATACGGCCAAATCCTGCACGCGCTCGCTATAAATGTTCGGATGGCCACTCTTGACTTCTTCTGCGCCTGTCGGATTGCCCTTCGACGGTTCGCTCTCATCGTCGAAGAACTCCATAAGATAGGCCAGCCACCTGCGCTTCGCATTCGGCGAATGGTTGGCGTACGAGCTCTGATTTATCAACTCTAACCGCAAGTCTACCATTGCCTTTTTCGTCACTACAGAAAGTGCTTTCCAAACATCCTCCGACTCGCCGTTGGCCGCAAGACGTGCGAATAATGGAAACATAGATCGTCGATGCCATGTGTTAAATCCTGCCGACGGTAACCCATTCAGTGCCTGGGTCATTTCGCGATCAAATATGGTTTGATCAATGCGCCTTAAGGTCGAGAGCGCCGAGTGGACGCGAGTCAGATCCGTGTGCGCGGTGCCAAGCAGCGCCAGTTCCACAAGCGCCTCCTTCGGCTTTAGCGTTTGCTCCATCGCGATCAATATCGAACTTGTGTCCACTCCGGGTCTCTGCGCCAATAGCCGTCGGTACACCTCAGGAAAGACGTCTGGGCAATTCTTCTTTGCCATCCGAACCAGCGATTCTGACGGCGAGCCGCTTCGCGTATCGCTTAGCCTAGAAAGACAATGCTCGCGCTCCCCGATTCGTTGGACTTTGATCCACGTTAACCGTAATTCATTCTGCATTTCATGGTCGCCACGGGGCCAAGTCGTCGCTCTTGTGTCCAGCATGCTGAAAAGAAGTGCGGTGCAAACGTCACCGACGGTGCACAGAGTTGAAGGGGCCCTGTTCATTCCATGATGGTAAGCCCTGGTGAGACGGCGGTCGGTTACATGATCCACGAGTTTCGGAACAATCTCAAAGCCCCTGTCTACGATGGCCGAAAGGGTCACGTACAATATCGCCGTAGACCGGTCAGGGGAGGAAAGTTCGCCACCGGCCACCTGACTTTCGCAGAGTGCGTCGATCAGAACCTCGTCGGGATCGTTTCCGCGATATCTCTTCTTCACAGTCTCATCGAGATCGGACAGCGCCTGCTTTGCTGTACGGCTTGCGATTTCGGGGTTTCTCTTTAGTAGGCGATCAAACTGCTCTGATGTGTACGCTCGATCCATGTCAGGATCGATGATTGCGTTCATCCAATGGCCAAGCGCCAGGAAGGCCATCCGGTTTCCAATGCTCGCGCCTTCTTTCGGTATCAAATCCCGGTTGGTAGAGTAGATCATGTTCCTTTTGGCCTCCGCAAGAAGCGCGGCTGCAAAGCCGTTATGCTCTCTGGTCCGCTCGATCACGGCCATCGCGAGGAGCCACTCTTCTGGAAACGCCGGGCCGCCAAAGTCGAGTGTGGCAATACGTCTCGCTGTTGCCGCGACCGTTGGCAACGGTTCTCCAGGGTCACGATCTGCAACGACGCTCGTACCCACCCAAAGAAGCGGCTTGACGTTGACTGACCCTTTTCGAATCAGGTATCCGCAGAGGATTCCATCGTCGGCGGAGCTGAAGCCATCCAGTTTAACTAGAGGAGCATCCGCTGGAGGCAGCGGCAGTTCGTAGGACTTATAGAGCGTGACGAGTCTGTCGAGTTCGTTGAGACTTGACGAGGACTGACCAGCAGCTATCGCCGTGACCATGCCTATTAGTAGCAGGGCGCCCATGGCATAAGTATGGCTGGAAGCGAGCTAAGGCACGCCCCGCGTATCGCATCGAGTAGTGCTCATACCGAAAGAGGGTCGAGTGGAGCCAGAGTCACCTGGCGGGAGGCTTTAGCCATACGACGCCCTTGCCGTCCATCTTGCTCAACCACCAACGGCCGCCGCCGAACGCTACTCCCTTGCCCGGGAAAACGCCGTAGGCGAGGCGCTTGGTGACGTGCAAAATGCGGCCTCCGGTTACGGTGATAAGGGTCACGCGCGATTTTTCAGTCCCGCCCTGTCTCCACGTGATGCACGCCGTATTTCCCGCAGCACTGAGCAAAGAACCATCGAGGATCAGTCCCGCTGGGGATGTAAAGAACCATTTGCCATTCGTGAAAAATGCGACGACCAATCGGCCCCGGCGTCTTGCCAGGAACCAGGCGCCGCTTCCATCCGAGTCGGAGCGGTTGATCGAAGCGTCAGTGAGGTCAGTAACCCGCGCGCGGCCGCGGTGATTCACTTGCCACAATTTCCGATTAACGACCACGAAAATGTCAGATTGCGCCGAGGCTACCGCGGATACTTTGAATTCCCGCATCGCCTTGAAAGGTGATTTGCTTGCTGAGAGAATGTTGATTGCCTGGCCATTCTTGCCAATCCGCAGGAGATTGCGCGCCCGGTCGAAAAAGATCGGCGCCGGTGCATGCGCCAGGCCCTCTAGCGCTGGCCAGGATTTTCTAACAGTCCTGCCAACAATCCGGACAATGGTTGTTCCAGTTTTCCACTCGTCTCCCGTTAGGTAGAGGCTGCCACCATATGCCAGCGCGTTCCTTATTCTTGCCTTCATCGCTATGTCAACCCAGCGGGTGTTAGCACCAATGCGCCGCTGCTTTGCGAACACTGCGCGCGGAGACGAACCGCACATCCACTCTGTCTTTGTGTCCCGTCGGTACATAGCCAGTGCTGGCACGTCGAATGACAGCTTTTCCCGACGGACTGCTGGGTAGACCATGGTAAGAGTGTCGTCATTGGAGTCCAGAAAGTACACTTTGCCACCGAAAGCGAAGAGCGTGACGGGAACTTGGTAGGGCTGCTGAGCAGGAGCGGGTGTGCCGATCACCGGGACGGCAGGCAGCGCGAAGCCGTAGGACTCATAGAGGGTTACGGGTTTGTCGAGTCCGTTGATATCTGACGAAGACTGTCCAGCGCCTATCGCCGTGACCATGCCTATGAGTAGCAGGGCGCCCATGGTAATAGTATGGCTTGAAGCTAGTTGGGCCCGATGAGGACGACCCCGGGCGGTCGCGTCAAGTTCTGCATTGGTGGTACTGAGGGCGAGCCGCGCGGAGTTATGGGAGGCGAGCCCGCCCTGGCAGTCCACCGAGATGCCAACGATGTATTCTTCCTTCGTTTCGACAATCGCCCAGATTCCGTTTCGCCGCTCCAGCGTAACCGAATAACCTGCTCCACCCTTTGGCGGGTCGTGCAAAGTGACGCCTGCACGGGCGGCATTGATGCCGATTGGAGTGACCGAGTCGATGCTCATAAACGGCACCCTATTTCCTCGGCGAACGTCGAATCCGCGTTTGCGTAGCTCGCCAAGTACATAGTTGCTGGGCCCGGACGGAGATGATAATGCGCCACCCCGCGCAGGGAAGTTTCGAAAGATCTCTATCTCAATATCTTCTAAATTGCCAAGGAGCCAGAAGCGGTAGCAACTATACGGAATTAGGACGGTTAGCGCTATCGACGCAAAAGGCAGGAGCCAAGTCCGTTTCTTCATCCCCACGTTCATTGTGCACGAACTCACTCTTTCGCCCGTGTTGTCGACCGCCTCCTCAACGATCACCCGGATAGCCGTTTGAGCGATGACATTGGCTATTCGGGAACTCTGAAACACGAAATCGCAATTTTCGATCAGTTCGCGAACCAATTATTGTTTGCTTGGGACCGCTCTGCTCGTCACGTAATACGGAATGAGTCGAGTGCTGCCATCCGTGGCGGAAATCCAGACCCTGTCCTTGTTCGGCACAAAACCGTAATCGAAAACATCGGTACACACGTCGACGAGCCCTGCTCGCGGCGCAGACTCAAGATCGGGTGTTCGCGGGTCTTCCATCCAAATTGCGGAAACGTACGCAGTCGCTTCGCCTCTCGCCGTTGTTGCATCGGTCCTGGAAAGGGCTAGGCGGCCACGGATTTTCGTCTGATCGAGCACGAGGCTTGATTTGAGTGTTGGAGAAATACCCGAGGCGCCGTCTTTCGCCCAATATTGCCAGCTATTCCCGGTCTTTGCCCAAAAGACTCCGTACATATCGAAACCTTTGCGCGAAAATTGGGGCAATGTGACAGCCCCTAGCCGAGTAATCAGAAGGCCATTGTCGCGTCCGTCCAAGAGCACAATTGACTGGTCGCTGTTTCGAAACAGGCCTTGGGCACTCAGCTCGCTCATATCGACAGGCAGATCTGTCTTAGCAAGTCTCTCGAAATCAAGGCTAACTAGTTGAGTAGAGTTATCGTGGTTTTCGTAAATGTAGATGAGCCTCTTGCTCGTTGCATCTAGCAGTACCGGGTAAGCAAACTCCGATTCAGTGAAATCATGCTCGTACACCACCCGCAATGTTTCGCACGACCATACTTTGAGGGATACTTTCTTCCTGCGGGGTCCAAGCTGTTCGAATCCGGCTGCCATCCTTCCATCGGCACTGAACACCGTGACAAACGCGTTGGTTAGGATCTCGGGGGGGCCAACTTCGATCACCTTGTCCCCACTAGTAATCGAACGGGGCGTCCGCTTGCAGCCCCAACACGTCAGCAGCAAAGAGCTTGCGATCCCAGCAAGCCCAATCAGGCGCAAGATGGATCGCACTCGCCGTCCGCAAAAACCACGAGCTTCGGTCATGCCAGAGGACTTGGTTGCAGCCACGCCGGACACTGGTGGAGCTTACCTGGTCACACCATAAGGGCCTTGATGAGCTATGCGAATGCTCGCAACTTTGGGTTTGCAGTATCAGTCCTGCTCACAGTTGCCTCGGCCCTGTGCTTACTGATGTTCATTTCCGAATGGCGATCGAATGGGGTCGGAGCTTAGCCCGTGCGGCTGCCATAGTCTGACCCTGAGGATCATCGGGATTTGGAGCTGCAATACCTACCTAAAGCGGTCGGAAGGACCGCGCATTTGAGAGGCTTGCCGATGCGCATCCGGCAGGTGGAAGGTCCTTGATATGGAATCCGAAGATGTCGAGGGCAGGGGACCTATGGGCCAAGTCAGCTAGCAGGCTGTGAACCGACCCGTGATGACGACAACTCTGACTGCAACTTGGGCGGATTGACAACGACTTGGGAGGACGGTGGCGGACGTGGGACCTTCAATCCGCCTACAATACCAGGGCAAGTAACCGCGCATCGGGTACAAACTACATATCATGAAATCGGCAACCTTGCGTACTATGCTTGCGGCCGCGATCGCTCTTGGCATTGCAGGGGCAGGCGCTCAAGACGCACCAAACAAAGCCACCTTCTTCGTTTTAGGCATGAGCTGAGGGGGATGTGCGAAGTCAGTTTTGACTTCGGTCGAAAAAATCGAAGGCTTTGACAAGCCCGAAGTCGACATTGAATCCAAGACGCTCTCCGGCATGGTTCGTGCCGACAAGCTCTCGATACAGCAAATCATACTCGCAGTCAAGGAGGCCGGTAGCCAGTACGATGCACGTCTGGTGATCACGAGTAGCGCTAAGCCGTCTCCCGAGGCGCTCGAAAAGTTCCGATCCCGAGCCGGCAACCTCGGCGTCCGGGCCGTTTCCGAACCGGATGGTGACAATAGGTTCCTCGTAACTTTCGATCTAAAGAAGAAGACGCGGTTGGACGGCCTTTTGAAAGCGGCGGCAGTATCAGGCATCGACCTGGCAAAACCCGTGATATACTGAGGGTAGGAGCGTTCGAGCTCCGCGCCCATCCGAAGGAGGTAACGTAGATGCGAGTAACAGGGATCTTCGCCTTGCTCGTGGCCATGTGCGGGATGTCCGCCGGCCCCGAGACTGAGAAGAAGACTTGGGCTATCGACGCTGACTACATCGAAGCCTGCTCATGCAACTTGTTTTGCATGTGTTATTTCAACACCCACCCAGAGGGCGGGATGTTTTGCGAGTTTAACAATGCCATCAAGATCACGAAAGGCCACGTTGGGGATGTCGTCGTAGACGGCACTCACGTGTGGCTCTCGGGTGACCTTGGAGGCGACTTCACCCAGGGTATGAAAGGCGCGGTCATCACTTTCGACCCGAGCACGCCCAAGGAGAAACGTGAAGCGATCAAAGTCCTGATGTCAAAGGTTTACCCGGTCAAGTGGGGGAGCTTCAAAGAGGACGAAGCGCCAATCACTTGGCACAAGACCGGTATGAATGGCCACGCCAAGCTCGGGGATAAGGCCGAAATCACGTTAGAGGGAGCCAAAGACGACAAAGGAAAGCAGACGGTAATCCGCAACCTCAAGTACTGGGGCGCGGATAGGAACGACGGCTTCCGTTTGGCGTATGGAACGCACTTCTATAAGGGCCACGGCTACGACTACTCTCACGAGAAGAAGAACGGGTTCTTCATTACGATCCATTCAAAGGGCGACATGTAGGGACTCTGCTTAGAGTTGAGCCACGTTCGGGCGCCGGACGTGGCTTTTTTCTTAAAGGGCCGCAACCTCGTAACGGATCAACGGGTAGTCCTAAGGATACTGTTATGTTCGACCTTACCTTGGAACGCCTTTGTCGGGAGTCGATTGAATTAGGAGGCTAGTCCCTTTGGAAGATAGAAACGGCGCTTTGAACGGGGTTCCTTCGCCCGGTGACCACTACGATCTCAAGAAGGAAAATCTTGCGAATCTCGACCGGGAAACGAGGAACGGCCTTGGCGATATCCACCAACACATAGCCGCGTTGCAAAGCGAGCGCGAAAACTGCATGAAGGCCGCCGCCACGCACGCGGGAAACCTGGGCATGGTCTACCGTGCCGACACGAACGAGTACGTCCGAATGAGATCCGGAGTCCCGCTGCCGGAGATGCCCGAACCGCCCGCGACTCTCCCGGATGACGACGCGGCGATTGGGAAGGCGCTGGCGGCAGTCGACCAAGTTGAGCGCGACGCCCTGGAAGATCTGGATAAGCAAGCGGCCGCCAATGGCTTCGAGACGCCGCCCGAGAATACGAAGTGGTATCGGGCGATCCCCGAATGGTTAATCGGGGCGGTCGTCGGCGTGTTCATCGGTTACGGCTTGGGCAAGATCACCGGCCTCCCAGTCGACCAACAGCCGGTCTTGCTCGGCGTGTTCTTGGTTTTGGGCGCAGGCGTCATCATCGGCCTCAAGCTCTTCCTGCACAAAATCTGGGAGGAATATGCCCGCGCGAAGAGGCGCGAAGCCTCGTCCCCTGGCATGCTCATCTTCTACACCGCCCTTACGGCGATCTTCTGCCTGGCGGAGGCCAGCCTCGGAGGCTATGCGATCGTCACGTACAGCAAGCGGGTTGCTTTCCGCCAGGAAGACGCCGTTCCGTACTGGATGGCGTTGCTCATCGCGATCGCGATTTCCACTCCGATCCTCCTCTACTCGGCGTTCAAAGGACACGGCCAGGGGATTCGCTCCCTGACGCTCGAAGACGAGCGCCTGCGCGTCGAGGCATTGAACGCCAAGAGGCAGCGAATCACGGACGAACGCCTGAGAACCCAGCGCGAAGCCGCGCAACGACGGGCCGCCCTGGTCGAGGAGAACTACCGGTCCGATCAGCAACGCCGCCTTGAAGCGCGGAACAAAGCTGCGCAGGAGCACGACGCCGAATGCGCGCGCCGACGCGAGGAGTGTGACAAGGAACGAGAACAGTTCGAGTATTACAAGACCGCGCCCGACTTCGAGGCGCTGCTGGGCTACATCGGCCGGATCAGCGCTCTAAACATCCGAATAGAGGAAGAATCGAAGCACCTGACAAGCTTCAAGATTGGTCGCGGCTATGAACGCGCGTTCAAGGGAAAGGACCTTGCGGCTTTGCCTACTCAGGTGGAGGCCTCGGTTGACGAAGCGTAACTTGTTCGGGGCAGTTGTCTGTGCGGCATGCGCTTTCGTTCTGGCAGGATGCGGCAGCCTTTCCGCCAGTTCGCCGAGCTATCAAACGCGCGCTTTCGCGTTCGACACTTCCGGCTCCGCCAAGGACAAGCACGAGACCTTCTTCAACCGCGGGCTTCACGACATGATGGCCGACACGCGCGACACCCGCCTAGTCGTCTATCGGTTCGATGTGCTGCCCCAAGAGGCCCACGAGGGCGATTCCTTCGGAAACGACGAAGAGGTTGCGCGCCTCATGAAAGAGGTTTTCACCCGCACCGCCGGACGCAGAGGCACCAACCTCTTCAAGCTGTTTGAAGGCATCGACCGGCGGCTGCCCCAATGGCCGCAACCGGTCTCGATCCGCGTCTATACCGACTGCGGAACGGAGTTGATGACGAAGGACGAGTTCGCACGCCTTCTCGCGATGACCAGGCGATGGAAGGCGAACGGCTCACCGCCCGACCTAACCTTCGTGGGCGTCGAAACCGGCTTTCGCGAAACACTCAGGGGCTACATCGGCTACCCGATCATAATCGAGTAGGGCCCATCTTCACGAACGATTGTGTCGATCAGACAGAGCTGGTGGGGGGGTGTGGAAAGTCCAACCGTCGGCGACTTCAGTTTGTCCGAATATCCCGCATCCACTTCACGTGCAAATCCAAGAACAGCCGATTTCGCCCACCCGTATGTGCCGACTTGCCCTTCAGTTCATCGGGAACGCTCGGAATCGTGCGGGGATAGTAAGGATCCACGATGAGTTCCACTTCGGCGAGTCCTTCCGGATTCCCAACCTGTTGATTTCCTGAGTGCTGCAAGTCCTCCAGGCAGGTCTGCGGTGTCTTCCCCCAGAAGTTGTCCAAAGGCACCGGCTCGTCGGTTCGGTCGAAGCGCCACATCCAATACCTCGTAATCCCAACGGGTGTCTCCTGCCTGGACTGGATCGCCTCGCCGACTGCCGTGTCTTTCAGGCTGGCGCATGACCAAATGTCCTTGCTCTTGATATACGGCTCCAACACTACCGCCGCCCATCCCGCACGCGGGTCGCTCGGCGGCCAGGAATCCCAGGGCCGATAGCCGAGTTCGATCTTCAGGTCCCGCCGGTCGGGCATCCGGTCATGGGAATCGGCGAGATACATGTCGAGCGCCGCCCCGAGTTGTCGCAGGTTGCTGACGCACCCGCTCTTCTTGGCCATCTCCTTGGCGCGCGCAAAAACCGGGAACAGGACCGCCGCCAAAATCGCGATGATCGCAATTACGACCAACAGCTCGATCAGCGTAAATGCTGTTCTACGGTTCAGGCTAAGGCCTCTTGTATGTCGCAATTGTGGTGGTTGTCGACTTACAATGGCGGCGGCGAAGGCCGGCTGCCGCCACATCAGTTACGGCCTAATTCTTGTGACCGTAGATGCCGTCGAGCGTGCCCCACATGGCCTGGCTTACAATATCGCAAGCTGTCTTCGCTCGCTCGTACTCCGCATCGCTCATCTGGCCGATGAGCATGTCAAGCTCCTCGACCTCGTGCCATTTGCCGGCGTGCTCTTCGAAATACTTCTCGCCCTTCGCATCCACGGTGTAATGCTCGCGCAGGCCGTCGAGCTTCGTCTGCGCGGTGTCGGGTTGCTGCACTTCGAAGGCGTAAAGCGCGCCGACAGCGCTCGCCGCGGCAGAAAATGCGGTCTTTACGGCGTCGACCAGCGCCCCGGTTTCGGCGAGCGCCGGACGGCCCTCATAGGTGCCGGCGCCGTTGCGGCTCTCGCGCACGGCCGCCGTAAAGTCCAGCCAAAGGTCGTGGTGCTCGCGCTCTTCCTGGGCAAAGTCGGCCCGGCCGAGCTTGACCCAACCGTCGGCGATCAAATTCACAAAATGTCCGTAGTCTTCGGCGTACCGGTCCAACTTCTCAATGGGGAGAGTGCCGTGACGCCAATCGCTGTAAAAGGGGTGCTTGTTGAGGTCGTATTTGGCGACAATTTCGCGGAGTTCGGTAATGCGGCTCATCGTCTACTATTATCCCCTATTCCTCTTTGTGTGGACCGAGGACATCCGGTAGCGTGCCACTACGGAGCAGCCGGGGGCAACGGCGGCGGCTGCATCGCCCCGCGTAGCTCAGGCGTTGTCGAAGCGGGCCGCCAAAGAAACACCTTTTCTCCCTGAATCTCTGTCGTCTCATCGCCGACGCTCCTGCCGCCGCCGGGCAGGAAAACTGCGGCATCATCGGTAATAGCGATCCCGCCAATTGGCGCCACGCGCTGAACGTGCGCGGTTACATCGATCACATGCGAGTACTCGACGGACCGGGCGTCCCCTCCCGCTATCATTACCGCGCCAGTGTGGATGCCACATCGCAGCTCGAAAGGCTGCCCCGTCTTGTTTCTAAACGAGTTGAACTCGATCATGCCGCCCTGAATCCGCCTCGCCGCCTGGAAAGCTTGCCGCGGATGCTCGAACGTCAGCAAGATTCCGTCGCCGGCTGTGCTGTGAAGTTTGCCTTCGAATTGCTTTCCGCTATCGACGACGAATTTCGTGTATTCCCCGAACGTGTATTCCGAAGCCAACGGATCGGTTGCCGCCTTGATCCTCGTGCTACTCACGACGTCCATACATAGGAATGTTATTACCTGTTCGGTCTGCTTCAACTCGTCCTGCAGCTCCACCAGCTGGCGAAGCAATTCGGTCCGGCGGCTGTCCGAGCCGCCCGGCGAGCGCCTGTTTACCATGCTCGCCAGGTAAGCGATCGCGGCTCCGGCGAGTGCTCCGCCACCGGTCGCGGGCAGGATAGAGAACGGCTCGACGCCGGAGGGTGCTTGCAAAATGAGCGCGAAGATCGCCATGCCAACGGTTGCCGCAAATCCGAACGCCGCCCCCGCGATGGCGCCCAGATCCATACGCCGTGTTAGAGCCAAACTGCAAAGGCCGAGTGCCGCAATCACAATCTGACCAATCTGGAATAGTCCGGAATCATCGCCAAACTTGTTGGACAACTGTCCGAATTGCGCAAACTGAAGTCCGAGGAACGAACTGATCGCGATCCGTTTGGTCACGTTGCTCATCCGGGTCCATTGGCGCTTGATGCGAGTCGGAAGGCTAACGTTATCGCTACCGGACCGAAGGGAACCCAACACCAGCCGCAACGCCTCGGGCTGCGCACCCGTTTCGTCGGCCAGCTTCCGAACAACCTCTTCTAGTTCTTCGGAAGCAGGCTGCGCCTTGTCCGCCTTCATCGCGGCTAGCGCCACCAGGACCGAGCCGAGACCCATCGGATCGGCGACCTTTCGGGCTCCGGACGCGCCGGGTGCCCCCTCTACTTCATTTCCATCCGGTTCTACACCGTGGCCGTTCGTTTCCTTGCCCATTCAGGGTCTCTCATTGTACAAGAACCGCGGTAAAATCTCGCAGTGCCGATTCCCGTCAAGCTGTTCGCAAATCTGCGAAGCCGATTCGGCGACGAGGTCGAAATCGATCTCGAACCTCCCGCTCCCGTTTCCGAGCTCCAATCGCTCCTCCAAAATTGCGGATACTGGTCTTCCGGAGCTCGCATAGCTCTAAATCTGGCTTTTGCCAACTCCCAAGATACGATAAAGGAGGGCGATGAGGTTGCTGTTATTCCTGCTGTGAGCGGAGGTTAATCCGCTGATCGCTTTGACCCGCGAAGCCATCGACCCCGAGGCGGTACGCGCGAGCATAGAAGACGCAACGCTCGGAGGGGTCGTTCTGTTCCTGGGCGAAGTGCGAGGCACCACCGGCGGCCGCGCGACCTCGAAGCTCTTTTACGAGGCCTACGAGGAGATGGCGCTCCCGCACATGCGGGCCATCGCCCTCGAAGCTGAAGGTCGCTGGGGCGCACGCGTTGCCATGGTTCACCGCCTGGGCGAACTCCTGCCCGGCAAGATTGCCGTGGCAACGGCAGCCGCTTGCGCGCATCGCGCTGAGGCCTTCGATTGCTGCCGGTTCCTCATCGACCGTCTCAAGGAAGACGTGCCGATCTGGAAAAAAGAGTTCGGCGACACCGGCAACCTCTGGGTTGAATAACCACCCCGTCCACCCCGACAATCGAACCGGTAGACTGCAAGCCAGATTTGAACAAACTTACGGACGTCACGATCGTCGGAGCGGGCCCGGTCGGGCTGTTCGGCGCTTTTTACGCAGGGCTTAGAGGCATGAGCGTTCGGATCGTGGACTCGCTCACCGAACCCGGGGGCCAGCTTACGGCCCTATATCCCGAGAAGTTCGTTTACGATATGCCCGGCTTTCCCGAGATCCTAGCCAAGGACCTCGCGGACGGCCTCCTCGCCCAAGCCAACCGCTTCCACCCGGAACTGGCGCTCGGCGAGCGGTGCGAGACCCTCGAGCAACGCGACGGCCATTGGCTTCTCCGCACGCACACCGAGGAGCACCCGTCGAAAACCGTCATCATCTGCGCCGGAATCGGGGCGTTTTCTCCGACGAAAATCGGCGTCGATCGCGAGGACCACTTTACCGGCGCCGGCCTGATGTACGGCGTCCGCAGCAAGGAAAACCTGCGTGGCAAAAAAGTAATCATTATCGGTGGTGGTGACAGCGCACTCGACTGGTCCCTCGGCCTTGAGCACATCGCACGCGAGATCGTCCTGGTTCACCGCCGCGACGGCTTTCGGGCGCACGAGGAGAACGTACGCAAACTGAGGGCCAGCACCGTCGAAGTCCGCACGTGGGAGGTCGTAACCGAGCTGCACGGAGAGGATCAACTCCACGGCGTTACGGTGCTGAACAAGCAGACCCACGAGGTCACCGAGCTCTCCTGCGATTCCCTGATCGTCAACATCGGATTCAAAGCCGCCCTGGGCCCGCTCAAAGGGTGGGGTCTCGAGATCGTAAAGAACAAAATCCGCGCTAACTCCCGTATGGAGACCAACCTCCTGGGCGTCTACGCAGCCGGCGACATTTGCACCCACGACGCCAAGCTCGACCTCATCGCCACAGGCGTCGGCGAGGTCTGCACCGCCGTCAACTACGCCAAAACCTTCATCGACCCCGAAGCGGAGCCGTTTCCAGGCCATAGCAGCGACATGGCGCTGCCTGCGCTGGATGGCTAGGGGAGATGGGCGGACTGACCAAAGGCACCCCGCCTCAACGAGCCCGATCCGCGCACTTCGTCCTACCTGTGCTCGTACTCGACAAGAGCCTTCGCCCTCGACCAGTGCGTTGCGACCAATAAACACAACGCCCCACCCGCCACAATCGCCGCCCGCTCTCCCCAGATCGAGGCGACGGCGCCTGCCTCGAAATCGCCGAGCTGCGGTCCGGAGATGTGGAACAAGCTGCTGGTCGCGCTCATTCGCCCTCGGAGCTCGTCCGGCGTGGCAAGTTGGCGAATCGTCTGCCTCAGCACGGTGCTGACCATGTCCGACGCCCCGACTGCAGCCAGGCTCAGGGCCGCAGTCCAGAGGCTTTGCGAGAGCCCGAAGCAGATGGTGAATAGCCCGTACGCACCGATCATGAGAACCACGGCACGGCCTTGCCGGTAAACCGTGGGCAGCCACGCCATCGCACCGGCGGCGAGTAAAGCGCCGAGCCCCGTGGACGCAGCCAGGATGCCGTATCCCTCCGGGCCGGCATTCAGAAGAGTCGTCGCGAAGGCGGGCAGCAGCGCTTCCGCACCCGACAGAAGGGTCGCCCAGAAGTCGATCCACATAGCGCTCCGAAGTACCGGCGTGCGATTCACGAACGCCAAACCCTCCCGAATACGGCCCCATACCTGTGAAAGCGATTTCGCGGGCTCGACCATCGACGGTATTCCGCGCGAGGGGAGACGCCAGATGGCAAACAGCACGGCCGCGAACGAAATGAAATTGAACAAGTAGCAGACGGTCAGCCCGCTCAGGCCGCCGATGCCCGCCCAAGCGATCATGACGCCGGCGATCATCGGGCCGAGCACGTCGCTCAGCCGCCAGGCCATGCCGTTGAGGCTCGCTGCATTCGGGAAATCCTTCCTCGGCACCAAGCCGACCATCATCGACTGCCGCGCTGGACCGTCGAAGGCGCGCGCAATGGACTGCACCGCCACGATACTGTACAAAGCGCCCACGGTAGCCATATCGGTGCAAGTGAGCGCGAAGACCGTCAGCGATACCAAGGCCAACCCGCTTTGGGTGAGCAGGAGAACGTTGCGCCGATCCACCTGGTCGGCCACCACGCCGCCGAAGAGCGAGAACACGAGGAGGGGGCCAACCCTCACCAGGCCAAGCATCCCGACCATGAGCGAGCTTTGGGTTATTTGATACACATGCCAAGCAATCGCCCACGCCTGAACGCTGTTTCCCACGTTCGACACAAAGCTGCCCCCGAGATAGTTCCGGAAGTCGGCGTGGCGAAGGGCAGGAAGGCGCATGCGAATGACGGAGTTTCAATTTACTCCGAAACGGAGCGCTTCAACCGGGCGGCACCCCAGAGCCGCCCGACTCTTGTGTTTGTCTCTACCGGTCGATCAACCAGATTGTTTGGTCTATCTGCGAACTCCAATTCGGGAACAGCAGGGCGTGGCCGAGCCACGACAGCCGCGACCGCATCCGACGCGTTCCCGGTTCAATGAACCGCTCGGGGTTCGCCGTGATCTCGACAACCTCGCCCCTATCGATGGCCGACGCAGGGCGCTCGAAAACTTCCCAATTTTGGGTAACGAAGTTGTAGAGTTCGATGCTGTAGCCGAACCCCGCTAGCGGGAACCCGGTCGTGAATGCCTCTGTGCGAAATCTGAACTTGGTCACCGGCTCTGGACTCGCGGTTCCATCCACCTCGATGATGGCCGCCCGCCCCACTGGGATATCGATGCGCTGGTGTTGCTCGAAAAAGATCTGACAGGCCTCCGTCGACCAGAATTCCCTGCTGGATATTGAGCGCATCCGGCAGGACAAGAATTGCCTGGCTATATTGACGGTGGTGTAGTCGTAACTGTCGCCGGCATAGGACGGTCCCGTCACGAAGACGTTGCCTGAGTTGTCGATTGCCAACGCTTGGGCGTAAATCTGAGAAGTTCTCGGGTCCGTTATATATTGCGACCCATTGCTCAGTGCCCTGCGTGTCGTCCTTGACCGTACCGCAGTCGGGGCCCTTCTGACTGGTTATGGCAATGCCGGTCAGCCATGCCATAATCGCTAGCCGTGATTGACTTTTACGATGCTTGGAACGCTTCCGTCGATTCCATCAAGAAGCAGGTGACCGGTGTTGGCGTTTGGACTGCGCTCAACGTGGCCATCCCGATTACCTTTGAAGACGGCATCTTCGTCGTGGGTATCTCCGAGAAAGACCACGAGGCGCGCGGGCATCTGCAACTATCGAACGTTGTGCGCATCATGGAGCAGGAACTCTCGAAGCGGATCGGGCGGGCGACGAGGGTCGAGGTAATCGACGGCATTACGATCAATCATTGGGAGGCGATTAAGCGAAAGCGAGCTACCACGGAGCGCCTTTCTGCAGAAGCCGCCGAGCGCGAAAAGAAGTCAAAGAAGGTCGCGTCTTCTTGGGACAAGATTTACGACCAGATGGCGCGCGAGTACGGCAAGCTCACCCACAAAGGCCTGCCCCAGGTGCGCGCCAAGTTCCTCCACCAATGCGTGGACCTTTGTGCGCAGCTGATCAACCCGGACATGAGCGACGAGGATCACCGCAGCTACGCCAGGTGCCTGGAAAGAATTTCCTCCTATACCGAATTGCCGACCACCTATATCGCCTCGCTCGTTCTGATGAAGACAGGACAGGTTTAAGCCACGCGAATCGATCGGGCGATTGTGCTCGGCAGCGGCACAAGCCACGGAGTGCCGATGATCGGGTGCGAATGCCGAGTTTGTTTTAGCGAACACCCTAAGAACAAGCGGATGCGCTCGGCGCTCTATCTGGCCGGGGATGGTTGCAGCACGCTCGTCGACGCCCCGCCGGAGATTCGTCTGCAGCTCTGTCGCGAGCGGATCGGTTTCGCCCACCAGGTTGTTCTCACGCACGCGCACGCCGACCACATCATGGGCCTAGACGATCTTCGGCGGTTCAACGATGTAACCGGCCGCCCACTTCCGGTTTACGCGCAGGCGTCCGTGCTCGACGTGGTTCGCCGGATCGTTCCGTACGCCCTCCAGGCGCCCGACCAGGTTGGCGGCGGGGCGCCGAGTTTCGAATTGCGCGAGGCGCCTGCGGTTCTCGATCCTGAAATCGAGCTTTTCGAAGTGATGCACGGATCGCTGGCGGTGCTCGGAGTCAAGGTTCGAGGTTTCGCTTACTTAACGGATGTGAGCGAGATTCCACCCTCCGCCAAAGAGAGATTGATGAACCTCGAGACGTTGATTGTGGACGCAACGCGCATTGCGCCGCATTCGACGCATTTTCACCTCGAGAAGACTCTGCAGGTGATAGAAGAACTGAGGCCGAGGCAAGCCTATTTGACTCATCTGGCACACGACTACGACTATGAAGAGTGGGCTTCCAAATTGCCCGCCGGGGTGGCATTGTCATACGACGGACTGCGAGTCGCGATCGGTTAGGCAGGCGTTTGGCTAGCTAAGCGGCGCCCTTCAGCAGCGTAAAGCGTCGCCCTCCGACAGGCCCGGAAACGGTGTAAACTTCCGACCGATGGCGCGCATGATCATTCCCGATGCCGAAGGTCTAATAGATCAGGAGATCAAGGTACTCGATAAGGGCTTTGTACGCCTGGTGGACTACATGGGCGGCGATTCGCGGATCGTGCAATCCGCCCGCGTGAGCTACGGCGAGGGCATCAAGACAGTCCGGGAGGATAAGGGCCTCATCAACTACCTGATGAAGAACGACCACACGTCGCCGTTCGAGCAGGTGGGGCTCACGTTTCACTGCAAAATGCCCGTTTTCGTAGCGCGGCAGTGGGTTCGGCACAGGACGGCGCGGCTCAACGAGATAAGCGGCCGTTACAGCGTGATGAAGGACGAGTTTTATGTGCCGGATGCCTCCGAGGTCCGCCTGCAGTCTCAGGTGAACAAGCAGGGACGCGGCGAGGAGACGATCCCTTTGGAGAATGCGATGGCGTTCATCCGACGCCTGGAAACCGAGAACGCGGCAACCTACAAACATTATGAAGAGATGATCGAATCCGGCCTCGCGCGCGAGATCGCGCGGATCCACCTGTCGCTATCCCTCTCCACCCAGGGGTATTGG
>JBPCLO010000044.1:0-4294 GCA_051003155.1 Fimbriimonadales bacterium | reverse complement strand
TGATCCCATCTCTCCCCCCCTCGTCCCCGCCGCCCCCTCCCTGTTGTACGCTGGTGTGGTCATCACCAACGCTACCGAATCGGAGGTGAAGGGCCTTGTGCTCGAGGCAAGGTGTGGCGGCGATGTGAGGGTGGCCTACCTGCCGACGATCGCGCCTCTTACCGTGCGAAAGGCCGGCTTTCTCATCCCGTCGCCCGGACCGTCAAACACGGATTCCGAAGATGTGCACCTAACTTTGAAGTCCCATGAAACGGCCATCGACACGGCGATGCTCAAGCTCCGCGTCCGCACCCCCGAGCAGTCGCACAGGCGCACGTTCGTGAGCGGAATCGACGGAAGCGTCCAATACTACGCGGTGCAGCCTGCCCAGGGATCACTGACGGCGGGCGCAAAGCCGGGTCTCGTACTCTCTGTGCACGGCGCGAGCGTGGAAGCACAGGGCCAGGCCGAGGCGTACGGTCCGAAGACGTGGTGCCATATCGTCGCGCCGACTAACCGTCGCCCCTACGGATTCGACTGGGAAGACTGGGGGCGTTTGGACGCGTTGGAAGTTCTCGCCGACGCCCACCGCCGTTACAACACCGACCCGTCCAAAACTTATCTCACCGGCCACTCGATGGGTGGGCACGGAACGTGGCAGCTGGGCGTGCACTTTCCGGACAAGTTCGCCGGCATCGCGCCGAGCGCAGGCTGGATCTCCTTCTGGTCCTACGTGGGCCGTGGCGCTCCACTATATCCGAACCCGTCGCCGATCGAGGACGTCATAAAGCGAGCCGTGTCGCCGGGCGACACATTGAACCTGGCCGAAAACCTGCGGAACCAGGCGACCTACATATTGCACGGCGAAACCGACGACAACGTCCCGATTTCGGAATCCAATCTAATGGCAAAGCGGCTCGATGAACTCGGGATCGATTACACGTTCTACGTGAAAAAGGGGGAGGGCCACTGGTGGGACGACTCCGAGGAGCCGGGCGCGAGCTGCGTGGATTGGCCGCAGATCTTCGACATGTTCGCGAATCGCCGGCTAGCGAGCCACCAGGAGATTCGTCGGGTCAAGTTCCTGACCGTCAACCCCGCCAACAGCGCGACGTGCCACTGGGCGACGATCGAATCCCAGCCGAAGGTGATGGCGCCGAGCCGGATCGACCTGACTTTCGACCCGCTGCTGCGCCGCTTTCATGGGACCACCGAGAACGTCTCGCTGCTCTCGATCGATGTCGCTCACCTGTCAGCCGACAAGCCCATTTCGGTCGAACTCGACGGCCAGAAATTGGGTGAACAGGCATAGCCGGCCGAACGCCGGTTCTTTCTTAGCCGGTCGGACGGTAAATGGTCTGAGGGCGACCCGTTTTCCGCCGACTTGAAGGGCCCGCATCGTTACGGACCGTTCAAGCATGCGTTCAATCGCAAGATGGTCTTCGTTTACGGTACGAAGGGCCGGCTCGAAGAGAATAATTGGGCTTTCAACAAAGCCCGTTTCGATGCGGAGACCTTCTACTACCGCGGCAACGGCTCCGTCGACCTCATCCGCGATGTGGACTTTGGCCCGACGGCAGGCAAGGACCGATCGGTGATCCTGTACGGCAACTCGGACACGAACTCGGCCTGGAAGCAGCTCCTGGGCGATAGCCCGATCAAGGTCGGCCGCGGGCTGCTGGCGATGCAAGACCTGACCACACCGGACAAACATCGGTCGCAAAACTATTCGAGCCAAGACCGGGCCGTACTCTTCTTGCGCCCGAGACCGGGTTCCGACACCGCTCTCGTCGGCGCAGTTTCCGGCACTGGCGTCGTGGGCATGCGACTAACGGATCGGCTGCCCTATTTCTTAGCCGGAGTTCAGTACCCGGACGTTATCGTCATCGGCCCGAAAATGCTCGATAAAGGCACCGGCGGCATCGAGCTCGCAGGATTTTTCGGCCCGGATTGGACGGTTAGAAGCGGCGATTTCGCCTTCCCACCTCCGTAAAGACTTCCTCCACGGCCATCCCCCGATTTCTCGCGATGAAGCTTGATCTTGGTTCCCGAGGAAAGTGTATGGAGGGAGTTAGCAGCTGGGGAGCGACGTCCTTCTGCGGAACGCGAGCATGCCGAGGCTCGCAAGAAGCGCGGCGAAGCTCGCCGGCTCGGGCACGACTACGACCGCATCAACAACGGGGCCGCCGTCGCTGAAGTTGTTCGGATCGCTTCCCAGCATTAACCGCGTCACGTTACTTGTTGCCATTAGGCTGTAATTGCGGACGACCCATTCTCCGGCGAGGGGCGCCAGAAAGAAGTCGACAACCGCGCCGGCCCATTGCACTTCCAGCCAATGCGGGCCGCCCAGGAAAGAGGACGAGCACGCAAAGCTCAGTTGGTACATTTCGCCCGGTGTGGTGCCGAAGTCCTGCCAGATCGAGCCCGGACCAGGCGAGCCGGCCAAGTCCATCATTTGAACGCCGGAATAGGCGAAGAACTTAGGGTAACCCTGCTCGAAGAAGAATTCTTGGTGCACGATGTCAACGGAGACGTCTCCCTTCCTGCCGCCCACCGTCCACCCGGATATCGAAGTAGTATCACCGCTGAAGGCAGGTATGAAGTAGGGCGGTGAGGACGCATCCAGAGTTTCTGGCGGCTCGAAATCGCCGTTCACGACGAAGTTCTGCGCTCCAGCCACAAATGCCGCTAGGGCCACAGGAATAGTGCCTATTGCCTTAAGGTTCATACAGTTCTCTCCTTCTTTTATACGCTCCGCGTTCAGTTAGAACGTACGACCGGGACCGTAGCGCCCGTCGTCATTCTACCGGGCATCGCCCGCGACGAAGTCGCTTCATCGCGACCGAGCGAGGGAGTCCTTCAATCCCTGCGATGCGATAAACGTGACGTTATCGTGGTCGCCGAGAACGCCCTTGCTTATACCCGAAGCAGTCAAATACAGATACACCATGTGGTCGTTCGGCCCGCCGAACCAGCGCAGAGCATACGCGATGTCGCCGTTGTATGCGGCAGCCGAGGGTGCGCTGCGCGTGAGCAGCCACTCGTTGCCCAACAGCTTTACCCACCAGCCCTCGTGAAGCGATAGGTCGCCGATCTGGCGGCAATTGTAAGTCGCAACGGGCTGGGCCGGGTCGGCCGTGTCGCCCTTGTGATAGACCCGGAGCTGCCCGTAAGGGCCGGCGTCCCGGCTGAGGTCGAGGACGAGCGAAGGCCGCGCGCGGGTGCGAACCCAGCCGGCAGGCCCGGTGGTCCAGCGCTCGTGCTGAATGCGCCAACCGTCTTCCGAACGCGCCAGCCGCAGGATCTTAATCCTGCCCTGCACATTGCCTCTGGGTTCGGTCACTGCGAGCAGCAGCCTTTGAATCCTGGGGTGCCAAACTGCGGCAGCGGGGGTCTGGCTGGTCAGGCCGAGATCTGTCCTAGACCCTAAGTTGGGCATGATGCGTCGATATTGGATTTTGCCTTCGCTCCGCGTGAAGAGCCACAGCTGCTCTGGGCCCGAGGTTCGCACGAGCGTCGGCTCCTGCGCTCCCTCATGGGCCACGGAACCCAGCCGTCGCAAGCGCCGATCGAACGAGTCGAGAACAACGCCCTTAGGCGATGGATAAGCCACGAAGAGCTTACCGAAAGCCTCCACGGCGTGCGCATCTCCGGCAACCCCGCCCTGTACCATCATGACCGGTGCGCCGAGCTTGCCGTTCTCGATGATGCGCGCGACCAAGGCTCCGCGCCGAGATGGCGATAGGCCCGCATGGGTCCACTTTGCCAAGTCAGCCTCCTTGTGCAGGACGGGGTAGATGACAACGAGATTCTCGCCCAGTGTAGACAAGACCGGCGGGCCCGCGGCCTTGCCGACCTCCAAGAGTGGTCCAACGTTCGTGCCGTACCCGTCGTTGATATCCGCGCGGACGTGCTCTTCGCCGAAAACGGTGTTGCGGTTCCAATCGATCAGCGTCTTGGACGGGCCGTCGGCTTTGATCTGGAAATGGTATGGACCTTTGGTCAGGAAGCGAACCTCAGCCTCGGGATAAGGCAGCACTTCGTCGAGGTCGCTCTCGTTCAACTTAAGTGAGGCGAACTTGCCAAGGCTGAAGTGCACCTTATACCCGTCGCCGTCGAGCGAATAGCTGTAGTCGTAGTTCATCAGGCTCGTGTACAGCGGGCTCACGTCGTCCGAGCCCATCGCATGGTGGTCGAGGCCGAACTGATGGCCGAGCTCGTGCGCGATCGTCCACCAATTGTTGCTGCAGCCCGCCCAATCCGGCCGATTCGCCTGGCCGCCGCCCCCGGTGTTCGAATCGAGCAGCACGCCGTG
>JBPCLO010000043.1:0-18948 GCA_051003155.1 Fimbriimonadales bacterium | reverse complement strand
CTTCGGCCTCGCGCGCGAGCTCGCGCGTATCAATTTGCCGCTATCCCTCTACACCGAGTGGTATTGGCAGATCGACCTGCACAATCTCTTCCACTTCATTCAATTGCGCGCAGATGCACATGCCCAGTATGAGATTCGGGAGTACGCGCTTGCCTTGGCCCAGTGTGCCCGCGCGGTCGCGCCATTGGCTTACGAGGCGTTTGAGGAGCATCGGATGTTCGCCGTGAAGTTCTCGCGCTCGGAGTGCCTGGCCCTTGCCGGTATGCTCGAGGGCAAGGAGCCGGAACTAGATGAGAAGCCTTTAGCGGTGTTCCGGCGCAAGCTGGCCCTCCTCGCCCCTGGCCCCTAACCGGTGACGATCGTTTTTGACAACTCGATTGTGGCAATCTTGGCGTCGACAGATGCCTTCAGGTCAGCAACGAAGACGGGTTGGCAAACCCTTTGAAGCCGGTCAAGTCCAACCGTCTTTTGGCTCCCAAAGTCGGAGATGAGCTCGTCAGTCGAGAAAACGAAGAACTTCCAATCGCTTTCGTCCAGGTTCCCAGAGAGTTGTGGATCGAGTTGCGTATTCAAGCAGAAAATGTAAATGTGGGCATGACGGCCCGGACCGAGATACTTGTTTGAATCGTGGCACCAAGCATTCCTGGATTCCCGTATCCCAAACACGATCCGTGATTTTGACGTCGGATTCCAAGATTGCACATATCCGGCCGACTTGACCTCTATCCGTCTGCTCTTGTAGACGAAGTCCCATGCGGCCCACTCCTGGCGACCTGTTCCCAAGCAGTCTAGAGTCTTACCTACGATGTATTCAGCCAGCATTGGCCGCACGGTATTGCAGCGCAAGTCCGAATATGCCCACTTCCAAAAAGCGATGATTGGATCCTCCACGCACGCATTCTACTGCCCACCGCTGCCGCGTTTAGTCGAGCCTCGTGCGGTACAATTTGCGCCGACCCGTGGGGGTATAGCTCAGCTGGGAGAGCGCTTCAATGGCATTGAAGAGGCCGTCGGTTCGAATCCGTCTACCTCCACCAGACCTCGACTGCCGAACTGACGACGAAGCCGATCTATTGGCAACGTTCCGATCAAACCGATCCGCCCGATCTTGCGCGGCTACTTCAACTTGCCATCGGGTAGGGTCTTCTCGACAGATCCCTTCTCCGCCTTAGCCCCAGGTATCGGTGGGAGGATCTTGTCCGTTTCAGCGTCGGTTTGAAGAGCAGCAGGTTCGGGTTCCGTTTGGCCGACGGAAGCCGGTGCGGCGGCATCGGGTTCGCGCGTTAGAACATAGCCCAACACGCCCAAACCGACAAGTCCGGCCAGGATCGGCACCAGCCAGTTCGTACCGCCCGGCGCCGGCGGGATCGTATCGACAACGTACTTATCCTTGATCGCGGCGACGTTTGGCGACTCGTTCGCCCGGTCGAGTCCAAGAAGTGAGCCAACACCCGCGGGAAGCGCAGCCACGATCGAATTTCGGTTATCGTCGAGCATCGAAGTCAAACCAGGAAGAGGCATTCCTTCGTTCTGTACCCGGCTGGCGAAGAACTTCATGACCAGGGCACCGACGAGCGATAGAATGCCGCCCACAGAGGCCTTCTTCATCCCCGAGGACTTAGCCAGGACGCCGCTTACCGAGCCAAGTTTGTCGCCAAAGACCGACCTTACAAAGCCGTTCGAAGCTTTAGCCTGTTGCGTTTCGTCGCCTGACATGACTGCCGGGTTCTTGAACATTTCGAAAACCCCTGGCAAGTCGGCTCCATGGGACGTACGCAGGAGTGCGCCGAGAACGGCCGGGATGGCGCCGTCGAAGGCCTTGGCTACTCCACCTTCGGGCTCGCCAAATGCCGAAGACGCCTCGCCCACTATCTCCGGCGTTAACATTTGCTTCAAAGTCTCGATCAAGTTCAACTTCGTCCTCCGATTAGGGCCGCGTGCCGGCGCCATCAGTTGAAACGGTAC
Organism: Fimbriimonadales bacterium; assembly: GCA_051003155.1. Taxonomy (GTDB): domain Bacteria; phylum Armatimonadota; class Fimbriimonadia; order Fimbriimonadales; family ATM1; genus JACDEQ01. The sequence continues at coordinate 16,983 of JBPCLO010000043.1, read as the reverse complement.
CCCGAAGCCACCATAACCTGAGCGTTATCCGGGTGGTAAAAGTCCCTTAATCTTTTCTTAACAGTGGATAATCAACATGAGGTCGATGAGAAGTCTATTGTTCTCGACAGTTCTAGTTTCTGCTACGTTGTTTGCGCTTGCAGGGTGTACTAAGTCTGGCGAAACCGAAGCCGGCGGGCCGTCCGGCAGCGCGCTTAGCGGCCAGGTCGTCGCTGACGGTTCTAGCACCGTATTCCCGATCACCGAGGCCGTCGCCGAGGAGTTTCAGAAGTTGAATCCGGGCGTCAAGGTCACAGTGGGAATTTCCGGCACCGGCGGCGGGTTCAAGAAGTTCATTGCGAGCGAAACCGACATCCAGAATGCGTCACGCCCGATCAAGGAGTCCGAAGACGAAGCGGCTGCCACAGCCGGCATCGAATACGTCGAGCTTCCAGTCGCATTCGATGGCCTCTCGATCATTGTGAACCCGCAAAATACTTGGGCAACCTCACTCACGGTCGCCGAGCTAAAGAAGATTTGGGAACCCGGCAGCAAGGTCAACAACTGGAGCCAGGTTCGTCCAGGCTTCCCTAACCGACCGATCAAGCTGTACGGAGCCGGAACGGATTCGGGGACCTTCGACTACTTCACCGAGGCGATATGCGGAAAAGAAGGTGCGAGCAGACCGGACTACCAGGCTAGCGAAGACGATAACACGCTCGTGACGGGCGTCGCGGGTGATCCGAGCGCTCTCGGATACTTCGGGTTCGCCTACTACTCGGAGAATAAGGATAAGCTCAAGCTCGTCGGAATCGACAACGGCAATGGGCCGGTACTTCCGAGCGAGGAGACGATCAACAGCGGCACTTATGCGCCTCTCGCCCGGCCGATTTTCATCTATGTAGCGATGAAGTCGGCCGAGCGGCCGGAGGTGAGGGCCTTTGTCGAGTTCTATCTCAGCGTGGCCGGCCGGAAGCTCGTGGGGGAAGTCGGTTACGTGCCTCTTCCGGACGCGGCTTACGAATTGGCGATCAAGCGATTTCAGGAGGGTAAGGCGGGTTCGCTGTTTTCAGGAGGCTCCCAGATCGGCGTCAAGATCGAAGACTTGCTCAAGAGGTAGCACAGGAGATTGTCCCTGCCGAATGACTCTCGCTTAGTAACGGAGCCGGATGCAGGCGTGGCGCGCCGACCGCACAACTTGCGGTCGGCCGTCGAAGCTATCCAGGGTTGGCTCTGTTTTGCTTGTGCCGCAATCTCGGTAGTTACGACCGTCGGGATCGTGTACGTGCTGGCGAGCGAGAGCGTGGCTTTTTTCCAAAGAGTGTCGATCATCGAGTTCCTGACGGGCACCCGGTGGGCGCCCCTCTTCGAACCGAGCAGCTTCGGGATTCTGCCCCTGCTTTGCGGAACATTTCTCGTGGCTGCAGGAGCCGCCCTTTTCTCCTTGCCGCTCGGCTTGCTCGCCGCCGTGTACCTTAGCGAATATGCCTCGCCGAGAGTGAGGAAGACGCTCAAACCCACTCTCGAAGTCCTCGCTGGAGTCCCGACTGTCGTTTATGGATTCTTCGGCCTCACTTTCGTAACCCCCCTTTTGCGGGAAGTGTTTCCAAGCGTACAGGTATTCAATGCCGCTTCGGGCGCGATTGTCGTGGGAATCATGGTGCTGCCCCTTGTATCCTCGCTGTGCGAAGATGCCCTTTCGGCTGTGCCGAGGTCCCTGCGCGATGCTGCCTACGGCCTGGGTTCGACAAAATTCGAAGTGTCGACGAAGATCGTGGTCCCGGCCGCCCTATCCGGAATCATGGCTTCCTTCATCCTAGCCATTTCTCGGGCTGTCGGAGAAACGATGGCTGTTACCCTGGCTGCGGGCATGACGCCGAAGCTCACGCTCAACCCGGCCGAAAGTATCCAAACCATGACGTCCTATATCGTCCAGGTAAGCCAGGGCGACACCCCAGCCGGAACCATCATCTACAAAACCATCTTCGCCGTTGGTATGACGCTGTTCCTCATCACCCTCGTCATGAATCTCATTGCCCGAAAGCTCGTGGCGAGATTTAGGAGCGCGTACCAGTGAGCGCTTCTTCCGGCTTCTCGGCGACGCATTCCAGAAGTGCTCGCGGGTTCAAGGACAGGGCATTCGGTTACCTTTGCTTCGCGGCCGCCTTTCTTGGCGTGTTGCTCCTCGCGGTTCTGCTGTTCGGCGTGGCACGAGACGGTTTGGGCCGGCTGAACTGGGACTTCATCACTTCCTTCCCTTCCCGGTTCGCGGACAAGGCGGGCATCAAAGCTGCCCTGTTCGGCTCGATATGGATCATCGGGCTCACTGCGGTGATCTCGCTCCCAATCGGGGTCGCCGCAGCCATCTACCTGGAGGAGCTTGCGAGTCCCAGTCGCCTTAACCGGCTTATCCAGCTCAACATCGCCAACTTGGCGGGTGTGCCCTCTATCGTTTACGGGCTCTTGGGATTGGCGCTCTTCGTGAGAGCATTTGCCTTGGAGCGGAGCGTCTTGGCGGGGGCGTTGACACTCAGCCTTCTCATCTTGCCGATGATCATCATCGTCACACAGGAGGCGCTGCGCGCAGTCCCAAAGTCCTTGCGCGACGGGTCTCTTGCACTCGGCGCGAGCCGCTGGCAGACGGTGGCGAGGCAAGTGCTTCCGTCGGCGGCGCCCGGAATCATGACCGGCATAATCTTATCGATTTCCCGGGCGATGGGAGAGACGGCTCCGCTCATCACCATCGGGGCGCTGACTTACATGGCTTTCGTTCCGTCCGGTATTACAGATTCGTTCACTGCGCTGCCCATTCAGATATTCAACTGGTCATCGCGGCCGCAGGCCGAGTTCCACAGCGTGGCTTCGGCCGGCATCATAATTCTTCTAGTGGTGCTCCTTGCGATGAACGGCGTGGCGATCTTTATCCGAAACCGTTTGAGAAACCAGGCAAGTTAACCGACCCAATTCAAGTGAAGACCGTCCAATGAGTACCCCTTATCAAAGCGAAAACGACAATATTGCCAGCTTCGGCGCCTTCGCCCAAGCCGATGAGTCCTCCGCGGGATGGAAGGGCATTGATATGCGAAAGGTATCCGCAGTCGAAACCGAAGACGAAGGCGTGCCATCTCGAACCGCAAGCGACGGTGATAGCCGCGCGATGCTGGCAGCGCGCGACCTCGGGTTCTATTACGGCACGACGCGCGCCCTGACGGGCGTGTCCATCGAAATTCCCGAAAAGAAAGTAACCGCGTTGATCGGGCCCTCCGGCTGCGGGAAGAGCACGTTTCTTAGGGTGTTCAATCGCATGAACGACGAAATCGATGGTACGCGCACGCAAGGTGAGGTCTTCGTGGAAGGCTACGACATTCACTCCCCGGACGTCGACGTATGCGAACTTCGAAAGAGAGTTGGGATGGTCTTCCAACGCGCCAATCCGTTCCCCAAGTCGATTTTCGAGAATGTGGTTTATGGCGCGAGGATTCACGGCGAAAAATCTCGTGCGCGGCTAACGGAAATCGCCGAAAAGAGCCTCCGTCAGGCTGTCCTTTGGGAGGAGGTTAAGGATTCGCTTCATAAATCCGCTTTCGAATTGTCGGGCGGCCAGCAGCAGCGGCTCTGCATAGCGCGGGTTTTAGCTGTTCAACCTCACATCCTACTTATGGACGAACCGACGTCGGCGCTCGATCCCAACGCGACCTTCCGGATTGAGGACTTGATGAAGGAATTGCGAAAGGATTACACCGTTGTTGTAGTCACCCACAACATGCAGCAGGCTGCTCGTGTTTCGGATATGACTGGATTCTTTCTAAACGGAGAATTGATCGAATTTGGCGAAACCGGCAAGATATTTACGAAACCGGACGATGTGCGCACCGAGGATTATATAAGCGGGCGGTTTGGATAATTTGAAATCCCACAATATGAAAATCCTTGTTGTAGACGATGAAGCGCCAATTGTTCAAGCAATAACCTATAATCTGCGCAAGGAAGGATACGAGCCTCTTGCCGCGTCCAACGCAGAAGAGTGCATGAGCCTGTTCAAAACTCAGAATCCGCAATTAATTATTCTGGACGTGATGTTGCCCTCCATGAGCGGATTCGAGATATGCAGGCGACTTCGCGCGGACAGCGACGTTCCGATTATCATGCTTACGGCTCGCTCCGATGAGACGGACAGAGTTGTCGGGCTCGAGCTAGGCGCCGACGACTATGTGACCAAGCCATTCAGCATGCGCGAGCTAATGGCCCGAGTGCGCGCCATTTTAAGGAGGCCTGCATTAGCCGGAAATGGCGGGTCAACGATCAAACTGGAGGTAGCCGGAATTGCCATCGATAAGATCCGGCACGAAGTCAAAGTAAACGGCAAGGAAGTCGAACTGACTCCGAGGGAATTTTCATTGCTCGAAATACTGGCGACTTACCCCGACCAAGTTTTCCAGCGCCAGGCTCTCCTCGACCGAGCATGGGGCTCGGACGCCTATGTGGAGGAGAGAACCGTAGATGTCCACATGCGCTGGCTGCGTGAGAAAATTGAAGCCGACCCGTCCCGACCTAGAGTACTGCTCACCGTGCGCGGAATAGGATACAAATTGAGCAGTGCGCCAAAGGCGTGATTAATAGAAATGGTGTTGCTTCTATTTATCGTTGCTACAGGAGCCGTTTTGTGCGTTATTGGCGTGCTAAGGCAGATTAATCGACTAAAGCAGGATTATGAAACGCGCTCGCAGGCCCTGAGTAAGAGGCTATCCGAAGCAGAAGGCGCTGGAAATGCGGATCGCCGCGCGTTTAATGCGCTCATGGAGGCTTGTGGAACCGCGGTCCTGGCAATCGACAAGAACGGTGCAATCGTCATGGCCAACAGCAACGCAGCCAAGCTCAACGAGACGCCCGCATCCGACCTTGTGGGCAGGCCCCTCATCCAGGTGACCCTTTCCGCAGACATCGAGCAGTTGGTTCGATCTGCCATCGAGGGGGACGAAACGCGTTCGCGCACCGTCCGATTCCCAGGGTCAGAAGGTCGGTTTTTACGCGTTACCGTGCGGCCCGTCACGAACGACGGGGTTCACGAGGGGACGCTTATCGTCGCGCAGGACGTGACGACGCTCCGGCGCTTGCAGACCGTTAGGCAGGACTTCGTCGCCAACGTTTCGCATGAACTGAGGACTCCGCTCGCTTCAATTAGGGCTATGGCCGAGACCCTTCAAGATGGACCCGGGATGGAAGAGCGAATTTCGCGGAGCTTTCTGGAGACGATCATCAGCGAGGTCGACCGACTGACGCGTATTGCCAACGATTTATTGACCCTTTCCGAAGCAGAATCGCGGCCCTCGTCGAAAGCCGGCTTTGACTTTTCCAAGCTGACCGAATCGGTGATTATTCGGTTTCACGGCCCCGCGAAGCAGGCAGGCATAACCCTTCAAGCAGGCATCGAGCCAGGAATAACGGTGATTGCGGCCCAAGATCAAATGGAGCAAGTGTTGGTCAACTTGATCGACAACGCGATTAAGTATAATTCGCCCGGCGGGTCGGTCGATGTGGCAGTGCGGGGATCACCCGGTTCGGTTCACCTGACGGTTTCCGACACTGGCTTCGGCATCGCTCAGGAGCACCTTTCGCGGATATTCGAACGTTTCTATAGAGTGGACCGCGCTCGATCACGCCAATCGGGTGGCACCGGTTTGGGCCTCTCAATCGTTAAGCATATTGTGGAGGCCCACGATGGCAGCATTACGGCAAACAGTGATTTCAATCGGGGATCGGCCTTTAAAGTCGACTTGCCAACGGGGTCGGCCGACATAATGGAAAGTTTTGATGCAACTAACCAGAACACAGTTTGAAGAAGAGCTAGAGGGGCTGCGAAACCAGCTTCTCGAAATGGGCAGCCACGCCGGCCAGATGATCGAGATGGCCATGCAAGCCCTCGTTCGGCGCGATGTGTCGCTGGCTGAGCTTGTCATCGCCGCAGATGACAAGATCGACGATCTTGATGTGGAAATCGAGACCGAGTGTATCCGGCTGATTGCTTTGCAGCAACCCCTGGCCCGGGACCTTCGTTTAATAGGCACGGCGCTCAAGGTCATTACTGATCTGGAAAGAATCGGCGACCATGCCGTCGATATCGCTAAAGTGGCGCGCAAACTTGCAACTAGCGGAGAAGCCGAACTGGTGGACTTCGCGCCAATGGGGGGCGCAGTAAGGCGCATGATCAGAGACGCCCTCGAGGCCTTTGTGAACCACGATTTATTATTGACCGGTAAGGTGATTGACACGGACGACGAGGTGGACGACCTATTCCACGCGATCCGCACTGAACTGCACGAAGCTATGAAGCGAGAGCCTGAACTCGTTGTGCAAGCATCGTATCTGCTCTTCGTGGCTCACTACTTGGAGCGCGTAGCTGACCATTTGGTGAATATTGCCGAGCGGGTCCACTTCGTGGAAACCGGCGTGCAGCCGCAGCTCGCCAAGAGCCACCGAACCGTTTCGTAACCGTTAGCTACCGCCGATTTCGTACTCTACCCAGAGTCGCTCGTGGTCTGAAAATCTTACGGAATTCTTGAACATGCCCCAATCGGTTGCGCTGATCGCGCGCGGCTTCGCGAAGGGATTCCTTGATCAAGTTCGATCACTCTTCCCCGAGTCTGTGCCTGCAAATCGAGGTACAGGTCCGGATATGGCATCTTCCAGCCCTTCTTCTCGCCATGGTGCGGTCAACCGGAATCATAGCGGCCAGTCGCGGGTGGGTCATCTTCAGCAAGCCCTCGCTCCTGAGGGTGGCGTTGTGGCTGCCGTGGTGGCCGACCTTATATAGAACCGTGTTCGCAAGCAGGTCGTCGATGAGCACCTGGCCGTCCGCTGCCTGCCACCAAAGGTCGGCCCAAGACGTCCAGCTTCCGACCTGGGCGTCGCCGAGGAAGAGCAGCACCTCGCCCGAACCGATAATCTCTATCGCCGGTGCGAGGCTCGTGTTGTTGGTGGCGCTGTCGAGTTGCAGGGCAAGCATTTCGGCGACCCTGAGCCAGTCGTCGCCGATCGAGCGCCACGCGTGTTGATTGTCGACATACAGCGCGCGGACCGCCTCGGCGGGCCGGTCATGTGATGGCCCGTCAAGCCCAATCCGAAATTTTCGGTCGATCGGGAAGCTGAGCTCGGCGAGCTCCTCCTCTTCGGTCAGCGAAGTCCCGGTGGCCGACGGTTTGGCGAAGCCGGCAAAGAATGATTCTGCGAGCGTAAGCGGGCCCCCAGCTTGTAGACTACGCAGGTCTCCTTTTCCTTCTTGGTAGGCCTGCTTCGCTTCACCTGCTTGGCCGTGTGCGGCGGACCGAAGACGTGGAAGCGAAGCCCGGGCAGTTCTGATGGCTCGATCGTTTCGCCCGGCAGGCAATAACGCTTGGCTTCCGCACGCTCCACCATCTTATCGAGGGCGTCCTGCGTGTTGTCGATGCCGTCCGCCCCGAAGAAGTCCAGAAGGGCAATCAATCCTTGTGCGCGTGCACTGTGCGGACTCTTCGAGGCCACTCTGAGCGCGTGGAGGCTCTGCTGCTTCTTCTCGCGCAGTTCTGAGGCGAGTTCGTCGTCGGGGTCCTCCGTCCACGCGAGCAAAGCGTTTCGGTATGCCGCATTCTTGAGGATCGGTTCCTGCAGGTCGTATGGACGCTCCTCATCGGCTTGGGCCTTTGGCTGCTGGGCAAGCCCGCCTTGATGTAAAATTGTGCTTGTCGATGCCGTTTAGGGTTCTGCTGTTCTATAAGTTCGTTCTGATCGAGGACCACGTCGATTTCGCCCGCGCGCACCTGGGAGTGTGCCGCTCACTGGATATGCGCGGGCGCATTATTATCGCGCCGGAGGGCATTAACGGGACAGCTTCAGGGACGGCATACAATGCCCGCAAGTACATGGACGTTCTGCATTCCGACGCACGCTTCGCAGACATGGAATTTAAAGCGGACGAAGCCCACGAGCACGCGTTCAAGAAACTGTTCGTCCGAGCGCGCTCAGAAATCATTGGATTGGGCGTTCCGGTGGATATGGCTCGTACAGGCAACTCGCTCACCCCAACAGAATTCAGGGAGGCGTTAAACGATCCCGAATCCATTATTCTCGACGGCCGCAATAATTACGAGCACGTGTTGGGGAGGTTTAGAAACGCCATGATGCCCGATGTTGAGAACTTCAGAGATTTCCCGAGATGGATCGAAAACAATTTACTCGGTTTCAAGAACAAGCGAATCGTTACGTATTGCACGGGCGGAATTAGATGCGAGAAGCTGACGGCCTATTTATTCTGTCGAGGATTTTCGAACGTAAGCCAGCTCGCTGGCGGCATCGTGAGCTATGCCAAGGACCCCGACGTTCGCGGAGACCTATTCGACGGGCGGTGCTACGTGTTTGACGAGCGGATTTCGACCTCGGTGAACTCTACGCCGTCCCAGGCGGTGATCACAACCTGTGCCCACTGTGGCGAGCCCTCAGACCAATACGTTAACTGCGCAAACGTCATATGCAACATCCAGTTCTTTTGCTGCGAGGAATGCGAAAGGGAAATGTCCCGCTGCTGCTCCAGAGAGTGCATCGAAGCCCCCTTGAAGAGAAAGAAAGCCGGAAAATTAGCGCGAGTGTTCTAACTCGACGCGGAGAAGTTCCGCTTCTTGCTTGGGAAGCAAATGATCCAAAGTCATCTTGTCCACGACCTCGTCAACCGCGAACTGCAGGCTCGACCATAAAGACCGAAGTGAGCAGTCGATCGAATGCGTGCACATGAGGGCCGTGCCCTTATGGCGGTCGCAAAATCCTGCGTCGTAAAGCCTCCCGCCGAGGAAAGCCAAAACTTCTCCGACCGCAATTTCACTCGGGCGTCTTCCCAGGGTGTATCCGCCCGACTGCCCGCGCGACGCTATCACGTAACTACCTTTCCTTAACAAACGCGTCAGTTTCGCGACGTTCGCTTGCGAAAGCCCTTCCAATCTGCCGATCTCAGGAATCGCCAAGCTTGCGCCGTCTCCCGCCTTCGCGACCTGAAGAAGACAACGCAGTCCATATTCCTCCTGAGCGCTAAATTTCATTTAGAAAAGGCCAAGCTCCAATTTCGCTTCGTCGGACATCCGACTCATGTCCCACGGTGGATCCCAGACGACCTCGACCAGGGCCGAAGTCACACCCTCAACGGTCCTGATTTTCTCCTCGACCTCTCCCGGCAGGGTCCCGGCGACTGGGCATGCGGGCGCGGTCAAGGTCATCTTCACGTGAACGTCGCCGGGTGGCGATACGTTCACCTCGTAAATGAGGCCCAATTCATAAATATTCACTGGAATTTCCGGGTCATAAACCTGTCGTATCGCCTCGATCACTTCGCCCTGCAGGGGCATCATCTCAATCTTTGTGTTGATTTCCATTATTCTGTTGTCACCGTTGCACCACCCTTGAGCGCCGCCCTGAGCGTGTGCCAAGCCAAGGTCGCGCATTTTACGCGTGATGGAAACTCGCGCACGCCCGCAAAAACCGCTAATTTGCCGAGCGCGGCGGGCTTCTGCTCGGAAGTCACCAATTGGTGAAAATCTCGAAACGCCATTTCGACATCGGCCAATGTTTTTCCCGCAACCGATTCCGTCATTAGCGAAGCCGACGCGGTCGATATCGCACATCCGGAGCCCGTAAACTGTACTTCGCTCACCGTATCACCATCTATTCTCACCGAAATGATGATATTGTCGCCGCAGAGCGGATTGTCGCCGACCGCGCGGTGCGTAGCCTCCGGCAAATCACCGAAATTACGCGGTTTCTTATAGTGGTCCAAAATGACCTCCTGGTATAGCTCGCGCAAATCGGTCATGAGAACATTTCCCTTACCCTAACGAGCCCGCCTACAAGGACATCGACCTCGGTTTTGGTGTTGTAAAAGGCGAATGAGGCGCGTACCGTTGCCGGCACACCCAAAACCTTCATGAGCGGCTGTGCGCAATGGTGTCCGGCGCGAATTGCGATCCCCTCTCGGTCGAGGACCGTGCCAACGTCATGCGGATGTACACCTTCGATAACAAAAGAAATGACCGATGCTTTCCGCTTTGCATTTCCGATAACTTTCAGGCCAGGGATCGGAGCAAGCTTTTTGGTCGCATATTCCAAGAGCTGATTCTCGTGCTCGCAGATTTGAACCAGTCCGATCTCATCGACATAGCGGATTGCTTCGGCGAGTCCTACGACGCCAGCGATATTCGGCGTACCGGCTTCGAACCGGCCGGGCCCCGATTTGTACGTCGATTTATCGAAGCTCACCGAAACGATCATGTCGCCGCCGCTTTGGTATGGCGGCATTTCATCGAGCAGCGCACGCTTTACATACAGAACCCCAATCCCTGTCGGCCCGAACAGTTTATGGCCGGAAAATGCGTAAAACTCACAGTCTAAAGCTCGAACGTCGACCGCCATATGCGGAATAGACTGGGCACCATCGACCAAGATCGGTACGCCCTTTGCATGCGCAAATCGAACGATATCGGATATAGGGTTTATCGTTCCGAGCACGTTCGAAATGTGCACTACGCTAACCAACTTGGTTCGCTCCGTAATCAAGGAGTCGAATGCGTCGACATCGAGTTCGCCAGCACTCGTAATGGGCGCCACTCGCAAGCGGGCGCCCCTTTCTTCGCACAAGAGCTGCCACGGAACGATATTGGAGTGGTGCTCCATTTCCGTAATTAGTATCTCCTCACCGGGCCGAATGCGCGTACCCCAAGAAGCCGCCACCAAATTAATGGCTTCCGTGGTTCCTCGCGTAAAAACGATTTCGTCCGCGTCCGCACTGATGAACCGAGCGACGGACTCGCGGGCTTGGTCGTAAATTGCGTTCGCTTGCTCGCTCAAATAGTGCACGCCTCGATTTACGTTCGCATACTGTTCGGCGTAGAAGCGTGATGTCGCGTCTATCACGACCCGCGGCTTTTGCGCCGTTGCCGCGTTGTCCAGATACACGAGCGGCTTTCCGTAAGGCGTTTGGTTTAGAATCGGGAAATCCTCCCGAATCTTCATCACATCGAAGCCAGTACGGGTCGCGGCGCTCATCATTTTTCCGCGAATCGCTTGAAGAGCATTTCTTCCAGGGATTCCCTTAGTTCGGGAATCTTGATTCGGTCGATAACGTCGCTGGCGAAGGCATAAATCAGCAAATTGCGCGCGTCCGTTTTATCGATGCCTCGCGATCTCAAGTAAAACAGAGCGTCCTCATCGAGCCTTCCAATCGTCGCCCCGTGCGTGCATCGAACGTCGTCAGCGAAGATTTCGAGCTGTGGCTTTGTGTTTATCACCGCGTCGTCGGAAAGGAGCAAATTCATGTTGGACTGCTTCGAGTCGGTCTTTTGCGCGATTTGGCGAACGATGATCTTACCGTTGAAAACTGCGCTCGATTTGTCCGTTAGAACTCCCTTAAAAAGCTCGTGGCTAGGGCAGTTCGGCTGTGCGTGGTCGAGGCGCGTATGGTTGTCGATGTGTTGGTCGCCGTGGCCAATGTAGAGCCCATCGATCGTGCACTCGCAGCCTTGGCCGTTTAAGATAGAATTAGTATCGTTGCGAACCCATTTGCCGCCAATCGTGACAACCGTGCTTTTCACGTTGCTCGCCCCGCCTTGAACGATCTGCATGCTCGTGACGTGGAACGCCTCGGTATTCCCAAGCTGCAATTTTGCATGCTCAACGACGGCGTCGTCACCGGCAACGCATTCCGTCACGGCATTAACAAAGGAAGCACCCGCGTCCCCGATGTAGCTCTCTACAACGCTAGCCTGGGCGTGGTTCTCGATGACGAGCAGATTCCTTGGGTGAGATATCGCCGCCTTGCCCGAGGATGCGGCGATAAAAGCCACGTAAATCGGTTGCTCGACAATCGTACTCTCCGGAATATAAACGAAAAATCCGTCTTGAAAAAAGGCGGTGTTGAGTGCAGTGAAGGCGGCTTCGTCGAAATCTATAACCTTGCCTAAGTGTTTCTCGACGATGGGGGCGTCTTCACTAAGCGCCCTTCGCAGGCTCTTGACGATAACACCGTCAGGCAAGCCGTCTGAATGGGAATGCTCCGGCGAAAACGCTCCGTTTACGAAAACGAGTAACGGCCCGCCGGTGCCAAAGGCGACCTGGTCCATGCGCTTCAAATCGACTTCGACCTGCGGCGTTGAGAAATCGAAGTCCGTTTCGGCAATTTCTCGCGCGCTCGTGAACTTCCACTCCTCGTCTTTGGTGGTCGGAATTCCCAACTCAAGGAAGCGAGCCATAGCGCCGCGGCGCATTTCGCCGAAGCCGATCGCGTTCAGCTCCGTCTGCGCGTCGTCGAACGCAGACTCGAATGCACAAACTTTCGAGTTCAGGTCCAGCATTTAGGTCAGCGCCTCCTCGAACTGGGCGTACCCGCTCTCCTCCAACTGCAACGCAAGTTCCTTCCCGCCGGAACGAGCGATCTTGCCGTCGACCAAAACGTGCACAAAGTCAGGAACGATATAATTCAACAAGCGCTGATAGTGGGTGACCACGATCATCGATCTCTCAGGACTCCGCATCGAGTTCACACCTTTTGCGACGATCTTGAGCGCGTCGATATCCAGTCCCGAATCGGTCTCGTCCAAAATACAAAGCCTCGGTTCCAGCACAGCCATCTGGAAAATTTCGTTCCGTTTCTTTTCACCGCCGGAAAACCCTTCGTTCACCGGCCTGCTAAGGAACGACTGGTCCATATCCACCAGTTCCTGTTTTTCCTTCATAAGCGCCATAAATTCGAAAGCGTCCATCGGCGGCTGGCCATTGTGCTTGCGAACGGCGTTGAGCGCGGCCTTCAAGAAATAGGAATTGCTGACGCCTGGAATTTGAACCGGATACTGGAACGCCATGAAGACGCCCTCAGCAGCTCTGTCCTCAGGATCCAAATCCAAAAGGTCCCTGCCGTCGAAGGTTACGCTGCCTTCCGAGACCTCGTAATCGTCGCGGCCGGCAAGGACCTGAGCCAGCGTGCTCTTGCCGGAGCCGTTCGGACCCATAATCGCATGAACCTCGCCGGGCTTGACGGTCAGGTTGATCCCACGAAGGATTTCGTTTCCTTCGACACTCGCATGTAGATTCTTTATTTCAAGCATATTTCTTTCCGATCTGAAAATTATCCGACGCTGCCTTCCAAACTTACGCTCAGCAGCTTTTGCGCTTCGACCGCAAATTCCATCGGCAGTTCCCTGAAGACGTCCTTGCAAAAGCCGCTCACGATCATGTTCACGGCATCCTCGGTTGGAATTCCACGTTGGTTGCAGTAGAAAATTTGGTCCTCGCCGATTTTGGACGTGGAGGCCTCGTGCTCCACAGTAGCGGTTGAGTTCTTCACTTCGAGGTAGGGGAACGTGTGCGCGCCGCATTCGTCACCGATCAAGAGCGAATCGCACTGGGAATAATTGCGTGCCCCGGTAGCTCCGCGATTAATTTTCACGAGCCCGCGATAGGTGTTCTGGCCGTACATCGCCGAAATGCCCTTCGAGACGATCGTGCTCTTGGTGTTCTTGCCAAGGTGGATCATCTTTGTGCCGGTATCCGCCTGCTGGTGGTTGCTTGTCAGCGCCACGGAATAGAACTCTCCGATCGAATTGTCGCCCTGCAAAATTACGCCGGGATACTTCCACGTAATCGCCGAACCGGTCTCTACCTGCGTCCAGGTGATCTTGGAATTCTTACCTCGACATGCGCCTCTCTTCGTGACAAAATTGTAGATGCCGCCCTTGCCGTCCTTATCGCCCGGGTACCAGTTTTGTACGGTCGAGTATTTAATCGTCGCATTATCCAGGGCCACCAATTCCACCACGGCAGCGTGAAGCTGGTTCTCGTCCCGCATCGGCGCCGTGCATCCCTCGAGATACGAGACGTATGCCCCCGCCTCCGCAATGATCAGCGTGCGCTCGAACTGCCCGCTCTTCGCGGCGTTAATTCGGAAGTACGTAGAAAGCTCCATCGGGCAGCGAACGCCTTTCGGAATGTAAACAAATGATCCGTCGCTGAATACGGCGGAGTTGAGCGTCGCAAAAAAGTTGTCCGAGTAGGGAACGACCGAGCCCAGGTACTGCTTTACCAAGTCAGAATGCTCCCTCACCGCTTCGGAGAACGAGCAAAAGATGATTCCGTGCTTGGCGAGCTCGCCCTTGAACGTCGTCGCGACAGACACACTATCGAAAACCGCGTCCACTGCCACACCCGCAAGGATCGCCCGCTCTTGCAGGGGGATGCCGAGCTTTTCGTAGGTCTTCAGCAACTCGGGGTCGACTTCGTCAAGGCTCTTCGGCGCGTCCTTAGCCGATTTCGGCGCGGCGTAGTAGTAGATGTCCTGATAGTCGATTGGGTCGTACTTAACGTTCTGCCACGTCGGCTCCGTCATCGTCAGCCAAAGGCGGTATGCCTTCAGCCTCCATTCGAGCATCCATTCCGGCTCTTCTTTCTTGGCCGAAATGAACCGAACCGTGTCCTCACTTAGACCCTTGGGCGCCGTCTCCTGGTCGATGTCGGTGACGAAACCCCATTGGTAATCGCGGTTTGCTAAGCTTTCTAATTGCTCGACCTCGGTCTCGGTACTCATTGTTATCCTTAGCTATTCTAACTAAATCCATACAAAAAAGTCAAGATTCCGAGGCTGGTATGGAGTACGAATTTATGGAATACTGGGTTAGGTAGGCTTATTGGGCTTGCGTTCGCCGCCCCGTGGTAGCAGTTGGAGGAAATTTACTCATGAAGTCTCGCTGTTCAATTCTTCTGTTGACAGTACTCGTTCGCGCGGTGTCGCCGGCACAAAACTTGTTCCTAGAGGATCTCTTTTTTGAGGTGGTCGGCTCCGAATTGTTGTTGCCGACGGCGATCGAGTTCGTGGACCAGAATACGATCCTCGTCACGCAAAAGGAAGACGGCAAAGTGGTCGTGCTCGACGGATCGGCGGTACCGCCGGTTGCCCTCGACCTGACCGTGGCTACCGAAGGAGAAATGGGGATCCTCGGCATCGTTAGGCATCCCGATTTCGACCGGAACAAATTGATCTATCTTTACCATTGCCGAGCCGACAAGGACGGCGGCGCTTGGATCGAGGATCGTCTCGAGACGTACAGATGGGATTCGGGGACAAAAACGCTCGTTCTCGATTCGACCATCGCGATATGGGGGGCAGAGGGATGGCCCACTTCTCAGTACCACCACGGCGGCTATCTCAAGATCGGTCCAGATCGGAAGCTTTATGTCCAACACGGCGACATGATGCGTTTCGGCGTGATGGAAGTAAACGACCCAACTGGGATTTCCGGATCGAACGCCGCCATTTACCGGCTAGAGCTCGACGGCTCAGTTCCTGTGGATAATCCATTCGCTTCGTCCCCGATAAAGAACTTTCAACGAGCGCATACGTACGGAATGCGAAATGGCTTTGGCATGGCTTTCGACCCGCTGTCCGACCAGCTTTGGTATACGGAGAACGGGCCCGAGATCTACGACGAACTTAATATTGCCGAGCCTGGAATGAACTCCGGTTGGCACCTTATCATGGGCCCGGACAGCCGGGATGCGGACATGCAGGTGAACGGCGGAATTACGTATGACGAGAAGGACCTCTTTATGCTTCCAGGCGCCCACTACGCAGATCCCGTGTTGTCGTTCTTAGATACGATCGGGCTCACCGCGATAGAATTCTTATGGAAAACCAAGTTTCCGGATGCCTTGCGGGACAAGGCGATTTTATGCTCCACCGGCACCGGTAGGTTGTTCCTTCTGCCGGTTGCGAAGGATCGCAAGGGGCTAGATCTGCCGAGACTCTTAGCTGACAAGGTCGTCGATAGTGTGGAAGAAAGGGATCTGCTCGTGATCGGCACCGGGTGGGGCGTAACGACGGACGCCCGGGTTGGCCCAGACGGCTATCTCTACGTTTGCTCCTGGCAATTGGGCAAGGTTTACCGAATTCGCCCCAAAATGGAGACCGTCGACCCCACTTTGCTCGAAGTGGTCAGGGGCGTGTCGTCAGGGTCGCTCCCAGAGCTGATCGAGAGCGACGACCAGTACTTCACCATTCAACCTGGGCGGGTCCTGTTTCTCTCGCAGACGCCCGCCCTCGTGCGACTCGAGACCACGTCCCCGTTCTCAAGCATTTCGGCCTTGAGCTTTTCGATCGAAGCCGCTTGCGACTCTGGTAGCAATGTTCCGATGGGGGTCCGTATGTTTAATTGGTCTACCGGGCAGTACGACCTCGTCGCCACGCAGAACATGCCTAACACTGACCAGGTTTTCGTGTCGACTTTCGCCAAGGAGGGGATGGACTACGTCAACCCCAAGGATCGAAAAATGCTGGTCGAGGTCTCTTTCGGGGCTGACGGTTCCTCGTTACTCTTTCCGTGGACTGCGCGCATCGATGACGTCTCGTGGACGCTGACGAAGCAGGTTCCGCGTTAGCATTTCATTTGTGCATGCTTTGGGCAGTTTTACCTGCAAGAAGCTCCACGAATTCTGACTCGGAGGTTGATTCTTGGAACTTATACCGCCCCGGATTTCCGGCCCCCTCTCGGAGTGCAGCCGCACGGTCGTTTTTCAGAACGCCTTGCCTGGCGCCACGGTGGTCCTAGTTCGTATACGCGAAGGCGCGCCGCAAGAAGTGGGTAAAGCCACCGCCACCCAGAGCGGCGGGGCCGTGGCCCTTCAAGCCGGTGAGGTCTTGGCCACGCGAAGAGCGGTAGTGCGGGCACAGACGGCGCGGGAATGCTGGGAGCCCCCCGGCGCTGACGCGGTGCTCGAGCGGAGATAACACAAATATGTAGCACAACATGTTGCTTGAGAGTTTCGCCGAAACGGAGGAAGTTATCACTATTCGGCCCAGGAGCGGGAGTAAAGCGATCGCAGGTGGTCGAGGCCGAACTGATGGCCGAGCTCGTGCGCGATCGTCCACCAATTGTTGCTGCAGCCCGCCCAATCCGGCCGATTCGCCTGGCCGCCGCCCCCGGTGTTCGAATCGAGCAGCACGCCGTG
>JBPCLO010000042.1:0-14216 GCA_051003155.1 Fimbriimonadales bacterium | reverse complement strand
GATGGGAGAAAACAGAGGAGGCTGGTGCGGGAGTGGTGTCAATTTTTGCCTCGTGCTGACAGCCTTAAGGGACTTTTCTTCACGTCACGAACTTCGCAAGGGATGTTCGAGGCGGCATGTCTTATTCCACGCCTCGAAAAGCTTTCGGTAAAGTGGAGCTCGATTAAGGACTTGTCGCCGATCCCGTTGCCCCGAGCGCCGATCTTCGCGATGCTTCTCAACATGGCGATCAGCAGGAAGCGCGAGTTCCTGGCCGATGCTTCAGCAGCGCAGTTCACGCGGTACCCGGAAGCGCTCGCCGACGCCCTGGAAAAGATCGCCGTCGACCCGGAGGAACTCGAATCCGCCAACAATGCGATTCCGTACTATGATCCTGCCGAACCGACGGTTCGTGGGCCATGCATGCACCGGGCGGCTGGCCCACAACTCAATACCTCGGTCCTTATTTTCGCACGAACACGTCCATGAACCCGTTCGTGTCCCCTGTGACCAGGTTGGTCGCGTAGGAGCAGAACATCACCGATACCCCGTCCGCGCTCATAGAGACTCCACATGTGTTGAGGCCGCCGCTGGATCCGTTTGCCAGTCCTCCGGAAGGGGTCACAGAGACCATGGTCGTCGAGTTCGTCGATCGGTTCCGCAGGAAGATGTCCTCGAAACCGTTGGTGTCTTTTTTGACGAGGTTCGTGGCAAGGGACTGAAACGCAACTTTCGTTCCATCGCCGCTGATGGCAATGCCCCATCCGTTGCTATTGCCGCTCGCTCGATTTCCCTGGGCACCGTTAGCTCCGCTTGCGATCGAAACGCGTGTGGTCGTACCGGTATTATTCGTGTCTCGCACGAATACATCCAGCTCGCCGTTGGTGTCCCCGTTGACCATGTTGTTGTAGGAGGTGAAGGCCGCGATGCTACCATCGGTACTCAGGGCAACCGAATAGCTGCCCGATTGGCCCTGAAGGCCGGTCGTCGTCTTCGAGATGAGCGTCGTCGCGTTATTCTTTCGAATGAAGACATCGGAGACTGCGCCGTTCGTGTCCGAGGCAACCAAGTTGGAGGCCGACGACGAGAATCCCACGGTCGAGCCGTCGGCACTGACTGCCGTCTGCGTGAGCCCGCTTTGCCCGTTCCCGCCTGACAAACCGTCGGTTGCGACGGACACCAGCGTGGTCGTGCCCGCGGCCCGCACGAAGACGTCCGAGTAGGCGTTCGTGTCCCCTGGTACCAGGTTGGTGGCGAGTGACCGGAAGGCTATGATCTGCCCGTCCGCGCTGATGGCGGATGAGTCGCTTTCAAAATTTCCCTCCACGCCATCCCAAGCGACGGAGACGCGGGTGGTTGTCTCCAGAACAGTGTCCCGCACAAAGACGTCCGACTTGCCGTTCGTGTCGCCGGCCACCAGGTTGGTGGCGTGCGACGTGAACGCCACGAAGCGTCCGTCGGCGCTGATGCTCGGGTTGTTGCTGTCACCACCGACAGCCTGGGCCCCGAAAATGCCATCGGCTACAGAGACGCGCGTCGTGGTGCCCCCGATAAGGTCACGCACGAAGACGTCGGAATAGCCGTTGGTGTCGACGCCGAGGCCAACCAGGTTGGTGGCGACTGACCGGAACGCAACGTACTGCCCGTTCCCACTGATACGGGCGCCAACGTCAGGGCTGTCTCCGTTCCCCTGCGCCTCGTTATCTGCGACGGAAGCGCGGGTGGTGACTTGGGCCTGTGCGCCGGCGATGAGCCCGAGCAGCACCATCGCGCCTGCTGCAAGTCGAAGTGATCTGTGAGAGCTTGTTAGCCCGCGAACTAGTTTGTTTTTCATTTTTTCCCCTTTGGCCTCTAGCCATCAAAACCATGGTACGAGATAGAGCGTGATCAAACCGTGACGAATCTCGTCACGCAAAAATGGAATTGGCCGGGGCGGTGAGTCACCATCCCGGCCAATTCCTGCGCTATCAAGCAGTGAGTGGGACTACTGACGGTGAATCTTGATGTTCCCTCCCGAGAGAACGGCGCCGGAAGAGTACGTTAGGATGCCGGCCGAGTCATAGATCGAGATCGAGAGGTCGTCGTTCGCTCCCGGCTCGCCGCGGTCGTGCACCTCGACGAAGTAGCTGTAGCCCGACACGCCGTTCAGGGAGCAAGCGCCCCTGAAGTACCCGTCGATCTGGTTCGGCGCATAGACCCATTCCACACTGTCCGACTTCACATCAAGGCCCATGTCGTGGTCTTGAAACTCCAAGCTGCCTTGCACGCCATTGCCCAGCACCTTCGCGACGAAGCCGAACGTGCACTTTCTGCCGTCCTGGAAGAACTTGCCGCCGCCGGTAATGAACCCCTGGGAACCAGGCTGCCGCACCGTGATATGCACCGTGGTGACATCCGAGTAAGCGGTGCCGTCGAAAGCCCGGTACGTGAAGGTGTCGGTCCCGTAGAAGTAGACGGCCGGCGCGTACGTGAACGAGCCATCAGGGTTGAGCTGGAACGACGACGCGTGCGCAGGCCTGTCGACCTGAACCACCGAGAGGGTATCGCCGGAATCGGGGTCGCTATCGTTCACAAGAATGCCCGGCGCCGCTTCGTTCAGCGTGCTCAACTGATTGACCCCGTAGAAGTCTTCGACTGCCGCTGGTGGCCGGTTCTCGATCTCGTTCAAGAAGAGCATGGTCAAGTTGCTGTTGGCGAATCTTTCGACTGCTGCGTTGCTTGAGAATGTCCCTGAGTCGAAGGCGGTCCTGATGCGATAGGTCCCTGGCCCGATGTTCGCGCTGCTGTCCGCGATGAAGTCCATCACCTGATTCGTGGGAGTGAAGACGCCATTCAAATAGGTGCCCTTCTCCACGACCACGGTAGCAAATGCGCCGCTCTGCGGCATGTAGTCAAGCTTAAAAAGTGTGCATCCGCCTGTGCTAAACACCATTTCAACGGTTCGCGAATACCTGAAGTAGTGTGTGCTGGTGTCGATTTCGTTCCCTTGGCCTGTATTGGGGTTGTAGAAGAACCCGAACTTCTGGAACAGTAAGTCATTGCTGCCCAGGGGATTGTCCACCACGTTGTCTTCTATCGCCATGTTGACGCGGACTGGCAAGCCAGCACTTCCGTAAAAGTGCGCAGGAGCGGCTGTGTCCTCGGCGAAGGCATAAGAGTACGAATCGTACCCATTGATTTGGTCGCCCCCCCACCAAGAGCCTGTAGCATCCATCTTGTAATGCAGCCAGGTGACGGCCATTACGCCCTGGCTGCCTAGCGCGCCAAATATGACCAACAGCACAATAACACTCCGCCTAAGCGCTGAGCCATCGACGAATATTCGCTGCATGTTAGTTCGTTTCACTTATATTTTCCTCCCGGAGGGAATTATCCGCTCCCTGTGTCTGGCAGTGCCAGTGGCAACACTATGCCAACCGAACCGTGATCAAACCGTGACGAGTCTCGTCACGGATCGTCGTGTACCATTTCCTTATGGACAGCCAATCTCCGTTCTTCCGCCCCGGGGGAACGATGGACCCGAACGCGCCGAGCTACATCGAGCGGGATGCGGACGGGCAACTGCTCGCGGCGCTGCTCGCGGGTGAGTACGTCTTTCTGCTCGACTCGCGGCAGAAGGGCAAGTCGTCGTTGATCGCCCGAATGATCGTCAAGCTCAAAGAGCAGGGCGTGGACACGGTCAAGCTCGACCTTCAGCGGATCGGCGCGAACGTCACCCCGGATCAATGGTATGCGGGCCTGCTCACGGGCATCGGCCAAGAGCTCGGGCTGACCCAGGAGCTTTTCGAATACTGGGGGTCACGCCAAGCGATCGGGCCGCTTGCGCGGTGGGTTGGCGCGATCCAAGACGTGGTGCTACCCAAAACCGACCGCCCGGTCGTGGTTTTCATCGACGAGATCGACTTTGTCCGCGCGCTGCCCTTCGCGACCGACGAGTTCTTCGCAGCGATTCGCGACTGTTATAATCGCCGCTCCGAGGTACAAGGGTTCGAGAGACTAACTTTCTGCTTGGTCGGCGTGGCGACACCGGGGCAACTGATCCGCAACCCGGAAATCACCCCGTTCAACATCGGAACCAGGATCGATCTCTCCGATTTCACGCGCACGGAAACGGAGGGCTATGCGAAGGTTCTGGAAGCGACGGGACGAAACGGCGCAATGCTGATGCAAAGGGTGCATCACTGGGTGAGCGGCCACCCGTACCTCACGCAACTCCTCTGCAACCACATCGCCGCGAACTCGGCAGTCGACTCCGCGCAGGGTGTGGATCGGCTCGTCAAAGATCTGTTCTTCACGCAGGAGGCGCGCCAGAGAGAGCCCAATTTCGCGGATGTCGAGCGTCGAATGCTCGATCCCGATGTTCCTGGAATGTCGCCGGATGAAAGAAGGGCTCAGGTGCTCGACCTCTACGGCCGTTTGCTGAGGGGCAAGGGCGTCGAGGCTGCCGATGAGAACCCGGTAGTAGCTTCACTGCGCCTCGCGGGAGTCGGCCACGAGGAGCGTGGAACTCTGAGGGTACGAAACCGCACCTACGCGCGCGTCTTCGACGAAGGTTGGCGCCGGCAGAGTCTGCCCGATGGGGAGTTGCGAAGGCAAAGGGGCGCGGCGCGGCTCGCGACCTTGCGGACAACGGCCGTGGCGGGCGCTGTTCTTCTCGGCCTCGGCGCGGCCGCTCTGGGCTTCTGGCGATTGTCCAATGATCGCCAACGGCTGATCGGCCAGTTAGAATCCACGGCGGAGGAGCTCAAGCGACAAAACTACGTCGGCAAGATGGCTTCCATCCGGTTAGCCATGGCCTCGGACCGCTGGATGCGGGTGGCCGAACTCGCGCGTCAGATCCGAAACGATCCTTATCGGGGGTGGGAGTGGGGCCATGTCGCGATGACGGTGCATGCTCTGGAGCCTGAAGGCAAACTTCCCAGTTTCAGCATACTAGCGCCCCAACAAGATGGAAGAATGTTAGGGTTCGCCACCGACGGTCTCTATGAGGTCAAGCCCGATGAAGTGAGGCTCGCAAGGCACTTTCAACACGGTGATGGCGGGCCCAGTTTTTCCAGGGGGAACCTGCTCGTCGTGGAGGTTCAAGGGAATGAGGTTCGGACTCCTGAGATGGGTCCCGCTGTTCGCGATGCCTACACCAATGCAACTTTGATTCCTCCCCGGCGGGCTGCGCGTATTGCGGACGTCGATCCCACGAAGCGCAGGTATTTATTGATTAGGCAGGAGGCACCCGACACCGTGGAGCTACGCACAATCGAAGGAGATCGCCTCCTCACCGCTTACCAGGGCCCGGGCGTTTACAGAGCAGCTCGTTTCTTGCCCGATGGCACCTGCCTCAGCGTCCATGAAGGCGGGGTTTGCCAATGGGATAGTTCAGGCACGACTCACGGCGACGTCGAGCCCCTGCCGGCGTACTCAGCTGACGTTGCCCCTACCTTTCAGCGCCAACCGGTCCTTGCTCTGAGTTCAGACGGAAGACTGTACGCGGTTTCGGGAGGGGGTCTCAAGCAACTGGAAGTACGGCGAGTCGGGAATCATAAGATTGCCTCCGTTTTGTCTGGCCCTCCGGTCTTGGTGAATGATATTGCCTTCTCAGCCGACGGTCACCGCATTCTCATAGGTTGTGGGGATGGAATCGTGCGACTGTTCGACGTGAAAACCGGCCGTCTAATGCAGGCGTCTGCCGGACATACCTATTCCGTATGGTCTGTTGCCTTCTCGCAAGACGGGCAAAAATATGCAAGTGTGGATGAGGAGGGGTATTGCAGGTTCTGGAGTGTCAAATCAACTGCCTCGATTGAGACTTTTCCAGATCACGATGATCAAGTAGTTGGGGCACATCAATCGGCGGATGGCAGGAGGGTCGTGTCGATCTCGAAGGACGGCACAATTGTCAGCCGAGATCTAGTTACGGGAAGGGTGGCTCGACGTGTCGCGCCATTGAGCGGCAGCGCCGGCAGATTTATTATTGAAAGGTTCAAGGACACCGGATGCGTCTTTCTCGAGTCGGCGGACGGCCGGATTGCAAGGTTGTACGGCGATAGCCTCAAGGAGGAGCGGTCTGCCAAGGTCTTCTCGTCAAAGCCCATCGGGTTGAAGGTACTTCCTGGCGGCCAACGAATCCTGGCGGCGAGTCACGACCAGGCCGCGGTCGACCAGAAGTACGCGATTGTCAACGCAAAGACGCTTCGGGTGGTATCTCGCTTCCAATTGAAAACCACCCCGGGTGCCAGCCTGCACTTAAGGGCTTTCGACCGAGGCGGACAGTATGTAGCTCTCAGATCGCTGGAGAATCACGTTCTGATCTACTCGACTATGGACGGGAGGCTCGTTAAGCGATTGAAGTTTAGCCGAGCCGTGATAGGAATGGCATTGTCTCCAGATGGCGGTGAACTAGCCGTGTCCCAGGCGAATCATGGCAACATATTTACGGGTGGCCGCATTGCTCTGTTCGACGTACAGAGCGAACGTGAACTCGGTGTGCTAACAGCTTGGGAGAACGCGATCTTTTACCTCAGTTGGTCTCCGAATGGACGCATTCTTGGCACTATTTCCAACAGTGGCACCGGACAACTTTGGAACGTCCGCACGCGTTCCGAGGTCGCAAAGCTGACGGGCTCGATGACCTTTGCCATGGGGTTTTCGCCAGACGGAGAGCGGTTGATCTCCAGTGGCAGCGCTCATGAACTGAGGATATTTGATGGGCTTACCGGTGAAGACCTCATGACCCTGAGCTACAGGAGCGATGTGGCGAAGGGGCCGGATGGGAGCACTGGTGGAGATCTCGGCTGGTTCGGCGCGGACGGTCGAGACGTAGTGGTGGCCTGCACCGACGGTTCAGTACGAATCTGGCATAGCATCCCCTGGAAGTAACTACCTGATCTCTGCGCGTAGGAATTCTTCGTCGACCGGAACCCGAAACTCGGCTTTGCCTTCCTTGGAGATTGAAATGAGGCCTGCCGACTGGAGCCGATAGCGGGTCGTCGGATGCTCGAACGGCTCGCCGCGCAACATCCGCTTGACCTCGGCCAAAGTTTCCTCGCTTTGCGCGATCGAGACGAGCATGCGGCTTAGGTGGGAGCCGAACGGCCCGTCCTGCCGCGCCGCCTTGGCCGCGAGATCCTCAACCGACCCGCCCTGCGATAAAAAAGCGAACGCGCACTGGGACAGGTAGGGATGCCCGTGGGTGATCTCGAAAACGTTGGTCGACACGTCCTTGCCCCGCAACGGTTCGTAACGAGCCTGAAGAGTCCTCAGGTCCTCTTCGGAGAAGTCTTTTAGAGTCAATCGAACGCCCACGTTGAATGGGGATTGATTCAAATCGGTAATGAAGAGGTGGGCTTCGGTGGCGTACGTCAGCACGAGCGTCAGCTTGCTCCACGGGCCGCCCGCGTCAAGGGCGCGCCGATTGTGCCAGCTGCGAAGCAGCCCGAAAAAGTCGTTGGTATAGGGCCGGTCGAAGAGGAGATCGGCCTCGTCGATGCCCCAACAGACCCGGCCGCCAGACCGCTCCAGGAGCTTGCCGAGCATCGCATCCAAGTTCGCGTTCGGCCCGAGCCACTCGCTCCATTCGCTCGCAATGTCGAGTTCGAGACCGAGCTGCGTGGCGAAGCTGTGGGCGAGCGTCTTGTACAAGTGGTCCGCTTCCTTCAATCGGGATTCGCCCATCGCTTGAAAGTCGGTAAGAACGGCGGCCCTCTGCGCCGTGCGTGAGAACTCCATCATTCTTGCAAGCAGCGACGTTTTGCCCACCTGCCGCGGCCCCTGTACGAGAATGACGCCTTCTCCGCGCTCGATGCAGGCTTCGGCATGGCGATCGGCTTCTCTGCGAACGTAGAACTTCGATCCGATGGGAACCGCTCCGCCTGCCGGATCCCACGCACCGCTTTCAGCGTCGATGTCCCCTTGCGCCGCGTCAAAAGACAACTCGCCCGACAATGCTTCCTTGGCTCGCGCGGACGGGGAGTCTCCCCATTCCTCATCGAGCATGCGCTCCAGTTCCTCGTATTGCCGCAGGGCCTCGGTTTCCATGCCGGCGTGCCGATAGGCCGAAATGAGGGCGATGTGGATGTCCTCCCTGTACGGGGCTGCCGACACACCGGACCGCCCGATTCGAATGGCATCTTTCACCCTCCCCGCCTGAACGCGACATTGGCACGAACGTGCCACGGCCTGCCCAAATCGCTCCTCGAGCTCCATTCTTTGCCCTAGCATCCACGAGTCGGAGAGTGGCGCAAGCAACGGACCGGAATAAAGGTTCAGCGCTTCCTCCAAAGAGCCCTGTTCCGCCTCCGCACCGGTGTCCGTCAATTCGAGAAACCTCTCCACGTCGGTCACGATCCGATCCGGGTTCAAAGAGACGTAGTTTCGCCGGGTTATGACCACAGAACCCAGAGGCGAGCCTCTTTCGAGCACCTTTCGCAAATCCGCGACCGCTCGCCGCAGGTTTTGAGCCTGTCGATCCCCGTGGCTTTCCGGCCAGAACACTTCTTGGAGCTGCTCACCGGAGTATTCCTTGGACTTGTTGAGCGCTAGGAAGGCCAGAAGCCCGAGCGCCGTCCGAGACCGAAAACGCACCAATTCGCTCGACGACGAAACCACCTCAAGGCGGCCAAGGAGCCTGACGGTCCACACGGCTCCAATTGGGGGCCGATCCGCTTCCCCTTCACGTTTCATCCCTCCGCCAAGCTCGATTGCCGATTATGGCATCGGTTGGTTGAACCTATCGCTGCCTTTTCAAGAGTTCAATCTGAATCGACATCGGCTGTCGATGTCCGCCTTCGTCAGGTATGAAGGAGGCTTGCCTAAGAGCCACTACCAGACCCTCGGCGTGAAGCAGAACGCGGACGCCAGGGAAATAAAATCCGCATACCGCAAGCTGGCGCGGAGCCTGCACCCGGACGTCAACCCCGATGCGGGTGCGAGGATGGCGGAGGTCAATGCCGCCTACGAGGTACTCGGCAATCCGGACAGCAGGGCAACCTATGACGCGTTCCGAAGGACCGGTATTAAGCACGCCCCGAAGGCGCCTACCGAGGGAGGGGTCGGCGGTGTGAGGCACCACCTATCCGTTGTCGATATGCCGTCGCCGGTCTACTCGCTCGCATTCTCGCCGAATAACCGCGAGCTGGCGATCGGGGGCTTCGACAATACTATACGGTTCGTCTCCCGGCGCACCGGCAAGCGCCTCGCCGAGGTCAAGCTGGAAGGCGGCGCGGTCACCACGCTGAGGTGGCTGACCCGATCCAAGCTCGCCGCCGCGGGAGCCAGCGAGAGATCGGTCTCGGTCTGGCACATCGAGAAGCGAAAGGTCGTCCTGTCGACCACGAAGCGCGCGGAGTGGGTTTCGCAGATCGCTCTTGGACCGAGCGGCAAGGCCTATCTCGGCTCGATCCATCGGACCGTGCTTTGCGCAGACACGGAGTCCGGGAAGACCGTCTTTGTTAGGAGGCTTCACGACGACGCCGTCTCCGCTTTGGCAATTAGCACCGACGGCCGACTCCTCGCCACGGGAGCCAACGACCAAAGGGTCATCCTTTGGGACGCGGAGAACGGCCGCGAGGCCGCAGCCCTCACCCTGCGCGCCCCGGTCTCGCAATTGTCCTTTTCGCCGGATTCGAGCCAGTTGGCGGTCAGCCTGGTCGACCACGGCATCCGCGTCTTCGAGCTCCAAACCGGAAACCTGCGGAACACCTTGTGGGGCCACGAGAAACCGGTCGAGGGGCTCGCCTACCACCCCGACGGCCGGCTCCTCGCCAGCGTATCGCGCGACGGGACGATCCGCTTATGGAACACCGCGACAGGCGAAGCTGTGGAGAGACTCGGTGGCCACTCGGGCCCAGTGAAGGCCGTAGCATTCTCGAACGACGGCAAATATGTGGCCGCCGGGAGCCTCGACCGGGTGGTCACCCTGTGGGCGGTCGATAAGGGATAATCGGAAGGCAACCAATGGCTGAACCTGCACCGATGATTAACCCGATCACCCTGAAAGAGGTGAAGGCCAACCCCGAGGTCAAGCACCTGATCACCGGCGCGAACGACCTTCTTAGCCAAATGGGCTACACCGAGCACGGCCACCGGCATTCGGGAGTTGTCAGCGGCGTTACGCGGTACATCTTGCAGCACTGCGGCGCCGACGAGCGGGAGCAGGAGCTCGGTGCAGTCGCAGCCTACCTGCACGACATCGGCAACGTGGTCAACCGCGTCAACCACCCGATGATCGGCGCAGCGATGTCCTATCAGATCCTGCACAACATGAGCATGGACGCCCGCGAAGTCGCGCCGATTCTCGGAGCGATCGGGAACCACGAGGAGGGCATAGGCCTTCCTGTCAGCCGCATGTCCGCAGCGCTCATCATCGCCGACAAGAGCGACGTCCACTTCAGCCGAGTGCAAAATCCAATCCTGGAATCGTTCGATATCCACGACCGCGTCAACTACTCGGTCCAGAAGAGCCGCGTCGAGATGTCCTCCGAGAACCAGAACATCGAGCTGCTTCTGGAGATCAACGAGAGCGCGACCGTTATGGACTACTTCGAGATATTCCTCTCACGCATGGTGATGTGCAAGCGCAGCGCGGAGGTTCTGGGCTACAAATTTACGCTGCAGGTCAACGGGACGGTCTTGGAGTGATCGCGGCTTTCGTGGCCGCACAGGCGCTGGCGGGAATAACCTACTCGCCGGCGCTTGTTTTTTTGGGGGAGCGCTTCGAGATTCATGCGCCGGCAGAGGCCGTTTTGAGCGACGGTGACGGCATGGATGTTTGGAAGCAAGGCAAGCGCTGGTTCGGCAAGGCTGACTTAGCCGATTCGTCGTTCAATGCGGCCATCGGGGACACGGACGCTGCGCTTGTCCGCCCGCCCATCGCCGCGGTTCCTCGGTGGCGGAGATGGCCCTCGGTGAGCAGTGAACACGACGGGGTCGAATTCTTGATCTCGGCAGAGCGCAAGGTTGCGCTGATGCCTATGCCGGGCAACTTCGGAATAGTAGTGGCCGACGCTGCGGGGGAGCGCCGTTGGCCCCACATCATCGTCTTGGACGTGGCGGTTCGGTCCGGGCCCCGGCACACAAGGCCGTTTTACGCCGACTATCTATACTCGGGGTCGAGCGCGATTTCGCTTTTGGCAACCCCGGCAAAGGTGGCGAGCTTGTCATTGCGGGTTACGCCGGCCCGAGCGGAACTGGATGTCGTTGCGAGGTATCGAATGGCGGGAACGATTCGGCTGATGGGAACCGCCAAGGATGTCTCGCTGGGGAGCGGCGAGGCTGTCAGCTTGAGGTTTGAGTTTTAGACCCTCTCACGCTTTCGGGCTTCAGTCTCCAGCCTGCAGTCTTAAAGCTTCACCTCGACGTTGCCTTTGCCCTGGCCTATCGGGGATTTCGTAAGTTGGAACGCCTTCAGGTCCTTCGTGACCTGGACGCGCACTTCGGACTTTTGGATGAAATCCACGGTCCCTGTGTCGAGGATCACGGTTTCGGGCGGCGCGTCCTTTGCTGGTTTGGTATATTTCATCTCGCCATTGATGGTTTCCAGATTGCCGGCCGTGAGCCCGTAGGCCGTGAGCACATCGACCGTCGCCGGAAAATCGCCCTTCTCCGAATTGTGCTTTTGAAACGCTTCAAGCAAGTTCGGGATCGCGCCTTCCAGGCGCTCGGTCTTACCGATAGCAAACTGAAGGCGTTGGCCTTCGGGACTCTTTAGGAAGTTGGTGACGACAACGACAATCGCAATGCCCGCGATCACAATGAGCGCGATCGCTGTGAGGGCTATGTAAAGCCCGACTCTGCTTTTCCTTACTGGTTGCATTAACCTCACCTCGGTGTGAAATCGGTCTTCGCGGTTATTTTGCGGCAAACCGCAGCCATCAATGTTGCGCATTGCTCCACGTCCGTGAGCGACAGAACTTCGACGGGCGTGTGCATGTACCGGATCGCGACGCCCAGGAGGCCGGTCGCCATGCCTGCACCGGCGATTTGCATGGCGTTGGCGTCCGTGCCTGTGCCGCCCGGCTCAACCTCAATTTGGATATCGATTCCCTCGTCCTTCGCCGCTTGCTTGGTTAGGTCGAACATCACCGGGTTGATGTTCGCGCCTCGCGCGACCACCGGGCCTTTGCCGATCCTCATGTCGCCGTGCTTCTTTTTGTCGACCGAAGGGTAGTCGATCGCATGGGTCACGTCGACGGCGATTCCGGCCTCGGCTTGCGTGCCGATCGCGCTCGTGCGCGCTCCTCTTAGGCCGATTTCCTCTTGCACGGTGGCGACGGCTATCACTCCGACGTCTTTATTGGGCTTCTTCTCGGAGAGGTGCCGCAGTGCCTCGGCCACGATGAAGCAGCCCATTTTGTTGTCAAATCCGCGGGCGGTGACGACGTCGCCGGCCAGCTTCTGAAACTCCCACTGGTATGTCACCACGTCGCCGAGTTCGATCAAATCCATCGCGTCGTTGCGACTGCTAACGCCGATGTCGATCCAAAGGTCGTCGAGCTCGGGCTTCTGCTTGCGCTCGTCTTGGGTGAGCAGGTGGATGGCCTTTCTTCCGATCACACCCGGGACTTGCCCTTTCGGGCCGTGGATCCAAACCCTTTGCCCGACCGGGATCGCGCTGTCGTGGCCCCCGATCGCGGAGAAGTAGAGCAGTCCCTCGTCGCTCACGTAGTGAACTGCAAACCCGATCTCGTCCATATGGCCCGCGAGCATGACCTGCCGCTTGGCCTTGGCGTTGATCATCGCCCACACGTTGCCCATCACATCGGTTCGAATTTCGTCTGCGAACGGCTTGGCGTAGCTGCGGTAAACCTCAGCGGCTTTGGTTTCGTAGCCGGAGGGAGAGGGAGTGTTGACGAGTTCTTTGAAAAAGGCGAGTGACTCTTTGCGCATATCGGGCTTAGTTTGTCACGTTCGCGAGCGCTTCGCGAGGAAGTGACGCCGATTCATCGGTAATTATCGTGTGTATGCGCCAACCAATTTGACGCGGGTCTCGGACGAGAGGGGCCGTATGCCTCCACGGCTAGCGGGGAATATGTATGAATGGCCCGAGCGCCCTATTCTGAGGGTAGCGGCCGATCCTTGAGATACTTCTTCGGCAACGGCGTACTCGCGTCTTCGGCTTGCCAGTAGATCGTTACGACCCACCAGCGCTTGCCGTCGTTGTAGAGCTGGAAGCTGTTGATTCCGCGCATGAACGGCTTCTCGTCCTCGGCTTTCGAACGCGCCTCGTAGGTGCTGAAAGCGTGGGAGATGTTGCCGTAGTGCTCGGTTCGCCGCGCGATCTCTTTCTCGAAGAAGCCCCTCTCCTTTAGCACCGGGCCCGAGGTCTCGATGTACTCGTCGACCGTCATGGAGCGCCGCACGACCTCGCCGCCCGCTCGCTTGCCCACCGCGATCAGGCGCGCGTCGGGGACGAACAAGCTCCTCATCCGTTCCCAATCTCGCTCCTTCCCCGCCGGACCGGATATTACGTCGTAGACGGAGTGAATGATGGCGTCGATCGATTCCGCGTCCTTCGCCGACTGGGCGAACGCGTAAACGACGAGTGTTGCGATTGTGAGGGCGAACATAGCCCTCTTTACCTCAGGGCGACCGCGCGGGGGCGACCGCGGACTGCCGACTACCGACTGCCGACTGCCGACTGGCGACAGCCGATGTGGACCGGGCTAGCTAAAGTTTTGCCATCCAAACGCAGTGTCTCACGGGGACGTGCGACCTCCAGCACCACTAACTCGCTATGTCCCTCACCCGGTTCGCAACCTCACCGACCTCTCCCAACGGGAGAGGTGACGTTTCGGCAGGTAGCTTGTCTTCTGTCTTCAGTCTTCAGTCTCGCTAGAGGCGCGGTGGTCTGCCCCCATTCGTGAAGTCATCTTAGGAGTAGACGTCCTCCATCGTTGATTCTGGCAGGGCTTGCACAGGTGCGCGGTAGCCGAGGGAGGAGTGGGGCCGCTCTTCGTTGTAATAGCAGCGGTAAATTCCGAGCCTGGCTTGGGCATCGGCGAGGTTGTGAAACACGTCGACATCCAGGCAATCTCGGCGAAGTGTAGAAACGAAACTCTCCGCGTGGCCGTTCTGCCAGGGAGAACCTGGCTTGATGAACCGACTCTTCGTGCCGGAGTGCGACAGGAACACGGCGAGCGAGCGGGAGATGAACTCGCTGCCGTTATCCGAGCGTAGGTGCTTCGGAGCGCCGCGACCCAGGAACAGTTTGGAAAGGACAGATTGAACGCGCAGCGACTTGAAGC
>JBPCLO010000041.1:0-82432 GCA_051003155.1 Fimbriimonadales bacterium | reverse complement strand
CCGATTCGGGAGTTTTGGTGAGGACCACACCAGCGGACATCGGCGGGCTCTCTCCGGTAACGAAGTCGGGCAGCGTCGGATCACCGAGGTCGAACGCGACACCAGACTTCGGCGCAACCAGCTTTGCGCGCATCCTGCCGCGCCCTGTGGCGAACAGGAGGGTGTTGTTTCCCTTGCTCAACAGAACGGGGAGTCGGAGATACCCGTAGCCGTAAACGTCGCCCGCTCGCGGCGTGCCGTTGACATAGACCATGCTGTGGCCCGAGGCCTCCAGAAGCATAACCCGCGGCTCAGGCGAATCGTAGCTCGCGAATGCGTATCCGCCTGAAAACCCTTCCCCCTCGAACCAGCCTTCGCCGTTGGCCTTGGCAGGATTCCACATTCGGGCTTTGCCGTCGGCGAGCGTTACGCTCTCGCCACCCCTTGGCTGAACGAACGTTCCCAGGACGATCTGTTTCTCGATGGCGTCGGTATGCGTTGCCGAGCGGCCGCCCTGTCCCACGGGAGGAATAGCCAGCACCTCGGTAAACGTGTACTCGGCGGGAATCGTAAGGTAGACAGCGGCGAGCAGCGCGACCATAGGTCAAGACGATACCCCCTGTTCCCGGGCTTAGCCCAACGTTTCGCCGCGTTCCGAACTGAGCCACTCGCCGGCTTGCTCGATCCCTACCTCCGACGCGATCGTAGAGAATGGGCCTTTCTCGTCTTCGACGATCCGCCGGTAGGCATCGGCGTTGGAATAACCCGCCACGACTACCACCTCACCACCGGATTTGAACGCCTCGATTATGTCGACGCCATCAATCTGTCGCATACGTGTCCTAGCCTGGCTTCCCAAAGCTTCGAAATCAGCTTCGCGGCCTGCCACGGGCCTCCAACGAGATACAACCATATACATATCTCCAATTTCGGTGGACGAGCCCGGACTTCCTGCCCGTGCTATTCTCCGACCATGAGCGAGCAGTTCGATCCTCACGAGTCACTCGCGGCTATGCGGCACGAATTCGGCGAGCACGGCGGCGTCAACATGTCGATCGAGGCGAGCACGACCTTCACGGTCATGGAAGCCGAACTCATGCCCGAGATCTTCGGGGGAAGGCGCGGTCCGGAGGGTGGATGCTACCTCTACGGGCGGCACTTCAACCCCACCGTCTACTCCCTCGCCAAGGAAATGGCCGCGATCGAGGGAACCGGGGCGGCTTACTGCACGGCCAGCGGCATGAGCGCGATCGTCTCGACCCTGATGCAGCTCTGCTCGCAGGGCGACCACATCGTTTCCAGCCGAGTGATCTACGGCGGCGCGTATGCTGTCCTGAAGAACCTGTTGCCGGACAAATGCGGAATCAGCACGACGATGGCCGATATCACAGACCTGGACGCCGTCGAAAGCGCGTTCACCGACCGGACGAAGGTCCTCTACATCGAGTCGCTCGGCAACCCCACGCTTATCATCGCCGACATCCCCAAGCTCGCCGTAATCGCCCACCGGCACGGCGCGAAACTCGTTGTAGACAACACTTTCTCGCCCATGATCCTCACACCCGCTCGCCACGGCGCGGACGTCGTTGTCCACAGCATGACGAAGTTCCTGAGCGGCGCGTCCGACATCATCGCAGGCGCAATCTGCGCCAGCAAGCAGTTCATCATGGAACTCATGGACGTGAACGCCGGCACGCTCATGCTCTGCGGTCCGACGATGGACCCAAAAGTCGCGTTCGAGCTGAGTCTGCGCCTTCCGCACCTGGGACTGCGCATGAAAGAGCACAGCCTCCGCGCGCGGTTCTTCGCCGAGAAGCTCGAGGGGCGCGGCCTCAGCGTGATCTATCCCGGCCTGCCATCGCACCCTCAGCACGAGCTTTTGCAACGGATGTCGAACGAGGGGTTCGGCGCGGGCGGGGTGTTTTGCCTCGACTTGGAGACTACCGAGCGCGCCTACGACTTTATGGAGCTTTTGCAGAAGGATCGGTTTGGCTACATCGCCGTCAGCCTCGGCTATTTCGACACGCTGATGTCGGCCTCGGCCGGGACGACTTCGAGCGAACTCTCCGACGAGGACCGGAAGGCCATCGCTCTCTCACCGGGTCTCATCCGCTTCTCGCTCGGCCTCACCGGCTCGCTCGAGCAGCGATGGTCCCAGTTCGAGCGCGCGCTCAGCGGCTCGGGGCTGTAATTGGGAGCGCGCGAGCTTGCTCGCGCCTTGAATGTCATGGGTAGGTCACGGATCGGCGCTGACGGAAGTGGCGGAGCGCTTATTCTAAGCGCCCACTCACGGAGCCAGACTACCCGCCTCTCACTTGGGGCGGGAGAGGCGAAATTAAGTCTGCTTTTCTTCGCGATGACGTCTCAGCAGCGTCCCACCAGCGGCGACTCCGGTAACTATCAAGACATCCCCTTTGAACAAGAAGCGGACGGCCATGATCAGACCTACCAGGGCAAGGAGGGCCGGAAGAATTGGAACCGCGAGGACATATTCGCTCCTGGATGAAACGGTTTCCACAAGCGGATTAGTGAACCAATCGAGAGAGAATATACTCACGATTGCCATCACGAGTCCAACGAGCGCTTCCCTGGTGCCTTCATTGTTTCGCGTGAACCTTAGCCGCTTCTTCGACACTCACCTTGTATGATCCGGAAGCAAGACATCCTCCAGAGCGCGCGCGTCGCGTCGCCCTGTCACGCCGACTGGGACGAGATGGAGGGCGACGACGGGGTGCGCTTCTGCGGCCACTGCCGGCTACACGTATTCAATCTTTCCGCGATGAGCGCGGACGAAGCCGCGCGCCTGGTGTCCGAGCGGCGTGGCCGCCTTTGCGTTCGATATTGCCGGCACAAGGACGGCAGCGTAGTGACGCGAGATCGCCCCGCCGGCTTTCGGAAAGCGCGCACGCGGTTGGCGTGGGCGTGGGGCGTCGCTGTTGCATCGATGCTTTCAGCCTTCGGCTGCGCAAACGAATGCGTCGTTATTGGCGACTTGCCTGATCCTGAAGTCAGCAGTCCTCCCGTCCTCCCGGCAACGAGTCCTCCCCGGTAATGGGCAAACTGCTGAGCGCGAAAATTGCTTCGGTCGTTTCAAAATTGCTGATGTAACTCCCCACCGTGTCGTATTCCGCAATGAGATGGAAACCTACACGCGCAGGAATATACTCTACGCATCGGCGGCGGCCCTCTGCTCAGCCGCACTTCCGATCAAGGCACAAAAAATGGACAAACCTCCCGCATTGCCGGCCGATCTGGTCAAGGAGTTCGTGATTGCCGCCCATGGCGCCTTCGATAAGACGAAAACGTTGCTCGCCAAGACGCCTGCGCTTCTCAACGCCACGTGGGATTGGGGAGGCGGAGATTTCGAGTCTGCCATCGGCGGGGCCGGTCATATGGGGCGAAGGGACATCGCGCTCTTCCTGATCGAGAACGGGGCGAGGACCGACATCTTCGTCGCCGCTATGTTGGGCGAACTGGATGTGGTGAAGGCGTATCTCGCCAAACATCCGAACATGGCGAAGTCCGGCGGGCCGCACGGAATCCCGCTGATCGCCCACGCGGAGGCGGGAGGCGCCGAGGCGAAGGCCGTGCTCGATCATCTGAAGACGCTCGGTTAGCGTGATGCCGCCCAGACGGCGGCGCTACTTCTGGAGCATGCGGATGATTGCCGAGGGGTCGGCGTGGTCGCCCTCATCCTTCTTCGAGAAAATTCTCTCCCCATCGCGGTAGACATCGAAAACCCCGCCGGAAGCGGGGACGAGCTCGACCAATTCCACGGGGTGCTGGGTATTGAGCCCGACTTTCAGTTCCTCGACAATCACCTCCGCCAGACCGACGGCTCTGGAAGTGTAATCTCAGTCGACGCAGAAGACGATCTTGACGCGCATGCCCCCTATTCTGGCAGGATCGTAGGCCGAAGTTATTCCCCCGCCCACTCAGAGATATTCGTGCTCCAAGAGCGGATCGAACCGCCGAGCATCAAGACGAGCTCACTCCCGCGCTTGCCCTTGACCTTATCGAGTTCCCAGTCGCGGTGGAACTTCGTGGACCAGTGCCAATGGCACTCGGATACCGGCGTCTGGTCGCCCCATTTTCCCTCGCCGCTTTCCGGCCACGGATTCCACCAACCCCATTCATGCGCTTTTGCCCAGTTCGGCAGCCACGTGTAGCTGACTCCGCTCTCAAGATAGGTGTCGCCTTCCAGTCTAGGCGTCCCCTCGTGCAGGCCATTCAATCGATCCATCGGGCAGAGAAGCAGCCGGTTATCGAGTACATGAGCCGGCGCGAGCGTGCTCAGCCGCTCTGGCATGCGGGCATCGTTTTCGTCTCGGTAAATGCGTAGGGCCACGCCGATCTGTCTTAGGTTCTGAAGGCAGGCGCTGCGCTTCGCCGCGCGCCCTGCCGAGGCGGCGACGGGCATCAGAATCGCCGTCAAAATCGCAATAATGGCGACGACGACGAGCAACTCAATAAGTGTAAATCCCGTCCGGCGCATAAGAGTCTCCAAATTTTGACGCTCGCAATTTAGTTAGTTTCGCGGTGTCGCTGAAAGGGTGAAAAGTCTCCGCCGATTTCTTGGCAGCATTTCGCACGTCGTCGAGGGTTATCGCCTTCACAAGCTCCGGGAAGCGCGCGTCCATGCCGAGCTCGGCGCCCTTGAGTTCCCACCAAGCCGACCAGAAGGCCTGCTCGTTCGGGGCGATATGGCCGTGCGTGAAGGCGCCGAGGCGCATTGCCGACTCGGATCGTCCAACTGCGTATCGGCCGGCGAGGAACGCCTTTGCGCGGTTCACCGCGGATTCGTCGATTGTCAGCGATTTGAGAAACGCCGCGAGTTCTGCGGTCCTGGCTTTGGTGTCCGCCGCATAAGAATACGATACGTAAAATGCCGCGAGGCTCTCCGCCGCCCGAAACGAAAAGACGACGCCCTGGATGTACGACCAGCCGCGCTTGTCGCGGAACTCCTTAGAAATCGCTGAGCCCTTGCCCTGTGCCACGGTGGCGCAGTAGGTCATCCACGCGGGGAAGTCGGACGCTCCCGCCTTCGGGCCCCTTGCCGCTACAATCGAGGAATCGAACCGGTCCGCAGACCCCCACTTCTCGCCCTTCGCGAGCGTCATTCTGCCCGGAAGATCCGGTGTCCAGCCACCCAAGGACGATAGCGCTGTCGCGATCGACTCGGGTGCAACGTCACCAACCACGGCGACGGCCATCCGCTCGGGACGCACGTACCTTTGGTGCAACGCCTTTGCACGGCCCGCGGAAACCTGGCGCACATAAGCCGGGCCAGCAGAAAGGCTCGCCAACAAACTTCGGACGCCGAGAAACGGCGGATTCTGGGAAATGAAGGTGTGAAGCCGGTCACGGTACCGGTGGCCGTCTTCGAGCGCACCGCGGTTGAAAGTCGGCCGTCGCAAGGCGTCGGTCAGGAACGAGATCGCAGGATGCAGGTGAGACTTCACGGTCGTGACCTCGACGCGCAAGCAGTCGCCTGAGACCTCGGCGCTGACGTTGCCTCCGATCGACCATGCCAGCCGCTGGAACTCTTGGAGCGAGAAGCTGTCCGTTTCACCGAAGAGCGCGCCGGCAACTACCTCCGCCTCTGCAAGCTCCGCCGGGTTCAGATCGTCGAGGCGCACAAGCGCCTGCAGAGTGACGCTCAGAGAGTCAGGCCGCTGATGCACGATGACAGGAATGCCGTTGCTCAAGCGAGTGAGCTGAGGCCCCGAGAGGACGGCAGCGGCGACGAGTGCGACGATCATCTGCCTGCCATCATCAGCAGTTGATCCGGGGCGAACTTCTTGCACACAAACTGGATTTTCGCGAGCGTTGTGTCTTTCACAATGGCACGCCAATCGATCTCCGAACCCGCGAAGAGTCTCGCGAGCCCGACGAGCATCGCCTTGTCCGAGGGTGACCTGTCATGCGCGCGATACCGAGCTTCGAGGCTCAGCTTGAGTTCTTCGAATTCGGTCGAGGTTGGCCCCTTGGCGAGCTTTCCCAGGACGCCGCGTACCGTCGCCTCGACATCGCCGGTAGTTTCAAGTCGAAACACCAGGGTCGCCAGCGAGCCTCTTTCCGACGGGCCGAAGAAGACTTCTCTTTCGAGTCCCTCTTGTGAGGCAAGGCCGCCCACGCCCGCAAGAAGATCGAACGCCATCTCGTGGCAGATGTAAGATTCGGGAGTGTCGAATCCAGGCGCGTGAAGCCCGATCGCCACCCACGAACCCCCGATGGCGGCCGCAACCTTGCCGGGCGTAAAGGTGGGAAGTGGCGGCGCGCCCATGGATCTAGCGCCGGCCGGCACCTTCGCGAACAGCTTCTTAGCATGCTCGATTGCGAAGGCCGGCTCGAAGTCACCTACGGCCGCCACGACGATGTTCCCCCCTACGTACGCCCTATCATAAATGGCTTGCAAAGTCGCTGCCTTCGCCGCTTTCACGGCCCCCATGTCCCCGATAGCCGAAAGCGACCAGGCGGACCCTGCCCCGAAGGACCCCCAAAGGAGATCGTCGATGAGCGCTGAGGACCTGATATAGCGCAGCGCGGATTCCTCGGCTACCACACCCGTCTCGATCGTCAAGTCCGTGAGTGATGGCCGTTCTAAGATCGTCGCCACCGAGCGCAAGCCTTCTTGCCAAGCCGACGTAGGCCCCTCGCAGAAAAAGCGCGTCATCTCTCGATAGGTCGTGGCATTAAGAAGCGCGCCGGCATTTTCGGCGATCGAATCCGCCTTCCCGCGACGGAACAGCATGTGCTCCAGCAGGTGGTTGACCCCGTTGGTTTCCTTGGATTCATAGGCCGATCCCGTGCGGACAAACGCTTGCACGGAAAACGACGACGCCCCAGGAATCCGAACTCCGACGACTTCGAGGCCATTCGTGAACGTCGCAACCTGGGTCGGTGAGATCGCCGCCGCGAAGAGCGCCAGAAAGATCATGCCCGAACGATCATAACGCTGCACTTTGCTCGGTTGAGCACGTAGTGCGACACGCTCCCCAATAACAGCCGGCTTAGACCCGTGCGCCCTTTCGCGCCCATAATGATAAGGTCGCAGCCCGTCGCTTCGGCATGCGCAACGATCTTATCTCGGTCGTGGCCGTACTGAATCGAGCTGCTGACCACCTCGGTCAACGGATGCAGCTGGACCGCCACTGCCTCCGTCTTTTGGCGCAGCCACTCCTCCATGTTCTTCTCCATCTCGGGCCAGTTTTCGCCCTTCTTCGCTCTTGGGAAAGCATAGAGCAGGTCTTTCGATTCGGGGTCCATGACGGACACGGCCTCGAGGCTCTTGAACTTGCCGCTCATGAGGCTCGGGAGCTTATCTGCCACGCGTTCGGCGAAGTCGCTGTGGTCCGTCGCGAACATAACTGAAAGACCCTCCGCCGCAGCAAACTCCTTCTTGCGAGTGACGAGCAGGTTGAGGTTCGCGTCGTTGGCGAGGCTCCGCGTAACACTCCCCAAAAGCAATGTGTCGAAGGTGCTCTGGCCGCGCGAGCCCGCGACGGCCAGGTCGGCGTGCTGATCCTCCGAGTACTTCGCGAGCGCGTAGGCGACGTCTCCTTCGAGAACAACCGCTTTGGAATTCGGAAATGCCTCGGCAGCCTCCTTGGATGCCTTTTCGGCGTGTTCGCGGGCGTCGTCGACGGCTTGGGTGATCTGGTCCGCGATCATCGGGCCCAGGAACGGGTGGGATGTGGCGGTAATGATGTGCGAGGCCGAGTAAACGCTGCAGCAGTGGACCTCAGTTTCCGGCCCGAGCGGATACCTGCGCAGGAAGTCGCGCGCGAATTGAGAATGGTCCGAGCCGTCCGTACCGAAGACAACTTTCATCTGGCCCAGATGATACTTCGCTCGATGCGGTTGATATAGAATCGTGCGAGCTATGCCTGGCCGCATTAGCATTGGAACGAGCGGATTCAGCTACGACGATTGGGTCGGCCCCTTCTATCCGACGGGTTGAAGAAGCATCGATGGTTCGACTACTACGCCCAGGAATTCAACGCCCTAGAGGTCAACGCGTCCTATTACGCTTGGCTCTCCGCAAAGGCGGTGGGTAGCCTCATCGAGCGGGCACCCAGCGGCTTTCGCTTCGCGGTGAAGCTCAACAAGGAAGTCACGCATCAGAAGAAAGCCTTGAACGAGTGCTTGCGAGCGACGTTCGAGCAGAACCGCCCGTTTGCCGAGGCCGGATGCTTGGCGAGCCAGCTGGCGCAGTTCCCGAACGGCTTCCGCCCGACCGATGAAAACTGGTCTCGCGTCGAGTCGATCGTGGAAACGCTCGATCCGGTAACCCTTGAGTTTCGGCACGACGAATGGCAAACTCCCGAGTCCATGGCGAGACTGGCCGACCTCAGGGCCTCCCTCTGCGCCGTCGACCAACCCCGGCTCGAAGGCCTTCTCGAATTCGACGACACCGTAATCGGCGCCCTCGCCTACGCCCGGTTCCACGGCCGCAACGCGGCCATGTGGTACGAGCACGAAAGGGCGTGGCAGCGCTACGACTACCTGTATTCGGAGTCCGAAGTGAAGGAACTGACAGCGTCCGTCCGCAAGATGAGCGAGAAGGCGAAGGAGACCCTGGTCTTCTTCAACAACCACTACGGCGCGCAAGCTATAACGAACGCCCGCCAAATGTCGGTACACCTCGGCCGCCCCACCCGCGAACGCCAGCCGAGGTTGTTTTGATTATCATTTGCGTTGCGTAGCGCCGGCATCCTGCCGGCACGGCCTTCCGGGGGGCATGGGTAAGCGCCTCGAGACTCTCGAGCACGTCAAGCGATCGCCGCTTACCCGTGCTGCAACTGCCATCAATGCTAACTGTCCGCTGCACGAATCACATTTTGCAAAGTACTGATTACATCCGAAACTCGAAACATATGGCCGGGCCGTGGACGTGAAAATT
The DNA here is from genome assembly GCA_051003155.1 of Fimbriimonadales bacterium. Taxonomy (GTDB): domain Bacteria; phylum Armatimonadota; class Fimbriimonadia; order Fimbriimonadales; family ATM1; genus JACDEQ01. The sequence continues at coordinate 73,548 of JBPCLO010000041.1, read as the reverse complement.
CGCAGCACGGGTAGCGCAAGGCAGCAATGGCGCAAGTGAGGACATTCAATGTGCTACCCATGCCACACCAGAAGGTCACCCAACGTTTCAGGGCCTGCGCGCGCGTCCGCGTAGCGTCAGCCGAGGCTGTTTTGAGGCGCTTGGCTGGGCCACGTGATTCCCCGCCTGAAGCCTACGAGCCGGTAGTGCCCGTAGTCTCACTTCGGCTCAACCATGTAAGCTGCTTGCCAGTCGGCGAAGGCGTCTTGAGCTTCCCTGCGAGGGATGGCTTGTCTACTGGTTGACACGCACGTGCTTACCGATAGGTCGCGAACGGAGTGGAAATCTTCACGAGCTCCGCGCCGTGAGGCTCCACGGTTGCGGTGTAACCGTCTTCGAATGGGCCGATGTCCTCCTGCCGCCATACGTCGCGAACCATGCGGAGGCCGTCGAATCGGGCGGTCACTCGGGCGGGAACAGAGCCTCGGTTGAACAGGCCGATGGCTTGCGAGCCGTCCTCAAGGTGCTTCATCCAAACCTCCGTATCGCCGTCGGCGGACACGGGCCTCGCCTGAATGCTCAGCGGGTCCTGGTTCACGTCGAGAACCTCGTCGTTCGTGAGGAGTCCAAGCGTGAAGTCGTCAAGCTGGGTCATGTCACACCCGATCAAGAGCGGTGCGGCGAGCAGGCTCCAAAGCGTGATATGGGTGTATTGCTCGTCCGGCGTAAGCCTCGTGGGGTGAAGGCGCGGCCCCCACCCGACCTGGCCTACGACCAGCATGTCCGGGTCGTTCCAGTGGCCAGGGCCAGCGTAAGGCTCCTTCCCATCTTGAGAGAAGCCGATCGCGCACATGCTCTCCCACGTGTCGACGATGTCTCCGGTCGTCCGCCAGCAGTTGCCGCCGACGCCCTCACCCCATCCCCATACGTCCGCCCGGCCGTATTGGCATAGGCTGTACACAATGTCGCGGCTTACCTTATCGAGCGCAGCCCGCATCACCCCGTACGGCTTTTTGTACTCGGAAAGGCTCTTGTCTTTGGCGATTTCGTCGTAGCTGCACCAGTCGTACTTGAGATAGTCGTAGCCCCACTCAGCGTATTGGCGGGCGTCCTGCTCCTCGTGTTGGTAGCTCCCCGCAAAGCCTGCGCAGGTTAGTGGTCCCGGCGACGAGTAGATGCCGGCCTTGAGTCCCAGGCTGTGGATGAATTCCGCCAGCGCCTTCATATCGGGGAACCTATCGTTGGAGAGGATGTTGCCCTGGGCATCCCTTCCTATTCCGGGGTGCCGAACCTGCCAGCAATCGTCGATGTTGATATAGCTCCAGCCGTGATCGGCGAGGCCGCTTGTCACCATTGCGGATGCGGCGGCGCGGATTTTGGCTTCGTCGACGTCTTCGGCGAAGCAGTTCCAGCTGTTCCATCCGAGTGGCGGGGTCAGGGCGATCACATCGCCGACTACAAGCTTGAATGAGCGCTTCGATTCTCCGCATGCATTCTTCGCCGAGAGGGTGATCGGATGCTCGCCCCTTTCCGAGGGCGATCCGCTGATCCGTCCCGTTTGCGCGTCGAGCGTCAGGCCCCTGGGCAATCGTTCGGCGGCGAAGGACATCGGCTTCTCGCCGGTTGCCGTCACTGTAAACAGCACCGGCCGTCCGGGTCTGACCCCGAAGACCGTTGGGCCAGTGATCCTGGGCTCGAGACCCGGTTTCGGTGTTCGAATCTTCATTCCTATCCTTCCAGAAAGAGCCGAAGCTCGTCAATGTCGTCCTTGCGCGTCGCCACGAGAAGCTCGTCGCCAACTCGCAGCACCGTCGCGCCGCGCGGAATGTACGGCTGCTTACCGCGCTGCAGGAGGACGATCAGGGCGGTCGCGGGCAGCCCCAACTCGACGACCCTTTTGCCCGCGAGGCTCGATCCCTCCGGCAACACCACGCGCACCAAGTTCGATTCTCCCACAAGCGCTGCGTCGGGCGTCACGTGTGTATCGGGCAGGACGACGCCGAGAAGCTTCGCAACCGCGACCAGAGTCGTGCCCTGGAACACGACGGAGGTCAGCACGACGAAGAAAACCAGGTTGAAAATGAGCCCCGCTTTCGGAATGCCCGCCAGTAGTGGAAACGTCGCCAGAATGATCGGGACGGCTCCGCGAAGACCGGCCCACGAAACGAAAAGCCGCTCCCGTTTTTTCATCTTGCGTGCAAGGGGCAGCGATAGGAACACGGACACGGGGCGGGCGAAAAGGATAAGAAAGAGCGATAAACTTAGACCCGCTCCGATGACCATAAGCAGTTGACTTGGGAACACGAGGAGGCCCAATGCAAGGAACATCGTGATCTGCATGAGCCACGCCACGCCGTCGTGGAACTGCACCAATCCGATCTTGTGAAGGAAGGTGCGGCTGCCCATCACGAGGCCGAGGATGTAAACGGCGAGGAAGCCGCTCCCGCTGATCAAGTGCGCGCCGCCAAACGCCAGGAAGAGCGCAGCCGAGGTTATCGCCGGGTAGAGGCCGTCGTACTCGAGGTTGATGCGGTTGATCAGCCAAACCGCCGCGTGCCCGACCGCAATGCCAACCACCGAACCGACCCCCATCGAGAGCAGAAATGACGGCGCCAACGCAAGCGGATTTCGTTCGGGGTTTTGCGACAAGCCGATCAGGCTGACGGTCAAAAACACCGCCATCGGGTCGTTGGTGCCCGATTCGAACTCGAGCAGCGGCACCAAGCGGCGTTTGAGCTGGATATTGCCCGTTCGCAGGACGCCGAAGACCGCGGCGGCGTCGGTCGAGGAAACGATCGCGCCCAAGAGCAGGCTTTCAAGCATGTCGAAGCCGAGGAACTGGTGTGCGAACAGCGCAACGAGGCCTGTGCTCGCGAGGACGCCGATCGTGGATAGGGCGATCCCGCGCCACAGAATCGGCTTGACCGCTGGCCAGTGCGAATCGAGGCCGCCTGCGAATAGGATAAACGCCAGGGCCGTCGTACCGATCGATTGCGTAAGCGCCGCGTCGGTGAACGGGATGCCTCCGGGGCCCTCCGAGCCGGCGAACATACCGAGGGCGATGAACAGCACCAGCGCGGGTATCCCCAGCTTCGCGGACGCCTTGCTCGCGAGGACGCTTGCCACGAGGAAGGCAGCCGCGAGGACGAGAAGGACGTCCATCGTCGGCGTGTGCATCTTCGCAGTTTACAGCCCGAGCGCGCCAACACGTCGCAGGTTCGCCGCTGCTTCGATGGGCGGCCTCAATGCGAAACATTCTTATCCCGGGAAACTCCACCAGGCTCTGTCGATGCGGCCGAGCCACGGGTGGATGAATGTCGCTCCGAGCGCTGTATAGCTGACCCTGCACCGGATGGCAAGCGTGCCGGCTTCTATGAATCGCGACGTGTTGCTTGTGACGTTCACATTGACCGTGTCGTCGGAAGTTGTCGCCAAGCGTGTGTCGAGAACTTCGTACTGGCCCGCGCTGGCTCCGCCGGCTGCGAGACACGCAACGTATGCTGAAAAGCGGTGGGTCATTATAATCACCGGTCCCTTAACATCTTATTGTGCGCTGTCGTCTGTTTTGTGACCATTCGCCGGCACCTTGCCGGCATCGCTTCACGGCTGAGTTTGAAAACGTACGTTGGCCGACGGGCAAGAAAACTCGCAGAACCGATCTAAACAACGATGAATATGATGAGTTCGACGCAAGGTCTTGCTGCGAAAGAGCCAAAGTGGTCCAACACGCCTTACACTTCGGACGGGTGCGTTATTTGTGGCGCTTGCCGAAGGTCAGTGCATCGAAAACCGTCGCTAAGACGACCATGAACCTGTCGAATCTCATGAGCTTGAGGATTCGGCGAACTTTGGAGCCTTCGGAGGTTACGACACGGACTTTAACCCCTGCGGGCTCAAGCGTCGTGGTGACTTGCTCCAGCCATTGCAGGCCTTCGGTGTCGATCGTTTCCGCCTTGGAAAGATCGACGATCGCGATTTGGGATCGGGACTCATCGGCCCGCCGGATTAGGCTCTCCGCAGAGGGAGCGTTGCGGCCGACATCGCCAGTGACTTCGATAATCAGGGCCCGGCTGTCTTCGCTGGTTCGGACCTTGCTATTGTGAATTTCTTCTAGCATGTTGTTAGCGGGCGACTCCTTTGTCGAGCTTTGCTGAAACCAGGGCGCTTGCGCGTCCCACATTAATATAGACGGCAAGAAACGACCGGTTGGCATAAGCGCATATCGGATATAGCGTGAATCAGCCAAAATAGTACATTCGGGTGAGCGCCGTCCGGCTGCTGACCTGGGATTCATCATGGCAGGCCATTCCAAGTGGGCAAACATTCGTATCCGCAAGGGCAAGCAGGACGCCGTTCGCGGCAACCTTTTCACCAAGCTGTCGCGCGAGATCATCGTAGCCGCCAGGCTGGGCGGCGGTGAGCAGGACGGCAACGTGCGCCTGCGAGCGGCCGTCGCTAAGGCTAAGGCCAACCGCATGCCGAACGACTCGATCAAGCGCGCGATCGACAAGGGCGCGGGTGGCGGCGAGGGTGCGAACCTGGAAGAGCTCACCTACGAGGGCTACGGCCCTGGCGGCGTGGCGATCATCGTAAAGTGCCTCACCGACAACAAGAATCGTACGGTTCCCGAGCTGCGATACGCGTTCGGCAAGGAGGGCGGCAGCCTCGGCGAGAACGGTTCGGTCAGCTGGCAATTCAAGCAGCAGGGCGAAATCGCGATCCCTGCGGAATCGGTCGACGAGGACGAGCTGACCTTGGCGGCGTTAGACGCCGGAGCAGAAGACGTCATTGCTGAAGACGGGATGCTCTATGTTGTGACGCCCGTGGAGGCCTTTCACCTCGTTCAGAGCTCTCTCGTCGAGCAAGGCTTCAACCCGCAGGAGGCCGACCTGGCCATGAACGCGACCAACAAAGTTGAAATCGGACCCGAGGACGCTCAGAAGCTGATGAGGCTCCTGGACCGGCTCGAAGAACTCGACGACGTGCAGGAGACGTATATTAACACCGACTTGCCTGAAGATGTTGCCTAAAACCTCGTGCCTGCCGATGGCGACGCTCATCATCCTGCTCCTCAACCTCGTGGCAGCTTTCTTCACCCTGAATAGTCCGGACGCGCTACTAAAGTGGGGATTCACGCCCAACCCGATGGCCGCGATCGGCCTAGCCGAGCGATTTCTGACAGCGCTCTCCAGTATGTTCATTCACCTGGATCCGGTGCATTTGTTGGGCAACATGCTTTTCCTCGCCGCAGCCGGGCCACCGATCGAGCGCGTCGCGGGCACACTGCGGTTCCTCGGCGTGTATTTGCTCGGCGGACTCGCGGGCATCGGACTTCATGCGCTCATGTCCAAGTTCGTAATGGTCGCGACCGCGGGCGAGCCGATCGCAGGCGCCAGCGCCGCAATCGCCGCACTGGTCGGATACGCACTCCTCAGGTTCTATCGAGTGCGAATCCCGCTGCTCCCGAAGTTGTATGTCCCGCTCTACGTAATTATCCTCGTATGGGCTTTCCTACAGCTGCTCGGAGGGATATGGGTCGCGCGTCAGTTCGGAGGCGCGGTAGGTATCTGGGCGCACTTGGGAGGGTTTGTCGCGGGTCTCCTTCTTGCGTTCCTTTTCGGCGCCGGTAGAGACGTGAGCGACGAGGCGTGGACCGAGCATTTTTCGGAAGCCGAAACCCGTGGAGATGCAGCCAAGTCCGCGGCCGCCAAGGTCCACTTGTCCTCTACGCCGAAAGACCCGGAGAGCCTCGTCGGCCTCTTCGAAAGCGCCGATGCCATCGGGGCCCACAGCGAGGCAACCCAAGCACTGATCGGCTTATTGGAAGTGGAGCCGGAGTACGGTGACGGCTTCGCTGTAGCCAAACTTGCTGAACGGCACGCGCTAGACACACTGCCGACAGCGAAACGCTTGCGGCTCGGCAGCGAATTGGCTTCGTCGCTGCCGGACGCTTCCGAATCGCTTCTCCAGTCGATCCTGGAAGAGCCGCCGGGCGACGACACCCCCAAGGCCCTGCTCGTCCTGATCGAACTGATGCACGAATCCGACCCGCGTGCGGCTAAACAATACGCGAAGCGCCTCGACGTCGAGTACGGTCTTGCGTCGGAAACCGCGAGCGCTCATCAACGCTGGCCGGATGTGTTTTCTTAGGGAGCTTCCTGCAGCTTCATCGGGTCGAAGTCACTCTTCCCTAAATCCGCAGCGAAGCGCTCGACCGACACCTCCTGTTCGATCAGCTTCCCGATCATGTCATTGAGCGGCTCTTGCGCTTTGTAGTCACGACGTAGGTCCGTGAAACTCGCTACCCTGCCGTCGTCGCGAAGTACGATCTCGGAGATTATAGGCGCCTCGTGAGCGCCGAACTGGAAAGTGCGGCCCTTGGCATCCGGGTCACCGCGGAAGATCAGTGACAGTTCACCGATGTCACTAAAGAAATAAGGAGCCTTGTGATAGGGGGCGGGTTGGCCCGCCATGCTCTTGCCCGCGTGCTCGCCGGTCCACTTCGCGTGAAGGTGGTGTTCGGCGCGGAACGGCCTACCCATGATTTCGTCGGCGTATTCGGCGACATCACCGGCCAACCAAATATTAGGATCGGACGATCGCAGGTTAGCGTCTGCAAGCAGCCCTTGCGCACCCATAGTCAAGCCGGCCTCGTCTCCCATCTTGGTGCGCGGCTTGGCCCCGACGCCGGCGACGATGATGTCACCGGGCATTCGATCTCCGGACTTTGTACGAACATAGCCATCCGAAACCTCGGCAACGGCCTGTCCCAAGTTCACTTTCGCGCCCATTTTTTCGAGTTCTTTGCGAATCGCCTCTGCGCACGCCGCGGAGCCCAGCTTCGGCAGAACGCGGTCGGCAAGTTCGATCAGCGAAACCTTCAAGCCACGTGATAGCAACGAGGCGGCGACCTCGACACCGATCCAGCCACCGCCGATGACCACGGCGGTTTTGCCGCTCTTAGCCTCCTCCTTTATTCGGTGGCTATCCGCGGCAGTGCGCAGCAGTTCGACCCTTCCGGCTCCCGAGATTGGCGGACGCTGGGGCTCCGACCCCAAGGCGTACAGGAGTTTTCCGTAATGGATCAGGTCGCCGTTCCGCAGTTCCACCGCCCTCGGTCCGGTCTTGACGCTGTAGGCCTCGGTTCCAAGCATCAGGTCGATATCGTTGTCCGGATAGAACTTGACATCCTTCGAATGGGCGTCGGCGATCTCCATGCCATCCTTGGTCAAGTAGTTCTTGGAGAGTGGCGGCCGGTCGTAGGGCGGCTCCGTATCGGCTGAAATGATACCGATAGGGGCAGACTTGTCGATCTCGCGAATCGCGGCTGCGGCGTACCCGCAACTCGTGCCACCTCCCAGCAAGACATAGTCGAAAGACTGAGGCATTATTGATTTATTCTCCAGGCGATTCGGTCGATCTTCGAGTTCCAAGGATAGACAAAGACGGCGCCCGTCGCCCTAAAGCTTACCAACGATCCTATGGCGCGATCCCCCGAGCGGAAAACCGGCCGGGATTTGCGCCAACGACGAGCTCGCCATTGCGGCCGTCGAAGTCTCTTGCATACCAAAGTAGTGCTCTCGATCGACGCCGTCGATGCCAAAATCGCAGATACAAGGAATTTTCGGGCCATGATTTTGTCTCCGGAATGCGCGTCAAGGCGCTTTCCCACTAGGTCTACGCGACTAGCGAGGCGATCGTTCGTAGGGATTTTGGCTTGCTTTTTGCGGGGTTTACCAACTTTCCGGCCCATGGAGCGCGTCGTTTTTGGTACAGTGAGTAGTCAATTAGCAAATTCTTTGTCTCAAATGGGGCAATCTGCTAGTAATATAAGTATTGGCGGCGTTCACCGCCAAAATATCTCTCTGAGAGGAGGAGCACAGATGAAGAAACTATTAATCGCTGCCTCGTTGGCCGTGGTCGGAGCTGCAAACGCTGGAGACTTGCTCTGGGATCAGCCTTACGACGGTACATCGTTCGGCTTTATTTCGCAGACGGTTTTAGACGATAAGGATAACTCGACCTACTTGTTCGACGACGTGGTCGTCAACAACGGTCCCTGGACGATCACCAAGATCACCGCGTATGGTGAGGAAGGCGGAGTTGCGGGACAGACGCAGGCGACACGCGTCAGGTTCACCGAAAACCACAGCTTCACCAACCCTGGGGCGATCGGCCTCGAGTTCACGCTACAGGGCGCGGGCGGCATGGTGGGCGGTAACGCCGTTCTCGATATTCCCAACCTAATCCTGGAAAACGGTACCTGGTGGATTTCGGTTTGGGTCGAGAGGCCTTTTGACACTGGTGGCCAGTGGAACTGGAGGGGAACCCAACCCGTCACCGGATCCGAAGCTTGGGCCCACAACCCAGGCGGCGGCCTGCTCGGAACGAGCGACCCCGGCACAATCGGCTCATTCTCCGGTCTTGGACCCACGGATTTATCCTTCACAATCGAAGGCCAAGCCGTTCCTGAGCCCGGTACGCTGCTGGCTCTTGGTGTTGGCCTCGCTGCCTTGGCAGCATTCCGCCGACGCAAGTAGCCATACTCGCCATCATGAAAAGGACGAATCGCTTCGCAGTGCGAAGCGATTCGTCCTTTAAGGTGCGGGGAAAATAGGTAGGGTGTCCAAGGCCAAGACGACCTATTCTTGCCAAGAATGCGGCGCAAGTTCGCCAAAGTGGCTCGGCAGGTGCCCGGATTGCGGGAGTTGGAACACTCTCGTCGAGGAACTTTTCGTAGGGGTCACACGTCCCACGTCGCGGCCAAGTGCGTTGGAAGCTGCGAGCATCGGCGCCGTCGGGAGTATCGAAGGCAAGCGCACCTCCTCCGGGCTGCCGTCGTTTGATCGAATACTTGGCGGCGGGCTGGTGCCGGGGTCGATCATTCTAATCGGGGGAGACCCCGGCATTGGCAAAAGCACCCTGCTCACCGAAGTCTCCGGCAAGGTCGCAGAGCAAGGGTCGCGAGCGCTTTACATCTCGGGGGAAGAATCCCCGAGCCAGATCAAGCTGCGCGCGGAGAGACTCGGCGCGATCCATGACGGCTTTATGCTCGCCTCCACCAACGACCTCTCAGAGGCTCTTGGTTACATCTCCGGCTCGACACCGGACCTCGTCATCGTCGACAGCATCCAGACGATCACCTCGGACGATCTCGACAGCGCGACCGGCAGCGTGTCTCAGGTACGCCACTGCGCCACGGCCCTTCACGCCGCCGCAAAATCCGGGGACGCAGCGGTAATCCTCGTGGGCCATGTGACGAAAGACGGTGTGATCGCGGGCCCGAAGGTCTTGGAGCACCTGGTGGACACAGTTTTGTATTTTGAAGGCGAGGGGACCGGACGCCTCAGGGCGCTGCGCGCAACCAAGAATCGGTTCGGCGCAACTAACGAAATCGGGCTTTTCGAGATGTCGGAGGGCGGTCTGCTGCCGGTCGAGAATCCGTCCGGGGCGCTCTTGGCCGAAAGGATGGCGGATGCGTCGGGTTCAGCCGTCTTTCCGGCAATCGAAGGCTCGCGCCCGCTGCTCGTCGAGGTGCAGGCCCTCGTAACACCGAACTACACGAACAATCCTCGAAGGACCGTCACGGGAGTGGACTACAACCGAGCGATGCTGGTGCTCAGCGTCATCGAGAAGAGGGGCGGCCTTCGGCTCGGTTCTCACGATGTGTTCATAAACGTCGTGGGCGGGCTTCAAATACGCGAGCCCGCAGCGGACCTCGCCATTTTCCTCGCCGTCGTCAGCAGCCACAAGGACGTGCCGCTGCCACCCGACTTGGTGGCGTTTGGGGAGATTGGTTTGACGGGCGAAATACGCAGCGTGGCCGCAGCAGAACTCCGGCTGGCGGAGGCCGCGACTATGGGCTTCAAGCGCGCAGCTGTCTCAGAAAACCTGAAAAGGAGCCAGTCGGTTCCTGGAATGAAGCTTGGCGCTTTCCGCTCGGTAAACGACGCCCTCGGCCTGTTCGCCTAAGAATCGAGAATTTGGCGGTATGTGTGCCCCTGAGATTGGATTACGAACTTCGAGGCCATCGGCGCACGGCGCCCATTCTCCACGTGGCCGAGCGTCGAATCCAAGACTCCCAAAGATCGGGCATGGGGTCAGGTTGAATCTCGTACGCCTCGGACCCGATCTCAGGGGAACGCGCTGCGGCGCTGCAATGCCGTTCCGCAAGGATCAGCGGAAGGCGTCAGCCACGGTCCAGCCGCATAGGAGGCCGATGTAGATCAGATTGCCGCCCCACAGTAGCGTCTGCTCCCAGGAAATGGAGGGCGAGAAGTGCGACATCAGCGCGTAGCTGACGGCGAGGACGCCCGCCGTCGTCACCGCGCGGCTCACGCTATACGTGAACGACTTTTGCACGAGGCCCAAAAAGGCGTACAGGAACGCAGACGCCCAAAAGCTCGCGACGGCGACTAAACCCAAAGCCACAGCCGGACTCATGCGGCCGGAACTGCCCTGCGCGACACTCGTGAACCGATCCACGGTTTGGGTAATTGCGAGCGCGGCGCCCGCCACAACGCCGTTGATGAAGAGCATCATGATGAGTCCGAACGTCCACGTCGAAACCGGTTTCAGGTTCTCGGCGAAGGGCTGCTCGCGAACGGCGGCCACATAGAAAAGCATTAGCCCGCTGACTACGGCCGCGACCCAGAGCGCTGCGGCGTTCGGAGTCGCGGGCGCGACATCGTCATATCGGCTGAACGTCGCAGTCAGGTTTAGCGCCTCCTCATATCGAGCGGCGAAAGTGCGGTTTTGCGGTTCGATCTGCATCGCGTAGGAGTAGTGGCCGAGGGCACCTCGGTAATCCTGGCGGCTCCTCGCGATGTCGCCCAGGATCGCGTGGGCCATCGCACGGTTGGGATCGGACCTAAGCACCAGTCTCGCGAAGCTCTCGGCATGGTCGAACTTGCCTTGCGAAAACAGCACAGCGGCCTGAGTGGTTTTCGCGGCCAGGTCACCGGGGTCCCTGCCAGGCGCCTTTGACCGATTCGAGGGCGGAGCCTGATGCGGTTTCGGCCTCTCTTCGAGGAGCTTTGCTCGCTCGCGACGGTATTTGAGCATTGCGTCGTACTCGCGTCGCCTCTTGGAGTCCGAGATCACGCTGTACGCTTCGGCGATGCGAACGAACCTGTCCGTAGTCTTCGCGTCACCGGACCGGTCGGGGTGGTACTTCAGGACTAAATCGCGGTAGGCCTTGCGAATTTCGTCGTGTGAAGCCGACTCTTCAACCCCCAACTCTACGTAGTAGGTCCGTTCACTCACCAGCCATCTCGACAATACCGCCGAAGTAGTTTATCCAGAACATCATGATTCCGTACGCGACAAGGAGCAGTACTATGATCAATACGACCGTGGCGGTTGTCTTAGCGCTCTTCTCGACGCGCACCTCCGATTCGCCCTCGTAGTACGCCGCCATGTGGTCCAGCATGCCGTCGAGATTGCCCGTCTGCTCGCCGGTCGCGGCCATCTCAAGGGCGACGTCGGTAAACGCCCCGGTCTCTGCCATGGACTTCGCGACGCCCGCGCCCTCTTCGATTTTGCCCGCTGCCGGATAGATGCTTTGTCGGATGTGCTCGTTCCCTGAGGAATCCGCTGCCAGACGGATCGAGTTTCCCATCGGGACCCCGCCGGCGTATAAGGCGGCGAAGGCCCGGCCGAACTTCGCCATCGCCAGCATGTGCAACGTGTGCCCGAAGTACGGAATGCCGAGGAAGAACTTGTGTATAGCGGGCAAAAGCTTCGGATTGTGAACGCCGAGGCGGAAGAAGAGGAAGGCGCCAACTAGCGCCGGCACGAGCCACATCAGCACACCCGGCTGCAGAAACGGCATTTCGAGGAACATCCGCGGGCCGCCGGTCTGGCTGGCAATCACCGCGATAATGATATTGGCGACGATCACGGTGATGGCCGCTACGGCGAGGAGCAGTTTGGGATAGAACGTGTACGATTTGATCTGGTTGCGGAGCTTGATTTCGCGCTGGAGGTATTCATTGACTTGGTCGAGGCTCTTGTCCAGAACGCCGCCGTGCTCGCCTGCCTTGACGAGCGCGACTTGCAGCGCCGAGAACACCTCCGGATACTCGTCCATGACTTCCGAGATCTTGCCGCCCGACACGACCCGCGCCCTCATCGCCTCCACAACGGCGCGCAGCTTGTTGTGTCGAGTGCCTTTCGCGAGGGTGTCGAGCGCTTGGACGAGGGGCACCCCCGCGCGGTGCATCGCCGCGAGCTGGCGGAAAAACCCCGATAGATGGTCGTAAGGGACCTTGCCGACAAGAGGCCCCGCGACGTTCTTTTGAAATATGCTCCGGGTGGCGGGCGGCGCCGCCTCCGAGACATGTTCCACAAGAAGGCCCTGACGAGTCAGCTGATCGCGCGCCTGTGCCTCGGTGGTCGCGCTCAGGCTCCCGGTTTGGCGCTCGCCACGCCTGTCCATCGCGATATAGGTAAATGACTTCGCGGCCATGTCAGTCTCGGTGGACCGAAAGCTTCGCGTCCTCCACAACTTTGACGTGTTGTAGCATCAGTTTCTTCTTGTCCAGCCCCGTTTTGGGTAGGAGGGATTCCGCCATTTCCTTCATCGGGTCAATCACGAAGCGACGCTCGGCCATGTGCGGGTGCGGAAGCGTCAATTCCTTCACATTGACCCGGATTTGGTTGTTACGGCCGTCGACAAGACAGAGGATGTCCACGTCGATCTCACGGGGGCCCCAGCGCTGCCTCGGGATCCGGCCTACTTCGTACTCGATCTCCTTTATGCGTGACAGCAGCGCGAGGGGCTCGAGGTCAGTTTCGATTTCGATCACGGCGTTGTAGAAGGCCGCCTGGTCGAGGACGTACAGCGGAGCCGTCTCATAGACCCTCGAGATTTTCGACACACGGCCTGCACGCAGGTCTACGAAGTTCACGGCGGCTTGAAGGTTCGCGAGCCGGTCGCCGACGTTGCTACCCAGACTGAGGTACGCACGCATACCGCGAAGTGTACACGCTACGAGCCGACCCATTCGAGCGGCTCATCCGTGTCGTCCCCCGGAGGGGGAACGTAGCCCGGCGGTGCGGTCGGCCCGTATATCGCGTGGAGATGGCCGCCCCGATATGCCCAGCCTTGGTCCCCATACGACCAGTGCCAATACTCGCTCGGGTAATTCGTGATTCCCGCGCTTTCGAGAGCCTCTCTCAGAATCTCTCGATGGCTGCGCGCTTCCTTGGTCAAACCGGGTGCGGCGAAGGGATACGCGCGCCGATCGCGGGATTCGTAGGGTGAGGAGTGGTCGAGCTCGCTGCCTTCCCCGTCGGCGAGCAAGAGGTCGAAGACCCCGCCGGTCGTGTGCGGTGGAGGCACTTTGATGTTCGGCGGCGCAGTGAAGCGGTTCGCGAGACGCCTGAGGGCCAGGTCGCTCCAGTCGGGGTGAATTTCTTTCCACCGACGCAAGGCGGCTCTGTACATGCGCCTCTGGATGTGCGGCGGCCGCCAGCCCTCGACGATCGCCAGCCGGTATCCGTCCGGAAGCGATTCTGCCGCCCGACACAACCTGTGCGCGACGTCTCGCCGCAGCAGCGTTGCCCGCTCGTAGCGCCATCTGGGCTTCGCGATGAGCAGCTTGGGGCACAGGTGCACGTAGTCCACTAGTGGCTCACCGCACTCGACGATTGGGATACGTTTGAGCTGGGTGACGGGTTCGTGGGAGGAGACCTTCATGGGATGCCCGCAGCATTTTACGTGAAAGAACTCTTCCGTCGTTCTTCATCTGTGAGAGCCCGCACGCGACCTACGAAAGATGGTGTGAGGATCGGGGCTAACGTACAAAGAACCGGTCCGAGAACTCGAAGATGCCTTGGACCACCAGCGCCAAAGCGGCTGCCGGGATCGCGCCTTCTAAGACCAGGCCGATATTGTTCAGCGTCAGGCCCGTGATGATCGGCTCTCCGAAGCCTCCCGCCCCGATAAGAGCGCCGAGCGTGGCCGTGCCGACGTTGATCACCGCCGACGTTTTGATCCCCGCGAGAATCGTCCTCGCCGCCATCGGCAGGTAGACCAGCCTGAGCCGCTGCCCTTCCTCCAATCCAAGCGCCGCGGCCGAATCGCGGATCGGGCCGGGGATGTCGTGAAGGCCCGTGTACGTATTCCGAACGATCGGCAGGAGACTGTAGAGGAAGAGCGCGAAAATCGCAGGGACCTCGCCGATTCCCATCAGCGGGATGAGAAACACCAGCAGCGCCAAGGACGGAATCGTCTGGATCACACCGACGACGGCCAGCACGATGTGTCCCACAGCCTTGCTGCGGAATGCGAGAATCCCCAGCGGGATAGCCACCACAATCGCGGCGAAGAGCGAAACGGCGACGAGCTTCAGGTGCTCCAGCCCGTGGCCGAGGATTCGTTCTGCGCGCGTCTCTTCGCGGGATGTCGATTGGACCTGCAACCGCTCCGAGAGGAACTTCTTGGCGACCGAGCCGGCGCTCTTACCGTCGACGGAAACAGCCGAGTTCATCGCGATCATCTTGGCTTCGTCGATCGCGCCTTCCAGTTTCTTGAACGAGGCGACCGCCTTCGGATCGAGGCCTTCGCGGTAGAGGATCACGGCGTCGTATCTCGGGAAGTTCCCTCGGTCGTCCTTTAAGACCAAGAGGCCATACTTCGCGATCTCGGCGTCGGTCGAATAGAGGTCGGTGAGACCGATTTTGCCGCTGTTGAGCGCGCCGTACGCAAGTTCGTGTTTCAGCCCGCGCACATTGGTTTGAGGCAAGCCGTATGAGCGCTTGAGGCCGGGCCAACCGTCCGCGCGGCTCATGAATTCGTTGCTTAGGCCGAAGGCGAGATTGGGGTGCTGTCGCAGGTCCGATATGCTCTCGATTCCGAGTTCCGCCGCGGTCTCGCTCTTCATGCCGAGAGCGTAGGTGTTGTTGAATCCAAGCGGCTTGGTGGCGCGAATTCCTAAGGTGCGAAGGTCCTCCTCGTACCACTCTGCCTGCGTTCCGCCAGCCTCTGACTTGAACACGGGAGGGAGAATTTCTTGAATAATGGTCCCGGTGTATTCGGGGTAGGCGTCGATATCGCCCCGCTTTAGGGCTTCCCAAAGTATCTTCGTGCCACCCATCTGCTTCTTGTGCTCAGCTTTCGCGCCGGCCGTGGTGGCGAGTTGCACCATGATCTCGCCGAGGATCTCCGACTCGGGGAATTGCTTCGACCCGATGGCTACGTCTTGGCCGCACACCGTACATTGAAGCGCCAAAAGCGTAACCGCTAGCAGCGGTCTCAACCCAAGGCCTCCAATGGCCGCCTTTGCGCTGTCACGAACTTTGAGACGAACTCCTCCGCCGGCTTTTCGATCAGTTCCTTTGCCGGCCCGATCTGGACAATCCGGCCATCGCGGATCAGCGCAACGGTGTCAGCGAAGAATGCCGCCTCTCCCAGGTCGTGGGTTACCATTACCACCGTCTTCTTAAGCTTCTCGAACACGCCCTTGAGCTCATCCTGGAGGTCCGCGCGGATCATCGGGTCGAGCGCGCCGAGCGGCTCGTCCAAGAGCAACAGGTCGGGATCGAGCATCAGCGCACGCATCAGGCTGACCCTCTGGCGCTGCCCTCCTGATAGCTCGGTGGGGCGCCGATCGAGTGCGTCCTCCGGAAATTGGGTTAGGGCAGAAAGTTCGGCGACCCGCGCATTTCTCTCGGCTTCAGATATGCCGAGAGTCTTGGCCATCAGCTGGACGTTGCCTCGGGCGGTCAGGTGCGGAAACAGCCCGCCTTCCTGGATCACGTAGCCCATTCTCCGCCGCGCCTCCATTACCTGCGCATGGCTGGAAAACAGGTTCGTCCCCTCGAACTCGACCGTGCCATTGTCCGGCCACACGAGGCCGTTTAGCATCCGCAAGAGCGTCGATTTGCCACACCCGCTCGGCCCGATCAGAATCGTGACGGTGCCCGCCGGAACGGAGAGGTCGATGGGGCCGAGCGTGAACTCGGACGAGATTCGCTTGACGACACTTGTGAGTTCAAGCATCCGCTGCCAGCCTCATCCCCAGGAGCCCTTGCCGGTACGTCGGCACGTACCAATTTCGGAAAGTGCATCGGAGGATTTCGGCCTGCGACGCCCACGATCCGCCGCGCAACACCAGATGCCCGCCATCCATGTGCTCGGAGGAATAGCCGTCGTAGGGATAGGGTACGAACCCGGGATACGGCGCGAACGGGGTCGAGGTCCACTCCCACACTTGGCCCGCCATGTCGTGGATTCCGTCCGGAGTGGCGCCCGCCCCGCGCTCTCCAACACCACAAACACCCCAGTTTGATATGCCGAAGTTTGCCCGTTCCTGCGTTGGCTCATCATCCCCCCACGGGTACCGCCGATTGCCGCGTGATGCCGCGAACTCCCATTCGGCCTCCGTCGGCAGGCGCATGCCTTTCCATCGAGCGAACGCGTCGGCCTCGAACCAACTTATGCTCGCAACCGGCTCGTTCGCCGCCATTGTTCGCAAACCGACAGGCGACCGGTACTCCCAACTATCGCTCGTTCGCTCCCAATACTCCGGCGTCATCGCACTTTCGCCCTTTCGCCAAGCCCATCCTTTGGGCGTCCACAGCTCAGGCCGCTCGTATCCGCCTCCATCCATGAAGCCCACGTAGTCCGCCACGGTCACGGGATATTTGCCGAGATGAAATGGGGACACCTCCCCCTCGTGCTGCTGCTTCTCGTTGTCGTAGTCGTAAAGATGATCGGAACCCATCCGGAACGTCCCGCCGCCGATGAACACCATGTCAGAATCGCTGCTCGTGTCGGAATCTGCCGGCGAGGCGACCAAGTATCCTCCACGGCAAGCAGTGGAGGCATAATCGCCTGGCAGTCGCAACAGTTGCAACAGCTCCACAATCGTCTCCTGGTGCTGATGCTCATGCTGGAGCGCGAACTGGAAGCAATAATCGTCTTCGCAAAGCGGACCCGAGCCACCGTTCGCGCGACATTCCAATACCCGGGCCCGAATCCCGGCCAGCCAATCGAAAGTCTCTTCGCGGGTCGGAAGGCGCACGCGGTTGCCCTTCGGATTCTCGGGAATATTTGCGAAGATGAACGATAGGTTTGGGCACGCGGGCTTCAAACCGAACGCCCGCTCGAGCACCCAATACTCCTCGACCATCCCCACATGGCCAAGGTGCCATCCGAGCGGGCTGTAGAATGGGTGCACCAAGCGGGTGAGGCTCTCTTCCGGCGCCATCGATGCCAACTCAATCGTCCGGTCGCGGCTTTGCCGCATCCGCTCGGCGAGGGTCATCCGCCGTTCGCCAATCTGAGCAGGTACACATCGAACCATTCATTCTCGTCTGTCCAAGACCGCACTACGCGCAAATCGACCGAAAGGGCCAGAGCCGCGAACTGGGACCGCGAGTACTTCGCGCATTCCTCCGTTTGAATGGTTTCGCCTTCCTTGAATCCGAAATCCCTTCCCAAAACTTCCACGGTCTGTCTCTCGGAACTCACCAGAAGCATTTCGATCCTGCCCTTTTCGGGTCTGAATTGAGCGCGGTGGGAGAATTTGTCGAGGTCGAAATCTCCACCGAGCTCACGATTGATCCGCGCCAGGATGTTCTTGTTGAAAGCCTCGGTGATGCCGTTTTCGTCGTTGTAAGCCGCCTCGATGATCGCCGCGTCTTTCAGCCGGTCGATACCCACGAGGAGGGCGTCATCACAGTCCATGACCGAGTTGAGACGGCACAAGAGGTCACCCGCTTCGCCGGGAGAGAAGTTGCCGAGATTCGACCCCATGAAGAGGAAGAGCCGCGGCCCTTCACGAGGCGGCAAGAGGTCGAAAGCGTCGTCATACTCGGCAGCAATGGCGTCCATTTCCAGATTGGCATAGTCCGCGAGTAGCGCCCTCGCGGAGTCCTCCAAGTACTCCCGCGAAATATCGACATTGGTGAAATGCAGGCGGTCTTGCTGTCTCAGGATAGCGTCGATGACCAGACGCGTCTTAACGGAATTGCCTCCTCCGAGCTCGACAACCGAAAGTTCCTCGCCTACCTCGCCAACGATTTCGTCCGCGCTCTCCGCAAGAATTTCACGCTCCGCCCGGGTGAGGTAGTAGCTTGGTTCCTCAGTTATCTTTTCGAAGAGCCGAGAGCCCTCCAGGTCATAGAAGAACTTGCACGGTAGAGTTTTCGGCGCGCGGTCCAGGCCAGCTACGACCGCATCCGCGAAACTCTCTTCACCTTCCGAGACGATAACCCGAAGCCGAACCACCTGTTGCGCCATAAGCTCGTCCTTACTACGTTCGCCGACTCAGAAGGCATTCCTTTAGGGTGAACCCCTCTCCGCGAATGATGTGTCGCGGGGAGCGGCAGGTGGTGGGGAATCGATCTACTGGTTCAATCCGCTTCGCGTGTTAACAAAAATATCGCGTACTCCGTTTGTATCGTTCGGCACGAGCCCCGTGAAGTCCGACCAGAACACCACAAAGACTCCGTCCTTGCTGATATTCGGCCTCACGCCGCCGGTGAGCCCCAGTTCCTGCACTCCGCCGTTCTTCACGGACGCAATCAAGTTTCGTCCCGTATTGCGGTCATGGAGAAATACATCGCCGCGATTGTTTTCATCCGTGGCCACCAAATTGTTTGCCGTGGAGGAGAAAACCACATACCGTCCGCTGCTGCTAATGTCGACATCGTCGCTGAAGCCGTTCGCCTCGACGCCGCCGAATGTATTTACGCGGGTGGTCGTGCCTGCGATTGCGTCCCGTACAATGACGTCCGGGAAACCGTTCGTGTCTCCGGGGACCATGTCGGTCGCCTGACACTCAAACACGACGACCTGACCGTTATCGTTAATCGCGCATTCGCGGCAATCTCCGTTAGCCTGCGCGCCATTTTGATTCACTGACATGCACGTGGTCTTGCCAGTCGTTCGATCCTTTACAAAAATATCGTATGCGAGATTCGTATCAGCCATGGATAAGTTGTTCGCGCCTGACACGAAGGCGACGAACCTGCCGTCGGAACTGATGTCCGAAAAGGCGCTGTGGAAGTTGGCTTGAATTCCGGCCGTGGACGTCGACACGAGCGTGGTCGTTCCAAGCTGCCGATCCCGCACGAGGACATCGTGAACTTCGTTGGAGTCGCCGACGACGAGATTGCTCGCCAAAGAAGTAAAGGTGACGAAGCGCCCTGTACCATCGATAGCGGGAAAATAGCTAGCGTCGTTGCCACGGAGTTCATTAGAGGAAACCGAGACGATTTCAGTCGTGCCGTTTTGCATATCTCGCACGAAAACGTCGTCTTTGCCGTTTATGTCGCCCAAGACGAGATTGTTTGCAGGACTTTGGAATGCCACGAAGCGCCCGTCTCCGCTGATCGCCGCCGAGGTGCAGTGCTCGGTCGGCTGGCTGCCGTTAGATGTCAGCGACACGCGCACCGTCGTATTCGTCTGGCGATCGTGCCGATACACGTCGAAGAAGTCGGAGGTGTCACCTGGCGCGAGGTTTGTGGCCCTGGTCTGAAAAACCACAAAACGCCCGTCGGCGCTGATGGCCGAATACTCGCTGTGCCCGTCGCTCTGGCCACCGCCCGTGGTGACGGAAACGCGCGTCGTCGTGACGACGCCACAGCCTGCAGAACTGAGAATGCAAATGCCGATCGCTGCACGAACGATATCCATGATGCCTCCCTTTATCGGTTAAGCCCGGAGCTTTATTGTACACGAGCAATTCTGCCAGCAGGGCCTGCGGTGGGGCTTTCGGCCCACTTATCGACCAATCTGCGCTCGTGTATCGACAAGGCTGAAGCGTCGCAAGGCGGTAATGTCCGACTCCCGTTTAGCATCACCGTTGCTCTTACGAAGGATAGGAACGGCTTGCAGTCTAAAATAGTGAGCAATGTCCAAGCCCGGGCTCTTCGACTCAGGCAGGAGTTTCTATCGCCGAAGCGGGATGCCGATTACGCTCATCGCGATCGCGGCTACGGTGATGAGCTTTGTGCTGTCGTGGCTCTTTTACGCCAACCTCGGCTTCGTTTCGAATTTCACGTTCGTGTCGGACAACTGGTACCTCAGACCGTGGACGCTGCTAACTTACACTGTCATCGCGATGGACTTCCTGGGCGTGCTGTTCATCTGCATTGGGCTGTTTTATTTCACTGGCGCGATGGAGCGGCTTTGGGGAACGCGAAAACTCGCGGTTTTCTTCCTAGCGATCATCCTGGCCTGTCCGCTGGCCCTTTACCTTGGGTACCTGATCGAGGGGACGCAGATGGTGCTAACCTCGCTCGGGTTCCCGGTTGCTTGCTCGGTGGTCGCCTACGCGGCCCTCTTTCCGAATCAGCAGATTCTCCTCTGGTTCGTTTTGCCGGTCGCGGCGAAGTGGATCGGCTGGATCACGGCTTTGGGAACCGTGTTCTACTATGGGTCTGGCGGACATCCGCCCATCGGGTTCTTGGCCGCGATCCCTCTCGTTTTGGCGTGGGCTTTCGCGACAGGGCGACTGCGACTTCCCAGCATTCCGGAGAGGCGAACCAATGCGGGTATGCGGGATAAGGACTACCGCGGACACGACAACGGCAAGCGGATGGAGACTGAGGCGGAGAGGCGTCGGCTGAAGGAGCTTTTCGAGCGAAGCTTCAAGGAGGATCCTGAGAAAGACGACGATGGCCGCGACATTCGGTAACTTTTTTTGGCAAATCGTGGTAGTATTTGTTTGCCGGTGGGAAACCATCGGAGACGTCTAATTTCCCTTGACCGGGAAAACGGGGGAACCAGAACCCGGGGCGAATTCCGCGGAAGCGGATAGGGTAACTCTTGGCCCGAGCCCGTCAGCTAACCCCGTAGGCGAAGCGAGAGCCGGACAACCTGCGGCAAAGACGCCGAAGATTCAACGGTAAACGCTTCGATCGAAAGGTCGAGCGTTTTTTTAGTTGGTCTTTCAAGGTGTAAGGCACATCGTAGAGTCAGGTCGGTCACCGTGAAAGGAACCGTCGCTTGGGGCAGAGGGCCTCGCCCAATGCCACTTAGATACCTCCTGACACCAGGGGCGTCGCTTCGGAGAAGAAGTGGCGCCCCTCTCCTCTTTAAGACTGCAGACTGGAGACTGCAGACTGAAGACTGGAGACTCTACCAATTCACCCTATAAGTCCTATTCGTCCGAGCGAGCAAAAGCTGAACGTCGCCCCGATTGGCTACAATCAAAGCTCTGATGAGCTCGGGCGAGCCGAGGATAAGGAGTAGTTCAGACAACGATGTCGAAAACAGCAACGAAGACGGCTGAAAAGCCCAATGTTTTGGATATGGCGAAGCAGCAACTCGCCGTCGCCGCCAAGTATCTCGAAATGGACGAGGGGTTGCACCAGGTACTCGCGACGCCGCGGCGCCAGCTGATCGTCAACTTCCCAGTGGTCCTCGATAATGGCCGCGTCCAGGTTTTCGAGGGCTTCAGGGTTCAGCACAACATGAGCCGCGGTCCCACGAAGGGCGGCATTAGGTATCACCCCGACGTCGATCTGGACGAGACCACCGCTCTTGCCATGTGGATGACTTGGAAGTGCGCCATCGCCAACATCCCCTACGGTGGCGCGAAAGGCGGCGTCAAGGTAGACATCAAGAAACTGAGCAAGCGGGAACTCGAGAAGCTCACCCGCAGATTTATCTCCGACATCAACATCATCATCGGGCCTGATACCGATATCCCTGCCCCGGACATGGGCACGAATGCCCAAGTGATGGCCTGGATCATGGACACCTACAGCATGCAGAAGGGCGCGACGAGCACCGGTGTCGTGACCGGCAAGCCGATTCCGTTGGGCGGCTCCGAAGGGAGGGTCGAAGCCACGGGCAGAGGCGTCATTACGGCTGCCGAAGAAGCGTGCAACTTTCTTAATACAAAGCTGGACAGCTCCAGCGTCGTGGTGCAGGGCTTCGGTAACGTGGGCAGCATCGCGGCCAGGCTCGCCGTGGAGCGCGGCGCGAAGGTGGTCGGGGTTTCCGATCGCGTGGGCGGCATCTATAACCCGAAGGGCCTGCCGATCCATGACTTGATCCTGCGCTACGCCGACCGTGAAGGCGGTATCACCGAATTCAAGGACTGCGAAAAGGTCACTAACGAAGAATTGCTCGCCCTCGACTGCGACATCTTAATCCCGGCGGCGACGACCGAGCAGCTTCACGCCGGCAACGCCGACGACATCAAGGCGAAGCTGGTCGTCGAAGGGGCGAACGGCCCGACGACTCCCGAAGCCGACGACATGCTCAGCGACCGAGGCGTCGTGGTCATTCCCGACGTACTCGCGAATGCCGGCGGGGTGATCGTGAGCTATTTCGAGTGGGTGCAAGACCTGCAGGCGTTCTTCTGGGAAGAGAACGAAGTCAACGCGAAGCTTGAGAAGATACTTCGGAACAGCTTCGCGCACGTTCTGCAGACCAGCCAGCAGCACAAGACGAACATGCGAATCGGCGCGTATATCATCGGCGTAAAGCGCGTTGCGGACGCGACGGTCACTCGCGGAATTTATCCGTAGGGGGACGACTGACGAAGGTGGTGTTGCCCCCTACAAGCCTCCCCCCGCCACCCGGCCGCTGCTTGACCGGAATTTCTTGGGTCGGGGGAGGAACTGCCGACTCAATACTACTTGACCGCGTCTGTTTGCGTATATTAGCTTATGAGCAAACTTCGGGTCCTTTGTGCATCGAGCTTGGCGATCCTGATTATTTGTTCTTGCCCCGCCCAGGTTTTTGAGCAATGGCGAGTCAGGTACGACAATCCCGCACACGGGGATGATCACCTTTAGGGAGTTGCGACTGACGTCAGGGGGAACTACTATGTGACGGGCTCAGAGGATTACGGCATAGGCTTTTACGAACGGATGATGCTGCTCAAGTACTCGCCGATCGGCAAACTTCTTTGGCGTTTCGTGAACTACAGCGATCGCGCATTCAGTTCCGTCGGCTACGCGATCGCTCCGGCCCTCGAAGCAACCTACGTTGCGATGAGCGATGCAACGTTGAAGGTCGATGCGAGAGGACAGTTCGTCTGGACTCGACGTGTTCCAGGGACGTATGTAAGAGCCATAATCGCACGAGATAACAGGATTTTTGTCGCCGGTGGCAGGTACGTCGATCCGTATTCGAGCGATGTTTGGGTGGCCTGTTATGATTCCGACGGCAACGCTCTTTGGTCCGACGGCTTCAACGGAGGCGATTTCGACATTGCCCACCAAATCCAATTTGATCGCGTCGGGGACATCGTTGTGAGCGCGAGGCTAAACAGTATCCATGACCGTCACACGTTGAATCTTGGAGTGCTCAAGTACACCCAAGCGGGCCTACGCAAGTGGGCGCGATCTATCTCGCTGTCCGAAAGTAGCGAAATCGGCACTGCAGCAATCGACCCAGAGAACAACATTGTCATGGGTGGCATAACAGGCTACGACGGGTATGTGAACACGACGTTTGCTCTCAAACTCGATCAAGAAGGTAATACTGTGTGGGTCGACTTTCGCAACTATTTTGCAGACGCGGAACAGGTACGTTTGGGCAACTGCGACGCAATAGGCAACATCTACCTGGCGGTCAGCTCCGAAGGCGGACCAATCTTCGCGTTGAAATACTCCCCTGACGGAGATCTGATTCATGACACCGTCACGGACATACGAAGCTGGTACCGTCTCGGGGCAGCCGCGTCTGACCAGGACGGAAACATTTACCTGCCCGCAACGCGTCTGCCATATGAAGCAGGCAGCATAATATGCAAAGTCACGACCAGCGGCACTGTCGCATGGTCTCAGACGCTGCGTGATGGAGCCAGCCACGAGGAGCCGCGCGCGGCATTGGGAGCAGACAATTCGGTCTACATGTCCACCGGAAGTAATTTCGGCGGTAACTGGGACATACTCTCTGCCAAGTATGTGCAGACGGACGGGCGCATGCTTGCCTTTTCAGGCGTCGACCGGCGACTGCAGTCGGCGGTCGTTCCCCCAAGCGGGTACCATTCAGGTGGCAATGAACCAGCGTCTCCCTGAGTGGCTCACGATACGCATCGCGCGGCCCGACACAATAAGAGAGGTCGAGCAGATGATGCGCATGAAGAGCCTTCACACGGTCTGCGAGAGTGCACGGTGCCCGAACCTTCCGGAATGCTGGTCGAAGAAGATCGCTACGTTCATGATTTTGGGCGATACTTGTACAAGATCGTGCGGCTTCTGCGCGATCAAGGTCGGACGTGGCCTTATGATCGATCCTCACGAGTCGATGCACGTCGCCGAGGTCACGCGCGATTTAGGCCTCAAGCATGTGGTCGTCACGAGCGTCGCCCGTGACGACATGCCCGACCAGGGCGCCGGACAGTTCGCAAAGACCATCGAAGCTATCCACAAGGTCACTCCAAGCACCATCGTCGAAGTTCTGACTCCGGACTTCAAGGGCCGCGAAGATTGCCTGAGAACCGTCTGCGATGCGAAGCCGGAAATCTACAACCACAACGTCGAAACCGTGCCGCGGCTTCACACCATCGTTAGGCCGCAAGCCAAATACGACCGCTCCTTGGGCCTCCTGGCGAAAGTAAAGGAAATCGACGAGGGCATATACACGAAGTCCGGAATCATGCTCGGGTTGGGTGAAACTCAGGAAGAAGTCGTCTCCGTGCTCGCCGACCTGCGAAAAATCGGGGTGGACGCGGTAACGATTGGCCAATATTTGCGACCTACTATGCGGCACTTGCCCGTCAATACCTTCGTACATCCTAACAAGTTCAAGGAGTATGAGAAAATAGGCGAGGAAATGGGCTTCGCGTTCGTAGCGTCCGGCCCGTTCATTCGTAGTTCGTATAACGCGATCGCCTTCAGCGAGAAAGTGATGGCGGAGCGACTCATCGCAGCCGAGGTGTAATTGAAGCGAGCCTGGGGACCGGGCGTATGGATACTGTGCGCGCTCCCGCCCTTATTGTTGGCCATCTGGGCGGGTGTCTATTTGCGCGGCTACCTTCAGTACTTCCAAGACCCCTTAAACGACGTCTCGTTTTCTTATGAGGGCAAGCACGGGGAGGTCGTAGCAACCGCCGAGACTGCCCGGATCGACCTTAAGAACGGTGTGCTATCCGCCGAGGGCATCACGCTCAATGAGGTGAAGACGCCCGCTGTTGCAAGGGCCGAACGCTTACGCGTCAAGTTGCTTCTGCCATGGATCCCTGAAAGGCGCGCCTACGATGTGCAGGTCGATGGGGGAGACTTGGTCGTCCAGCGCTACGAAGACGGCTCGTGGAGCTTCCAAGACGTCGTTCCGATTCCTACGGACGAGGAACCGGCCGAGACAGCCTACGTAATCGAAGCGAAAAACACGCGGATCGTGTTTCGGGATTGGCATGTCAAACGGCCACAGGAGTGGCGTGGCGCCCTTACTGATTTCTCCGCAGCCGGCACTGAAGATGGCGCGACCATAGACTTCGATGGGCTGGTGGAAGGGGTTGGCCAGGTGTCTGGGGTACTCGACGCCACGACCGAAGATGTGCAGTTTGTCCAACTTCAAAGCCCCAAGCTAAGCATTATGCCTTTGAAGGAGTACTTCGCCCAGTGGAAGAATCTACGCGCCGTCGATTGGCTTCACAACTGGACGGCATCGAATGTGCACTACGCCGGGGCGTTGACCATTCAGCCGATGCTGAAGGACGGGAAGGCCGAATGGCGGGTGCGAGGGGACGGTTCGGTAGACGCGTCGAAAGTCATTGCTTTCAAGCGTCGGTTTGACACGGCCCGTTTCGAAGGCGCTTTTACCGAGCGGCTCGCTACCGGGGATTTTGCGGCCTCCGGAACCGGGGTGCGAGGAAGGGCGACGGGGACAGTGCGGTACTCACCTGATCTTGCGGGGCAACTAGAGGGTGAGATATTTGCAGCCAACGAATCGACGGCACGAAGATATGCGGGCGAATTGATTCCCAGGGAGCTCTCTTTCCGTAACGCGAGCTATTCAGGCAAACTCGGATTCGGCGACAGGATGCTCGCTGCCGGCAACGTCAAAGCGACCTCGGCATCGTTCCAAGAATATCAGGCTTTGAATGTCAGGTCCGTAGTCGTTTCGGACGGGAAGACGCTGCGGCTGAGCGGCCTGAAGGGCAACCTTTTGGGAGCGGCCGCCCGGTCCGAGCTAATGGTCCTTCTGGGAGACAAGCCCACTGTCAAAGGCTACTTGGTCGCGGACAACGTCGATGTGACGAGGCTGCCGGGTGTGCCTCGCGACACGGTTTTGCGCGGCGTCGCCGATCTTCAGGTTTTGTTCGGCGGTTCGGCGACCAAACCCACCGCGACGCTTCGCGCGTCGGGAGACGCGCTTGTCGCGTTTAAGATCGATGACGAACGCCACCGCGAGCGTGTCGACTTCGGCATTACAGGAAATCTCAAGGATGGCAGACTATTCGTCACTGCGGCGGAGGTTGCGGGTCAAAGCGGCCTCCTGCGTGGGAGGGGCTCCGTTTCGCTCGACGGGCGTAAATTGGACCTAAAAGTCGCCGCCAATGCCATCGATTTGGGCAGGCTCCCAGGCTCGACTGTTGACGGCATCGCGTACGGTGACGTCACGGTGAGGGGCTCGGCAGCGAATCCGGTCGTCACAGGATTAGTCGAGGCTTACTCGGTAAACATAGAAGAGTACTCTTTGCCTTTCTTCTCGGCGAACCTCGGCTACAGGAACAAAGTGCTCTCCGCTCGCCGCTTCGAGGCTCGTAGCGGGGTGACGCTAATCACCGGCGACGCATCGGTCGACTTTAATCGCAATAGCTCGCTACAGGGTAGCGGCAAAATCCTCGATCTGGGAGTCGGCGAGTTTGCACAGGACCAGATCATGGGCTTGGCCACGGGCAACTGGACGCTGGGCGGCACCACCTCGGATCCGAGCGTGGCGGCAGAACTGACGGCCGACAGCCTTCTCGCAGACCGAATCGAGATCAAGAATGCGCAGGCAACTGCACACTGGCGGGGCGGCGGGCTCACTATCGACAAAGCTTCGGCGAATGTCGGCACCGGCCTGCTGGAGGTCACGGGTGGTTGGAGCCCCACGAAGGACAGCCAGATCGTTGCGAGCCTCACCGACGTTCCCGCGAACGTTTTCGAACCTTATTTGGAAGGAGCCGCGAGCATCGAGGGGCTTTTGAACGGCAAAGCGATGGCCAGTTTTCGAGCCGGCAAGCTGGTAAGCGGGGTCGGCTCGGTTCAGGCTCGCGACCTCGTTCTGAACGGTGAGCCGATTGGAGGAGGGTACTTATCCGCCGAAGTGGCTGGGCGAAAGGTGAAATTTGAAGGTGGCAGCGGCGGCATCGGCGAGGTAGCCGACGACGACAAATATGTCGTTGTGGACAACGGATCGTACGACCTCGACTCGAAAGTACTCACCGCCTCTCTCTATGCCTCCAATCTGAGCGTCAAGGACGCGAGCCGCATCGCCTCCGCGGCGTTCAAGGATCAACTCTCTTTCGAGGTCCGAGAGGAGCTAAAGAAGCTAGACGGCACTTTCACTTTGAGCGCCAAAGAGATCGCCGCCAATAAGCAGGGAACCAAATGGGACGTTGCTAGCGGAACATTGGAATTTTCAGCGGACGGCCTGAAATACGAGGGCCGAGAAATGGGCCGCGCAGAAGCTTTCGTTATGAAGGAAGGCGATCTGTATGTGTTCGAGAAAGCTCG
Organism: Fimbriimonadales bacterium; assembly: GCA_051003155.1. GTDB lineage: Bacteria > Armatimonadota > Fimbriimonadia > Fimbriimonadales > ATM1 > JACDEQ01. Next base: position 45,927 of record JBPCLO010000041.1, on the reverse strand, counting down.
CCTCTTCGATGGTCCTGCAAGCTTCAAGCTGAACGAGACCGCCCAAAATTACATCGATGAGAATGGAAAGCTGCTTCTCGATGGCGAGTTCTATAACATAGAACTGAAGTGGCTCGAAAACATCGACCCCACGCTAAACGGCCTCACGGGTACGGCCAGCTTCTCATTCATTGCAGAAGGCGAAGCGAGGTCGCCCCTGATAACCGCGTCGATAGACACAGACAATGTGAAGTGGGGCGAGTTTCCGGTCGACGTCATTACGAACCCGCTGTACATTCGCGAGGGGGTCATATCCGGGAAGTCATGGGATCGTAATGCACCGTCGAGCGACATTGTCGGATCAGTGGAGATAAGAGACCTCAGGGCAACGTTGCAAGAACTTTCGATTCCTTTTCACTATCCGGGATCGATACCACGAAACGAGCCCATTTTTGCGCGCATTCAGGTTCCGAACACGTCCATATCAGACGTTAGCGAGTTCTTCGGCGTCGTTGCCGATCAGACGCGTGGAACCCTGGAGGGGGGCGAACTAGTTGTTTCTGGGACCCTCGATACTCTCGATGTCCGGGGGGCGGTCAGCGCGTCCGCCGATCAGATCAAATTCAAAGGGTTCGACACGCCGCTCGTCGGCGCATCTGCGAAGGTTCAGTTGGAAGGTCCAGTCCTAAAGCTCTTTGCTAGTGCGGACAGCAGCCTCAGCCCGCCTCCTGGCGGCGGCCCCGGCCTCTTGTTGGAGGCGCACGTCGACCTCAATGAGTGGAGATTCTTGCCGGTTGGAACTCAGGCCGATTGTCATCTCCGATTTACAGATTTCGCGGTCATGCAAGGATTCGGAACCGAGACGGTTACGAAGGGGACCATCAGCACGGACCTCGCCTTAACCGGTGACGTTCTTAAGCCCGTGGTTTCGGGAAGTATCTCCCTGAGCGACGTTGTTCTGGACGTCGCCGGAGAGTTTCCGGAGTCCACGACAGCGGCTAACTTGCCCGTGGACCCGCTGTTCGACGTAACGCTCCAAATCGTCAGCAGCCGAATATCGAGCGGCCCGTTGGATGCGCGGGCCACAGGAAGCGGAGAGGTGAAAGGGCGATGGTCCAACTTGAACGCCGAGCTGGCGCTGCAATTAGACGCGGGCGACGTCACCCTTCCCACGGGACGCATTCGTTTTGAACGGGGAGGCACCGCGGACTTCAAGTACAGCAAGGACTGGCGAGGCGATACCACCGCGACGCTACTCGTAGATCTCAACGCAACCACGCGCATAACGGCCGACGCCGGTTTCGGTACTCAGCGCTACACGGTCGACATGCGCATCAGCGGCGACCTTCTGAGCGAAGAAGCCTTGCGCATCGACGCGGTGAGCGACCCACCTGACCTGTCTCAGAGCCAGATCTTAGCGATTTTGGGCCAGAAGCAGCTATTCGAGAACGTGGCCGCAGCCGGATTCGGTGATTTCAACTCCCAGATTAAAAACATTCTTGCTTCCGTGGCCGCACCCGCACTGCTCAGTCAGATAACACGGCCTTTGGAAGAGGCGCTGGGGTTGGATTATTTGGCGCTCGACTTCAGCCCGGCGGGCGTCGGAGGGATCACGATCGCGAAGTCCCTCGGTAACGGATTCACGCTCGAATACCGTAGAGTACTTGAGCAGTTCGCACTAACGGGCGAGTCGTTGGAAGAGATCAGGCTTAACTACCGGCTGCCATCGAGCAACCCGATTCTCGGCAGGCTAGCCCTCGGCGTGGCGGCGACCAGAGACGGGCTTCTTAAGGCGACGTTGTCGTATTCAAGGCGGTTCTAATGTGAAAAAACCTGGAAACGAAGCCACTCGCGCCATGTCTAAGTGCTTGCCGGCAGCCGACGATGGGCGTGGGCCATAGAAGACTTCGAGAGGCTGGTTGCCTTATACGAGCGTCGAATCTATGGAGTGGCCCTCAGGCTTTCCGAGAATCAGGACGATGCCGCCGATCTAACGCAGGAGACGTTCTTGCGGGCATTCCGCGGATGGAAGAACTTTCGAAAGGAGTCCCGTGCTTACACATGGCTTTACCGGATATTGGTGAATCTAAACAAGGACCGAATAGGGCGCGAGGCTCGAAAGCGGGAGAAGGAGACGTTGTCTTTGTCAGACGATTTCGCGGAGTCAGCAAAGGCATTGTTCGACAGCGGTCGAACACCCGATCAGAGTGCGGAAACAGGTGAACTCAGGGGGGTGCTGGTGAGGGCGATACGGGATTTGCAGCCCGGCTACAAGGAATGTGTTGTTCTGAAAGACATAGAAGGGCTAAGCTACGAGCAGATCGCGGAAGTGATGGGAATCACGGTGGAAGCGGTGAGAAGCCGGTTGGCGCGCGCCAGGCAACAACTGCGCCAAACTTTGGCGCCGCATCTGAAAGCATAGGCTTCACGGAGGAAGATTTGATTAAGCGTTTTACATTGATGGCCGTTCTCCTTGCAGCATTTGGGACGGCGTTCGCGCAGCAAATCGTTAGTACGATCGATGTCGAGGGAGACGTCAACGTCAACGAGGACACCATCAAATCCGTTATGAGAACCAAGGAGGGGCAAATCTACCAGGAAGCCCAGCTCACTCGTGACCGGCAAAGCATCGAAGCCATGGGTTTTTTCCAGGACGTTCGAGTGTTCGGCCAGTTGCTTCAAGATAACACCTATCGGGTCGTCGTCCAAGTAGTTGAGTGGCCGAAGATCGAAGAAATCGATATCAGCGGGAACACGGTTTTCGACGACACGAAGATTCTCGACGTTTTTGCCAAGGTCAGCACACCCGGGATACAGCCTGGCCAAGTTCTCAACGTGTCGCTCCTCGACAAAGCCGCAACCGCTATCAGCGAACTCTATCGTACGGAAGGCTACTTCGCCAGGATCAGCAAATTCGAACCGGATTCACAGAAACCGACCAAGCTACTCGTCGAGATCGTCGAAGCGCGCGTAAGCAAGATCACAATCGAACCGGTTGCAGGAAGCAAGCTGCGTACCAGGCGCTCGATATTCGACAAGCTGATCGATACCAAGGAAGGCGACCTCTTGAACCAGCGGACGTGGTCCGAGGACCTCCGCCGAATCGTTGATACCCGCTGGTTCGACAGCATCGACCCCGATAGCAACGAACCGGACTTGGGCAAAGTCGAACTGATCGTGCGGGTACAGGAGGGGCGGACAGGCTTGTTCAATGTCGGCCTCCAGGTCGACCCTCGCAATAACCTAGCGGGGCTGCTCACGCTGACCGAAACGAACTTGAAAGGCACCGGCAAGTCTGTTGGGATTAATTTGTTGCAATCTGCCCAAGGGTTGGGCACGAGCCTGTCGCTCGACTACGGCGACCCGTTCCTGGACGATCGCCGCACCGCGTTGAACGCAAGCATCTACTCCCGCCAGTCACTCGTATTTGGAGGTTCTCTCTTCGGTATCGGCGGCGGAAGTTTGAATGAGGAGGACCGGTTTTCGCAAAGGCGCACTGGGGGCTCGATCGGCATATCCCGCCCATTCAACAATGAGACGCGTGGCAACATCGGCATCAAGGCCGAAAACATCGACACGATTAACTTCACTCCCGACCCGGGCGAGGAGTTCATCGTACAGGATGGAGATGTAGCAACGTTGATGCTGGGAGTCGTGCGGAACCGCCGTGACAACAGCGTCGATCCCTCGCGGGGCGATTGGTTGCGGCTTGCGTTCGAGCCGAGCTACTCGAATATTTCATCGGTCGGCGGCTTGACGACGGGCTATCCTATTCTGGGTTCCAACTTTTTCGGGAAGTTTATTATGGATTTCCGGAAGTATTTCAGCAGCGGCCCGGCGAGAAAGCCTGAGGAATTCGACCAGCCGCGCAAAGTCATCGCCACTCGCATTTTCGCTGGATATATCGCCGGAGAAGTACCGTTCGTGGAACAGTTTTTCGTAGGCGGTTCCAACGGAGTCCGCGGATACGCTGAAGACCGCTTTTGGGGGAGGAACGCTTTCCTCGCGCAACTCGAATATCGCTATCCCATCCAACAGTCCTTCAATATTATCGGCTTCGTAGATTACGGTGGGGCTTGGAACGGGTATGGGACCGTGAGGGAATTCACCCAGTCTCCGAACCTGAATTTGCATTTGGGCTATGGGATCGGAATTAATTTCAAAACGCCATTCGGACCTATCCGTCTTGACCTCGGGTTCGATGATAAGGGGAACCCGCGCACGCACTTTCTAATTGGCGGCAGTTTCTAAATAGTTTAGGAGTAATTACATGATCGATCGAAAAATGAGTATTGTCTTGTTTGTGGCTGTAATAGGCTTGGCCGGATTTGCGTTGACTGCGTTTCAGCCGCAAACGATGAAGTTTGCAGTTGTGAATTTGGCGGACCTCGCCGAAAAGTCTAAGCTGGGAATGAGGGAAAAGAAAAACTTCGACAGTTTGAGAACTAAGTACAGCTCTCTCATTCAATTTATGAACACGAATAAGGTGATGAAGCGGGAGGACGCTTCCAAGCTAGTCGAAACTTGGCGTGCGGAAAAACCGACCCCCGCACAAACTACGGAGATGGAAGCGATAAAGACGGCTGCGCAGAAGAATAGCGACGAATTACGAACCCTGATCAGCAAGCTCAACCCCACCCAGGAAGAGCAGACAAAGATTCGCGAAATGTCGAGCCTAGCCCAGGGAACGGAAGACATGCTAGATCAATTGGACAATTTGTTGGGCCAGGCGATGCAGGCCCAGGCAAGTGCCAAACAGGCGGACGTACTCAATCGGGCAAGGGCCGCCGTGCAGAAGGTGGGAAAACGAGATGGCTACACCCTTGTCCTGGAATCCAACGTCGCCCCTTACGGCGCTACGGACATTACCGACGATGCTCTCAAGGTCATGGATATCGACAACCCTTAGCCTAACGCTCGCAGTAGCGTTGGGCTGCGGAAAGCCGGAGGACAAGCTCGTTTGGGTCGATGTTCACAAGGCCGCCCGGAGCCTCGCGGTTGTCACACCGGCCGGGGAAGCATCGGTAAGCTTGACCGGTTCGGTGCAGGGGGCTAAGGTGTTTCTATCTGCCTTGCAGCCTAGCGACCGGGGCAGGGAAGCTGCGACAAGACGCCGAGCGGACGCTGTCGCTCTGATGGCCTCGCAGGTCGAAGCGGCCCAGGTGAGGCTCGAGAACATCTATCGTACACAGTTGGAAGCCATTGCGAGATCGACGGCTGCGGACAAGCGGACCGAATTTGCAACAAACCTCCTGGAGAACGCGGAATCTACGCGCAAGGGTGTCGAAGCGATCATGCTGACCCACGCGGATGAGCGGGGCGACGTTCTTGGCCGCCTGGCGCTGCTTGCAAAATGGCCACTCCGGCCCCTGCACGAGCCTCAGCTGTTGAATTTCTTCCCGATAGCCGACCGTAGCGCTGTCGAGGGCCAGTGGCAACAGGAGATGGATAGACTCACCGCGCGACTTGATGTTATCGACCAGGAGATCGAAGCGCAAATAGGACCGTTGCTCGCGGAATATGACAAGTATGGAAGGGATAAAGCCGCTCAGATCGACCTTGTGGAGGGCCAAGAATTGACTTCTGCAATAGCCGAAGCGAGCAGGCGTGCGAATGAGAGGATTGGAGCCACGAGCCGAGGCGATCTGCCCGAACTTCTCGACGTGAGAGCCGGGGCCCTGCCAGGGCAACCCGCGGTTAGAGCCAATATTCCCGTAGCTTCCTTTCGCGCAGAGCCAATTCCCAAGCCGGCGGCCTTGCCTCCTCCTATGAACGCGGTGCTGTCTCGCCTCAACATTTGGTTGCGGATTCAGGGGTACAAACTTGCCCGCGGGCCGCGCGAAGCGCCCGACAAAACGGGAGACTTCATCGCTTGGATCAACCATCAATAGGCTGGACCCTGTCAGAACTTGCGGAGATCGTCGGGGGCGAGCTGTACGGTCCACCAGATTTGCGGATTGCCCTACCTGTCCCCGCAGGAGACGACTGCGCGGAAGGCATCACGTTCGCTGAGTCGCCGAAATACCTTGCGATCGTCGAGGCTACCGATGTCGGAGCCGTGCTCGTGAAACTCGGCGAGGCGAACTGCAAGAAGCCTCATATTCGCTGCCAGTCTCCTAGAGAAGCGTTCGGCCGCATCTTGGCCATAACTTGGCGTGACCTGCCACTCGCGGAAGGCATCCACGCGACAGCCATCGTATCGGCTGACGCCCAAATCGATGCAGGAGCGAGCGTCGGCCCGTTCTGTGTCGTCGAGGGCGGAACCCATGTTGAGACAGGGGCCAAGATTCACGCATTTTGCTATGTTGGCGAGGTATGCAAGATCGGCGAGGGCGCAAAGCTTTACCCGCGTGTGACGCTCTACCGCGACGTGCAGATCGGCGACCGATCGATCATCCACGCGGGAACGGTGCTCGGGGCGGACGGATTCGGATACTTTTGGGATAGTTCGCGGCATCGCAAGGTGCCCCAGGTGGGTGGAGTGCGAATCGAAGACGATTGCGAGATCGGCGCGCTGACTGCGGTCGATCGGGCGACGGCCGGAAATACGCGCATCGGGAAGGGCGTGAAGATCGATAATCTGGTGCAGATCGCACACAACGTGGAAGTGGGTCAAGACACGGTCGTAGCGGGGCAAACGGGCGTTGGCGGCAGCGCAAGAGTCGGGGCTCGAAACTTCATTGGCGGACAGGCGGGGATCAAGGATCACGTTACGATAACTGATGATGTTACGCTTGCTGCCAAGACGGCCGCAACCGCCGATATCGACGAGCCAGGCGCGTATTGGGGGGCCCTAGTGCCTCGGAAGGCGGGATTGGAAAAGCGGATCCAGGTCGCTCTCTCGGAGCTCCCCAAGCTGCAAAGGCATGTGCTGCACCTCGAGGCCGAGATCGCGGAGCTCCGCGGCAAAGCATGAGGTTCGAGTTCGATCGCATTACGCTGGAGAGGACTGCAGAGTTCGAAGGCGTTGGTATCCACAGCGACACCGCATCTCTGGTGAAGGTAACGGCGGGTGGGGATGGTATCGCTTTCGCACGGTCCGGGGAGCGCTTCTCGGCCACACCCGATTCGGTAACGGACACCACGCGGAGCACGACCCTCGGCACGGTCCGGATGGTAGAGCACCTGATGAGTGCGTTCGCCGCCCTTGGCGTGACCGATGCGGAAGTCGGAGTCGACGGGGACGAAATGCCCATTCTGGACGGGGGCTCTGCGACCTACCTTGCCGGCTTGAGGGCTTCGGGATTGGCGTCGGTCGGACGGAAGTCAGCTTTGAGCCTGTTCGGCAGGGTGAATCTGCAGGAAGGGGAGTGTCGCATCGGTGTCTCGGTCGGATCGGGGCGTTGGCGGTACGAGTACCACCGCGAAGGGTGTTTCCCCGGCCCTCAAGTTTTTGAGACAAACATCGATGAGGAAACCTACGCTGCAGAGGTCGCGCCCGCTCGAACATTCGCTTACGAAGAAGAACTCGAATGGCTGCGAAAGGCCGGCCTGGGCAAGGGCGGCACAAAGGAGAACACGCTCGTGATCGGCAGGGATGGGTATCTTACTAAGCAGCTCTTCAAGGACGAGGCGCCGCGGCACAAGCTGCTCGACTGCATGGGCGACATCGCGCTCGCGGGCATACCCCTACGATTTCTGAATGTGGTGGCCGAGAAGACGGGGCACAAGATGAACGTCGAAGCAGCAGCCAGGCTCGTTGACATCTGCGAATGGGAGACTTAGATATTGGACATTAACGACATCCAGAAGATACTGCCCCACCGGTTTCCGTTCTTGCTCGTGGACAGAATGGAGGAACTCGAAGTCGGAAAGCGAGGCCGGGGCTATAAAAATCTCAGCATCAACGAGTACTTCTTCCAGGGGCACTATCCGGGAATGCCGATCATGCCCGGCGTGCTTATCATAGAAGCGATGGCCCAGGTTGGCGCGTTAGTGTTAATGTCGGACCCGGAGTTCGGAGGTGTTAAGCCACTCGTGGTCGGGCTGGACAAGGTGAGATTTCGTCGGATGGTTGTTCCCGGCGACCGGTTGATGACCAACGCCGAGGTCGTTTGGTTTCGCAAAGGCATCGGCTGCATGAAGGGCGTCGCCACGGTCGATGGGGAGATCGTCGCGGAGGCAGAATTAACATTCAAAATTCTCAAGAACGGGGATTCGAGTTGACGGAAATCCACCCGTCCGCTATCGTCGATTCAAAAGCATCGATCGGCGCAGGTACGAAGGTGGGTCCGTTCGCGATTATCGAGTCTGGAGCGAAGCTTGGGAAAGTTTGCTTGGTGGAGGGCCATTCGGTAGTTCGCGGCGACGTCACGATGGGCGATCGCAACGTCATCGGGCAAGGAGCCATCATCGGCGGCGACCCTCAGGACCGCAAGTACAAAGGCGAGACGACGTACCTCAAGATCGGCGACGACAATGTATTTCGTGAGTTTGTGACCCTGCACAGAGGCACCGGCGCGGGCAAGTCCACCGTTATCGGCAACAACAATTTCCTAATGGCCTTTACACACGTTGGCCACAATTGCACGATCCATGACAACGTGACAATCGCGAACAGCTGCGGCATCAGCGGCCATGTGACCATCGAGGAAGGCGTGAACATCGGCGGCATGACCGGCGTTCATCAGTTCGTGCGGATCGGGAAGTACTGCATGATCGGTGCGATGTCCGGCGTGGGAGTCGACGTGCCACCCTTCATGCTCACGGAAGGGAGACGCTGCCGCGTATACGATATCAATGCCATCGGCCTGCGCCGATTGGGCTATGGGCCCGACGTGAGGATGGCTCTGCACAAGGCATGCAAAATCATTTACCGGTCGGAGCTCAGCATGCCTGACGCAATCGAGAAGGTTCGCGCAGAAATTCAGCCGCACCCTGAGGTCGACTACTTGCTCGCGTTCATCGAGAACGTCGGCGAAGGGCGCTACGGCAGACAAGACCAGAAGTGACGCTGCGCGTCCTGATCTCCACGGGCGAGGCCAGTGGCGACTCGGTTGGGGCGGAACTGCTCAAGGAGATGAGGCGTCAGGGCTTCAACGGCGAGTTTTTCGCGGTTGGTGGGAGGAAGCTCGAAGCGGCGGGCGCACACTTGATAGGAGACAGCTCGACTTGGGGCGCGCTCGGCGTTTACCAAGCGCTGAAAATGGCGCCAAAGCTGCTCATTGGCGCGTGGGAAGTTTCAAAATGGCTCGAGTCGAATACTCCCGACTTGGTGATCGCGATCGATTTCGGCTACATGAATGTTCGGCTTTGTCGCAAGGCCAAGAAGCTCGGCTGTAGGGTGCTCTACTTTATGCCTCCGGGCAGCTGGCGCAGGGACAGACAAGGCACTGACTTGGCTCGCGTTGCCGACAGCATCGCCACGCCGTTCTCCTGGTCTGCGGACATGCTGCGGAAGGCGGGGGCCAATGTCGAATGGGTTGGCCACCAGGTTCTCCAAATGGCCGGCGAGGCTCCCGAAGGCGAGCGCGATGTCTTGGCGATCTTGCCGGGCAGCCGCAAACATGAAATAGAACTCAATCTGCCGGTATTCGCAAGGGCCGTTGCGCTTCTCGGTGAGATGGCGGCCAAACCGGTTATCGTGGCTGCGCCGAACGCGGATTCAGACATGCTCGGCCGTCTGTGGAACAGACACTGTCCGATGAAGGCGGAAGTAAGCCGCGCCGGACCTTACGGGACTTTGAAGCGCTCGCGGGCAGCGATTATCTGCTCAGGCACTGCGACGCTAGAGGCAGCAGTTTGTCGGACACCGATGGTGGCGGCCTACGTGTTGGACCCCTTGATGATTCTCGAGGCGAAGCTCATTAGGCTCAAGGTCGACTTCATAGCGTTGCCGAACATCCTTTTGGAAAGACGTGCGGTTCCTGAACTCTACCACCCGAACGCCTCGTCTGAGACCATCGCGACAGAGACATCCAAACTGCTAAGAGACAGCACCGAGCGGCAGGCGCAACTCGACGATTTCGAAGAAATTGTCAGGATGCTAGGTCCAAACGACGCCATTACGCGAACCGCAAAGATGGCCTTGGAGCTAATCCAACCCCATCGGCGCGAGTTCCGGCCACATATCTGAGAGCTTGCGCGCGTGGTGCACAAGCTCGATTAAAACGCGGCCGCCGTCGCTGAATCGATATTCGACGTGCGGCGGAATCTCATCAAACGTCTCCCTGAGAAGGAAGCCTTCCTTCTGCAGGCGGTCGATGCAGCGGTAGAAAACTTTTGTGGAGATACCGTCGAGCTCGCGCTCGATCTTTGTCGGGCGTATCACTCCTCGGTCGATTGCATCGAGAATGCCCATCGACCATTTGCAGCCCATGATCTGCGCGAGCCTCGCGAACGCATCGTTAGCCATTTCTTTAATTATGGCCCACTAACTTTTCGGACAGTGTCTTGACAGGCTGTGTTCGTGCGGTTATCATAAGCCCTAGCCGCGTATGGAGCGGCGGTAAGGAGGAAACTAATGAAGTTGATGAAGTGGATTGCGGCTATTGTCGCTCTGGGGCTTTTGACGGCCTTTGCCTACATGCCGCAAGACCCGCTAAGGGTCGGCCCGGGCATCTACAACTTGAAGCTAGATAACGACCGTGTCCGGGTCTTCGTGGTTAAATTTGCGCCCGGGCAAGCTATCGACGTTCATGCCCATCCGGATCACGTGGTGTATGCGGTAAAGGGCGGACGCTTGATGATTCACGAAGTCGGCAAAGAGCCGATGACCATGGACGTCGCTACCGGCGCGACGTTGTTCCTACCGGCCCAGAGCCATTTGGCGAAGAATATGGGCAAGACAGCGATGAAGCTGGTGGTGATAGAACTGAAGTAGGCCCATCGCCCAATCGCGGTAAGCCCCCGGTTCCACAAAGCTTGGCGCCAACTTAATGGCGCCGGGCTATTTCTGCAACCCCTAGTTGATTCTTAGGACGTTCGCAGTTCCGTGCGCGGCGAAGTGGCCACACTCGCGCGTCTTGGACTAATTTGCGGGTACCTTGTGCCTGCCACACCGGAGTGGGAGCAGATTCAATGACGAACCTTTTCGAACAGGCACAGGCTCAGTTCGACGCCGCAGCCGACATTTTGCATCTTTCTGACGAAGCCAGGGAGCTCTTGCGCGAGCCGATGGACGAGCACTGCGTGCGCATTCCAGTTCGCATGGACGACGGATCCACAAGGATATTCACTGGTTTCCGAGTCCAATACAACTCCGCCAGGGGGCCCTGCAAGGGCGGATTGCGGTTTCACCCCGAGGAGACGCTCGGGACGGTTCGTGCGCTCGCGGCCTGGATGACTTGGAAGACCGCTATCGTAGACATCCCGCTAGGCGGTGGCAAGGGTGGCGTGATTTGCGACCCCAAAAGGATGAGCGAGGGCGAGCTCGAGCGGCTTAGCCGCGGATATATCCGCAAGATCGCCCACGTCATTGGGCCGGATATCGACGTCCCCGCTCCCGACGTTTACACCACTCCGCAAATCATGGCCTGGATGCTGGACGAATACGAGACAATCGTTGGGCATAAGGCTCCTGGAGCCATCACCGGCAAGCCGCTCGAACTGGGCGGATCTCCTGGCCGAGACGACGCGACAGCGCGTGGAGGAATGATTACGCTGCGAGAGGCAGCCCGCGAGATCCGCCTCGACTTGTCCGGAGCGACGGTTGCGATCCAGGGGTATGGCAATGCGGGCATGCACGCCCATAGGTTGGTTGAACAGCTTTTCGGCGCGAAAGTAGTTGCGGTCAGCGATTCGAAAGGAGGTGTCTATTCGCAAGAGGGGCTCCACTTCGACGCCGTCTCCGACACGAAGGAGTCGAGAGGCAGCGTAACAGCACATTCAGCCAAACAGATTTCGAATGAGGAGTTGCTCGAACTGGATGTCGACGTGCTGGTGCCGAGCGCGCTCGAAAATGCGATCACTGCGCACAATGCCGCCGACGTCAAGGCAAAGCTAATCGCGGAACTCGCGAATGGGCCGACAACACCCGAGGCGGACAAGATTCTGCACGGCAAGGGGGTTTTCGTGATCCCCGACTTCCTGTGCAACGCGGGCGGCGTTACGGTTTCTTATTTCGAGCAGGTTCAAAACGCTTCCCTCGACCGGTGGAAGCTGGAGGATGTGCACCGGCGGCTGGACGAGGTCATGTCTGGGGCCTTCGCCTCGTTTCAATTCGCTCGCAACATGCACGGCGTCGACTCGCGGCTAGCCGCTTATGCAGTCGCCGTCGAACGGGTTGCCGAAGCGTCTGTCGCTCGGGGCTGGATACAAAGGGTCATCCATGAGCCGGCGGCGGGAAGCTCCGGCGTCGCAGCCATGTAAGGCACTTGAACTCCTGAGGGGACGTTTATCATCATGAGATGAAACGATGCGTAAAGTGGTGGCTGGGCACAGTCCTCGTCATGGGCGCGGTTTTGGTCGACGTTCGTTTGGCGCCGTCCGACAGAGGTGCATTGCTGCCCGCTCCCGAATCCGAAATTCGCGAAAGAGCTCACACTCCCGTCGCGGAGAAGATTGTCCGCGCGGCCCTCGCCCAGATCGGCACCATTTACCACCCCGGTTACTTCGATATCGCTTATCCGAATGGAGACCTCCCAGTAAACAGAGGCGTTTGCACCGATGTGGTGATCAGAAGTCTGCGCGCCGCCGGGCACGATCTGCAGAAGCTGATCCACGAAGATATGTCCCAGAACTTCGGGAAGTATCCGGCTCGCTACGGACTACGGAGACCCGATACCAATATCGACCACCGACGCGTGCCCAATCAGATTGCTTTTATGAAGCGATACGCCTTGGACTTATCTTGGGCCACCACGGACACCCAATTGTGGCTGCCGGGAGACATTGTCTACTGGAAGATGTCACCGAGCCTCGATCACTGCGGGATCGTCTCGAATAGGAGAAATCCGTCCGGGCTGCCCCTTGTCATCCATAATGCGGGAACGTGTGTCGAGGAAGACGCGCTGACATGCTGGGCGATCGTCGGCCATTTTCGATACCCGTAGTATTCATTTATCCACGGGCAGAATGAATCTCAAGTGGCGCGTTGGGCGGTAGTATTCTTGGTACGACAAGAGAGTCTCTCAAGAAGTGATGCTGCAGCACGAACACCGCCGAAAACCCGTGGGCTTCGCGATCTCCGCGGCGCTGGTAGCTGCCGGCATCGGCGCCCTCTTCTTCGGATGGACGCCGCTTGCGGCTGCCCTCATAACCGTAGGTGCTATCGCAGGACTGGTTTCGGCGATGCGGCCGAGGCGTTCGCGCGGCGTGCAGGTTCCGACTCTCGAAGACGTGAGCACCCCCAGCAAGACGCGGCTGAAACCGATCGTCAAGCTCCGTGAGGAAGCCATGCGTTTGATCACCAACCACACCGACAATCCGGTCATCTCGGCAATGGCGTTGGACACGCAAACCGAGGTCGATGCTATCGTTGTGCGTGCCGTCGAAATCCTGGAGGCTCGTAGGCAGGTTCAGAAACTGTCGAGCGGCGTCTTTAGATCGCGAGCGGCGGTCCTGGGCCTCGAGGAAAAGCTTGCCGAGGAAACCGATCCGACGATTCGCGCGTCAACTGAAGCTGCACTCACCGCTAGGCGCGAGGAACTGCGGATTCTCGAAGACCTGGAGCTAACCCAAAAGCGGCTGAATGCGAATTTGGACGAAGCTGAGTCTACGTTAGCCGAACTCCGTTCACAGTTGATCAGAGCTGTGGCAGAATCTGGGGCAACTTCCGCAGCGGAGGAATTGGACCCGTTTTCGGAAATGACACGCAGGCTCCGCCGGCTGAGCTCGACCATGGAAGAATCGATTGAAATAGTGAGCACGAAGAATTGGGCTTAGGAGACCGAGCGTACAATTTGCTTCGTTCCTACATAGGGCGTGAGTGGGAGCGGATTGAGAAGATCCGAGAGATTTCAGCGCGGAAAGAGCTGGACGAGTATCTCGATCCCGCAGCTGTGGAGAACGGACCCAAGCCGCCACCGCCTCCGCCGCCACTTCAGAGGGATGCAAAGGTAGCCGAGTCCTATAGGGTGCTGGGGCTGAAGCGGGACGCGTCGCTGCAGCAGCTGAAAGAAGCTTACGCCAAGCTTAGCGAGAGATCGCTGCCCACCAATTTCCCGGAAGGGAGCGACGAGCGCAAGAAGGCCTCGAATATCCATCTGCTCGTTCAAGAAGCCTATGATCTTCTCCTGCCTGTTCTCGACCCAAGGCTAAGGCGATTCCAGACTCTTGATATCGATTAGAAATCGAGCAGCATCGTTTTCGAGGTGCCCCGCTGCCTCGATTTGCCCTTCTCCTTAAATCCGTATCGCTCGTAAAGCCGCACTGCGTCGCTCTCGGATTCCACTGAAAGGCTCAGGGCGCGGTGGCCTTCCTCCTTTGCAGACTTCAGTATCGCCTCCATCAGCATGCTGCCAATGCCTCGACCTCGGGCATCCTCGATAACGCCGATCGTCATCTCGGGAATGTCCTCGGCCACGAAGCCGTAGCCACTGTCATCCTCTGCGAACAGACGGAACCATGCAGCTCCGAGCGGTTTGCCCGTCCGTACGGCAGCGACGACCGCTACATCCCCGTCGCGGCCCCAGCCCTCAGCGTACTTGCGTATCTGCGGCAGCGATATCGCGGTTTCCTTACCCATGCTTCTTATTTCCGCGTTTACCGCCGCGGCTTCGAATAGCATGTTCCAGAGCAGCGGCAGGTCGCTGACCTCGCCATGCCTGACCACGATCTCGGCGTCCATTACGTCTGACATTCTGCCCGCACCTTAGGATGTCCTGCCGGCGGCTTCAACCGGAAGGCCGTGAGATTCATATTCGGAAAACCCGCCCGGAACGTTGACCACGTCCGCAAATCCTGCACGGCGAAGCACGCTCACCGCAATGGGCGAGCGCAAACCGCCCTGGCAATGCACGGCGATCCGCTTGTCTTTGGGAACGGAGGCAAGGCCCTCGAAGAGGTGGCCGAGCGGGATGTTCGTCGCGCCGGGTATGTGGCCGTTCTCATACTCGCGGTTAGTGCGCACATCGAGAATGAACGCGTCTTCGCCGGCAATCTGGGCGGAGCCGATCTCGGCGACCGGAGCGGCCTCGGCCCCCGAGTCGCGACGCGCAGACATGTCGAACCAGCCGCGCACATCGTCGAGTCCTATCAACCGCAAGTCGGACGCGGCGCTGTCGGCTTCGTCCTGGCTCCCGACGAGCAAATAGATCGGGGTTTCATAGGGGACCAGCCATCCCGCCCACGTGAGGAGGCCCTTGCCCGAGGGGATATGAAGGGCATCCGGCCACGAATTCTGTACGTACTCAGCCGCCGCGCGAAGGTCGAGCAGGACGGCGTCCCTTCCCATAATCGAACGCAATTGCTCGGCGGCGATCGGCCTCGTCTTCATCGACGGGCCGAGTATGGCCGGGCCGGTCTTGTTCAACTCCTTCATCTTGGCGAAATACTTGGGCGGGTCGGGTTGACCGGATAGGATCTCTTGGACAAACTTCTCCTCGCTCGGGTCTTGCAGTGCCCAGTTGGCGGCTTTTTCGTAGCCGAGGCTACTGACGGGAACGCCGCCGAGGTTCTTGCCACACGCGGAGCCGGCGCCGTGGGCGGGCCACAGGAGCAGGAAGTCGGGGTAAGCGCTCTTAAAGGCGGTGATCGATTTGTATAGAGTGCGAGCGCCGGCTTCCATCGTGCCTTCGATTTTCGCCGCGCGTTCGAGGAGGTCGGGCCTGCCCACGTCTCCCACGAAGATGAAGTCGCCGGTGAAAACGCCGAGCGGCACGGGGCTCGTAGACTCGTCGGTGATGACGAAACTGATGTGTTCGGGCGTATGGCCCGGGGTCGCAACGACGTCGAAACGCACCGTGCCGACCTTGAAGCTGTCGTCCCCTTTCAAGAGTTGCACGCCATCTTGTTCGGCGAAAGCGTACTTCCAGTCGGCGCCGCCCTCGGCGGAGAGGTAGACCTTCGCGCCGGTCATCAGGGCCAACTCGCGCACGCCGGAGAGGTAGTCGGCGTGGATGTGGGTTTCGGTGACTGCGGTGATGTTCAGACGTTCCTCGCTCGCGGCTGCGATGTACTGCTTGGCGTCGCGGTTCGGATCGACCACGATCGCCTCGCCGCTCTCAGGACACCCGACGAGGTAGCTTGCATGGGCGAGGCTATTATTGTAAAACCTCTTCAGGATCATTGAATATATGATACTGGACTTTGAGCGTGACGAGCCGGCGAAGGTTGCTCCGAGGGACTCCGTTTGTGCTTGGTGGGCCTTCGCTTGTCCTCACGTCCGACCCCAATGAAGCTCCGTGCGGCGTTTATTGGCTTCTTGGCGGCTTAAATGCAAACCGCGGCCTTTTGCGGGCCGCGGTTTTTGTTTAGGATGAGAGCCCTTAGGGGCGACTCCGGCTTGTGCCTGCCTGTGTGATCGCGTACCAGTTGGCCTGTTCTTGCAAGGTAAACGTGAGCCAGTTGGTCTGGCGCGTGTTCCATGCGTCGAGGTAGTCGTGTCGAGCTGTGACGTAGAATCCACCATCCCGGACGCGTCGAACGTCGACGATCTGGAAGTCGCTCGTGTTCACGCCTTCGAGCAGGTCTGCCGTAATGTCGTAGTACTCGTTCGCGTTGACCGTGTAGCTGTATTCGCCGTCAATGAAGATCTCGATGCTGCCGCCTCGCGGGACGAGACGGTCAAGCAGCGTGGCGTCACCGTACTTGAAGGCGTCCGTCAGGTCGCTGAGGGCGCGATCGAGGGCGGATGTGTTTGCCGAGTTGTAGCCCGAGTTGTAGCTTGCGTTATAGAACCCGTAGCCATAGCCTCGGCCGCAATAGTTCCAACCGAACGGATCGCCCACTATGTAGAGGACCGTGTAGTTGCCACACCACACCCTGCGAAACGGCAAGTAGCCGGGCACGCAATGGTAATAGTAGTACGGTGAGAACACGCACTGCCACGGAATCGGGTTGAAGATGTAATAGGCGTAGCCGAAGTACCAGTCACTCCACCATGGGTAATAGTGACAGTAGCCGAATCTGAGCCCATGGTGATAGTTGTTCAGCGGCCCAACTTGGCCGAAGAAGAACGTGCCGCTAGGGTTCTTGATCGGCTTGATCAAGCCCGGTATCGACTTGGGACCCATCTGGCCAAAGAAAGTTTTCCCGCGCGGGTCGGTCGGAAGGATGTTGTTGATTTGGCCGCCGGCACGTTGGCCGCCGCCGGTGCGCGACTTGAAGGTCGGTTGGCCGCCCTCGCCTCGCTGCTTTCTGCCTGGTGGGCTCACAACGGAGCCTTGACCCCTTCGCGGGCCCGGGTTCTCGTAGTATCCGCCGCCGGTAGCGGGGGGGTCGTTGCGCGTCGGCGAGCCGTCTTGACGCCTGGGGAAGTAAGTCGGATTGTCATCTCTCGCAGGGGGAGGAGGAGCCGTCCTCGAAGGAGGCGCGTCCTGCCTGGGCGGAGCGGCCGTTCTCGACGGAGGCGTATCCTGCCTTTGCGGGGGCGCTGTTCGTGCCGGAGTCAGGTCTTGGCGTCGCGATGAGTGGGCCGCCTCCCCTTGCTGTCCCCGAGACGAAGGCGGGGCGGTTCGCGTCGGCGCTCCCTGTTGCCTGCGAGACGGAGGCTGCGCGGTTCGCGTCGGCGCTCCTGCTTGCCGGCGCGGAGGCGGTGCCGTCCGTGCGCCCGGCGCCTGAGGCATCGATTGGGGTGTTCCCTGCGTGGTCGGACTACCCTTCTCGTGCTCCCGACCGGGGCTTTGCGCGCCGACCATCGAAAAGCCCAGCGCAGCCGTAGCCATAACAACCAAAACGCGTTTCATCTGAATCCTCCTGCGCCCCCGCCGCGCAAACTGGCGGAGCGCTATGTTAATTGTACGACAAATCCCCGGTTTACGCAACCGATGTTTCCTTAGAATGCGGACGTTCCGCCCCCGTTCACGTTACGGTAGTACGCGCTTCTTTAGAAGGGATATTTCCGACCGGATCGCCGCGCGAATGGACCTGACCTTTGCGACCTCGTCAGGATGAAGCCGCGCGAACGGGTTTCCGAGCACGACCGGGCCCATTATCCGGTTCAAATCGTCGCAGTCGGCAAGGCCGAACGCGTGGCCCAACTCGTGAGCCACGACGTGCTGAACCTCTTTTCCGCTCATGAACTCGTTGCGGATTCCGAACTTGACTACCGTGAGCGAGCCCGTCACTTCGCCGAAGTGGAAGTCGCGACCCCAGCGGACCTTGCGCTTCACGAAGATCTCGCCCTTTTGGTCGTTTGGGCCGCCCGCGATATGATCGACGAATTTGAGGGTGAAAGCTGACTCGCCCCATGATTGGGAAGCAAGGTACATCGGGAAATCCTCGCCCAAGGCGTCCCCCCATAGGCCGAGGGCTCTATCGACCGCGGCCGCGTAATTCGAGCGCAAGTGCTCGGGAACAGCCGAGTAATCGGGCGCCACCGCAGAATCCTGCGGGATCAGCATGAGCTCGAGCATCGCGAGCGCTTTGCGGGGCTCGGTCTTCTCGGATGCGACTGCTTGGGCGTAGTAATCCAAGAAAGACGCGTCGGCGTAGCGCGGCATCGGTTCGCTGGGTGAACCGATGAGCAAGACCAGGGCCGGAACCGCAGATGTCAGCATTGTTCGGTCGCAGTTCGCAATGCTTCGTGGCACTCGGACTAATCGAATGACGCAATCCCCCGCAATGAAAGTTAGCGCCGGTCGAGATTGTATCAGGATTCTCCCACAAATGCAGGATGCTCTGGTGCCGAAGGCGGGAGTCGAACCCGCACGGGGTTGCCCCCAACGGTTTTTGAGACCGCCGCGTCTGCCATTCCGCCACTTCGGCGCCGGGAGTGGAGTATACCGATACCGGTCGGCAGCCCCTGGAGGGCGCAGCTTCAGATAGCCAAGATTTCCGGGGGTGCCCCTGAAATCGGGCAACCCATTTCCGATCGCAACCCGATCCGGCGCCCGAATCTCAGGGATGTCGTCTCCGAAGTCCGCACGGCCCAACGTGCCTGGTCGTCGCCCTTAAATTTGCTGGCCCAATTAGGCGGTCTGGCGAGCTTCAAAGTCCAATCTCATGGGGCACTCCCGCGCGCCCCGCGTCAAGACCGCCGTCAGGATTCATAATGAGGTGGTGAACTCCGGGCCAGAGCCTGAACCTCTAGGAGAGCGCCGCGTTCCTCCGCCAAAGCTGCGGATCGCCCTTGGTGAGCCAGGCGAACATGGCCAGCGATCGATCCTCGTCGATCTCCTAGAACACTTTGAAGTAGCCGCATTTATCCACGCTTTCCATAGACTCGGATGGGAAACGACCGACTGTGGAGGCTTGTTGGATATCTTCTTGGCCGGGGGGATGCGCTGCGACGTGGTGCTTACTGACGATCCGGCGATCTGCAAGCGTTTAGATATGCATTGGCCTGTGCCCAGGCCCACTGTTGTCACCGTCGTTGAGGCTAGCGACGCGGCCGTTGAAGGAGCTTGGATGTCCGGAGCTGACTGGGTGATTCAGCGGCCAATTGATCCTCAGGACCCGCTGAGGGGCTTCGCCTAATCGGGTCGTAGGCGCGGTTTCTATCCGTTGTGGCGAGGGGACGGGCCCCTGCGCCAGGCTGTTGGATGGGCCATACTGTGCGCATGGCTACTTTATGGCTCCCCAGAGCGGAAGGTGCGTTCGTGGGCATCGAATCGCCCGCCAGCGTCCCCGGCACGGACCCGCTCGAGCTGAAGGCTGCCGCGGGGCCTAACAGCGAGGTCGCGGTGGGGTTCAGCAAGCAGAACTACGACGGCATACAGATTGAGAGCCAGCGCGGCGGCGAGACCGGGTGGACGGTTCTCGGGAACGACGCGTTTGCTCCGTATATCGACACGCGGCCCCCGCTCGTCGCGGGCCAGTCGGAGGTTCGCAAGTACCGCGCTCGGTACCTGGACGGCGACACCCCGATCGGCGACTGGTCCGACATCGTGCAGGTGTCGACGACTCCGTAGGTGGACAGGAAAGAGGTCAATTGGCCCGCCATCATCGTAGGCAGCGTACTCGTGTAGGCAGCGTACTCGTCAGCGTGGGCCCTGGTCTTATGGCATTCGGCTTGAAAAGGATTGATCAGCCGTGGGGGCAGCGGCTGATTTGCACCCGTGGCTTTCTGGCCGTCCTTGCCGGTGTGTCTATTCACTTCCTCTGGCCCACGCGCAGGCGCTAGCGCGAAGTTAAGGTCTCGCGAGGACGACTCGACCTCCGTAGGTAAGATTCCCCGAAGCCGTGCCCAAGAACAAGAAGCTCGTCGTCATCGATGGATACAGCCTGCTGTTTCGGGCGTTTTTCGGCACGCGGTATCTCAGCACCAGCGACGGCCGGCCGACGAACGCGCTGTTCGGCCTCGTGAGCATGCTCTACAACATCCTGGAAAACGAGCGGCCCGACAGCATTCTCGTCGCCTTCGACGCGCCCGGCAAGACGTTCCGCGACGAGGAGTACGCCGAGTATAAGGGCACGCGGGCCAAGGCCCCGGACGAGCTGAGCGCGCAACTCGCCGGCTCGCGCGAGCTGATTACCGCCCTCGGAATCCCGCAGCTGGAGCTAGCCGGTTTCGAGGCCGACGACATCATCGGCACCGTCACGCTGGACGCCGAGAAGAACGGCTACGACAGCGTCGTCGTGACCGGCGACCTCGATTCTCTGCAGCTCGTCGACGCGTGCGTGACGGTCATGACGACGCGGACCGGCGTGACCGACGTGGTCTACTACGACGTTCCCGCAGTGATCGAGCGATACGGCTTCGGGCCTGAGCTGTTGCCCGATTACAAGGCGCTCGTCGGCGACAGCAGCGACAATATTCCCGGCGTCCCCGGCGTCGGTCCGAAAACCGCGAGCAAGCTGATCCAGGACTTCGGGACGATCGAACAGATGATCGACCGGTACGACGAGATCGACGAGAAAGTCCGAAAGAAACTGGAGCCGAGCCTCGGGCAGATGCCTCGGTCCAAGTGGCTGGCGACTATCGTGCGCGACGCACCGGTAACGTTTGACTACCAGCCGTACGGCGTCGCCGACACGCAGATCGACGCGGCGCAGCGAATGCTCGAGAGCCTGGAGTTTCGGATGCACACGAAGCGGCTGCCGCTCGTTCTAGGCCCCTACCGCCAGGGCGGCCAGCCGAATCTCTTCTCCGAGGAGCCGGTCTCGGTCGAGATCGAGAAGGCCAAGGTCTCGGTGGGGCGCGTGGCATCGTACGAGGACGTGATAGCTTGGATCGGGGACCGGCACGCCGCTGCGTTCGAGGATACGGAAGGTGCAGCGGTAGCCGTGGGCTTGGAAGCGCTGGAGGTCGAGCCGAAATCGTTGTCGCGTTTGGTAGCCGAGCGCGGGGGCGAACTGGCGTTTCACGACTCGAAGGCGATGCTTCGCAAGGCGGCGAGCTATGTAGTTCCGGGGTTCGACGCGATCCTTTCCGCCTATGTGCTTCAAAGCGCGCGCTCGAACTATGTGATCGAGGATCTGGCGCAGGGCTACTTGGAGGAGCAACCGCCGCAGACCCCTGCCGAAAAAGCTTCGGCTATTTCGCGGCTGGAGAAGCCTCTGACCGACCGGCTGCATTTGGAAGACCAATGGAAGGTCTACGCGGGCATCGAGCTGCCCCTGGTGCCAGTCATCGCAGAGATGGAAAACACGGGCGTAGCGGTGGATGTCGGCATGCTCGAAGAGTTCGGCAAGAGCCTGTCGGTGCAGATCGGCCAGATCGAGCAACTCGTCTATGAACTCGCGGGAGAAACGTTCAACATAGGCTCGCCGATGCAGCTCGGCAAGATCTTGTTCGACAAGCTGTGCATTCCTTCAGGGAAGAAGACGAAGACAGGATACGCGACGGGGGTCGAGGTTTTGCAGCAGCTCGCTCCAGAACATGACATATGCCGCGAGATACTAAACTGGCGGGAGCTTTCCAAGCTGAAAAACACCTACGCCGATTCGCTGCCGAAGTACGTTGCCGGGGACGGGCGGATTCACACGACCTATGCGCAGCACGTGGCCGCTACGGGCCGCCTAAGCAGCAACTATCCAAACCTGCAGAACATTCCGATTCGGACCGAGACGGGTCGCGAGATCCGGCGGGCGTTCATCCCCGCGCCGGGCTACAAACTCGCCTCGCTGGATTATTCGCAAATCGAGCTTCGTTTTCTGGCGCACCATTGCGCCGAGCCGGCACTGGTCAAGGCATTCGAATCCGGTACCGATGTGCACGCAGTTACTGCGTCGCTTATGTGGAACGAGCCTGTGGGCAACGTGAACCGCGAGCACAGGCGGTACTCGAAGATGCTGAACTACGCGGTTCTCTACGGCGTGACCGATTTCGGATTGGCGAACCAACTGGGCGGTGAATTCACGATTTCTGAGGCCAAGACGCTGATTGCGAACTACTTCGAGCGGTTTCCGAAGGTGCGCGAGTACATCGACACAACTCTGGAGGAGGCTCGATCCAAGGGTTTTACCGCCACCATTTGTGGCAGGCGGCGTTATTTCCAAGACATCTATGCCGGCAATCGCATGGCGAGGCACTACGCCGAGAGGCAGGCGATGAACGCACCCCTGCAGGGCGGGTCCGCGGACATGATCAAGCTGGCGATGATCAAAATCCGCCCATTACTTGAGTCGAAGAGTACGCGGATGATCCTGCAGGTGCACGACGAGCTGCTGTTCGAGCTGGCCGCCGGCGAAGAGGACCTGGTTCCGCAGCTTAAGGAGGCGATGGAAACGGCATTACCGCTCGACGTTCCGGTCGAGGTCGACGCCAGCCTTGGACCCAATTGGCTTGAGACGGAGGGTTAGCGGGTCGAGCGCTTCTCGATGCCGTCCATTATGCTGTTCAGGTTTTGCCTAACCAGGAAATCCACGACCTTCGTGACGAGCGCTCCGAGCAGCGGAACTTTGTATTCGTAATCCAGATAGTTGACGAACTCAGTCTTGCCGCCCACTTCGTTGAACTGCCAGTAGCCCTCCATCTTGTCGTAATCTCCTTTGACCTGATGGAAATCGATGCGGTTTGCGTCCTCGTGCCAAACGTCCTCTTGGGTCCATGCGATTTCACGTGAAAACTGCTTGATGATCCCCACCCACTCGGTCTGTTGCGTCGTCCCGTCATCGCTCTGGTCGATGATCTTGACAGATTTCACGTCGGGCATGAACTCGGAGAAGCGCTCCACGTCGCGCGCGATTTCTACCACCCGCTGGACCGGCGCGTCGATTGTATTCCTCAGTTCGATTATCGGCACTATGCGAAGCTACCTCAAAGTCGAACTAGTAGTGCCAGTCGAGATCGGTAACTTCCTTGGCGTGCTTCTCGATGAACTCGCGGCGTGGTTCGACCTTCTCGCCCATTAACCTGGAAAACATACGCTCTGTCTCGGCTTCGTTTTCCTTGTCCAGGCCGATTTGTACGAGCGTTCGGCTGACTGGATTCATTGCAGTCTCTTCAAGCTGCTCCGCGTCCATTTCGCCCAACCCCTTGAACCGCGTGACGCGAACGTCCTTTTTTTTGAGGCCCTTCAAGATCTGGTCTCGCTCGGCTTCATCCTGCGCATAATAACGCTCATCTTTGCCGGCCTGAATGGTAAACAGAGGCGGCTTGGCCAAGAAGATCTTGTCATTTTCCAACAGTGGCTTCATGTACCGATAGAAAAATGTGAGGAGAAGTGTGCGGATGTGCTCGCCATCGACATCGGCGTCTGTCAGAATAATCACCTTTCCATAGCGGAGCTTCGAGAGGTCGAAGCCGTCTCCTCCATTGCGTCCGTTCGAATCGCCGTTTGTGTCGTGTTCTCGTCCGATCGAATAGTCGATTCCAGTTCCGAGGCTGGAAATAAGCGCCTTAATTTCTTCGTTGTCGAGCGCCTTGTCGACTCGCGCGCGCTCCACGTTGAGGATTTTGCCCTTGATCGGCAAAACGGCCTGCGTACGACGGTCGCGGGCACCCTTCGCAGGACCGGCCGCGGAATCACCCTCGACGATAAATAGCTCGGTTCTCGTCGGATCTTTCTCGATGCAATCGGAGAGCTTGCCTGCGAGGCCGTAAGACTCGACGGCGCCGCTTCGCTTAACGGCCTCGGCGGCCTTTCTCGCGGCTTCTCGGGCGCGCTGCTCGAGAACCGCCTTTTCGACAATTCTTTTCGCGACCGCGGGATTCTCGTCAAAAAACTCCGATAGTGATTCGCCTACGATCGAATTCACCAGACCCTCGACCTCGCTATTTCCGAGTTTCGTTTTGGTTTGGCCCTCGAATTGCGGGTGCAGGAGCTTCACTGCGACGACCATCGTCAGGCCGCCCCGCACATCTTCACCAAGAAAATTGGCTTCCTTTTCCTTCAGCAAATTCATTTTGCGGGCGTACGCGTTGATTACTCGCGTCAGGGCAGTCTTAGCGCCGGTTGCATGTGTGCCACCTTCGATCGTGTTGATGTTATTCGCAAAAGTGAGCAGCGTTTCCTTGTAACCGGAGTGATATTGTAGAGCCGCTTCCGCTTCAAGATCGTCCTTCGTCCGCTTGAAATAAATCGTTTTGTGAACCGAATCATGTGCTTCGTTCACGTTCTCGACAAGGGCCTTGATTCCGTCGCTAAAATGGAACGTCTCGTTATCTTCCTCGTTCTGCTCGCTAACGAAATAAAAGGTGACGACGGGGTTTAAGTAGGCTAATTCTCTAATTCTTTCCTTGAACCTCTTCGGGTCGTACTCCGCGGTTTCGAAAACTGTCGAGTCAGCCACCCATCGGGTGGTGGTTCCTCGACGCTTCGTCGTCCCGATTTCCTTGACATCGGATTCGGGCGCACCACGGTGATACTTTTGGAAATACTTTTTTCCTCCCCGCTCGACCGTGACCTCGCACCACTCGGAAAGCGCGTTTACGCAAGAGACGCCGACACCGTGGAGCCCGCCGGAAACATGGTAACCGCCCCCACCGAATTTGCCACCGGCGTGGAGCGTGCACATTACGATCTGCAAGGCCGACACGCCGTACTTTTCGTGGATGTCCACCGGGATGCCGCGCCCGTTATCCTGAATGCTCAATGTGTTATCGGCGTGGAGAATGCAAACGATCGTGTCGCAATGCCCGGCGAGAGCCTCGTCGATCGAGTTGTCCAAGACCTCGTTGAACAGGTGGTGCAAACCGCGAGCGCCGGTATCGCCGATGTACATCGACGGCCGCTGGCGCACGGCTTCGAGCCCTTCCAGGACCTGTATGTTCTCAGAGGTGTAATCGGACTGAACCTGCTTGCCCATTTTACCGGTTTCCTGGCTTTCGGACTGCTCGGCTTGGGGCTTTTCGTTCTCTTTAGGCATCGGTGTAGTTGCGACGCTAGACGCCCGAGATAGGGACGTTCGTGGAATGCCCACGGACTCTTGTCGCGAGATGAAATTGTACCTGTTCTAGGTTCAAGGTTGCTTGTCGAACGGCCCCCAACCACCGCCGCCCGGTGTCTCGATTCGCACAATGTCACCCTGCTGCAACTCGATCTGCGCTTTGGAGTCGATATCGGTTTCCTTATCTCCCCGAATCAAGGCGTTTCGGCCGGGCAAACCAGGCCCTCCACCCTCGATCCCTGGGGGTCCACAGGATCGCCTGTCGGTCATCAAACTGCATGTGATACCGGGCTCTAATGCCTGAAACGAACGCACGACCCCTTCGCCGCCCTCGTGTGAACCATCCCCGCCCGATCCGGCCCTGAGTTCGTATTCGAGCACGCGAATCGGTAACTCGAGCTCCAGCGCTTCGACAGGTGTATTGCGCGTGTTTGTCATGTGGGTATGGACCCCGCTCGCGCCGTTACGCACAGGGCCCGCCCCAGCGCCGCCACCGATAGTCTCATAGTACGCCCAGCGATCGGTCCCAAATGCAACATTGTTCATTGTGCCTTGGCTGCAGGCAGGCATCGGCCCAGGCAGCGCTTGCAGAATAACACCGGCGATACACTGGCTTGTCTCCGTGTTTCCGGCTACGACCGGCGCCGGGTAGCCAGCGTTCACGATGCTATTTGGTGGTGCGAATACTTCGATCGACTTCCAACACCCGCCGTTTGTCGGCGCGCCCGGTGTCAAGCATCTTACAACGTAATAGCAGGCTGACCTGGTCACGGCTTCGGTCGCGTTCACGCCAAGGGCGACCTGCTCGCTCGATCCGCTAAAGTCGAACCTGATTCGGCCGGCGCCGTCGAGCTCAATCTTGACTTTGATACGCGCCTCCGATCCAGGTACGTCTTCCAAGTGGTCCCCGGCCTCGTAAGAACCCGGCGGTAAGCCAGCAAGCGCGACCCGGGTCATTTCCTCGGCATATGCGAGACACTCCTGAATGTGGCTCTTCAGGGCAGCGCCGTACTTCGATGACAAGGCCTGAACTCTCACCGAACCAACGCTCGCCGCTGCACGCTGGGCCTCCAAGTCGGCAATCCGTTCCTGTTTGCCCCGGCAAGTATTCGCAATCTCGTTTGCGAGAGCTGATGTCATTTCTTGGGGGGAGATGATTATGCCTTCCTCATGAATGGACCGGCTGGGGGCCATGCTGCCGGGGGCCACGCCACCAATGTCCGAGTGGTGGGCGCGGCTGGCAACGTATCCGACGCGCGTCCCGTCCAAGCCCACCGGTGCAATCACCGAGATGTCAGGCAGATGCGTGCCCGCAAAGTAAGGGTCGTTGGTCATGTAAAATTTTCCGTCTACCATTCTCGGGCCCGTCGCGATCCACTGCTTCATCAGGAACTCCATCGCTCCCAAGTGAACCGGTATATGCGCAGCCTGTGCGGCCAAGTTGCCCTCAGCGTCGAAAATCGCGCATGAATAATCCCGTCTTTCCTTAATATTCGAAGAAAAAGAAACCCTCTCGAGAACGGATCCCATCTCCTCCGCGATACTCGAGAAAATATCCGTAAATAATCCTACGCGAGTCTTATCAAATGTCACAAAATATACTTCGATAGGTCGACGTCTTGAATTATTTCGCTCAGCCTTTCCCTGACCAGATCCGCATCCACTCGGACAGAACTCTCCTTTACCTCTGGCGCATCGAACATAATATCCTCGAGCAACTTCTCCATTACCGTGTGAAGTCTCCTGGCGCCAATGTTCTCTGCCCTAGAATTTACTTCGTGCGCCATTCTTGCCAGCTCCTCGACGGCATCATCCGTGAATTCCAAAGCGACGCCTTCCGTGGAAAGAAGCTGCTGGTACTGCTTTGTTATGGCATTCTTAGGTTCGCGCAAAATACGCCTTAAGTCTTGTTCTCCCAAAGATTGAAGCTCCACGCGAATCGGCAACCTTCCCTGCAATTCGGGTATCAAATCGCTCGGCTTGCTCATATGGAAAGCTCCCGCGCCGATGAATAAAATATGATCGGTCTTTACGGGGCCGTATTTGGTAGCGACCGTCGAGCCCTCGATAATGGGCAGGAGGTCGCGCTGGACGCCTTCCCGCGAAACATCTGGGCCCGATCCGCCCTCCCGTCCCGCGATTTTATCGAGTTCGTCGATGAAGATGATCCCTGTCTGTTCCGTGCGCAGCACCGCCTCTCGGGTCACCGCGTGCTGGTCGATCAATTTTTTTCCCTCTTCCTGGCCGATGATCGCCTTGGCTTCGCCGATCGACACCAGCTTCGTGCTCCGAGAACGACCGAACGAACCCATCTGGCTCGGCAGGTCGAGGCCCATTTCCTCCATACCTTGCGGAGAGAAAACTTGGACGAACGGAGTTGCTGCGTCCTCGATTTCGATTTCGATGAGTTCTGCATCACGGCTGCCGGACTCGATCTGCTTTCGCACCTTCTCACGCCTGCGCTTCCACGCGGCCTCGTCGTCGGTTTCAGTTGCGACCGGTTCGGCCGACTTCTCGGCTTCAGGGCTTTCGCCGAAGATGTCCATCGCCTGCCTCATGAACGGGTTGTCTACATTCGACGTCGTGCGCGATGAGCCGTACGGATCCACCAATATCTCCACGATCCTGTCAATAGCGCGCCGGCTGGCCTCCTCGGCAACGTCGGCGGTCTTCTCTGCCTCGACGATCCGAATCGAAATGTTCACCAGGTCCCGCACCATGCTGTCCACGTCCCGTCCGACATAGCCGACCTCGGTAAATTTGGTCGCTTCCACTTTGACAAACGGCGCACGTGCCAGCTGCGCCAGCCTGCGAGCTATTTCGGTTTTGCCGACGCCGGTCGGACCAATCATCAGGATGTTCTTAGGGACTATCTCGTCGCCTTGCTCGGCGGGCAGGCGTTGGCGGCGAAAGCGATTCCGCAGTGCGATGGCGACCGCTCGTTTGGCTTGGTCCTGACCCACAATATAACGGTCTAATTCGGCGACAATTTCGCGCGGAGTAAGCTCCTCGATCGGTAGGTTCATGGGGCGGATTCAATCTTACCCGCCTGCAGGTACAATTTCCGCTTCCATGGATCTCCGCTCGACGTTGAACTTGCCTGACACCGACTTCACGATTCCCATGAAGGCGGACTTGGCAAGTCGCGAGCCGGAAATGCAAAGGGCCTGGGACGAGATGGGGCTTTACAAGCTCATCCAAGACGCCCGCCGCGGCTCGCCAAAGTACATCTTGCACGACGGACCTCCGTATACCAACAGTCCGGTCCACATCGGAACGGCGTTCAACAAAACTCTAAAAGACTTCGTCGTTCGATACAAGACGATACGTGGATTTCACAGTCCATACGTCCCCGGTTACGACACTCACGGGTTGCCGATCGAGCTGGCCGTGGTGGCCAAGCATGGCCTCATGGAACCCAAGGACATGCGCGCAGCTTGCCGGAGGCACGCGGAAGAGTTTATCGATATCCAAACGGAACAGTTCAAGCGGTTCGGCGTTCTAGGCGACTGGGACCATCCCTACGCCACGATGCACTACAAGTTCGAAGCTGCGATTGTGCGGGCGTTTTCCAAGTTGGCCCAGAAAGGTTACATCTATCGCGACCTAAGGCCGACACATTGGAGTATCAAGTCGCGTACCGCCCTCGCGGACACGGAACTAGTTTACGAGAACCACACTTCGCGAGCGATTTATGTGCGGTTCCCGCTGAAGGATGACGCATCCAATGTATTCGCAGCCTTCGCGCCCCTCTACACGATCATTTGGACGACGACGCCATGGACGATTCCAGGTAATTTGGCGGTTGCGTTTCATCCGGAACTCGAGTACTCGGTCTACGCATCGCGCGGCGAATTTTTCCTCCTGTACGATGGCCTGGCCGAGAAAGTGTTCGAGGAGGTCGAGCGTCCTATCGATCGCAAGATGGCAACCCTGCTCGGCAGCGAGCTAAACGGGGTCGTCTTCAAGCACCCGATCTTCGATCGTGACTCGATCGCGGTGATGGCCGAACATGTGACAACCGAGGACGGCACGGGTGTTGTTCACACGGCGCCCGGTCACGGCCACGACGACTTCTACACGGGACGAAAATATGGTTTGCCAGCTCTGTGCCCAGTCGATCCGGCCGGTGTTTTCACCGAAGAGGCTGGAGAGTTCGCCGGCAAGAGCATCAATGACGCGAACGCGTTCATCGTGGAGCGCCTGGAAGAGGAAGGGCACTTGCTCAAGGCGTACGACTACCAGCACAGCTATCCGTATGGCGAGCGCGACAACAGCCCGGTCATCTATCGAGCTACGCAACAGTGGTTCCTCAGCATGGGCAACGACGATCTACGCGCGCGCGCGCTGTCCGAAATCGGCCGCACGGCGTGGTACCCTCCTCAGGGGGAAACAAGAATTGCGGCCATGGTCGAGGGCAGACCCGATTGGTGCATCTCGCGCCAAAGGACCTGGGGTGTCGGGATTCCGATCGTTTACGGCAAGGAATCGGGTGAGCCCGTCGCGGACCCGGAGATCATGGAGCGAGCGGCTCAGGCGGTCGAAAAGGGAGGATCCTCTGCCTGGTTCGAAACCAACATCTCCGAGTTCATCCCGGAAGGGTTCAAGCACCCGAAAACCGGCGAAACGGAGTTCCGCAAGGAGACTGATGTACTCGACGTATGGATCGACAGCGGCCTCACCCATTACGCGGTGCTCGACGTCAAATATGACCCCGCGTGGGGTGACCTCGAATGGCCGGCCGATATTTATTTGGAGGGAAGCGACCAGCATCGTGGTTGGTTCAACAGCAGCCTAACCACCGCGACTGCTCTCGAAGGGGCCGCGCCTTATCGCGCGGTTCTCACCCACGGGTTCGTTCTCGACGAAAAAGCGGAGAAAATGTCCAAGTCCAAGGGCAACGTGGTGGAGCCGATGAAGGCTGCGAACCAGTATGGCGCGGATGTGCTTCGCTATTGGGCAGCGAGCGTCGACTATTCGAACGACGTGCCCTGCGGCGACAATTTGCTCAAGCAAATGGGGGAGAACTACAGGCGCGTTAGGAATACGTTACGGTTTCTCCTGGCAAACTTATACGATTTCGATCCGTCGGCTAGATACGGACTCGCGAAGAGCTTGGATCAATGGGCCGTCGAGCAAGCTGAGGCTTTGGAGGCCGGAGTGTGCTCCGAGTATGACGAGTTCGACTTCAACGGTGCGCTCTCGATGGTCCACAATTTTTGCGTCAAGGAGTTGAGCGGCTTCTATCTTGACGTAATCAAGGATCGCATGTACTGCGACGCCAAAGACTCGCCCGACAGGCGGAGTGGCCAGGTCGCGTGCTATCGCATTCTGCAAATCCTGGTGAAGTTAATCGCGCCGGTACTGCCCCATACTGCGGAAGAGATTTATGCCCGCATGCCGACGCCCGATCGCAAGCCGACGATTTTCTTGGAGACCATCGAGCCCGTTGGCGGTCCTCTCGGAGAAGACCATGGCATCGGAGCTCTCTTGGATTTTCGCGATACATTGAACTCGCAACTCGAACCATGGAAGGCGGATGCGGGCGTCAAGGACACGCAGGACGTTATGGCCAATGTTGTCGGCCCGCCGGAACTCATCGCAACGCTCGAGGGATTCGGAAGCGACCTTCCTACCTTCCTAAAGCTGAGTTGGGTGGAGCTTAGCGAACGCCCCGAGATACAGATCGAGTTTTCCATGTCGCCGTACATGAAGTGCGAACGAAGTCGGATCAGGAGGCCCGACGTTATCGAAGTCAACGGCATCCCGCTCACCGAGCGCGACAGAAAGGTACTCGGCTGGTGAGGCCTGCGCCTTTCTTCATTTGGTTCGTCGCACTTCTCATTTTCGACCAGCTCACGAAGTGGTTGGTTCGCAAGAACCTCGCGGAGGGGGAGTTTGTTACCGTCATTCCCTACATTTTCGACCTCACGCTCGTCTACAACCGCGGCATCGCCTTCGGCCTCTTTCAGGGAGCTGGTGTGCTGCTATCGCCGCTCGCCGCTTTGGTCGCGGTATTCGCCGGGATCGGCTACCTTCGATCCAAGCCCCAAGAGAAGCTGTTTCGCGTAGGGATGGTCTTGCTGGCCGCGGGCGCCTTGGGGAACTTGGTCGACCGAGTTTTCGGCGGCGGCAAGGTCACCGATTTCATCGATATCAAGATCATTCATGTCTTCAACGTCGCGGACGCTTGCATCACGATCGCGGCCACACTCCTCATCATCCACTGGGTTTTGGAGCTTCGGAACCAGTCGAGCCCTCGCGTCGATACTACGCAAATTTAGAATCGGATAGGTATTATTTGTTCGTCTAATGGACAGATGGCACAAGCTTTGGGCCGTGCGCTGGAGCACAGGTAACTGGATGAGTAGACAGCAGCAGCCAGCCCGCCTGCTCAAACCCGTGTTTCAGCGGCCCGACACGCGCGCGTCGGGCCGTTCTGTTTTGAGGAGCACCGAGTCGAATGAACGACGTTCTATTGCTGAACAATAACTACGAACCGTTGAACGTTTGCACCGTCGTGAGGGCCGTTTCCCTTATGACCATGGGCAAGGCGGAGGTCTTGCACAACAACGGCCATGTTGTGCGCACCGCGAGTCGGTCGTTCCACGCGCCATCGGTTTTGCGATTGCGCTACTACGTAAAGAGGCCTCTGCCCCAGCTTCGCCTCTCCAGACACACGGTTTTGGCGAGGGACAACTACACGTGCCAGTATTGCGGAGTTACGGGTAAAGATTTAACGCTCGATCACGTCGTACCGCGAAAGCACGGGGGACAGCACACTTGGGATAACGTTGTGGCATGTTGCCGCAGATGTAATCTGAGAAAGGCGGACAAGCTCATGCACAATTTATCGAGCATGAAATTGAGCCGTGAGCCAAGGCGCCCCCGCTATGTGCCTTACATCTCGCTGACGAGCTATATGCGCGCCCAGCGTCGCGACGAATGGCTGCAATACTTGCCGGCTTTTGAATCAATGATAAGGCACGATTGAACAGATAGAGCGCTTAGGCGCTCTATCTGTTTAAACGCTAGACGCTCGCGGCTTCCCGATTTACGCTGTTCTCCGCAATTTGAGTAAGCTTTTCGTTCGCCTTCGCTTCTTCGTCGAGCGTTGCTTGAAGCAGATCGCGCGCTTTGGCCTTTCCGAGCGTTTCGGCGAACGCACGAGCGGTTCCATAAGCTGCCATTTCGTAATGCTCGATGCGCTGAGCGGCCCCGATCAGGCCGGCGTCTCGGATAGCGCCCGCAGGCTCGATCTTGATCGCCTCGTCGGCCTCTTTCACCAAGCCCTGCATCGCCATACACGTCTTCGCCTCCGGCTTTCCTCCGATCTCCTTGAAGACTTTCTCGAGCCGCTCCACATGTCCCTCTGTCTCTTTGAGGTGCGATTCGAATGCCGCTCGCAAGTCGGCAGATTGGGCCGCCTTAGCCGCCTTCGGCAACGCGTCTGTTAACTGCTTTTCGGCGCTGTACAAATCGGCAAGCGACTCTTCGAATAGTTTGTCCAAACTGTCCATCTTCATACTAGTTCTTTCTCCTAATGACTCTTCAAGCGACGGGTCTGCCTTGGATAAGGCGAACCAAAACGACAATCACCGCGACGACGAGTAGTATGTGAATTAGTCCACCGAGGATGGGCAAGGCCACAAAGCCGATTGCTCACAAGATCAACAGAATCAAAACGATGGTCCACAACATACATAAGCTCCTTTCGGGATAATCACACTCACCGCCCATTGCGGCTCGGTGCTACACGGCTTCTACGCCGAGTCGGATATCGCTTGTTGCTTATCTGCGCAAGCCGCTGTACAATGGGGCATGAGAAAAGGGAGATTGTTTGCTGCCGCCGCTCTTTCCGCCTGCATGTGCTCCGCTCAGGCTCAGGTTGCGTACTCTTCGTTCGAGCCCGGGTATGGCTACGACGAGAACACCGGGTACTTCATCACGGGAGCTTCGGCACCGCCTAAGTTCATCCAAACGATCGCGGTGGGCTTTGAGTCATTGGCGAGCGGACCCGTCGATACCATATCGGTGGCCGTTGGCTTTCTGAATCTGGGAAAGGGGCGAGACCTCCGGCTGACCCTCTACGACGACGATGGAACATTCCAAGGCTTCGGCGCCCAATTAGGTGCCTGGGAGTTCGAGAATCCTGCCAACAACAGTTTCGGCGAAGTGGTTCACCTGCAAAACGTCGACCCTGTGTCGGTAACCGAAGGCAGCTACTACTGGATGTACATGGAGCCCTTGCAAGACGATGGCTTCCACACGTGGATGTATGGCGATATCAACATCCTTGCACCGATGCTGATCAGCCATGACGGTGGCAAAACATTCAGCTACTCGTCGGTGAACAACGCCCCGGCGCTTGAGGTCACGGTGGTTCCCGAACCGGCAATGATCGGTTTAGTCGCCCTGGGTGTGGCTCTCCTAAGCGCTCGCCGCCGGAGATAGCAGCGGAGTCTCAGGCATCATAAAGCGGCTCTCGGGCGTCTGGATGATGCTCTTGCCGTTTGCGATGTAGTACTCAAACTCGTCGGGGAAGACCTTGAGGGCGGCGGCAACAGGCCATGCAGCCGCGTCGCCGAGACCACAAAACGAACGGCCATCGATTTGCGAGCATAGTTCCTTCAATAGGCCAACGTCTTCGGGACGGCCACCGCCGGCTCGTATCCGGGACAATATTTCGTAAAGCCAAACCGTGCCCTCCCGGCATGGCGTGCATTTTCCGCACGATTCCTTCATATAGAACATGGCGGTCCGCCAGATGAACGTGACGATGCACGTGTGCTCGTTCAAGAAGATGCATCCGCCCGAGCCGACCATGCTGCCCACCTCGGCCATCTCTTCATATCCGAGCATCGCCTTCTCACAAGCGGCCGCGTCGATAATCGGAACCGACGACCCGCCCGGCACGCAGGCCTTCAGTTCGCCGCCCTTCATTCCGCTCGCCAAGGACAGAAGCTCCATGAGTGAAGTGCCGAACTCGACCTCGTAGTTTCCGGGCTTGTTCACGTGTCCGGATACGCTGAAAATCTTGGTGCCGCGGCTGTTCTTGGTCGACGCGCCGAGCGTGGAGTACCACTCGCCCCCGTTTAAGATGATCGATGGGGCACAAGCGAACGTCTCGACGTTGTTGATGACCGTCGGGCTCTCCCAGAGGCCTTCGACCGTCGGCAGGGGCGCGTGGGGAAACTTCAGCCGCGGCATGCCGCGCTCCCCCATCAGGCTGCTCATCATGGCGCTCTCCTCGCCGCATTCGTAGGAGCCGGCCCCCAAGTGGACGTACATGTCGAAGTCCCAGCCGCTTCCCAAGATGTTCTTGCCAAGGTAGCCCTTTTCGTAAGCCTGGTCGATCGCTGCCTTGACGGCGCGAGAGGCGTCGACGAATTCGGCGCGGATGTAAACGTAGCCAATGTCGCCAAGGGTCGCCCAGCCCGCGATGATCATCCCCTCGATCATCAGATGGGGAGTGTTCTCCATCAGCTCCTTGTCTTTGAAAGTGCCGGGCTCGCCCTCGTCCGCGTTGCACAGAACGTAATGCTTCTTGCCGGCCCTTTCCTTTTCGATGCCATTCCACTTGATCCAAGTCGGGAACCCCGCTCCCCCGCGCCCCCTAAGCCCACTCGCCTTGACCTGATCGATCACCGCCTGCCGATCCATCTTCACGGCCTTCTGCAGCCCCAGATATCCGCCCTTGTCGATGTATCCGTCGATGGTCCGATACCTCGGATCGTCGGTGTGTTCCAGCAGCAATCGGCATTCGGCCATTGCGAGGCATTATACGCGCAGGCTCCAATCGATTGGCGGCGGGATGGACTCCACGGGAGGGAATCGCGGTGGCACGGACAGATTTGGCGAGCGGGTGGTTTCCATGGTGTGAAGGGGTACTCCGAATGGGTTGTGATCAACAGCTACCGAAATCCGTCTCCGATATTCCTTGTCCTGCGCAAGGCAAGCTGTTTCCATTCAGGAATGGGCAGGGCGAAGGTCCACAGCTGATTGGGCGGACAGGGCGCCGCCGGGACGAGGCAACCGGCGCCCTCATTTGGTTGGGCCGCTAATCGTCCAGCCGTTGCATTGGGATTTCGGGCATGGGGGGTGTCTCGGAGATTGGGCCCATGCCCATCTGGCGGAGGCGGAGGACGCGTTCGGCGGTGGCGGGGTGGGTGCTGAAAAGGTTAGAAACTTCGTGGGCCGAGAGCTTGGCTATCGGGTTTATGATGTACATCGGTGCGGTGGCGTTGTTCGCGGCTTCGAGTTCTTCGGGGTCGGCGGCGATTTTTTCCAGAGCGTCGGCGAGAGCGTCGGGGTAACGCGTGAACTGCGCGGCCGAGGCGTCCGCCAAGAACTCACGCTTCCTACTGATCGCCATATTGAGAAGCATCGCAAAAATCGGCGCAAGGATGATGAACACGAGGGCGATCACCATAACGATCGCCTGGCCGCCGTCCTTGCCGCGCCTCCGGACGCCACCGTGCCAGTTGACCCGCACGAAAAAGTCTCTGAGAAGCACGATTACGCCGACGGTCAGCGCCATCGTGGTCATGAGACGAATATCGTAATTCCGAATGTGGCCCATTTCGTGAGCGATAACGCCCTGGAGTTCGTCTCGATTGAGCTTCTGGAGTAGCCCCGTCGTCACACAGATAACGCCGTCTTTCGGCCCCATGCCCGTGGCGAATGCGTTTGGCGCCGAATCCTCGATCACGTACACCCCGGGCATCGGAATCCCCGCCGCGATCGCCATTTCATGAGCCACGTTGACGACGACCTGGTTCTCCTCGTGCGTCGCTTGACGCGCCCTCGAGATCGCAAGAACCGCCTTGTGGCCGCTCGTAGCTGTGTATATCCAAAGGATCACTCCGATCACAAACGCAATGGCAGCGCCGAACGGCCAAAGCTCGGGATCGATGAGATAGCTGCCCGCGGCGCCAACGCCCGCGAGCAGGAGCGTCATCAGGAGCGACAAAAATGCGCTCGACCTCTTGTTGGCGGCAATCTCGTTCCAAAAGGTCGTGCGCATCTATGGCTGAGCCAAAAGGCTCTTAGAACTTGACTTGTACAGGCTCGCGCTGCTCGGGTTCGATGATCTCGAAGAGCTCCTTCTTCTTGAAGCCGAACGAGTTCGCGAAAATGCTCGATGGGAACTGCTCGATCTTGGTGTTGTGGTTCATCACGGCATCGTTGTAAAACTGCCGCGCGAAGGCGATCTTGTTCTCGGTGCTGCTCAGCTCTTCCTGAAGCCGGCTCATGTTCTCGCTGGCTTTGAGATCGGGATACTGCTCGGCGACCGCGAAGAATCCGCCGAGTGCCCGGGTCAGCGTGTTCTCAGCGTCCGCTTGCTGCTTGACGCCTGTCGCACCCATCGCCGCAGAGCGCGCTTCGATAACCTTCTGCAGGGTCTCTTGCTCGAAGTTCATGTACCCCTTAACCGTTTCGACCAGATTCGGTATCAGGTCGTACCGGCGCTTGAGTTGCACGTCGATCTGCGCCCACGCATTCTCGGCCTGCTGGCGAGCCGAGACCAAGCCGTTGTAGATCCCCATGGCCACGAGGGCCAGAAGCACTACGATTCCCAAAACAATCCAAAGCATTTAGTTGTTACCTCCGAACATAGTCGAGTTCAACGAGCATACGCGGATTCCTGCCTGACCGTTGCGAGACCGCGGGCTACGATTGCTTATCAGCTTCCCTTTTGACCGCATCCCAGAGAGCGGGATTCACTTTGCGCGGGACGATTCGCAGCAGCTTCTCAGTCTGCTCGATGTACCGCTTGAGCTTCTTTCCCTCTCTTGTTGCATGGGCGCCTACGACGTTCGATAAGCGGTCCGCGAGTTTTATCGTCTGCGACTCGGGCGAAATTGCGGCGATTCTGCCGGGACGTTGCGACATGTTATGGCGGCCACAGAGGTCGACGGGCTCGAACGCGGTGGAGGCAGCCTGGGCCCCTGGCGGCTTTGAACCTTTTCAATACGCTAACCGTCAGACTTATGCAAGAGTTGCTAAGGAGGTCGTAATGACCAAGCACGTCATCCATTTGTCTTTCTTGACCGCACTGCTTGTCTCCTCCTGCGTTTCCGGCTCTGCAGCACCAAGCTGGGCGGTGCAACCGACTAACGCCGACCTCGAATGGGGCCTAATCTACGAGGACTATGACGGTGGCGGGACCGGGCACATCACCTGCGAGGTCATGGACAATGGAGCCAAGTTCAACCTCATATACAGTTCGGGCCGCTGGTTCATGGAGCACTCGTCGCAAACAACCTTCGAAGCGAGACGGATCATATCGCTGCGGATCGAAAACAACCTTCTGGAGGTGCTTTTCGACGGCACTTACCATTATTGGAACGAATACGGCTATCAGGGCAATGAGTCGGGAGAGCTGCGTATATTTGCTCGGCACACGAACGGGCGCACCAGGGCAATTCTGGTCAACGAGTGGCCGCTTAACGGCTCGGAATGGGAGTATGGTGGAGGCGGTTACGACGGATGGACGACGTCCGGCACGTTCAGAACTTGGTAAGGCAGTAGGAGGAGAGTGAAGCTTGCCTCACGACTCGAGGCAAGCTTCTTCGCGAATGTGGAGAAGACTCCCATTTACAGTTCCTTCGCAGCTTCCTCCTTGACCGCATCCCAAAGGGCGGGATTGACCTTTCGCGGAATTATGCGGAGCAGGTTCTCGGTCTGCTCGATGTAGCGCTTGAGCTTCCTTCCCTCCCTCGTCGCATGGACGCCCACGACGTTCGATAAGCGGTCCGCGAGTTTTATCGTCTGCGACTCGGGCGACATTGCGGCGATTTCGTCCAAGAGCATCCGGCTCCTCAACGCGTAGATCCCGTCCTTATCGAGACCTGCCACCTGCTTGGTGCTCGGCTCTTCCCTCCTCACCGACACGACCAGTTCGCGGACTCGCTTGCCGAAAAGGCGCTCGATCTCCTCCTCCGTGGCGCTCGTCTCTTCGAGGACGTCGTGCAGAAATCCCGCACAAAGAATATCCTCGTCGACAACGTTGCCGACGTAGCGAAGATTCGCTACAACCTCCACCGGATGCGTAGCATAAGGCAGAGGATAATCTCCGTCTCTTGCTTGACCATCGTGGGCCTCGACGGCAAATCTCAGAGCGTCGTGAAGCAGTTGTCTTCGAGCCATACTTTTGGTACCAATGTCCGGAACTTTCGCGACCGCCGATATCGGCAGCAACACAGTGCATATGTTAATAGCACAAACCGACGGCCGCGCCGTTGTTCGCCTGGACAACGACAGCCAGTGGCTCGGCCTGGGCGAGATGGTCGCCAACACGGGTGTCATCGACAAAGCGAAGACGCAAGAACTGGTGACGGCGCTTTCATCCTTTCGGAAGCTTGCAGCCGCTCGCAAGGCCTCGCAACTCTATGTGTTTGCCACGGAAGCCGTCCGAAGGGCGAAGAACCATAACGAAACGTTAACTTTCATTCGCTCAAAATCCGGTGTGAACGTGCAAATAGTATCTCCCGAGCGCGAGGCGGAGTTAGCGATTCGCGGCGCGATGCTGGATTCGTACGGCGAAATGCCGACGACATTTTTCGACGTCGGTGGCGGGAGCGCCCAGGTCGTTCGCATCGACGGCTCGGCCCGCACCGACTTTCACTCCCTACCGCTGGGGACCGGGACGCTAAGAGCAAATGCGCAGTTGGAAGACCGCCCTAATCCGGATTCGATCAAGCGGCTCGACCGAATCATCGAGAAAACCCTCGCGCCGGTGGAGGGCCACAGCCCGAGCAAAAGGCTCGTCGGGTGCGGCGGCGTGGCGCGGGGCCTGGTCCGAGCCTTACATCCCGACGGCGATCGGTGGATTCACCGATATGAACTTGATTACCTGCAAACCTCACTTGCGAACCTTTCGTCGACCGAGGTTTCGCGCCGGTTCGACATTAGCCCGACCCGCGCGAGTTCCCTTTTGCCGGGTGTTGCCGTGATCTCGAAGCTCATGGGCACCGTCGGTATCGACAAGATACTCGTGAGCGAATTCGGGATCCGTGAGGGGGCGATCCTGGGCCTCGCCGAGGGCAGCATCGAGGTCGGAAAGGGATGAGGGAACCCGCGGCATACCTCAACCGGGAGCTGAGCTGGCTTCAATTCAATGCGCGCGTTCTCGCCGAGGCCGAGAGGGAATCGAACCCGTTGCTCGAACGACTGCGCTTTCTTTCCATTTTCGAATCGAACCTCGATGAGTTTTATATGATTCGTGTTTCCGGATTAATCGAGCAGATCGAGAACGGAATTCGTGAGGTTACTCCGGATGGGAAAACTCCGGCCGAGCAACTCGAATTGATCGCGACGCAGGCCCCAATTCTTCGCAAGCGCGCGTCGCAGGTTTTCGAAAGAGATATCCGGACGGCTCTGAAAAAGAAGTCTATTGCGATTCGGAAGTACTCCGCACTTTCTAAAACGCAGACGGCTAAGCTCAACC
Source organism: Fimbriimonadales bacterium (assembly GCA_051003155.1). Lineage (GTDB taxonomy): Bacteria > Armatimonadota > Fimbriimonadia > Fimbriimonadales > ATM1 > JACDEQ01. The sequence goes on along the minus strand of JBPCLO010000041.1, from coordinate 6,182 downwards.
AGTTTTTCAGCAAAGAAATATTTCCGCTGTGCACGCCGCTCGCTCTCAAGCCGGCACACAGGATACCGTTCATTTCGAATCGAAGCTTGAACCTATGTGTGGAACTAAAGGTGCCGGGGCGGGGGCGTTCGCTGGCAAGAATTAAGGTTCCTACGGTCGTACCGAGGCTCGTGCGAATTTCCCCGGGCCGACATAATTATGTCCTGATCGAAGACCTCATCGCCAACAATCTTGCTCATTTCTTTCCGGGAATGGAGGTGACACGCTCATTTATTTTTCGCGTTGTCCGCGATGCCGATTTGGAAATTCAGGAGCTCGAAGCTGCGGACCTTATTTCGATGGTCGAGCGGTCGATTCGCATGAGGCGTTTCGGCGAGCCAGTATTACTGGAAATCCAATCGGCCATGCCTGCAGGAATGAAGAAATTCCTGATGCAAATCCTCAAACTCGATGAAAGCGAAGTATTCTCCATCGACGGAATCATCGGAATGGACGTTTTCGAGGAATTGGCGGGTTTGAATTTGCCGGCATTGAATTGGCCGACCCTTATCCCCCATACAAGCGAGGCCCTCTCCACGGGTAAGGCGCTTTTCGATGCCATCCGCAAGCACGACGTAATCCTCCACCATCCCTTCGACAGCTTCGTCCCGGTCGAGCAGTTCGTCGCTTCGGCGGCAAACGACCCCGACGTCATCGGCATCAAGCAAACCCTCTACAGAGTCGGCACAAAATCTCCGATCGTGGAGTCGCTCCTCGACGCGGCGGCGAACGGCAAGCAAGTGGCCGTCCTCGTCGAGCTCAAAGCCCGTTTCGACGAGAGCAACAACCTGGTCTGGGCCAAAGCCCTGGAGCGAGCAGGCGTTCACGTCACCTATGGGTTCACCGAGATGAAGACCCACTGCAAGATGTGCCTCGTCATGCGCCGTGAAGGCTCCCGCATCCGCCGCTATGCGCACATCGGCACGGGCAACTACAACCCGACGACTGCGCGGCTCTACACAGACATCGGCGTTTTCACCTGCGACCCGGACGTCGCGCAGGACGTCTCCGAGATTTTCAACGTCCTCACGGGTTTCTCCGCCCAAAACGAATACCGCAAAGTGCTCGTCGCGCCCGGCGGAGCGAGAGACGGCATCGTCGAGCGCATTGAGCGCGAGATCGAGGCCCACGCCAAGACCGGCCAGGGGCGAATCATCTTCAAGGCGAACTCGCTCGTCGACCCGGAAGTCATCGACGCGCTTTACGAAGCGAGCGGAGTCGGGATTCCCGTCGACCTCGTGATCCGAGGCATCTGCTGCCTAAGGCCCGGCGTCGAGAACCTCAGCGAGAACGTTCGCGTCTACAGCATCGTCGGGCGTTTCCTCGAGCACAGCCGAATCTACTACTTCGCAAACGGCTGCCGGCCCGAGGCGCTGATCGGAAGCGCCGACATCATGCGCCGCAACTTCGACCGGCGGATCGAAACGTTGCTCAAGATTCAGGACGAGCAAATGGTGGAGCATCTCTTGCAGATCCTCGAGGTCTACCTGCGGGACAACACCAACTCATGGGCGCTACAGTCGGGCGGCACCTACGAACGCGTGACAATAGTTAAAGGCGAAGAGGTATTCACTGCCCAGACCTACATGGTTGGACACCCGAGCTCCCGAAGATCGCTCGATACGACTCGCGCCGAAGCAGCCGTCTAAAGCCTTCCTGTACGCCTCCTCCACGGCAACCAGCCACGGGCGGTAAGCGAAGGATCATGCCCAGCCGTTCCTCTTCAGGCGCAACGCGTTCGAAACGACCGATACACTCGATAACGCCATAGCTGCAGAGGCGATGATAGGGCTGAGCAGGCCGAAAGCAGCGAGCGGGATGCCGAGCGTATTGTAAACAAATGCGAAGAAGAGGTTCTGCTTGATGGTGCGCATCACCGCTCGGCTCAAGCCGATTGCCTGGCCGACGCCGTTTAAATTTCCGCTCATGAGCGTTACGTCGGCGGTTTCCATCGCGATATCCGCTCCGGTTCCCATCGCCACGCCTACATCGGCTTGCGCCAATGCGGGCGCATCGTTTACCCCGTCACCGACCATGGCCACCTTGCGCCCCTCACCTTGAAGCCTCACGATCTCGGAAGCCTTTCTTTCAGGCAGTACCTCCGACAGCACGTTTTCAATACCGACCTGGACGCCGATTGCATCGGCGGTCTGCTTGTTGTCGCCCGTGATCATCCACACCTGCGAAACGGCGCCGCAGAGATCTCGTACGGCAGCCGCGGCTTCAGGCTTCACCGTGTCGGCAATTGCCAGAACTCCACTGGCCACCCCGTCCACAGCAACAAAAATGGCGGTCTTCCCCTGATTCGCTATTGGTTCAGCCTTCTTGGCAAGACCGTCAAGAGCAACGCGATTCTCTTCTAAGAGGCTTCGCGTGCCCACGAGCACTCTTCTTCCCTCGACCCGGGCCTCGATGCCCTTGCCGGTGTGCGAAACGAACTCCTGCGCGGGCGCGGGCCTAACCCCGCGGTCCTCCGCTCCCCGTACCACCGCCGACGCGAGAGGGTGCTCGCTGTGAGCTTCGACTGATGCAGTGAGGCGCAGCAGTTCATTCTCGGCGATGCCGTCGGCAACGATATCGGTAAGCTCGGGCCGGCCGCGAGTGACTGTGCCTGTCTTGTCGAGAACGATCGTGTCGACCTGTGCGAGCCGCTCAAGCGCTTCGGCGTCTCGCACCAACACGCCCATCTGCGCCGCCCGACCCGTTCCGACCATGACGGCCGTCGGCGTGGCGAGGCCCAGAGCACAGGGGCAGGCGATGATCAAAACTGCAACAGCCGGCACAAGGGCTGCAATCAACGTTACGCCAGGGACGACCGCCAGCCAACAGGAAAACGTGAGCACGGCGATCATCAGAACCACCGGCACAAAGATCGAGGTCACCTTGTCCGCGAGATGCTGGATCGGCGCCCTCGAGCCCTGCGCCTGCTGAACCATTTGCACGATTCGCGCGAGCGCCGTCTCTTGGCCCACGCCGGTGGCCTCGAAGCGAAAGCTGCCTTGCTGGTTAAGGGTGCCTGCATACACTTGATGGCCCGTAACCTTGTCGACTGGAATGCTCTCGCCGGTCAGCATGCTCTCGTCGATCGAGCTCGACCCTTCGGCGATGACCCCGTCGACGGCGATTTTTTCACCGGGCTTGACGATGACGATATCGCCCTTCACAACGTCTCCAAGGGGCAATACTAACCCTTCCCCGTTGCGGAAGACACGAGCGGATTTAGCTTCCAATTCTAGAAGCTTGCGGATCGCGTCACCGGTCTTGCCTTTTGCCGTGGCCTCCAGCCAGCGTCCCAACAGAATGAGACTAATGATTGCGGCGGCTACCTCGTAGTAGACCTCCGCATGTCCGCCTTTAGCCAAGATCGTCCGCCAAAGGCTATAGCCGAAAGCCGAACCGGTGCCGATCGCGATAAGGACGTTCATGTCCGCCGCTCGATAACGAAGCGCCTTCCCTGCCTGTATGAAGAAATGCCCGCCCGCCCAGATAATGACCGGAGCCGTAAGCGCCAACTGGAGCCAGGTCGGCATCGTCGGCGCACCCGGGATGTGCATCGAAGTGGCAAGCACGGGCAGCGTTAGAGCCAATGCGACCCAGAACTTCCTGCCAACCAGGCGAGCTTCTTTGGCCCGCTCGACGTCCCGCTCGTTCGAGGCCGTCCGCTTCGGAGATGCGGAGTAACCTGACTTTTCGACCGCACCTACGAGCTTCTCGATCGTGACACCAGCGCCGGCGGCGATTTGAGCCGTTTCCGTCGCGAGGTTGACCGAAGCGCCCATAACCCCGGGCACCCGTTTCAGCCCCCTTTCGACCCTGTTAACGCAGGCCGCGCAGGTCATCCCTTTGATGTCCAGGTCGACTTTCCCGGTGGCTTCTTGGGCCACGAGAATCGTTCCGCGATACATGCCCATCGAGCAGGCAAACTCGAACTCCCCCGGATTTGTCGGCGTGAACTCGACGACCGTTTGTTTGAACTGCGGCAGGTCTCGTGCGATTCCATACTCCGGGATCAAGACTTGATCCGAGCACGATTCCGTCTCCTGGCGATCGAATACGAGGCGTACAGGCCGGCCAGGCTCCACGACCAAACGCGACGGCGAATATGCGCCACTGACCGTAATCGTGAACTCCTGGACTCCTTTGGGGGTCACGTGGCCGGTCTCTTCGCGCCTTGACCCGAAGAAGAACCAATAAATCAGCGCTGCGACGACGAACCCGACGACTAACGGCAGCATGGTCAACCCCTGGGCGCCACCTCGAATCCGGCGTCATCCATGGCACCGACGATGTGAGCCTCGTCCGCGGGTGAATCGTACTCGATGTGGACGGTTTTGCTCGGCACGTCAACTCGCACGGAGGAAACGCCCTCTACATTTGAGATGGCATTGCTAAGGCTCGATGCACACGAGTCGCAGTGAATGCCTTCGCTCTTGAGTGTCAGTTCTTTCATTTTAATTGTCCTTTAGTTGCCCGTAGCTTCGGTTGCAGCGGCCGTCGATTCGCATTCTCAGGCGCTTGCCGAATCGCTCTTGGTCTTGCTTCAGTTTGTCGTCGGTGGAGAGCTCGCCTTCGAAAGAAGAGAAGATCGCCTCGATTTGAGGGCGCCTCGCATCGGATAGCTGGTAATAGATCCAAGTGCCATCCTTGCGCGTTTGGAGCAGGCCGCTGTCGCGCATCTTCCCCAGATGGTTCGATAGTGTCGACTGCGGCAGGTCGAGCGCGTCGGCGAGTTCGCAAACGCACGCGTCTGATCCGGCCAAAAGGTAAGCGATTCGAAGTCGATTCTCGTCGCTCAGCGCCTTGCACAATGTTTGCATCGTACGGCTCATGTGCATTGAATATACCATTATATCCGCATGCATGGATATAGCGTTGCGGAACCTTTGCAGCCCGTTTTCAGTTACAATAAGGAGTCACAAGGAGGACGTTCAAGTTTTATGATTTCTACACTTATCATGGCCACGCTTGCTATGGCCCAGGCCCCTAAAACGGTTTGCCCGGTTATGGGTGACGCGGTTCCCGCCAATGCTAAGCGTTACGTTTACAAGGACGTTGTATTCGGCGTTTGCTGCCCAGGCTGTATCGGCTCGGTTAAGAAGGACGCGGACAAGGTCTTCGCACAGGCCACGGGGCTCGTCGGTTACTCCCTTTTCGATGTCGTTTCGAAGGAAGCGGTCGCGCCTCAGGATGCGGTCGCGAGCACCGATTTCAAAAACGTTCGGTATTTCTTCTTGAAAGCTGAGAACAAGGCGGCCTTTGACAAAGATCCCGCGGAGGCGATCGGTAAGCCGAATTATGAAGCCTCTGGAAAATGCGTCGTGACGGGAGAGAGTTTCAAGCACGAAGAAGCAGCGGCGTACCGCGACATCGACCTTATGGCAGACGACAAGGTGCAGAGCGTGCGAGTCTACTTTTGCTGCCCCGGCTGCATGCCGAAATTCGATGCCGATTCCAAGAAGTACGCCGCGAACTTGAAGCCGACGAAGTCGGTTCTTCACGCAATCGTTAAAGACTAATTCGTCCCCACACTGGGCGCCGCATCGGCAGATTGCGGAGCCTTTTTTATTTGCGGAGAACCGCACGCACCCACGTTGCGTCTGCGTTCGGAATCCGCAATGGGAGCGCGATCAATTCGTATTCGCCGGGTTCGACGCCCGAAAGATCGAGGTTCTCCAGGATCGCGATTCCCGCTCGGCACAGCGAATGGTGATTGTCCAAGGTTTTGCTGTCGGGCGGATCGACGGACGGCGCATCGACTCCGATCAGCACAGCGCCGCTGTCGGCAAGCCAGCGCACAACGCTCGCCGTAACACAGGAAAAGTGTTTATCGAAAACGGAGTACGCGGTTCGGTCGTTTCTTGTCTTGAGCAGGACCCGCAGTCCGCTCGGAATGTTGAGTGCCTTGACATCATCCCAATTCGACGCGTCGACAACTATGGTCGGGCCGACGAACGCATCGAGCGGCGGCAGGGTATCGACTTCTGAAAAATGGCGGGGAAGATCCACATGGGTGCCGGCGTGGGCGCTTGCAGTGAAAGCGCTGACATTGCACGAGTCGCCGCGAGCCAGACTCATCGTCATTTGCCGCGAAAAAGAAACGTCGCCAGGAAACACCGCGGGATTCTCGTCGAGCGGCTTCGAGA